>CALGLU010000083.1 GCA_937959275.1 uncultured Saprospiraceae bacterium | reverse complement strand
CTACGTAAATATCATTATTTTTGTTAATTTTAATTTATTAAAAAGTGGGCGTGGTGTGATGGCTAGAGGATGGAGAGGTGGTGAGGAGATTGGGGGTGTTGCGTAAACTCACGTTAGCCACAAGAAAAAAGAAAAACTCCGCAAGATTGGAACATTAATAATAAAAAAGGAGCCATAATTTTGCTTTACATCAAAAATTAAAATTATGTTCTTCAAAAAAAATGATTCTATTTCAGCCGACTTTCCTTTCCAATCAAAGTATGTAAACATACTTGACGCTAATCTTCATTATATTGATGAAGGAAAAGGAACTACATTTCTGTTTCTTCACGGAAATCCAACATCTTCCTACTTATGGAGAAATATTATTCCATTTGTATCTAAAGACAATAGAGCAATCGCAGTCGATTTAATAGGTATGGGGAAATCAGAGAAACCTGATATTTCGTATAAGATGTCTGACCATTGTAGGTATATTGAGATGTTCATCAAAAAAATGGAACTGAAAAACATAGTGCTGGTTTTGCACGATTGGGGAAGTTTCATAGGTCTGAAATATGCAATGGAAAACGAAAAAAATATTAAAGGCATAGTGCTCATGGAAGGTATTTTAAGACCTTGGGATAGTTGGGAAACCATTCCACCCGTTACACGTCGGATGTTTAAAAAATTCTTTGACCCTATCGAAGGTCCAAATGTGATTTATGACCAAAATTTCTTTATTGAAAAAGCGATGCCCTATTTGACAAAAAGGAAATTATCAAAAATTGAAATGGACAATTATAGAAAGCCATTTTTAGAAAAACCATCAAGGAAACCAATGCTCCAATTCCCAAGAGAATTACCCATTGCTGGTGAAAATCCACAGAACGCAACAATCATAAACAATTACAACAGATGGTTATCAAAAACAGATGTTCCTTTTCATATTTTGTGGGCAAAACCAGGGTCACTATTTAGAAAAGAATATTTACCCATGATGCGTAAAGAGTTTCCAAAAATGACAGACCTTTGCGTAGGCAAAAGCAAGCATTATTTACAAGAAGATTTGCCAAATGAAATTGGAAACGCCATTGTAGATTGGTTTGCAAAAATAAATGTATGAACAATTACCAACTTAGTATCGACAAGGTCCTTACCTATATCGATGCAAACTTAGATGAAACACCAGATTTAGATAAGTTGGCTACATTAGCCAACTTATCTAAGTTTCACTTTCATAGAATTATGAAAGCATTTCTGAATGAAACATTAGGGAGTTACATCAATCGCATCAGATTAGAAACAGCCATAAAGTTATTGCGCTATTCTTCTCAACCCATTAATGAAATAACTTATCGAGTTGGTTACCAAACTCCTTCAGCTTTTACCAAAAGTTTTAAAAAAATGTTTAGAGTAAGCCCAACTTATATCAGAAAACATAAAAACCTAATAATGGAACAGAAATCCAATAATCTTAGAAGCGATTTTCAATTAGTTGAAACGGTAAAAAACATAAAAGACATTCACGTAATATTTCAACAATCAAAAGGCAAAATCGGAGACGGTACAACTAAAGCAAATTGGGACAGTTTGTTTGCTGTTGCTCAAAAACATCAAATGATAAATTGGGAATCAAAATTTTATGGGATTAATTGGGATGACCCTGAAATCACACCAAACGAAAAAGTGAGATATGATGCATGTATCTCCATTCCAAATGGTACAAAAGTGGAAACTGAATTTTCGACCAAAACTATTTTGGGTGGAAAGTATTTATCTTTTTTGTATAAAGGAGATTATCAGAATTTAGGTCTTGTTTACAATCACATTTTTAGGGATTGGATTATAAAGATGGAATATAATTTAAGAGAAGAACCCATTTTTGAGCAATACATCAATAACAAAGAACTTACACCAACGGAAGATTTATTAACAGAAATATTCATTCCAATAAAACATTAAAATAACATGGCAATATTAAATCGGATAATGACAAACATTTGTTCTGACAAATTAAATGAGACGAAAAATTTTTACACCAAATTATTTGATTTCAATGTCAACTATGATAGCGATTGGTTTGTCCATCTAATTTCAAAAGATAAAAAGTTTGAATTAGGGATAATTGAGAGGTCGAATGAGATTGTACCTGTAGAATTTCAAAATAGTCCTCAGGGATTTTATATCACGTTTGTAGTTGAAAGTGCTGATGAATTGTTGGCAATAGCAGAATCAGAAAATTTTAAAATAGTAAGTAAACCAATGGATACAGTATATGGGCAACGGCGACTCTTGTTAAAAGACCCCAATGGAACATTAGTAGACATCTCTTCACCTATTAAGGATTTTAAATTTTAAGAACTGGATATGAAAACACATTTGATAAATTACAAGTGCTCTCTCAATATATACCTGACTAACGCATTTGGCGTATTTTGCGCATGCACGTCGTTACAGAATCGGCCTTGATATCAGACCGAACCTGCGCCTAGTTCATGCACACACTACGCTCAAATTCAACAGGTCAATATATACTTGACAAAGCACTAGAGTGATTGCATCAAATACAATACGAGATTACTGTGCGAGGTATCCAATATTAGTATATTGATTAGAATAGCAAACGGGCAATGAGACAAAAACCTATGCAAAGTGCGTTGTCTGTCGTGCACCTCTACATCAAAATGCAAAATTGAAAAATACCCAACTCAAAGTACACCTCAAGTATCAAGCCTTGTCTAAATCTTAACTTTTTACATCCCTTTCAACACAAAGTCCTCAGCCCTAAATCCATTCCCAAACTTCACATTCTTAAATGTATATTCCCCATTTAATTGGTATTCGCCAGCTGGAGTGGGCGCATATGATTTTCTAGACACTGGAACATATATACCGTCTATGACTTGATATGATATTGTCATTTTAAGTATCGGTTTGGTCACTCCAAATGCAGGTAATGAAAAATAGAAGAGATCTAAAAGATGTGTCTTTTTGTTGAAATATAGAATGTATTCATCATCAGCTTCTTTTTTTGTGACGGCTCCATCATATGTCAGCGATACTTTATCATAGGCAACACCATCCACAGTTTCTGATCCCATGTATTTGTAATTGGTGCCATTGTCTTTCAGTTTGTATATCATAGAAAACCAGAATGGATTGACCTCTCTAATGAAAACAGTGGCACCCAAGGCCTTCTCGTCTGTGACAAACTTGCCATTCAAAGTCAGTTGTGGCTTACCATTGATCAGCGACTGCTCGGCAATCCCTTCTTGTTCGGGGAGCACATTGCGCTGATGTACGGAGTAAGACGCCCATGAAGACTCACCGTCGAAAATCAAGCGCTCTTTTGATACATCCTTACCGGCATCAAAATTATCATAGACATAATCGAATTGGACATCTTTCTTGGCCCTTAGCTTGTCATAGTCTCCAGTGACACCCATCATGTTGTCAATCAATTTTTTGGATTGAGCATCTGTTTGAGCAGAAAGACTTGAGCTGCCCATCATCATGATAAATAAACAGATGTACATTGAATAATTTCTAAGGAATTTCATAAACTGTTTTACTGTGGTTTTAATTAATTTTGTTAGTAATACGATCAACTTGATTCTGTATGGTTTTGATCTCTTGAATTGTATACAGGATATCAAGATGAAAACTACCTCCCTAAAGCAATCTTAGCACCAAAAAGTTTTAGCTTAGTTTCATATTTAATTCTATTGGTCGTAGTACAGACGAATGGACAGTAGGTGCAGGGCTCAATCTCTTTAGTCTCCTTATGTGACTTGTACAATAACCATTGGGCTTATGTCCCTTATGTGTTTTTCTAGATGAAGTGGAATGGGACATTGTTCAGTTTAATTGGGGCTTATGGGATTTATGTTACGCCATCCTGAGCACCTAAAATCCCTTCGGTCTATAAAATTATAGGATCTGTTGAGGAAGACCTTGCGACCTTATTGTTTTTAGCGGAAAGCAATTCTTTTCCCGTAAAAACTGAAATCTGTCTGAGCGAAATAGACTTCAGTTAAAAGAATAAAATACCTTGGACCAATACAAGCCATATTAAATATTTCATCCAGTCGCGAGTTTTTTCAGTTTAGGGAAAAGAAGTGATTGAAGCGTTAAGAAAACAATCAAGTCTTGACTTTTTGGTTACTTTTGTGTCAAGACAAAAGTGACGTTAAAGGGTAATTTAAAACCATTTAATTTTTAATAATTGAACGGTGTTTAAGGATGAAAAGATGGCTTTTATTACATTGACTATACGCCATTGTTAAGAAAGAGATTTAGATGATTTCTTTAATCGTCTATTATCCAATGGGTTGTAAAGTTGTCATGGATAGTCTAAGATCTAGAGGTCTGTCAAGATAAAATTGACTAGTGCATTTGGTGTATTATGCACATGCACGTTGTATCTTTTTACTCAACATGTAGCTAAATCAATGGAATTTAAAACACTAGAGACTATTTCTGAAGATCATATCTTAAAGGTATTCAATCACTCATTTTCTGATTATGTCATCCCATTTCATCTAGAACTTGAGCAATTGAAAACCAAAATGAATACTGAGAATATTACGCTGTCTTATTCAGTCGGTGCCTTTGATAAAGAACAACTCGTTGGCTTTATTTTGCATGGTTATGATCCGAATCGTCTTGCCGTTTATAATGGTGGGACAGGGGTCATCCCAGAGTATAGAGGCAATGGTTTAACCAAACAAATGTATGCCTTCATTTTACCAAAGTTGAAAGAGCAAAACATAGATCAGTTGGTCTTAGAGGTGATATCCAATAATACGCCTGCGATCAAGTCTTATGAAACAATTGGCTATCAAAAAGTTAGAGAATTAAACTGTTATACGGGATCAGTAGATTGTAAAATAATGAATACGGCTATAGAAATCAAAGAGATGATCGATCCGGATTGGGAGCATCTGCAATCCTATTGGGATGTCTCACCTGCGTGGCAATATTCAATAGATGCAGTTAAGCGGTCTGATACAGTCAATACGATGTACGGAGCATTCTCAACACAAGGATTAATAGCTTATGTGATTGTCAATTCTACAAGTGGTCGCATAAGTCAACTTGCTGTTTCACAAGAGCATAGGCGTAAGAAGCTTGCTACATCAGTTGTCAATCATATTGCGACTCAATTTGATGGTAAAGTATCCATGATCAATGTAGACTCTAGTTGCGTCTCTTTAAATGCCTTTCTTGGACAACTAGGTCTGGCACACAACTTGACTCAACATGAAATGAAAATGAATTTAGATTAAGCCAAAAAAAATTATGTGTCAATCGGTCATAGTATCCTCCAACTAAAGCTTTACTATTGGACTCTTAAACTATGGAATACCTCCACTACAAAAACCAATCGTTTGAATTCTTGTCGCCAGGCAATGTCCTTTATGGACAAAAGGGTATTCCTAATTTCCCAGTCAAGCTCGCCTATGAGCTATTTAATCGTGCATTGCATTATCTCGATCCAAAGAAGAACTTGAGCTTGTACGACCCTTGTTGTGGCGGGGCTTATCTATTGACGACGATTGCATTACTCCAACAGGGTTTGCTTGCTACTATGTATGCATCAGATATTAATGCTGATGTATTGAGCACTGCCGCCAAAAACCTATCACTACTGACACCTCAAGGTTTACAAAAGAGAGAGCGCGAGATCCAAACACTCTATCAAGCCTATTCAAAGGAGTCACATATAAAAGCCCTGTCGTTTTTTGATCAATTCTATACACTTGTCGATCAGAACACGGAGACCATTCAATGTGATGTCTTCCAACAGGACATATTGAATCCGCACAATATGCAGAAAGCGTTTAAAGCAGATTTAGTTATAACTGATGTGCCCTATGGTAATCTAGTGAGTTGGTCTGGCAAAAACGGGATTGATGTCTTGCTAGATAATGTATCAAAACAGATCCATAGCAATTCCGTCGTTTGCATTGTATCAGACCGCCACCAAAAACGAACGAATCAACGATATCGACGACTTGAAAAATTTAAAGTCGGCAAACGAATTGTCGAACTATTACGACTGACTTAATGATAAGTTGTTTATATTAGAATTGTAACTATTTAAAATCCACGTTTTTATGAAATCAATGACCTGTAAGCAATTAGGCGGCGCTTGTGATCTTGTCTTCCAAGCCGAGACATTTGAAGAGATGGCTGCGCTGAGCAAAGCACATGGCACGGAGATGTTTCTCCAAAAAGATGATGCGCATTTGAAAGCGATGGACGAGATGAGGGAGTTGATGAAGACGCCTGGTGCGATGGAGAAATGGATGCAGGGGAAGAGGGAAGTGTTTGAGGGCTTGGGGGAGGATGTATGATGTTATGCAGTGCTAGAAAGGGTACTTTAGTGCCTTGACTGTTTACTTAATATACTTTTTATAATAGTTATGGCACAGCCTGTTGACTCAGGATCTCGTCAGAATCTTTCAAACCACGTTTTGTATCTCATCCATCGCCTGTCCACCCAACAGGACGCGCGAATCAGGATATCTTCCCAATCTTATATTACGAAGACACATTCTCCTCAATCCATTTCATTTTTATAACGGTATGCCTCCTTAATGTTTTGGTTTAATTACAAAGTCTCCATCTGGAAGTTGTTTTATAATTAAGGTATCTGATGAAGGACAAGTATTTGGACAAGCTATTGCTTATCCAGATGCTACACCTTCGCCTTAATGTTGTTAGTTTAAATATAAATCTCTGTGTAAAGGAGCCATGAAAGTGGCTCCTTTTTTTATAGATTTTTTAAAATAGTAAAATTAATTTTTCCCAAGAACCACTTATAAATCAAAATCAACCATTTTTTTCTTGACCTCGACCAGATTTAAATTACTCAGTTATCCATGTCTATTCTCGTTTACCTTGGTATCATGAAAGCAATTCTTTGGGACGGACATAAACAATTACATGGAGAGCTGATACTGAGTAAGAAACGTATCCGCTTTGAATTGTCTGATTTTAAAGACACAGATCTGGACTTTAATCTTGGGTATAAGGAGATTAAACAGATTACTTACGAAACCATTTTCGATACCAGTAAGCTCGCCATAAGAATCACATCTAATCTTGAGAAGTCTAATGTTTTTGTAGTTGAAGAGCCAAGAGACGTAGTGGAGATAGTACAAAACAAATGTCAAAAGTTAATAAATAAAAATAGTGAATTATAAAACCCAACATATTATTATATGAGTCCCCGCAATTATACCTAAGTGTATTATAGCTGCACGCTACTTTTGATATTGGGTTAAAATAACTCAAAATGAATATCTTAAAATTTATCGAGAATTTCCCTGACGAGACAAGTTGTAGACAGCATTTTAAGAAT
>CALGLU010000082.1 GCA_937959275.1 uncultured Saprospiraceae bacterium | reverse complement strand
CGAGCAATACAGTTGCAGGTGGAGGAGAACCTGGACCAGCAGCTGACCAACATATAGATTTTGGAATTGCCTTACCATGTGAAGAAGTAGCAGGCGTTGTCTTTGAGGATATAGATCGAGATGGATGTGATAATAGTGGTGCGGGAGTACCAGGCGTGACGGTCGAGCTATTTGATTGTGATGCAGGTGGAGCAGCAATAGCAACAATGTTAACAGGAGCAGACGGTAGTTATACCTTCGGACCAAATGAATTAGGAGCTGCAATGGTGTGTTTAACACCAGGCGGTTCATATAACGTAGTGATTAGCAATATACCAGCAGGTTTCATCAATACCCCAGGCCTAGGGACAGGGTGTCCGGGCGCACAAGATAATGCCCCAGCTAATGATGGTGTGTCATTATGTGTAGATCCGAGTGATACAGTTGCCGGTGCAGGAGAAACAGTCCCAGGAGCTGACCAACATATAGATTTTGGAATCGCCTTGCCCTGCGAAGAAGTAGCAGGTGTTGTCTTTGAAGATATAGATCGAGATGGATGCGATAATAGTGGAGTAGGAGTGCAGGGTGTGACGGTCGAATTATTTGACTGTGATGCAGGCGGGGCGGCAGTAGCAAGTACGGTTACAGGAGTAAATGGTGAATATACCTTTGGTCCAGATGAAGTAGGATCGTCTATGATATGTTTAACACCAGGTGGTTCGTATAATGTAGTGATTAGCGGTTTGCCAGGAGACTATATTTATACACCAGGCCCTGGACTAGGATGTGCAGGAGATACAGATGATTCGCCAGCCAATGATGGTGTGTCATTATGTGTAGATCCGAGCGATACAGTTGCTGGTGGAGGAGAGCCTGGTCCAATGGCAGATCAACATATAGATTTTGGACTCGCCTTGCCATGCGAGGAAGTAGCAGGTGTTGTGTTTGAGGATATAGATCGAGATGGATGTGATAATAGTGGTGTTGGTATAGAAGGTGTAACTGTCGAATTATTTGATTGTGATGCAGGCGGAGCGGCAGTAGCTACAACGGTTACAGGAGTAAATGGTGAATATACCTTTGGTCCCGATGAAGTAGGATCGTCTATGATATGTTTAACACCAGGTGGTTCATATAATGTAGTGATTAGCGGTTTGACAGGAGACTATATTTATACACCAGGCCTTGGACTAGCATGTGCAGGAGATACAGATGATTCACCAGCCAATGATGGCGTGTCATTATGTGTAGATCCGAGTGACACAGTTGCGGGTGTAGGAGAGCCAGGTCCAATGGCAGATCAGCATATAGATTTTGGACTCGCCTTACCATGTGAAGAAATTGCTGGGGTTGTATTCAATGATGTTAACGAAGATGGGTGTAAAGTTGGAGAAGTAGGCGTACCTGATGTAATCGTTAGGCTTTTTGATTGTACCACTGGTAGTATTATACCAGTTGCAGCTGCAATTACAGGTCCAGATGGTAGTTATACCTTCGGTCCAGATGAAACAGGTGATGCGGAGATTTGTCTTCTTCCTGGAGGTTCTTATAGTGTAGAAATCAATAGTTTGCCTGGTGACTTTGTATTTACATCTGGCTTAGGTATGTCATGTGTTGGAGATGAAGATGATTCACCAGCCAATGATGGCGTGTCAGTATGTGTTGATCCGAGTGATACCGTTGCGAGTCCAGAAGAATCAGGACCAGCAGATGATGAGCATGTAGATTTTGGCATTGTGATACCATGTGCTATAGCGGATATTGGCATTATCGCCGAAGGTAGTCAAGACGATTGTCTGCCAGCCGGAGGCTCTATCACTCGTAATGCAATTGCAACTGGTCAGGTCGTTCCAGCTGGTAATAGCCTTGTCTACATTCTAGTCGATATGTCTGGAAATGTATTGCAAGTGGCATCAGTTCCAGAATTTATTATTTCTGTAGAAGGAGATTATACGATTCATCCGGTTATTTATGATCCGCTTGAATGTAATGTTATTGCAGGAGGAACTGTCAGTGATATAGTAGAAAATTGCCGTTGTGTTACAATCGACATGGCTGGAGCTCCGATCCCTGTTAGAGAATGTTGTCTATCTAATTCAGGTGGCTTGCTTAATGGGGCTGCAGCTGATTGTACAATTAGCGCAGAATCGGTTAGTTTAAATGTTCCAGCTGGATCAACTGTTGGTTATATATTGACAACTGGACCACAATCAATCGTTATAGCGACAAGCCCGGTACCTTCATTTGATGTTAGTGAGGATGGTGTGTATACGATGCATCCGATAGTATATGATCCCTTGACTTATAGTTTGTCAGGTATTGCTTTGTTTTTTGATGATATTTTCTCTGTAAATACCACAATTAATACGACAGGAGCATGTGCTAATGTTGATTTAGTTGGTTTAGATATTATTGCAGATACATGTTCAAATGACTGTCCAGTTAATCTATTCATTCCAGGTGTTGGCATCCCAGTAACGCCCGATCTGTATGAAGTTTCTAATGACATCATATCTAATGGCCTTATCAATTCAGGTCCGGTGGAGTATTCTGCTGGTAATTCAGTTGAATTGTTGCCTGGTTTTGAAGTAAGCCTTGGTACAGAATTGCATGCATATATTGAAGGCTGTAATTAATACGAAAGATTCTTATATCCTATAAATCTGTGTTAAAGACCCGGTGGAAGATCCATCGGGTCTTTTTTGTGCGGCTAACATTGCACCTCTTGGCTAAAGAATAATGAGAATGCTGGAGTGTAACAATCAGGCCTTAAAAATCGATAGCTAGTGACAGAGAAAGACTCGATACACCGGTCATTGATCTATCCCCAAAAACCTAGACTCAATGGCTTCTTTATTCTTTCAATAATAGTAAAGTGCTGTTTCTTAATTGCTCGTTCTTGCTTAATGAGCAAACCAAAATTGAATAAGTCAATCGAATACTGAAAGCTAGGATCAACTATTAATTCTTGCCAAGCTTTGGTCATACCAGAAGACCAATAAATGTCGTCATAAATCAGAATGGCGTCTTTTGATAAATGAGGGCTAAGCATTTGATGATACCTCAAAGTGGCTTCATAGCTGTGATTCCCATCAATGTAAACGACATCAAGAGGCGCTATTGTTGGTAAGATATTTGGGAGTACATGATCAAAAGCACCACAGTATGCATGCGCATCTACATCAGCGTGTTTAAAATTTTCAACTGCTATATCATGAATCGATTGATCTCCTTCTATAGTATGTAAGTCAAGCTGTCGTGCTCCAAGACATAAATAAAGTGCTGATAATCCAAGCGAAGTCCCTAGTTCCAGACCAGTTTTTGGAGTGAGTATACGTGCAAGATTAAAAAGAAAATTACCTTCCTTTTTACTTAGGACGGATGTAGCCAGTATACCAGACACTGTCCTTTTGGATGTTTTAAACTGCCTGGATCCAGCTCCCAAATCTTCAATATCAAATTCTCTGTTTTCCTGGGCCAACAGCTGTCTTAACAGATCAATTTTGGCAAATACATTATACTCTTTTCGGTTTTCAAGACATTCCATTAAGAGTCGGTATACATATGGTGAATGGACACTATTCACAGTCTTTGCTTTCACATAGTACCGTAGATAAGAAATGAGCTGATGTCTATTTATAAAACTCATTTATAATAAGTTACATATTAAAATATATATTAATATATTTGTATTAATACATTTATTTATGAGAAAGCTACATTCATATCTTATTCTATTCATTGCATGTCTTCCTCTAACTCACATTGCACAAGTAAGCTATACGCAAGATGAAGATTTTTCTATACAGTTTCCCTCTAAAAGTCTTATTGCTGTCGGTATTGCCGATGTGAATGGGGATAAACGAGATGATATTGTCCGAATAACCAATGGGAATACCTTGGAGGTTTTATATGTCGCAGATAGTGGCGAAAAATCCATACAGCAGACTTCTAACATTAATCTTGATGATGCCTGGTCAATGGTTGTCGCTAATGTTGATAATGATATGCGTAATGAAGTCTTAGTCTCACGTGCCTTTGATGACCTAAAGATTATCAAATCAGGAAAGGACCAAACGCTAAAGCTGCATCAAGAATTGCCGAACCTAGCTTATAGCCAATCTTCAACAATGGCAGATATTAATAACGATGGATGGTTAGACATTTTTATCTGTAGCGATGACTCTAAAAGTACCATACTCAGAAATGATGGTTCTGGAAAATTCGTGAAAGATGATACGATGATTGACTTAAACACCAAAATCGAATCTGATAACTCTGGAAATTATGGTAGCGAATGGACAGATATTGATTCTGATGGTGACATCGATTTATATATTTCAAAATGTAAAGCTGGAGTCACCAATCCTAATGACCCACGCAGAGTGAACACGCTTTACATTAATGATGGTGAGAATAATTACACTGAAAAAGCAAAAGAGTTTGGACTTCATTTTGGGCAACAGTCTTGGGCAAGTGCCTTTGGAGATTTGGACAATGATGGTGACATAGATGGTATTGTTATCCACCACGAAGCCGAGCATTCTTTATTAGAAAATATAAACAATCAATTTATTGATCGTTCGTCTGCAATAGGGAATCTCTTTTCGTATGCCTATCAAGTGCTAATGCGAGATTTTGATAACAATGGCTTTCAGGATATTTTAGTTTGTGGAGATCGAGATTACATGTTATGGAATTTAGGAGATTTCAAATTTGAAGTTGCTGAGTCGCCTTTCAAACATTATAACATGATCTCATTTGCCACTGGAGACCTAGATAGGGATGGCATGTTGGATGTACTCGGCGTCTATGGTGGGACAGCCTTAAATGCGCCTGGTGTGCTAAATGATGTCCTTTGGATGGCGAATGAAAATGATAATCACTCCGTTAGTTTTAGTTTGAATGGTACCAAGAGTAATGCAAATGGAATAGGTGCTCGCATTTCAATACATGGTCCTTGGGGAGTTCAAGTCAGGGAAGTCAAAGCAGGGGAGAGTTATAGTATTTCTAATTCTTTGAATGTGCATTTTGGGCTGGGCGATGAAACACATATTGACAAAGTAGAAGTCCAATGGCCAAGTGGACAGACTGATACACATAGTAACATACCAGCAGATAAATTTTATCAATTAACTGAAGCCAGCTGTATCGTACCTGTAAAGAATGCAGTTGTGACATCTTATCAATTGTGTGAAGGTGAAAGTGTCAGCTTAAACAGCTCAACACCAAGTCTATGGTCAGATGGCCAACTATCGACAGAGCTATCTGTAGACCAAGAGGGTGTCTACTTTTATGAAATTGAAGAATATGGTTGTAAAAGTACATCGGCATCTATGTTTGTTGACGTTGTGGATCTTTCAGAAGACGTTATTTTACAAGAATCGAATATTATGGCTTGTAATGATGATCCCTTTGTCGTCCACTTTATGGATGCGTCAGGCCAATCTCAGTCCAAGCTAATTGAACATGCAGAAGAAGGTTCTCACCAAGTTGTTCTTAAAGGAAATTGCACTTCTAAAATGTCTACCGTGTCCTTAAAAAGGACTTTTGTTAACAATCCTAAAGTTATGTCCTCTTCAATTCAACAAGGTGAAAGTGTTGAATATTCATCTGCAGGAGAGATATGGAATTGGTACTTAAATGAAAAAAGTGTTGTTCCTTTTTATCGAGGCGATTCTATTCAAATTTCAAATATTGAAGAATCAAGAGAATACTTCGTCGAAGCTGAAAGTACCATCGAATATGAGTCAGTCAAAGGAGGCGAATATAATTTTAAAGGCTCTACTCAGTATGCTTCGAATCGAATTTATGGAGGCATGTATTTTCATGTCAAACAAGAATTAATTATCGAAGAGCTAACACTCTATACGGATACGCCAGGCGAACGTTTATTTGAAATAAAGGATGAACAAGAAAACATAGTCTTTAGTCACCTAGCTAATCTAGAATCAGGTCGTAATCGAATTGTATTTAATGCAATATTACAACCAGGACAAAATTATTTTATAGGCACAAACATTGATAAAAATATAGAATCACTAGGACACCCTTCACCACAATTAGTCAGGTCTAATGCACAGACTAAATATCCATATCAACTCAATGATTTGATGACGATAGTTAATTCGAGTTTTGGTCCGGCATATTACCTATATTTCTATGACTGGCAGGTGAGGCATACAGATTTTATCTGTTACAGTGATCGTGTATCAGTAACAATTACAGTTGATAATTCAACAGCTGTGGATGAAGAGTTTACTGATTCCGAGGTGTCGATTTTTCCTAATCCTGCAAGCCAGCATATTCAATTGTCTTACCCTGATCAATACAAATTAGAGAAAGGAACATTGCTCAATATGCAAGGTCAGAAATTGATGGATTTTAAGTCGGCTGATCCATTGGATGTCAGCGGAGTCAGTGCTGGTCTTTATATCATCGAGCTTTATTTCGAAGACAGAGTTGTCAAAAAACAGCTTATAATCGTCGATTAGGTCTATAAAATTATCCTTAGTTTATCGAGATTACTAAGTCAAGGTTCTATCTTGGCAAGATGAGTAATCAGTATGTTGATGTCGTTATCATTGGGACAGGTATTTCAGGGATAAGTGCTGCTTATTACTTACAAACGATGTGCCCTGAAAAGAGCTTTATTATGTTAGAAGCTCGTGATTCAATTGGAGGGACTTGGGACTTGTTTAAGTACCCAGGTATTCGTTCAGATTCAGATATGTATACTTTAGGATTCGAATTTAGGCCTTGGCTAAGTACGAAAGCCATTGCTGACGGTCCTTCCATCATGGAGTATTTGAATGGCTCTATCAAAGATTACAAGCTTGAAGAATCTATACGATTTGGCCACCAAGTTGACAAAGCATCATGGTCTACTCAAGATTCTAAATGGACAATTACGTCTAACTTAACTGAAGGAGGACAAGCCACTTATGACTGCCAATTCATTTTTTGTTGTACAGGATATTATAATTACGAAAAAGGCTATACGCCTGAATTCAAAGGTTTACAAAACTATAAAGGCACATTTATTCACCCGCAGCTCTGGCCAGAAGATTTAGATTATTCCGATAAGAAAATGGTCGTCATTGGAAGTGGCGCAACTGCCATTACATTGATACCAGAATTAGCAGCGCGAGCCTCACATGTTACCATGTTGCAAAGATCTCCGACTTATGTAACGGTCGCTCCCGCCGAAGACAAACTTGCGAATTGGATGAATCGGACATTTCCTCAAAATCTGGCCTATCGGATCACGCGATGGCGCAAGATCAGAATGGGACAGTTCTTTTATAAATTAGCCAAGAAATATCCTGGTTTTATGAAAGGCTTAATTCTTAAAGGGGTCACAAAAGAGTTAGGTGAAGATTATGATGTCGCCACGCATTTTACACCTAAATATAATCCTTGGGATCAGCGGATTTGTCTTGCTCCAGATAGTGATTTTTTTAATTCTTTGAAGTCAGGCAAGGCTGAGGTTGTAACGGATTCAATAGAGAGAATCACCGAAACAGGGATTCAGTTGACCTCAGGTAAGCATCTGGAGGCAGATGTCATCGTTTCTGCAACTGGCTTAGACTTAAAGTTTTTAGGGGGTATAAAAGTTGTTGTAGACGATGAGACTATAGACTTCTCGAAGTCGGTTGCTTACAAAGGGATGATGTTTAGCGGTGTCCCTAACTTGACCTTAGCCTTTGGCTACACCAACGCTTCTTGGACACTCAAGTGCGATTTATCTAATAGTTATTTCTGTAGATTGATCAACTATATGGATGAACATCAATATGCGAAATGTGTCCCTATGCTTTCAGACTCTGATCTTAAACTAGAGTCATTCGTCGATTTTAATTCTTCTTACATTTTAAGATACATAGATGACTATCCTAAGCAAGTTGACAAAGAACCGTGGAAGTTAAAGCAGGATTACTTTGTGGATTATAAAAAGTTGAAAAAAGAAAAAGTCAATGATGGCATTATGGAATTTACTAGTGCTATGTCAAGTATATATTGACTTGTTGAATTTGAGTGAAGTTTGTGCATGAACTAGGCGCAGGTTCGGTCTGATAGCCTAGCTATCATGGCCGGTTCTGTAACGACGTACATGTTCAAAATACACCAAATGCACTAGTCAGTTATATCTTGACAGAGCACTAGTGCAGGAGGTATAAGTTAAAAGTGTATATAAAACGTAGAATTTTATTTGTCTGATTGAGGCGAAGGTTCGTTTTCATAGCCAAAGCTATGGGAACGGTTCTTCAACGAAAAGCAGGCAAATAAAGGCAAGTTTTTATATACTGCTAACTTGTGCCTCTTGCACTAGGCTAATCCTTAGCTAAATCGTTCCCATTTCTAAGCTATACTTATCACACTATGGAATCATAAAGAAGGTACTACCTACTGTTCTGAAACAAAGCGATCGATGGGGTAACTTAGTTGACTCCAAATCAAATCTCGAAACGACTCAATTCACTGACTGGTGGGATGGAGGTTGCTATGGTGAACCTTGTGCTTCAGACGTCTACTCTTATCTTGTCAAAATTGATTTTGGAGATGGACAGATTGAAGAGCGACTTGGCACAGTGCATGTTTTTTAATCTCACAATTCTTATTTGTGTAGACTTCAGATTTCAGCACACAACAGTGCCCGCCCCATAAGTCAATCCTCACGTTGCACTCGCAATCCAATCTTTTTCGCAGGTCACAAAAAGTGTATCATAGGTCTTTCAATTACACCATCAACATCCGCATCGGGTAAAGCTCTCGTTTAAAAGGATTAAGTATTAGCCCAAGACTTTCTAATGTAGTAGCACCTAGTACTGGTTCATCACCTTCTTCACCTATAATAACTGGAGCCATACCTCCTTCTCCTTCAAATTCAAAGTATGCGTCACCAACCTGTCTGTTAATTTTAGTACCGTCGGCAAGAAAAAAATCCATTTCCTTATACCCCTCAATTGCTAACTTGTCGCAATCGACTTTAGGAATTAAGCTGTAAACAGCACCTGAGTCTATTAAAAATTCAATTTCTAAATAGTCATCTGACTTTCTTGCCTCCTTTATTTTTAATTGTATGGATGTCAATCCCATAAAGTGTTTTTTATAAAAGTTATCATCGCACGCAACAGCCTAACGGCAAGTCCGTCTACGTAAAATCATGAATGACTCTGCGTAGGCTTCTCTTTAGGGATCGATGGCGCGGGTGGCTAAGAATCTGTTTTATATAAATTTACTATTAGTGCCCAATTTACAATACATACAATGTCGAACACACTTTTTAGGTACAACACATAAGTTCTGTCATTCCGAAATCTGCCATTTTGAAATTCTAAATCGAGTTATCTATGACAACTTTACAGCCATTGATTAATAGACAAATAAGGAAATCATCTAAATCTCTTTCTTAACTATGCCGTATAGTCAGTTTAATAAAAGCAATCTTTCTATGCTTAAACACTGTTCATTTATTAAAAAATTAAAATGGTTTTAAATTAACCTTTAACGTCACTTTTGTCTTGACACAAAAGTAACCAAAAAGTCAAGACTTGATTGTTTTCTTAACACTCCAATCGTTACTTTTCCCTAAACTGAAAAAACTCGCTACTGGATGAAATATTTAATATGGCATTTATGGTGCAAGGTACTTTATGTTTTAATCGAAGTCTATCTCGCTCAGACAGTTTTCAGTTTTTACGGGAAAAGAATCGATTTCCGCTAAAAACAAAAAGGTCGGAAGGTCCTATTCAACAAATCCCAGATGAAAACTAGATTTTACACTAAGATAAATTACTATTTGTCATCAATATAATTTTATAGCCTACAGGGATTTTAGGGGCTCAGAATGACGGTAAACTTAGTAAAGAACATTATAGAAACAAGCCAAGTATTTACCGATTCCCATCACAACCGAAACGTATAAGAATATTTCAACAAAATCGTTCTCTCAGTACTCCGCGGTAAATTAGGTAACACTCTATTCAAGTCTGTATTTAATAAGTCATTATAGACAATGAATAAATCCACTCCTTCTTTTGGATTATACCTAAATCTCACATTGCCAAAATACTTTTTATCCTCGCTATTATATTGCACTAATGCAGATAAAGACAGCTTAGTACTGTACATATACAAGGCATTTAAACTAAGCAAATGAACTTGGAAGTTTTGATTTCTTGAGTCGAAAGAAATGTTATTGTATTCGTAAGTTCCAGTCATCTCTACACTTGCAGAAATACTAGCCGTCGGGGCCACCGAAAAACCTGTTCGGTATCCATCATAAAACTCTCCAATATTCATCTCTACTTCCGCAAAATAGGACTTCGTTTGATTTGTCGAATATTCTAATCGAAACGAATCAAAACGATAAGAACCAACTGGAATGATAGCATCATCTGATAACTCAAATGGCTCATACAACAATTCGTATTGGGGCCTATAACTCAATTCGATTGATCTAGAATTTTTCCAATCTACGCTATACGACACCCCCCAACCTAGCGTCTCTAAATTCCAACTTTCTCGATTCCAAATTGTCTCGCCACTAAATTGTGGTCCATGCGTAAATATTGGAGACTCCGAATCGGGAAACCATCTGTAACCATAGCGGTGTCCTTCTCTAAAAAAATTTTGTCTGCGTTCAAAGCCCATTTCTGGTTCGAAGTCTTTTCCGACTGTTTGGAGACTGGTCCCATAAGTAAATCCCCGTTGGCTACGATTACTAAAGAACATCCAGATTTTTTGGGCATCAAAATCAAAAAAACGATTCCCAGAATCACTATCAGCAACCTGAGCCCATTTCAATGTATAAAACGTTTCTTTAAATAGCCGAATACTAGCATCAGCAGCTATAGCTGAATTATAACTCCCATCAAAATTTGTTCGATTCGTAAACAAGAGTCCTGCAGTAGAATTTTCATTAATCACTTGTCTTTGCAACCGGCCAACCATAAAATTTTCAGAATCCAAATTTTCAAAACTGGCTGTTTGCATATTTAAAAAGCCTACATCCCAAGGACCTGACCTGCCTGTGATACGGGCTCCACCTAAAATCCGAACTGGATTGCCATCATCATCAATCCCAATACGTCTACTATAAAACAACTGATCTCCTCTACTAAACGTGAAATTAAAAATGCCAGATCGCTCTTGAAAAAACAATCTCTTCTCAGGGAAAAACAAACTAAATCGAGTCAGATTGACTTGTTGATTATCTGCCTCTACCTGAGCAAAGTCTGTATTCAAACTTAAGTCTAATGTCCAATTATTTGAGATGCCATATTTGACATCAAGGCCCAACTCCCGTTCTATTTTATTTTCAGTCTCATAGCTACTTTCACTACCATTCAGGGATTTTACAGTCGATCTGCCCGCCAGCACATATGGTGTGATATAAAATGGTTTTTTAGCTTCTATTCCATCAAATTGATATTCCTTAGCTTGCGAAGGTCTCCATCCACTCATCTCACCAAAATCAGGAGAGATTGCAGGGCATATATAGACCTCATTGTGCTCGACAGAATATCGCCAAACAGTTATACCCATAATCACCTTTCCATCGATTGGCTGAAATTGCAAACTTGTCCAGGGTATCCTCATTTCGGCATACCAGCCATGGTCATCTTCACTGACCTTGACATCCCAGAAGTTATTCCAACTTAAATTTAATGGCATTCTAGATGATGCATCATTGAGTACCGCTGCATCCATTCTCAAACCAGCTGGTGTTGTAAAAAAAGCTAGGGCGTTCTGTTTGTCATTATAACTATCAATGATGATCCCGAACCAATCTGCAACGGTTAAAGCATCTCGTTTTTTGGACTTGGCAAATATGGTCGAGATATCTTTCACATACATCTTGCCTGACAAGTAGAGGTAGTCTAGATCGTAAGCTAGTTTTATCTCTGTTCGTTCTGAAGGTGGCGACCCAAAAACAGGTGTCTGTGTCGTGAGTTTTAAAGGCTCTATATTATCCCATGCGTTGTCATTAATGACACCATCAAACTCAATAGGCTCACTAAGACGCATAACTGTTGTTGGTATCGGATCTGAGGATGGATATGCCTGTAAGACATGTATCGTACATGAAGTAAAAACCAACATGTAATAAAATCTCCTAAGACTGCATTTAAGATCTTTCAAATAATTATTTTCTAACACAAATCTATGAAGCTAAAGTGATATATTCTGTTTTATTCATCAATTATCATTTACGAGATTTTATCCCTAATTTTTCAGTTCATTTAATTTAAATCAATGTCAGAATCAAGTGCCACATCCCTGAAAATACGACTTTCCATCATGATGTTTCTCCAGTTTGTCATTTGGGGCAGCTGGGCGCCTACTTTGGGTAATTATATGGGGACAATTAATATGTCAGATTCTATCAATTGGGCCTATTCGCTGGGACCTATTGCAGCTATCATTACGCCCTTTTTTATGGGCATGGTCGCGGATCGATTTTTTGATTCTGAAAAGGTGCTTGCGGTTCTCTGTTTGATAGGTGGAGTCGCTATGTGTATGATGCCATATTTTGCAGATAGTCCGATGTTTTTAACCTTATTAGGCATTCATTCATTATGCTATCTGCCCACCCTTGGTATCACAGCTTCCTTATCATTCCATCATCTTGAAAATCAAGAACGTGACTTTCCCGTTGTTCGAGTCTTTGGCACAATTGGCTGGGTTGTGGCTGGGGTTCTGATTGGAAAAATTCTGAAAGCGGATGCCTCAGCGCTGCCTTTATATATCGGCGGTGGAGCATCTATTTTATTGGGCTTATATAGCTTCACACTTCCAAAGACACCACCTCCTCTTGCAGGCAAAAAGACATCTCTAGGGCAGATTCTTGGCTTAGACGCTCTCAAAGCATTAAGACATCGATCGTTCATTGTGTTCTTAATTAGTGCGATGCTTATTTTTATAGCCTTTGGCACGTATTTCCCTTATGCTCCAGTCTATTTTAGCAATTTGAATTCAACACTTTCGCTGGAACATTTAGCAAATCCAAGTTTTGAAATGTCATTTGGTCAGTTTTCTGAAATATTTTTCATGTTGCTCATCCCATTTCTGTTTCACCGTTTAGGCGTGAAATGGATGCTACTGTTAGGCATGTTAGCCTGGTTGGCAAGATTTACTCTGTTTGCAAGTGCTGCGATGACAGGAAGCTTTTGGCTTATTATGCTGGGGATTGGCATACATGGCATCTGTTATGACTTCTTTTTTGTCACAGGTCAAATCTATATTGACAAACAAACATCACCTAATTTGCGTGGCCAAGTCCAAGGATTATTGGTCTTACTGACGCAAGGCGTGGGCTTTCTAATTGGTACACAATTATCAGGGGCTTTCTTCAATAGCCACTCCGCTGAAGGGGTGATGGCATTGGCAGATTGGAAAACATTTTGGACTATTTTCGCTGTCGCTACTGCTATCTTTTCACTAGTCTTTTTCGTTTTATTTAAAGAAGAGACGGTTAAGGTAATTGAAGAATGAGTTAAGGGTGAATGGGTGAATGGGTGAATGGGTGAATGGGTGAATGGGTGAATGGGTGAATGGGTGAATGAGTGAATGAGTGAATGAGTGAATGAGTGAATGAGTGAATGAGTGAATGAGTGAATGAGTGAATGAGTGAATGAGTGAATGAGTGAATGAGTGAATGAGTGAATGAGTGAATGAGTG
>CALGLU010000081.1 GCA_937959275.1 uncultured Saprospiraceae bacterium | reverse complement strand
TCTTAAAATGCTGTCTACAACTTGTCTCGTCAGGGAAATTCTCGATAAATTTTAAGATATTCATTTTGAGTTATTTTAACCCAATATCAAAAGTAGCGTGCAGCTATAATGCACTTAGGTATAATTGCGGGGACTCATATTCTGTAAATAGCTGATCTCATCTTCTAAGGGCACCCATTCTTGTTGGCCTTCATAAATACTGTAGCGCATCATTTCAGATAACTTCAAGATCAAACTTTGCGCTTCCTTCGGATCTTTATCTACGAGCCCATATAGATTATTCAAGGTATTGAAAAAGAAATGCGGATTCACCTGACTTTTCAAATGCAACATCTCCATCTTCGCTTTATCTCTCTTCAATGCAATAACAGACTTCACTTGTAAAAAGACCCATCGAGTGACGGCTATTACCAATATAATCATGTAGATAAGACCGAATACAATGAAGCCATCTTCATCACCTAAGACATCATTCAATATCATGATGAATAACCCAATCAAAGCGAGTACCGTCCAAATCACCCATGATGGAACGCCTCTGACTCGATATCTAATGGCTCTTAACATGTACCAATATTAGGCATTGCAGAAGTGTCTCGCAAATAATTTGACAAACAGACTGAATTTGAGTGTGATCTATTCAAATCATGAGACGAACGACCTTCAACATGCACAAGTAGACGTGTCTCCCTGAATACGTACTGTTGATCACATTTATTATTTCGTAACACAGGATCACGATATGTTTGCTACGAATAAAAAAATATGGAGCAGCTCAGTATATCAAATCTTTCCAAAACATATAAGAATGGAGTCCAGGCTTTACAGTCTATTAACTTAGAACTATCTACGGGCATGTTTGGCTTACTAGGTCCAAATGGCGCTGGAAAATCCACCCTCATGCGGATCATAGCCACTCTCCAAGATGCTGATGAAGGCTCAATCGTATTTAATGGAATAGATGTATTCAAGCACAAACAAGACGTGCGAAAAACATTAGGATATCTTCCACAACAATTTGGAGTCTACCCTAGAATTTCTGCTTTAGACTTGTTAACCCATTTCGCTATTCTCAAAGGCATCAGCCATAAAAACCAAAGAATAGATTTAGTCAATGCCCTACTTCACAAAACCAATTTGTATGAAGTGCGGCATCAATACTTGGGTGGATTCTCAGGTGGGATGAAGCAGCGTTTTGGTATTGCACAAGCATTGCTCAACAATCCAAAACTACTTATTGTCGATGAACCAACTGCAGGTCTAGACCCAAAAGAACGCAATCAATTCTATTTTCTGCTGAGTGAGTTAAGCGAGCAAGCCATTGTCATCTTATCAACGCATATTGTAGACGATGTAAAAGAACTATGTACAAAGATGGCCATCATCAACCAAGGACAAGTCATTCTGGATGGCGAACCGCGATCTCTTATTGATCAGCTCACAGGGCAAATATTTCAAAAGACAATTGCTAAACACGAAATTGAAAGTTATCGCGCGGCATATTCTGTCATCAATGAACAACACTATCTCGGCCAACCCCTTATCCAAATACTCAGTGAATCAGCACCACCGGGCTTTACGGCTTCCCAAGTAGGTCTAGAAGAAGTCTATTTCACCCAACTCACAATGTAAGCAAAACATAAAGCCATCATGTGGAATGAAATTTTAAAATTTGAAATCAAGTATAGACTCAAGCGACCAGAGACCTACTTATACTTTGTATTTTTAACCACGGTTTCCATCTTTGGTGTTGATTTTATTTTTCAGGGTGTGGAGCTTGGCTTAGTGTCAAAAAATGCACCAGTCGTCATCAGTAAAACCATGGGCGCCATCACTGGCATCTTCATGATCGCGGCTTCATTGATTATGGGTATTCCTATGATCCGAGATGATCAATATCAGATCACGCCTCTTGTCTATACATTACCAATTAGAAAGTTAGAGTTGTTAGTTGGCAGATATTTGGGGTCTTTTATCATCCTTGTGTTTGTATTTAGTGGCGTCATGTTCGGGATGATGATTGGAGAATTTTTGCCTTGGCGGTTAGAATCTCAGACGCTCCCGTTTAGATTCTCCTGTTACCTTTCAGCATTTCTCAGCATCATGTTACCTGCATTGTTTTTTGGATCAGCACTCTTTTTCGTAAGTGGTACATTAAGTCGAAAATTACTTGTGGTGTATACGCAAGGCATCGTTCTATTTGCAGTATTCCTAATGACCAAGGCAATTCCCAATGAATATTTACAAGCCGTATTAGATCCGTTTTCATTGACTACGATTAGCTATATAAGCAAAGAGTGGCCAATAGAGGATATGAATAATCGATTGATTCCATTCGCAGATGTGCTACTTATTAAAGTGCTTTTCTGGACCTGTTTAGGCATATTTATTTTATGGATTGGCTATCGGAGGTTTAACTTCTCAAGGCACCAAGATTCTGGAAAGCCAGCAAAATCAAAGCAGGCACTTCAGCCAGTAAAAAACAAGTCGGATATAGAATTACCAATTGTATTCCTTCAGTTTGACTGGATATCTCAGTTCAAGCAGTTTGCCTATATGTCTCTCTTTTTTACAAAAACCTTGTTAAAAGAGCGCTCCTTTTGGGCGATCATTATTTGTGCCGTCGTCATCATTCTCGTCAATTCGATCAACTTGGGAACGGTGTATGAAGTGGACAGTTATCCGACGACCTATCTGATATTAGAAGAGCTGCAAGAGATGTCGCTATATTTTTTCATCATCATTTTACTCTTTTATACAGGCGAGCTGTATTGGAAAGAAAATGATGTAGGACTAAAACTCATGATAGATGCGACTTCCCTATCTACTTTCATCAACTTAAGTAGCAAGGCTGTCGGATTAATCGTCGTGTATATCATCTTGATGTTGATCTTGATTTTGTCTGGGATTTTATTTCAAATCACACAAGGCTATTATGACTTCAATCTTCCAGTATACTTTTCTGGATTCTTTATTGAAATACTGCCCTTTTTAGCCATCTATACCTGCGCTGCATTTTTTATCCATGCCATAGCAGAGCATAAGTTTATGGCTATCATAATTACGCTAGTCTTCTTCCTACTAACAATTTCTCTTCAGCTAACTGGAATCAAACATGTACTCTTGATTTTTGGAGGCAACAGTCTACAGCCGTATTCGGAAATGAACGGCTATGGTCACTATCTGTCACCCTACCTATGGCTTAAAGCTTATTGGTTAGTATTTGGCAGTTTATTACTCATCCTAGCTTCACGATTCGCAAGTAAAGGTGTACGGCTCAACTTGTTAGACAGATTAAAATCTGGGAGCTTACAAAGAGCTGTAAAACTAAACTCTTTTACAAGCATTGTGTTCTTACTTTTCATTGGCTTAGGTGCAACTATTTATTATCAGACTCATGTTTTGAATGAGGTCTGGACACAACAAGAAGAGAATCAATACAGAGCGAATTATGAAAAAACACTAAAGCGACTCGAGTATTCTCCACAGCCTAACATAAGCGCAGCAACTCTTCATTTGGAATTATATCCTAAAGAAAGATCATATACACTTGAAGGCGAATACACATTGAGAAATGATAAATCACATGCCATTCATGCCATTCACATTCAGAAAACAATTGATTCAGATATATCTCTCGATAGTCTACATTTTTCTATCCCAGTAAAAGCAGATCGCCAATTCCAAGGTTTTGAATTTATCATCTATCAACTAATCACTGCTCTCGAGCCAGGCGATTCATTAAAGATGACTTTCAAACAATCATTTAAACCAAAGGGGTTTGAGCTTGATGCGAATGCTGCCACCGGAGTTATTGGCAATGGCACGTTTATACGCAACAGCGAGTTTCCTACACTCGGATATAATCGTAAATACGAATTGAGAGATGATAAGGAGCGAAAAGAATATGGCCTTGCTCAACGGCCAAGTAAAGCACATATCGATAATCAAGAGGAATTAAAACTGGCACGTTCTGGAAGCAACTCAGATGGCATAGTTGTTAATATTACGATTGGAACATCTATTGATCAGATTGCTGTATCATCTGGTCAACTAAGCAAGACTTGGACAGAGCATAACCGAAAGTATACCACCTATAATACCATCGTCCCAATCATCAACTTCTACTCTATCCTATCTGGTAGATACGAAATATTATCAGACACTTGGCAATCGACAGACGAGCAGAATCCACAAACGGTTGACTTAGAAATCTATCATCATCCCCAGCATGACTATAACTTGGATCGGATGATGCACGGGATGAAAGCCTCCTTAGATTATTATTCTACTCATTTCTCTCCGTTTCAATATCAGCAATTGAGAATTGTAGAATTTCCGCGTTATGCTGACTTTGCACAATCTTTTCCCAGTGCTATCCCATTCTCAGAATCAATCGGCTTCATGCTTGACATCGATGACGCGACAGATATCGATATGACATTTTTTATCACCGCGCATGAGGTGGCACATCAATGGTGGGGCATGCAAGTCGAGGCTGCCCATGTCAAGGGGCAACACTTTATTTTAGAAACACTGGCTCAATATTCAGCCTTGATGGTTTTCAAAAACAACTTTACAAAGGAAAAAGTAGATCAATTTATCACGCTACAACATGAGCTTTATGAAAAGGGTAAAAAGAAAGCTGAGCAAGTAGAAGCACCTTTATACCTCGTCGAACACGAAGAATACATATACTACAATAAGGGTGCGATCTTGATGTACGAATTGCAAAACAAAATCGGTGAAGACAACGTTAATCTAGCACTTCGAGCATTCATTCGAGATTGGAATACACGAGACGGAATACAGCGACAACTTCAAGATCGGTACGCAACATCTCAAGATTTAATAACTTATATACTGGATCAAACAGAAGACTCAAAAAGAAAGGAAGTCCGATCAATGTTTACTGAGCTATAACATGAGGTATTTAGATTTCTCCACAAGGTCGAAATTGAGTTATGGGCGATCACTTTATTGCTTTACTAGCGCTCGGAATGAAAGACCTCTCGACTTAAAATTTGAGACTTCTTTTTGGCATTCCTTTAATTTTATTGGCGCGTATTGGGAATTGGTTTTTCAGGATGACGGTTCCAATTAGTCGATGAAATAACAAAAGGTAGAAAAATAGATAAAATGTTACGGACCGAATGAGATTGAAATTTGAGTGATTAGGCCGAACAAGATATAATCAGTATTAAATTTGTCTAAATAGACTTATATTTAGAGAACTAACTACTACAAATGGATAGACGTGAAGCCATTCAAACCATTCTTCTTGCATCTGCATCGACGGTCTTCCTTACGGGATGTGCAGAAAGAAACGTTTTAGATTTTTTAAACGAAGGTCAATTAGATCTTAATAGAAAACACAAAGACTACTTGAGTGCTATCAGTGAAAGTATTCTCCCACTAAATGGTGTCTCGGATCAAATCGAAGCACCAGTCAACTTTATCTTGCGCATGCTCAATGACTGCCGGACGACTGAAGACATCACACTATATGCTACAGGATTTGAACAGTATAAACTATTGATGTCTACTGCCAAAGAAAAGATTAAATCAATGGACCCAGACACAGCTATTGAAATGATTCGCTCAAGTCTTGCACAGGAAGCGCCTCAAGAAGAATTGGTTTATTTCTTACAGCAAACAAAGCAATTATCAATTCAAAATTTAAAATCTTCAGCTTACTATTTAACAACAAAAACAGATTACCAACTCATTCCAGAAGCATATCAAGCTTGTGTAGATATATAAAATTGACAGCTTTAAAAAATTAAAACATGAGCGAAACGAACTTTGATGCGATCGTTATTGGTGCGGGTATGAGCGGTGGCTGGTCTGCTATGGAACTTTGCGAATCTGGTATACAGACTTTGCTTTTGGAGCGTGGTCGAGATGTCATCCACAAGGAAGACTACCCGACTGCGACTAAACATACTTGGGAGTTTGACCATAGAGGTCAAATGCCTTTAGCTGATACGAAAGACAACCCATCCATTGCAAGGTGCTATGCGTATCGGGAAGACAACGCCCACTTTTTTGTTAAGGATTCAGAGCATCCCTATATTGAGGATGCACCATTTGACTGGATTCGTGGCTATCAAGTAGGTGGCAAGTCATTGATGTGGGCTAGGCAGACACAGCGTTGGAGTGACTTTGACTTTGAAGGACCTGCGCGGGATGGCTTTGCTGTTGATTGGCCAATACGCTATAAAGATTTAGCTCAATGGTATACTAAAGTGGAGCGATTTGTTGGTATTGCGGGAAATAAAGATGGCCTTGACGTGTTGCCAGATGGAGACTTCTTACCTGCATGGGAGTTGAATTGTGTCCAGCAGTACTTTGCGGAATCTTTACGGAAGAATTACAAAAATCGTCACCTCATCTTTGGACGGTGTGCTCATCTAAGCGAAGCCAAAGACATCCATATCGAGCAAGGTCGAGGGACTTGTCTGAGACGCATGCAGTGCGAGCGAGGCTGTCCTTATGGAGGCTATTACAGTTCGAATTCCTCTACCATTCCTTGGGCGAAAAAATCAGGGAATCTAACGCTTAGGCCTCACTCCGTCGTCGAGTCCATTCTATATAATGAAGAGTCGGGAAAGGCAACCGGTGTACGCGTGATCGATACCCAATCTAAACAGGTCACTGAATATACTGCCAAGATCATCTTTGTTAACGCGGGAGCTTTGAATACAGCAATGTTGTTGTTAAATTCAAAGTCTGATCGATTTCCTAATGGCTTAGGCAATGACTCTGGTCTCCTTGGTAAACACGTGGCCTTTCATAATTATCGTGCTAAGATCAGTGCACGCTATGAAGGCATGCTAGACAAGCGAATGGTAAGCCGTCAACCTGGTGGTAGTTATATCCCACGTTTTAGAAATGTATATGAGCAGGAAACAGATTTCCTTCGAGGCTATGCTTGTGGCTTTGGTGCAAATCGAAATAAAAGTCAAGGTAGTACTCAGGGATGGGGCAAAGCATTGGCTGATAGTTTGTTAGACCATGAAGGAACATATGGAGACTGGCAGATAAGATCTCACATGATGGGCGAGACGATTCCCAAAGAAAGTAATTATGTCAAGTTATCGACTGATCAAACAGACG
Source organism: uncultured Saprospiraceae bacterium (assembly GCA_937959275.1). Taxonomy (GTDB): domain Bacteria; phylum Bacteroidota; class Bacteroidia; order Chitinophagales; family Saprospiraceae; genus CALFUK01. The sequence goes on along the minus strand of CALGLU010000081.1, from coordinate 78,611 downwards.
AATGGGACATGCCTCTACTCCATATCCATATGGAGTATGATGACAACGATGAGAGAATGATCAAAGACTTTTTTGAGCAATTAACGGAAATGTATTCTAAAGCAGGATTCGTCGATATCAAAACTAGAGATACAAAGCAGGCAGCAGGTCTAGATATCCATGAAATGGGTGGTGTCCGTATGGGCCATGACCCCAAAACATCATTACTCAATAAATGGAATCAGTTGCATCATTGCAAGAATGTCTATGTCACTGATGGTGCATGTATGACTTCAACGTCTACGCAAAATCCTTCATTGACCTATATGGCTATTGCTGCACGGGCTGCTAACCATGCTGTAGAGCAACTGAAAAAGCTAGAGATTTGAGACTTACTTAACTATACAAATCTAAAAAGTCACTTGTGTTAAGCAATTTTATTTTCGCAGTGGTATTTATTTCATTAGGAATATTATCAAAAATGTATGTTACTGACCCAATTATACATAAAGCCAATGCGTCTAAAGATTGGCCTACTGTTGAAGGAAACATAGTAGATTCTAAAGTTGGATGGTATTCTGATCCTGACGGCAAGATGTATATTGCAGAAATTAAATACAATTACATAGTTAATGGTAAAAGCTATTCTACTAACAAGATCAGTGCAGTACAATCTTCCTCCTCTCTTAAAAGTACAGCAAAATCTTTGGTAGCGAAGTATCCAACTGGCTCTACCGTGCTAGTCCACTATGACCCTAAATCTCCAAGTAATGCTTTACTCGAGCCAGGCATTTCAGGCTTAATTGATCACATATTATTATATATTCCAATAATACTTATAGGTGCTGGGGCATTAATGCTCGTATTAATGTTTAATGATTGAAATCACCAAACTAATCAAATGAGGTTAACGAATTAATAAGCACTCCGCAAGGTCGAACGCAATCGTCTCATATATTCTTCTTGCAACCAATCTCTAAAATTACGTGTGGTATTATGTAAGCAATAACTATATCTACGGACGCGATCGGCTATCGCCTCATCTAACTCCCGAGCCAAGCCAAGCGCATCCATTAGGTCATCGCTATTTTCAGTAATGATTTTAGCGTGCTGTTCTATTGACTTATCGATGACTACTGTAGGTTTCTGTTTATTTGAAATAACTTCTTTGTAAACATTCTTTACATTAAATTCAAGAGATTCGCTTTTGGCAAATTTTGCTTTTAATTCTTCAGGCATTGTATATACAAAGCGCCTTTCTATCTCATCATCAGAAATTAGATTTTCTAAGAAGTGTTCTGGATAGGCAAAGATTAACTGCCAATCTACCTCTTCAGCCCACAGACCAAAACGAGCTGCATTATTCCCTAAGTCTATGACATCAAATGTCGATTTACCTGGTATAGCTCTTGAGCCCCGACCGATCATTTGGTAATATAATGTCAACGATCTTGTCGCCCGATTTAGAATGATCGACTCAATTGTCGGTTCATCGAATCCAGTCGTCAGGATACTAACAGAACTAATAATGGCATCAGGTTTTTTCTTAAACCATTCCAAAATCTCTTTCCGTTGCTTTTTAGGCGTTGTATTGTCTAAATGCCGGATATCGTAGCCAGCTTCTTTGAAGGTGTGAAAGACATATTGAGATGTATTGATACCATTATTGAAAATCAATGTCTTTTTACCCTTTGACCGTTGCTCAAATGCATAAAGCAATTTGTTCTGCATTTGCACCCCTGAATACAATTCCTCAGATGACCGGACTGTGTAATCCCCGTTGATACCAATTTTCAACTTATTCAGACTGACGTCATAGCTAAAGGTGGTGGCTTTCGCCAAAAAACCTTGATTGACTAAGTACGGGATGGAATGACCGACAATTAATTCTTTGTAGCTGTCTTTGAGCGGGAGTTTAAAATTTGAACTAAGAGGGGTTGCCGTAACACCTAAGATGAAGCATTGCTCAAAATACTTGAATAATTTTCTGAATGAATTATTGTGGGCTTCATCAATAATGACCAGACCTATTTCATTGAGTTCGAACTTCTTATCATAGAGTCGATTATTCAATGTCTCTACCATGGCGACGAAGCAATGATAATCATCCTGATCTGGTAATTCCTTGACACTGCTATCGATGACCTTAGTAAAGACACCAAACTCTGCTAGCATCGAATCTGTCTGTCGACTTAGCTCTATTCTGTGTGTGAGAATAAGGACTTTTTTCTTAAATTCTGTGATATATCGACGAGATATCTCCGAAAAAATAACGGTCTTTCCACCGCCTGTAGGCAATTGATAAACTAGATTATAGTTCGCTGGGCAGTTATGAAATCGGTCAAAAATCTTAGTCAGATCTTCTTTTTGATAGTCATATAACTCCTTGCCTTTCTTAACCCCGCCTTCTGATGGTATACTGCTCAAATCTTTAAAAAGTAAGAGGCAAAACTAAGCACAAAAAAAGGTTAATTCTATTTTCAGAGCTTAAAGATTTAAAAAAAAGATTCAAATGTTAATAAGGGACTTTTAGCAAGGAAAAATGGCCTAAAACATACGAAAACATAGCTTTAGCTTTGACTGGATTAACATATGCTAAACCTTTCTACTTAATTATCACGACATCCTTCTAATATGATGTGTAATCTTGAGTCTTTTTCAACACTGAATCCAGGAAGCAAGTTTATATAGTCATTCGCACTATATACAAGTCTTGATGAATCTGATACAATTGATGTTGATGTGATATATCCAGACGCGTCTATGGCGGCATTCATATTTAGTGTATAGAGATTGTCATCTTGAATACTGCTCGGACAAGGACAGGCAGCCTGACATGCCATCAATGTCAAATAGTTATTATCGTTGCCGCCACAGCCTCCATAAATAAATAGCTCACACTGCTCCGTAACACGATTATAGAAATATCGAGGGATGGCTGCTAAGCAAGGACCACGAACTGCAGGCATATCACATGGGGCAGCACAAGCATTCATGCATACAGTATAACTACTATAATTATTTGCATTACCACCACAGCCTCCATAATTAAATTGTTGGCAATGGCCAGTCGTTGGATCAAAATAAAATCTAGGAATGGCAGCTTGACAAGGACCAGGATCAGGAGGTAAGTAACAGACATCTCCACATGCTGCCATGCACATAGCTCTAGTCAAGTATCGGTTTTGATTACCTCCGCAACCACCATACACAAATTGTTCACAGTGACCAGATGATGAATTAAAATACCACCGCGACAATGCTGCATCACATGGCCCTACATCAGGCTCAAGCTGACAGGCATCTCCACAAGCTGCAATGCATAAATTAAATGACGCATAGTTATTGGCATTCCCGTTACAACCGCCATAAATGAATTGCTCACACGTACCTGAATTTGTGTTGTAGTAATATCTTGGAATGGAAGCGTCACAGGGACCTACTTCAGGCTCCAACTGGCAGACATCTCCACAAGCTGCAATGCATAAATTGAATGACATGTAGTTATTGGCATTCCCATTACAACCGCCATAAATGAATTGCTCACATGTCCCTGAATTTGTGTTGTAGTAATATCGAGAGAAAGCGCCATCACAAGGACCTATTTCTGGCGGTAAGTCACAGGCCATCACTTCAGTTATACTTAATGTACTCGGACTTGCAGTTAGAATATCTGATTCGCCATAGGCTCTGGCGCAAAAATAAACCAACATAATTGTAAAGACTACATGAGATGCTTTCATCATGATTGGAAGTTTTTTTCAAATATCCTATCAAAATGCTCATAAAAGCAATCCCAAAATTTGGGGATTCTCAAAATCAGTCAATAATTTTAGTTTAAAAACCTATTCTATGGGTTTATAGCTTCTTCAACTTTAGCATCCTTAGATTCGTTGTATTATCAAATACGAAATCATCATTTACAGATGTAATATGTCTGCCGAATCTGTGTGCCTTGCCTCTACTTAAGCAACTCTGGAAATTTAGCCTTGAAGCGATTGAGACGAGGGACAGAAACAGCTCTAACATACCCTTGATTGGGATTCTTCTTCTCAAAATCTTGGTGATATTCTTCTGCATCATAGAATTCGCTGAATGCCGTTATTTCCGTTTTAATAGGATTGCGAAAGACCTTTTTATCTTCTAGTTCTTTTGTGATATTCGTTGCGATTTCCAACTCTTCATCTGTTTGATAATAAATAGCAGACCGGTATTGAGGTCCACGATCAGGGCCTTGTTGATTGAGTGTGGTTGGGTCCCCAGATCCATAAAAGACGTAGACCAAAGTTTCATAACTCACGACAGCAGGATCGTAAAAGACTTTTACAGCTTCTGCATGTTTGGTCAATCCTCTTGCTACCTGCTCATAGGATGGATTCTCTATCTCTCCGCCAGAATAACCCGACACGCATTCAGAGACACCTTTCACTGATTCGAAGACTGCCTCAACACACCAAAAACATCCGCTAGCAAAGTAAGCGACACTCTCCCCAGCACTTGGCTGGTAAGACGACTTTACTTCAGAGGAAGAAGCAACTTGCGATTTGGTTGCACAAGAAAAAGGGACAAGGGCTATTGCTAAGAGATAAAAACCGAATTTAACGATCATAACGTGACTGATTAAACTATAAAACTAAGGTTTTCCTAATTGCTAAGGTACGCACCATTAACTTTTTGACTTTGTCAACTTAGTATATCGTAATTTATAACCATTTGTTATTGTCATTTGTTCAACACTAATGATTGATATCAGGTCAACGTGTAATACACAAGACAAACTATAGCTTATTTACTTTTTGAATTGGAAGGAAAGAGAATATTGGTCGAAGAAGGCAGGATTTGTTATGCGGATAGAATAAAAACAGTGGTGACTACTTCCTAGTCACCACTGTTAATTCAGAATTTTAAATTTATTTAGAATGCATATCCAATTTGTACTTGAAATGCAGGACCAATTCCTGAGAATGTTACATCAACCTCATCTCCAAATCCATTCCGATATCTTACACCTAAACCTAAGTCAACGACAAATCCACCACCAGCTATCCACTGCCAACCGATGTCTGCTCCAACACCTATACTCGTAAAGGAGCCATCAAGTGCATCACTACTATTAAATCCAACACTTGCAGATGGAGCTACATATGGTCCAGCTATAGCCTCTTTAAAATATTTTCTGTATTGACCATTAACGCTAAACGCTGTATAATCTAATTCGCTTAATGAATAGCTCAAAAAACGACCACCTACAACAAATGATGTTTGATCGGTGAGTCTCTTTTCATAAGTCGCATTATAAGATCCTAATACAAAGCCGAATGGTCCGACTTTTACGGCTTGGTCTAGATCGGAATTCGCACTTTGTGCTGATACATTATTTGTAGAACAAAATAAGATAAGCCCAAAGAGGGTAACTAAAGTTAGTAAGTTTTTCATTGTAAGTTTGTAATTATAAAAATGTTCGCTATCGCGGCAAATGTATAATTAATATTTACTTTTCATCATTCTGGAAAGTGTTTTAAAACAGAATGTTGTCAAATTGTAGTTCAACTTCAATATCTTGTATATCACCTCACGAAAGAGATTAAAAAATCAATTAAACCTTTCCAGCATTTTTAAAAAGATTTAAGTTTAGCAAATCGATCAAGATGATAATTAGAATCACCGAAGGTTTGTTGGGCAACTCGCGCTCTTTTTAAGAAAAAACCGATCTCTTCGTCGTCTGTCATACCTATTCCGCCAAACATTTGAATGGCTTCATTTGAAACAAGCTGTGCAATTTGACCGACTTTTGCCTTGGTCATGCTAGCCATTTGGGCTAACTCATCACCATCTGCATCGATCGCCAGCAATGATTTGATCACCAAAGATTTGCAAAGTTCTATCTCACAATACATATGGGCTGCTCTGTGCTGGAGTCCTTGAAAACTACCGATGGACACACCAAATTGCTTGCGTTCCTTTAGGTACGCTATTGTGCGATCAAAGGCTTCTTCCATACTACCCAGCATCTCTGCAGACAAGCAGATCCTAGCGACATCTAAGCTCTTATCCATGACCATCTGACCATCGCCAGGTAAGCCTAACATATCGACAACAAGCGCATTATCAAACGTCACAGTTGATGCATTTCTGTTATCCATCATCACATGCTTGGTTACCGATACACCAGCTGCTTTTGCATCTACCACATAGACGCCAAGCCCTTTCTCAGATAAGGCTGTCACCAAAAATAGATCTGCAACATGCCCATCCAAAACAAATTTCTTAGAACCACTTAGCTTATTGTCACTAACAGTGGTTGAGCTAGTATAAGGGTCGTGTATATTCTTTTCTTCAAACGCAACTGCAAATAAGGTCTTGCCTTCACAGATGGCTGAGATATGTTTTTCTTTTTGTTCGTCGGAACCAAACTCGTTGATCATCGTGCCAGCTAAGACAACAGTTGAGAGTAAGGGTGATGCCGTTAAGGTTTTACCTGCCTCGATTAATATCTGACCTAATCCAGTATAGCCAAAATTAAGGCCTCCATATTGCTCGGGAAAAACAAGACCTGCCCAACCCATTGCTGCCATTTCTTCCCACACACGCTTATCGTAGCCAACCTCATTTTTCTCATCTCGAAGTCGTCTTAATAAAGATACTGGAGCATTGCCTTTAAAAAATTCTTTTGCTGAGTTCTTGAGCATTTGCTGCTCTTCATTTAACACTAAAGCCATAATTTATTTTTTAGGTAGTCCCAATATGTGTTTTGAAATAATATTTAACTGCACTTCAGAAGTGCCACCTTCGATTGAATTTGCTTTTGTTCTACAAAAGTCACGAGGTGTTTTACCTTCATCATACTCTTCTCCCCAGACCAAGTTATCAAAGCCGCCTGTACTCATCATTAATTCAAATCGCCTCTTGTTCATCTCTGTGCCATAGTATTTAAAGAAAGAAGACTTTGCGCCAGGAGGTGTACCTGCCTTTGCTTCATCCATCGCTCTTTCTAGTGTGAAATTAAATGCCGCCTCATCGATTAACCATTGCGCTGTCTTGATTCGATTCACAGGATCAGCAAGTAAATCACCCTCCAAACCAATAGATTCAACGGCATACTCGTCTAAGGTTTTATCCATCTTCGCCACATTCCCGATCATGCTTCGTTCGTGCGTCAATAAATATTTAGCAATTGTCCAGCCTTCGTTCTCAACGCCGACTAGATTTTCTTTTGGCACTTTGACATTATCAAAAAATGTTTCGCAAAATGGAGAGCTGCCACTAATTAATTTGATCGGGCGTGTACTCACGCCTTCTGCTTTCATGTCAATTAAGAGAAAACTAATACCCGAATGCTTTGGTGCATTCTTATCTGTTCTTACAAGGCAAAATATTTTGTCTGCATAGTCAGCATACGATGTCCATACTTTTTGACCATTGACAAGATAGTGATCGCCTTTGTCTTCAGCTGAGGTTTGGATATTTGCTAAATCACTTCCCGCTCCCGGCTCGCTATAGCCTTGACACCACCATACCTCTCCTTTAGCAATCGCTGGGAGATGTTTCATTTTCTGCTCGTCATTACCAAATCCTAATAAGGCTGGACCGAGCATATGAATCCCGAAACTAAACAATGGTGTTCTACAGCCTAGCTTATCCATTTCTTCTTTGAGTACTTTATATTCTACTTTTGACAAGCCTGCGCCACCTAATTCTGTTGGCCATCTCGGGACTGTCCATCCTTTATCTTTCATGCGTTCAAACCATATCTTTTGATCTTCGCTATGAAAGGTAGGATTTACACCACCCCAAAAGTAATCTTTGAAATCTTTGACTGGTGTGCGCATGGACTGCGGACAATTTGCTTCAAGCCAGTCTCTCGTCTCCGTTCGAAAGGAATCAACATTGGTTTGTGTAGCTGTGGACATAATCTTTTGTTTTTTTAACAAGCGGTTTCAATAAAGGCTGATCGACCTCTGATTAGAAAACACTTGGAGGTAAAATGAATCTAAATTTACTTTATTTTTATTTCAAGTACCTTTGAGATATGTCTAAATCTATTGACAAGAATCAAGAACAGTCAGCTCATGAGGATTACTACTTCGAGAATGGTCTACTCGTCATGACTGAGGCCTATCATTTGAAGAGAGGTGTTTGCTGCGGGAGCAAGTGTCGACATTGTCCATATGAGCATAAGAATGTACCTCAGTAATTAATTTAAATACAATTATAACCGACAACTGGCAGCTTTTCCCGAATGGGTATATATTAAAAATAGAATGTGTAAGAGAAAGTTTGTTAAAAAGAGATTAGGGCATCAGTTTAGACCTCAATTCTACAAGAGAGTTATTCAGTTTATCTATTCTAAGGCCTTATTGCTTTGTTAGACTTATGTTTCGATTCTAGTTTTTAACAATTTTACGAGTAACTACTTGTTTGCTATCCTTATCAAATAATATCAAAATATACAATCCATTTTGCAATTCCTTCATATTGATTTCTCCTTCCGCTGAATGCAGTAGGTAGCTCTTCTGTATTGGACTATACAACTTTAAGTTCACATTAATATGATGTTCAAATTCGATATATAAAATATCAGATGTTGGATTTGGATAAATACTAAAGTTTATCCCTGCAACTTCATTGATAAAAGTTGTATTATCAATACTTCCATCACAATTTTCATCAATCGTATTATCTGGTATTTCTTCAAATCCTGGGTTTATGTTCGGATCTAGATCATCACAATCATTTTCCAACGTATATCCATCTTGATCCAAATCATCATCAAAGGTATTTGGATTACAATCATCATCAATATTATTATAGACGATTTCTGCTTGACCTGAGTTGATACTCGCATCTAGATCATCACAATCATTTTCAAAGGTATATCCATCTTGATCCAAATCATCATCAAGGGTATTTGGATTACAATCATCATCAATATTATTATAGGCGATTTCTGTTTGACCAGGATTTATATCTGATCTTGTATCATTGCAATCCACGTGACTTAAATAACCATCCCGATCTTCATCTACAATCCTCTCTATTTGTGTATTCAGCTTACCTAAGCCTTGCGTCGATCTCTTAAATAATTCTTCATATAAAGTAACAATATAATCAAGTACGAGCAGCTCTCTTTTGGAGATCAATTCTTTTGTAATCAATAAAAATTTCACATCAATTTCTGAATTAGTGCCATAAGATCTTTTGTTTGCTGTTGCTCTCTCAAATTCAGAACGAGAGATAGTAGAAATTGAATTCTGATCTTCAAGTTGATATAGGCCTTCATCGATTTCTGATGTACAATTTAAACTTTGTCTCCAGGGTATGTATCTTATGGGAAATTGAACAGAATCAATGGGAACTGCACCCATTAAAAATAGTTCTATATCATTGAATTCGAAATACGTATTGTAGCCGTTAATAATATCGGTTCCTTCGGTGTTTTGCTCATTAGGAATTACTTTTGCAAATACTTTCCCATTCTCAAAACTAAGCTCATTAAAAAATCCATTGTAACAATCTCCTTCTTTGCTAAATCCAGATGTCGCACGTTCTAGATATCGAGCGTGATGTTCATTAAACCCTAAGACTACTTCATTTTGATTAAACCAAATATGATTTAATTCATGATTTAAAGTATTAGAAAATAATTGACTGTTCCGTATTACACCCCTATCGATATCAGCAGAGGCAAGGTTATTAATATTGCAATTTATCTCGTTGACTGAAACTAATGAAACTATATCATCAGAATGACTCTTCCAGGATTCTCGAAACAGATCAACAGATAATAGTCTATCATTGTACTTTTGATAATCATAGGCTAAATCAGTTAATTCTAATACATTCACTATATGATTTGAATAAGCAATTGTGTCATTTAGTTGATGATATTCTGTGGTATCTACATCTGATAAAAAACCTTGTGAAACTGCATAAGACTGGTTTTTGAAAAAGTATTCTGCAATTTTACTTTCATTATTTTCAGTATATGAAATTTCAATTTTGAATCTAAGATTGTCACTGAAAATCCTATATGGAGTATTAAAATTATAACATCGTATTGGAATTTCTGTTGTCCAAATATTATCATTTTGGTGTTTATCTAAATTCTGACCGTTATCATATAGGCGATGTCGACTAATGTTATTCCTACATCTATCTCTATTGAATTCGCTGATATGAATTGAATCTATTTGACCTTTGAATGATACTTCTAATTCGAATGGAAATTGTGGATTATCTTCTTCAAAAACAACTACAGTTTGATTGACAGAGGAAATTTTAATTTCATCGTAACAAGCTTGTGCACTTTTATATGTTGATCGTTCAGTTTCAAAATGTGTACAATAAGCATTTTGTTGAGCTATAATCTCATTAAAAATTATTAAAAGAAATAAAGTCGTTAATATTTTAAATTGCCACTTCAAACTCTATGTATACACTTTTAGTTCATTGAAGGAAAGTTACTATAATATCAATAGATTGTTTAAGTTATCATCTCTTAAATTGATAGTTTAACACAAATGTTCTACAACATAGAACAAAAAAATTAAGCTATCCAGTTTAATTTAGTACCATGAGTTAATCACACATAAGTAATCGTCTCTTCACTTAAATGAGGCACTCGATTAAATTGATGGACACTTAATCTATCCTTCGAATATTTAAAATCTGAAATCGAGGTATTAATCACTGAATCATTCATTTCAATAATGCGGGCATCATTTTGCATCTCTAATGCATAGCCCATAATGGCAGAAATCGTACCGCCGCTGGTAAAGGCACCTACGGTCACTCCTCTCCCACTGTCCGACATGATTTGCTCGACTGCTGACTGAACAGTTGCCTTGAAGCTCTGCCAATCTTGGTGATCAGGCAATTCAAGATCCAGATTGTTCGTCGCCCAATTCATCATAAAGAAATTGAATACTCTAAAGTGATTTCGAATTTTCTGATCAGGATTTTTTTTAGTGTCTTCAAACCATGCCTTGACATTGTCATATTTTTCAATCAATTGAGGTGTCACTGCTCGTAACACTTCAGGGCCTCTGTGCTCAGCTAATCCATCCAACACTTGGGCATCTGGGATATGAAGCCCAGCTTTGTCGTATGCTGCTTTTACCGTTTCATACGTCTCTCTTTGACGTCGCAAAGGGCCGATGTAGATATGATCAAACTGCTGATTGATCTTGACAAAGTGTTGGCCTAGCAGTGCTGACTGTTCAAAACCGAAGTCTGATAATTGGTCATAATTTGCCTTACCAAACGAGGCTTGCGCGTGCCGTATAAATCTAATTTGACTCATGAGTGATCGAATCCTTTTCCTTTAAATTCTGGTTTACGTTTTTCTAAAAAGGCTTGGACACCTTCCATGTTATCACTACCCAAAATATTTAATGCTTGTTCTTCTGATTCTTTATCAATCGTATCATTTAATCCGTGGGTGACTGCGTAGCGCAAGACTTTCTTTGTGCTTACATATGCTGCAGTTGGACCATTGGCCATTTTAGTTGCTAACTCAGTTGCTGCTGTCATAATATCTGCTACGGGGACAACCTGACTCACTAAGCCTAACTTCTTGCATTCTTCTGCTGGAATTTTTTCACCTCCGCAGATAATTTCCATCGCCTTATGGTAGCCAACTGCTCTCGTTAAAAACCAACTCGATCCGGCATCAGGCACAAGTGCAATATTGATAAAGGCATAGCGCATGCTAGCCGTATCCGCCATGATCATAAAATCACACGCTAAAGCCAATCCCAATCCAGCTCCAGCTACAGGACCATTTATCGCGGCGATCACAGGTTTATGTAAACCTTTAATTCGCTTAACCACATTTGCGTAGGTCAATTTTAAATCATTCTCGACATCAAAGGGCGTCATCGGTCCTGTGAATCCTGACAGATCTGCGCCTGCACAAAAGCCTTTGCCGTTACCAGTGAGGATTACAGCTCTTACTGTTTTATCATTTTGAATCACACCTAACACATGGAGCATGTCTTCTTTTAATTCTTGTGTGATGGCGTTATACTTCTCAGGTCTGTTTAAGCGGATGATACCCACCTTGCCTTCGACTGTATATTGAATTGTTTTGTAGTTCATTGATACGTTTATTTTTAATTCTCAAATCTCGCAAGTGTTTCCACCCCCTTAATCCCCCTCCAAAGGGGGACATGTGTTACTTGATTCCCTCTATCGAGGGACATTTATCTATCTCATTAATTGGATCAAGCTCTGTTCATTACTCACCAATTAACCAATCACTAATTCTCTAATCACTAGTTATAGGCAACTCCAATCCACTCTGCAACTAATGCAGGCTTTTCTTCGCCTTCTATTTCAACAACCCAACTCGTGATATACTTCGCGCCCTTATCTGAATAATCAATTTCTTTCAAGGTTGCTTTCCCCCTGATTCTAGCTCCAGATTTGGTCGCGTTGGTAAACCTCAGCTTATTGAGTCCATAGTTGACTCCCATTTTTACATCTTTCATCTTAAGCACTTCATAGCTCATAGGGACTAACAAAGACATGACAAGAAAGCCATGCGCAATTGTATCTCCATAGGGCGAATGAGCTTTTGCTTTTTCTGCATCCATGTGGATCCATTGTTCATCCATTGTGGTCACACCAAATGAATTGATCATCTCCTGCGTAATTGTTATCCAGCTACTGATCCCGATTTCTTTTCCTACGTATTGCTCGAGATCTTTAAGTGACTCAAGTGTTGTTATGTATGCTTCTTGTGACATATTTTTAGTGATTTGTTATTCGTTAATTTTTCTTTTAGTATATAATTTATTCCACCCCCTTACTCTCCCTCCAAAGGGGGACATCCCCACTATCCACTATCCACTATCCACTATCCACTATCCACTATCCACTATCCACTATCTACTATCTACTATCTACTATCTACTATCCACTTTCTAATGTCTACTATCTCCCAAAATAAGGCGACAGATTCTCTCCTCTCTCTGATAATACTTGTTTGACAGTGTTGCGTCCGAGTTGATACATGTGTACTTCATCAGGCCCATCAGCTAAGCGCAATGTTCTAGCGCCAGCATAAAAGCCTGCTAGTGGTGTGTCATCACATACACCCATGCCGCCGTGCATTTGGATCGCTCTGTCTGTGACATCGCAAACCATTTTAGGTGCCACTATTTTAATCATGGCGATAAGATCTTTAGCACCTTTTATCCCGTGCTGGTCAATTTTATCTGCTGCGGATAATGTTAATAATCGTGCTTGCTCTATTTCACAACGTGTAATCGCAATCTCTTGCCTAACACTGCTAAAGTCTTTAATCAATCTTCCAAAGGCTTGTCTTTGTGATGAGCGGATACACATTAATTCGAGAGCTCTTGTTGCCATCCCTATTAATCTCATGCAGTGGTGAATTCTACCTGGCCCAAGTCGGCCTTGCGCAATTTCAAAACCTCTGCCCTCACCTAATAATAAATTACTGACTGGTACTCTAACATCTTTAAGATCAACTTCACAGTGCCCGTGTGGAGAATCTACGCCACCAAAAACTGTCAATGGTCTTAAGATTTTTACACCAGGTGTATCGGCTGGCACGATGATCATACTTTGTTGTTCGTGTCGCTGAGCCCCCGGGTCCGTTTTGCCCATGACGATATAGACATTACACCTTGGGTGCATAACACCAGAGGACCACCACTTCCTGCCATTGATGACATACTCATCACCATCCTTCACGATTGATGTCTCTATATTCGTTGCATCAGATGAAGCGACTCGAGGTTCTGTCATTAAGAAGGCAGATCTGATTTCACCAGCTTGTAATGGTTTTAGCCATTTCTCTTGATGCTCAGGTGTACCATATTTTGAGAACACTTCCATATTGCCTGTATCAGGAGCAGAGCAGTTAAATACCTCAGATGACCAAGGCACTTTACCCATTTCTTGAGCAAGCGGAGCATATTCAAGATTGGTTAATCCCGGGCTTAACTCTCCATAGTCTTTTGGTAAAAATAAATTCCACAAGCCTTGACTCTTTGCCTTAGCTTTTAAGGCTTCCATGCCAGGATATTCCTGCCAGAGGTTTGCCTCAACATATTCATTGTATTCCTTTTCGACTGGATAAATATGATCATCCATAAATTGTCGGACTTGTCGTTGTAGTTCTTTTGATCTATCTGTGAATTCGAAATTCATGTATTTATTTTATTGTGGATTAAATTAGCAGTAGGTATTATACACCTCTTTTTGTCTATTAATGGCTTCAGTAAACTCAGATTTAAGTCTATCTATTAAATCAGATGTCGACATAGCATCTTGTATTGTGGCGACACCTTGTCCAGCAGACCACACTGTTTTCCAAGCTTTCGCTTCCGCTTGGGCAGCATCAAGTTCAGAACCAAAATCAATCTTCTTGCTCATCCCCCAAAGCTCCTTCGTAATTCCCATTGCCTCCAAAGATGGTTTTAGAAAATTAGCAGGCACACCAGACACAGCAGCGGTATACACAATATCAGATGTTTTCGTGTTAATGATCATATTCTTATAATCGTCATCTGCAGCACTCTCATCAGTGTTTATAAATCGTGTACCCATGTAAGCAAGATCAGCTCCCATTTGAGTGGCAGCGGCGATATCTTGCCCTGTACTGATACATCCTGACAGTAAAATGATGCCGTCAAAAAAGCTTCTCATCTCTGCGATGAAAGGCATTGGATTTAGGGTACCTGCATGGCCACCTGCGCCTGCTGCTACACAGATCAGACCATCTACGCCTGCTTCTGCAGCTTTCTCTGCATGTCTTCGATTCGTCACATCATGAAAGACAAGGCCACCATAACTGTGGACTGTATCTACCAATTCAGCAACAGCTCCTAGAGATGTAATGATGATAGGCACTTTATGTTTGACACAAATTTCTAAATCTGCTTGGACCCTTGGATTCGTTTTATGCACAATGAGATTGACACCGTAAGGCGCATCTTTTTCTGTGTCTAATTCACTATTGATTTGAGTTAGCCATTCATCAAAGCCTTCTGTACTTCGTTGGTTGAGTGCAGGGAATGTACCTACGACTCCATTCTTGCAGCATGAGACGACTAGCTTTGGGCCAGAGATCAAAAACATGGGTGCTGCGACTGCAGGAATACTTAATCTATTTTCAAACTTCTCTATTCTTTTATTTCCCATTAGTTATTTACTCTTTTTGAATTTATTTTGAATCACTTAGACATATAGACCGCAGAGATTCTTCTCACTTTTTTTGAATCGCATAGACACATAGATCACATAGTTTAACTCTTTTTAGAATTTATTTTGAACCACATAGACCACAGAGATTCTTTTCACTTTTTTTTTGAACCACATAGACACATAGATCACATAGTTCTTCTTCTCTAGCGGGATTTCGCTCTGATCAACTTTATTCAAAGACTACTTTATCTGCGCATTCGCAATCGGCTAATAATCTTTCTCTGTATAATTCATTGACTTTAGTGCGTATTACTTTTAGGGTAGGCGTCAAGGTTCCACCTTCAATACTGAAAGGTTCTTTAGCAACAACGATCGTTGAGACGCGCTGATAATTTGGTAGATCCTTATTCGCTTCATCAAGAGTGGCGCACAAACTTTCGGTCAATTCTTCTCGTGATTTTGCCAAGCCCATTTCAGAAGGCACGACGGTCAACACCGGTTGCGGTACACCCAGCCCAAGTAAACACATCTGCTCTATATCACTATTCGCACTGAATTTATCTTCTATTTTTGCAGGCACAATAAACTCTCCTTTACTGGTTTTAAAGGTGTCTTTGACTCTTCCTGTGATGAACAAATAGCCATCTTCATCAAGGCGGCCTTGATCGCCAGTATGAAGCCAACCATCTTTGAGAGTCTCTGCTGTTTTTTCAGGTGACTTATAATAGCCCAGCATGACAAAAGGACCTTTCATTAAAATTTCTTTCGTATCTGGCTCAATCATAATCTCTACCCCACCTTGTGGCTTGCCGACTGAGCCAGGCTTAGCTTCTTCTACTTTCATATAGGTGCAAGCTGCACAGTTTTCTGTCATGCCATAGCCTTCTGCGATAGGCATTCCTAGTTTCGCAAACCAGTCTTTTGTAGATTGAGGAATGGCCGCTGCACCAGACACATTCGCTCTAGAAAATTGAAGGCCGAGCCCTTTCACAATTTTCTTTTTTACGATAGAAGAGAGAATGGGTATTTTTAAAAACGTGTCTAATTTTTGCTGCGGCATTTTATTTAAAATACCAAGCATAAATTTGGTCCAAATTCTAGGGACAGCAAAAAAGACTGTTGGTTTAGCATCTGAAAGATTTTTTGCAAATCGAGCTAATGATTCTGTAAAGAATATTTCCCCACCATATGTCATACAGCTATTTTCAACAATGGATCGCTCTGCAATATGATTTAATGGTAAATAGGAGAAATAACGATTGTCTCCTGTATGGGACAATTCGAGTGCATTGTATTCTTCAGTCTCCTTGAGTAAAGAATAGGGCGCAGAAAAATTAAGCATGACTCCTTTAGGCGTTCCTGTTGTACCTGATGTAAATACGATTGTCCACAGATCATCCATGGCTGGCGATGGGAAGCCTTGCAGTGGTTCTGTCTCCTTTAAAATCTCATCCCAATCTTTACCTCGTTCTACTTTATCGTTGCCTTCATAATGTGGGAAGCGAATAAGAGGCAGATCATCTGGCACGCCTGTCCCCATATCATTCCACACCTCTGTCTTACCAACAAACAGTAAATCAACATCACCTAGACTTAGGACCTCTGCTATTTGTTCGCCAGTCAAGGTTGGAAAAAACGGTACTGAAACATGACCAGCCATCATGATCGCTATATCAGCGATGATCCATTCTCTACAATTCTTAGAGACGATGCCGATATGACTTTTGGGCGGTAGATCGAGCCCAAGCATATAGTTGGCAATCTTTCGAGCCATTTGTCCTACTTCTTGCCAGGTATATGTCTCCCAGGTGTCGCCAAAGGGTTGGCTTAAAAATGGGCTCTTTCCTCTGCCCGCTTCTTGCTTATAAAAATACTGAATAATCGTATCTCCCATAATTTATGCAGTTATTCCTCCGTCAACAGGTAATGCAAGTCCAGTCACAAAACTAGCTTTATCAGAAGCCAGCCATAGAGTGGCATCAGCCATTTCTTGAGGGGTTGAAAATCGTTTCATCGGTATCCCTTGCTTAAGTTTTTCTGATAAGCCTGCACTAAACTCATCCAGTGCATCGGGATTAAATAATGGTGTGACCGTAAATACTGGGCACAGCGCATTCACTCTAATATTTTGTCTAGCATATTCCATTGCTGCCGTTTTAGTCATCCCTACTACGGCATGTTTACTCGCCACATAAGGTAATGAACTAGGTAAGCCTCGCAAGCCTGCAATAGATGCTGTATTGATTATGGAGCCAGCTTCTTGTTTTAGCATTTGTCTGATTTCAGCTTGCATGCAATAAAAGACGCCAGTAGAATTAATACTCATGATCTTGTCAAACGAGGCATGATCCACGTCTTCCGTTTTTTGTGGCAATCCACCTATTCCCGCATTATTGACAGCTATATCAATTCGTTCATATGTCAACACTGCCGTCTCTACCATATTGGCTACTTCATCAGCATTTGACACATCACACTTTACGAAGATTGCTTCAGAGGCTTCGATCTGATTAATTTCTGCAACAGTTGACAATCCACTTTTCTCATTCACATCTGCGACAACAAGCTTTGCGCCTTCAGCAGCAAAACTTAAGGCAGTCGTCTTGCCGATTCCTGATCCGGCTCCTGTGATGAGTACAACTTTATTTTTAAAATTCATTTTTAATTTTGTGTATGATGGGTTTATTCCACCCCATATTTGCCCCTCCAAAGGGGACCATTTATCCTTGGTATCTACTGGACTTAATTCAGACCACTAATTACCAATTCCTATTTAACTATCAGGTATTTCCACCCCCTGTATCCCACCCCAAAAGGGGACATTTATCTATTGCTTTCACTAGACTTATTTCAAATCACTACTTAACTCATTCATCAATCAACTTATCACTAATCAGTAATCACTATTCAACTAACTATCAATTTCTAAATAACTACCTAATATTTTCACCCCCTGTATCCCCCTCCAAAGGGGGACATTTATCTATTGCTTTCACTAGACTTATTTCAAGTCACTACTTAACTCATTCATCAATCAACTTATCACTAATCAGTAATCACTATTCAACTAACTGACTTTTAATGTCGCACTGTACCACCAGAGATACACAGTGTGCTACCTGTCACAAATCTCGCTTCATCAGATGCAAGATATAAATATCCATAGGCGATATCGATAGGGTCAGCTATCATACGCATTGGTATTTGTTGCTTCGCTCCCTCAATGATTGCTTCTGGCATTGCCTTAGTCATATCGGTCAATGTAAATCCTGGTGCTATCGCATTGACAGTGATGCCATACTTACCTAACTCTAGTGCCCAGGTTTTGGTCATACCAATAATACCTGCTTTAGCGGCAGCATAGTTCGTCTGCCCAAAATTACCCCATAGGCCAGTCGTAGAAGAAGCCGATATGATTCGTCCATAATTCTGCTCACGCATTTGAGCGACAACTGCCTGAGTACAGTGAAAAACACTCGTTAGATTTACATTAATAACAGCATCCCATTCTTCAGTTGTCATTTTAGACAATGATTTATCTTTTGTGATACCTGCATTGTTAATCAGAATATCAATACGCCCAAACTTCTCTTTAATTCGTGCAACTTCTGCATCGATACCAGGACGATCTGTAACAGATAATTTTGTGAATTCTGCAACGCCACCAGTAGCGACGATCGCATCCGCTGTCTCTTGTCCCGTATCTAGTAAATCCCAGATGATCACTTTAGCTCCTTCTTTTACAAAAAGCTCTGCAATTGCTTGGCCAATGCCTCTGGCTCCTCCTGTTACGATGGCTACTTTATTTTCTAAACGCATTTTTATTGGTAATTTAAATTTTCATTTTAAGTATCAAGTCACTAATGTAACTTGGATCAAATTATAGTTTATTCAATATCATATTCATTGCTGTTGGTTCGAAGACCAACAGCGGCAATTGGTGAAAATCAAATCACAAATTCACTAATCACAAATCAAGGTACAACGACAACCTTACCTTTTACTTTACGATCTATCATATCTTGTAGAGCATGCGGAGCTTCCTCCAGACTATACTCCTTATCGATATGTGGCGTCAGTTTTCCTTCAGCAAAATACTGAATCAATTCCATTGTGTTTTGCATATTCGCACCAGATTCTTCTTGAGCAAACCGGCCCCAAAAAACACCAAGTATGTCGCATCCTTTTAGCAAGGGCAGATTCATAGGCACTTTGGCAATTCCAGCTGGAAAACCGACAATTAGAAACCTTCCCTTCCATGCAGTAGCACGAAGAGCAGCTTCTGTATAATCTCCGCCGACTGGATCGTAAATGACATCAGCTCCCTTGCCTCCTGTTAACTCTTTGATGCGGGACTTCAGATCTTCTGTCGTATAATTTATCGTTTCATCCGCACCTGTGGCTTTACATAATTCTAATTTTTCATCCGTCGATGCACAGGCTATCACTCTAGCTCCTGCTAACTTACCTAACTCAACGGCGGCTAAGCCAACACCGCCAGATGCACCAAGGACACATAAGGTCTCTCCAGCCTTGAGTTGTGCTCTGTCTTTCAACGCGTGATGAGATGTGCCATAGGCCATTAAAAACGAAGCAGCTTCGTTAAAGCTCATGGCTGGCGGTTTAGGAAACACCATGTTGGAAGCGACTAAAGCTTCTTCTGCAAAACAGCCGTGACCGCTTGCGCCAAAGACCTCATCTCCAACCTTTAAATGTTTGACTTCAGCACCTACTTCTTTGACAATTCCTGCAAAATCTCCACCAGGTGAAAAGGGTAATTCTGGCTTAAACTGATACAATCCTTGAATAATCAGTGTATCTGGATAATTAACACTACATGCTTTAATCTCCACTAAAACCTGCTTAGGTCCGGGAGCAGCTAACTCGATATCCTCAACCACAAGGCTTGAAGGAGGACCTAACTCTTTGCACAAAACTGCTTTCATATCTTTTTAATTAACGATAAATTTATTTCCATCATTGGCTAGACTAATTTCTCCTTTAAAGATTTTAGATAAGCCTTGCGTGTACATTCTTGAAATCACTTTTCTATCTGGAACAGGTGCCAGGTGATTTAATACTAAATGTTTAACATTGGCCTCAGCCGCAACCTCTGCAGCTTCGATGTTACTTGAATGATAATCGGTTATATCACTCAATATTTTAGCATTTCTATCCATGCCCATCTCCTGTGTAATATCACTCAATTGAATCACTAATTCAATTAACATCGCTTCATGAATTAGCAGATCTGCGTTAGCAGCATGCTTGATTACATTTTGGTTTTTATTGGTATCACCACTGAGCACAACTTTTTTGCCTTTGTAACTGATAGCATATCCAAAGTCTGGTGAGACAGGCTCATGCCCTACATCAAAGGCTGTAATAACAATCCCGGCTTCATTATAGACAATTGAAGAACCATCTTTGGCCATTGTTACCTCTGTCGACTGTGTGCCAGCTACATCCATATTCATAATAGCAGACCCGTGATGATCTTCTCTGTATTGATGCTCTATTCGTAATAAAGCATCAGTCGCTGTCATGATTTCTTGTGTGCCCTTTGGCCCATATATTGGCAAGGCTTTAGCTCTACCCAATTGCCAAGATCGATTCACTAAATATGGCAAATCGATATAGTGATCAGAATGGAGGTGTGTTAAAAACACCGCCGAAATATCCTGCAATGGCAAGTTTAAATTTTCTAGCTGAGCAACCGCTCCGTCTCCGACATCAAAAATAAAGAACTTACCATTCACAAATACTGCTGTGCATGATTGGCTTCTGCTCGAAGGCAGTGGTGCTGCCGTACCTACTGTAAAGACAACAATATCTTCTGTATTCGACAAAAGCTCTTCGTTGGCTTCCCTATTCGAATTCAATTGATTTTTAATGGTCTGCGAAAACAAGTCCGCTGAATTTTTAGAACTGTAGACCATTAGGCCTATTCCTAATAAGACAAATAAAAATATCACAGCCACGAGTATTCTAACCCACTTTCTATTCATAATTCTTCATAAAATCTATCATCAATTTTGCAATTTCTTCTCCCTTATCTTCTTGTAAAAAATGTCCGGCATCTGTTATTGTTTGATGCGGCATCCCTTTGCAACCAGGTACATATTTTTGAAATATTCTATCTCCACCGGCAGTGATCGGATCTTTGTCACTGAATAGACACAAGAACGGCTTTGTGAAAGCAGCCAATCCTTGCCATGCTTTTAAGTTTTCTGGAATGGCGACATCATCTGCCGAAGTAGGTACTAGTGATGGGAATATTTTAGCTCCAGCCATATACTCCTTGCTCGGGAAAGGTGCCGTATAAGCATCTAATTCATCTTGGGATAACTCCTTAATTGTTGAGTTTTGCATAATTTTTGGAATCGCCAAGACTTCAGCCTTCCGACTGTATTCTTGCCATTGTAAGAAGGCTTCTGGTGGCGTACCTTTTCCATTGGGTAACATACTATTACCAACCACAATTCTAGCAAATAAATCTGGATGCAAACCAGCAATACGTAAGCCTAGCAAACCTCCCCAATCCTGACAAAAGAGATTGATATCCGTTAAGCCAAGTGATTGAATACATGTCATTAACCATTGTGTATGGGTAGCATAGGTATATGCATCCATCTCAACTGGTTTGTCTGACTTACCAAAACCAATTAAATCAGGGGCGATTGTCCGATAACCCGCATCCACAAAAAGCGGTATCATGTGTCTATACAAAAAGGACCAACTTGGTTCTCCATGCAGGAGTAGGACAATTTTTCCATCTACAGGTCCTTGATCAACATAATGCATGCGCAGATCATCGCCCACATCCACATAATTGGCTTCAAATGCATAATTTGGAATGCTTTTAAATTTCTCCTCAGGAGTGCGTAGTTTTTTCACTTTTGTTAGCTTAGTGGATTCATGTAAATATAAGCAAGTCTTACAGAAATTAAACTCCAAGTTCAATTTTTAGATATTAGTCAAGAATAAATGATAAAACCTTACCTCATTGTACTTAGCTTTTGTTTTGTCATACCTCTATTCGGACAAATAAATGGTATTAGCGCCTCTAAAATTGGCTCCTTCAATGCCCGTACACTAGATCCGTATGTAGCAGAGTTCGAACCAAATTATGGCATCACCCACACAAAAGAGCAATGGGATGCAGACGGTAATTTGATCCCATTATATCAAAGTCGAGATAGTGTATCTATTGCTGGTATGTTGGCTTTTCGTGTTGCTTATTCATTCAGTCACACATTTGAAGTGGGTGCTTTCTTGTCTTCTAGTAGTAGTAATTGGGCTGCCAAGTACAATTTCCTGAATAAGGAAAAGTATGCATTGGGGCTGATGGCCGGTGTCACGCTGCCATTTGGATCTACGGTAATTGATCGCAATAATCGACAAGCTAGTCAAGTCAGGAATTACGGTCTTGGTCTTATCGGCACCTTTGATTTTAATGAGAATGCCTCCATTGATATCAATATCCAAATTCAAGATTATTTTTCTTCAGCAGATGGATTAAACCAATCTGATCGGTTCTTTTCTATAGACTATGGGCATTACATCAATCAGCAAACGATTCTGCTTGCTGCTTCGTTCGGCTACCAACATAGTTCACTACAGGTAGGTAGTCAGGAAGTTTTGACATTCAGTCCGGGCATTAGTTTTGAAATGAATCCCCGCTATTTTATAGTCGCGAATGGTAGCTTCAGTTTGATTGGGAAAAATAGTCAGAAAAGTAATGGCTTTAATGTGGCTTGGACGATTACCTTTTGAATTGGTGATTTGTGATTTGTCATTAGCAGATTAGTGATTAGTAGATTAGTGAATTAGTGAATTCGCGATTGACTATTACTGCCAGCATAACGACTTACGAAAATAACATACATTAGAGTTTATTTATATCTCAGGCAGGATGCCTGAGTCACTTTAGGTATTGCTTTACATTCAAATGGTCATTAAAAGATAACACTCCATATTGTTCATTAAAATATAAGATGCGGTCTTTATACTCAAATTGGTATACCTCAGAATATGAGCTATCATCTAATTCAATAGTCTCATGATATATGTAATCTGAAAATAGATCAAAATCTTGGGGTTCATATAGATCGACATCATTTAAGATGAATCGTAGATAATATAATTCTTCATTTTTGAGTAAATATTGAAGTCTGATTTCCACTACTGTATAATGCCTGTCACTGGTACTCGATTCAAATTCGGTCGTCAATGCATAATTGAGAGCAAATGCACTTGCCATACGAAAATCGTAATACGTGGTATTTATTTCCTGAATTTCCAATTTACCGCCTACACAAGCGGCATTCGATTCTTCTCCAAAAAAATTAGAAAATGTGAATGTGCCATCTGGCATGAATGTGTAGCTAGTCGCAAACCCATCTGTGTACACATGCTCTTGCTTTTCAGACAAAGACTGAAATTGCATTGAAGTTTTTGTTGTTAAATAGGCATCGATATTATCTCTAGTCTCACAATAAAAAATACTGGCATTTGTTCCCTCTTTTAACCATTGGTTACCTTGTCGATCATCAAAACCAAACAACACATCATTATGCTGATCGTGGTATACTAAGCGCCGTTGTTCATCTAAATGAATATGATCAGTCCCATTCACTAAACGCAATTCATCAAAAGCAATTCCACTAAACACACCACCCACCTCTTCCAAAAAGTAGTTCGGTTTAAATTCTGCATCAAGATATGAACTAACCGTTAGTTGAATAAAGTCGGCACTGGTTTGTTCTTCATAGATCAGTATAGCTTGTGGTGCATATGAAATATCAGTACACAGTATGCGTTGATCAATCACATTGATTGTACTTGATGCTTCCGAATAAATAAACGTCTTTATTGCTTGAGACTTCCAATTTGTATACTGAAATGATGCACCAAAGTCCTCCGTAAAATCTATGTCAAACATATACGATGACAGCACATCACAATTTTCAGGGGTCATAAGATTCAATCCTTCATCCTTTCCACAGGATAGAAACGTAAGTAAGACGAATAGCATTGAAATACTCCTTAACATCATATATGGCTATCCAAATTAAGAAAATCTGATCATCTTTCTAGACTTAACTTATTGAAAAAAGGAAACTCAAAAATAAATAACTACGTTTGAGGCTATATGAAGTATGTGATTGTCATGTGTATCTTATCGGGTTTAGTCGCTTTCTCAAGCACATCGACAAAAGACTCCTACACAGTCAACCGTGTTAAGAAAGACTATCGTTCATCAATCGATCAATTCATCATTCAACTGGACCAATTCATAGCTATTCTTTCGAAAGAGACAAGTCATGAGACGATCAAAAAGACTCACCTTGAGACTAGGAAGAAATATAAATCATTCGAATACCTCATCACACATTTTGACAATCAAATTGTAAAAATGCATCTGAACGGTGCTCCACTACCTGTCGCCAAATTTGAAGCTGGCGAAACAATTGTTATTGATCCGGTTGGACTACAAGTCATCGATGAACTGGTCTTTAGCGATTCAATCGATCCTGTAGAAATCAAGCGACAATTGCTCATGATGAGAAGAGTCATAGACGACATCGGAGATTATGAGTCCAATCGATATATCGATGAACGACATATTCTATTAGCTATGCGAGAACAACTCATCAGGATTATTTCCTTAGGCTTATCTGGATTTGACACACCAGGTTCGCTTAACGCATTAGAGGAGGCACAAGTCAGCCTGTCCAACATGCAGCAATCATTTAAGTATTTTTCGACTTTTGTGGATGACGACAATGACACTATATTTAAAGAGGTCTTGTTGGCATTTGACGCTTGCATTTCAATGCTTCAAAAACCCTCTGATTTTGAGAGCTTTGACAGATTAGGGTTCATTAGAGAAAAGATGAATCCACTCTCTGCGCTCTTGCTCGTGTTTCACGACCTGTCTGGCATCCCCTTTAACAATCATGAGACTGCTGCTGAACAAGGCTTAAACCAAAAAGCGATACACCTGTTTGCACAAAACTTGCTAAACCCCGACGCTTATTCAGGCATTTTGACTCAGCAAGATAAGCCCGCGCTTAAAACGCTCGGCGCGTCCTTATTTTATGATGAGTCTCTATCTATCGATAATTCGATGAGCTGTGCGACCTGTCACAATCCTGCGCTTGCTTTTACAGATGGTAGGCCATTGAGCATCAGTAATCACAGAGAAGAGGCCACGAAACGTAACACCCCAAGTCTAATCAACTCTGTCTATTCTAAACGTTTCTTTTATGATTTAAGAGCTCATAAATTAGATGAACAGATTATTGAGGTCTTTGCTAACCCCAATGAATTTCATGCAGATTTTGACGAAATCAATAAGCGATTACAGACGAGTCCAGGCTATGTCAATCTATTTGTCCAGGCTTACCCAGACAATGCTGATACGCTAGACGTCATCAATAGAAACAGTATCATAACTGCGATCAGCTCTTACGTCACATCACTGTCGTCATTTCGATCTGAGTTTGATTTATATATGAGGCGAGACACAGAAACCATTGATGAATCTGTAAAAGAGGGCTTCAATTTATTTATGGGTAAAGCGGCTTGTGGCACCTGCCATTTTGCACCTTTATTTAATGGCCTTGTTCCTCCTAACTTTGATGAGAACGAATCAGAAGTATTAGGTGTACCCATCAGTAAAGACAACAGATTACTGGATGATGATGGAGGGAGAATTGAGAATGGATGGAAGCATGAGCAGGCAGAACATTATCGATATTCTTTTAAAACTGTCACGATTAGAAACATTGATAAAACGGCTCCATATATGCACAATGGCATTTATGAAACATTAGAAGACGTGTTGGACTTTTACAATCATGGCGGAGGCGGAGGCATGGGTATTGATGTACCGCACCAAACACTCTCTGCTGATTCGCTCCACCTGAGTGAGTTGGAGATGGATCAGATTATAGCCTTCATGAAATCCTTATCAGATACTGACTTTGATGTTATACTTCCAGATACCTTACCTAGATTTAGAAATAGCGAAGATCAATTACTTGAGGTCAGAAAAAATAAATATGCAACAGAATATGCGAGAGGCTCATCTAATCAGTAAGAACTAGCAAAAGAAATATGAATATACAATCCATTGAAAAAGCCTATGCGCGCATAAAGGATAACAGCCTACTGACTCCACTTCTTCATTCCAGAGAATTAAGTCGACTGGTTGGCGGAGAGATTTATTTGAAGTTGGAATCCGAGCAGCACACGGGTTCGTTTAAAGCGCGCGGGAGTCTGAATAAAATACTGTCTTTATCAAAAGAGGAGCAGGCTCGAGGTGTCGTGACGGCGTCTACGGGCAATCATGGTTTAGGCTTTGCGCGGGCGTGTGAGATAAGTGGAGCTAAAGGCATTGTGTACTTGCCGAAGAAGGCATCGCAGAGTAAGATAGATGCGCTTGGGTATTATGAAGTGGAGTTGAGATTTCATGATGGGAGTAGTTTGGATACAGAATTGTTTGCGCGGGCCTTCGCTGAGGAGCAAGGGATGACTTGGGTATCTCCGTACAATGATCCTGAGATCATTGCTGGGCAAGGGACGATTGGGCTGGAGTTGATGGAGCAGTTAGAGGGAATTGATTGTATTTGTGCGACTGTGGGTGGCGGTGGTTTGATTTCGGGTATCGCTAGTTATGTGAAGGCGAAGGATGCAAAGATTCAGGTGATTGGTTGTCAGCCGAAGAATTCGCCGGAGATGTGCCTGAGTGTGGAGCAGGGTGAGATTACAAATTTGCCAGAGTTTATTCCTACGCTGTCGGATGGGTCGGCAGGAGGGATTGAAGAAGGGTCGATTACGTTTCCGATTTGTCAGGAGCAGGTAGATGAGTTTTTGTTATTGAGTGAGGCTGATATTGAAGAGGCGATTCGGTTTGTGGCGCATACGCATCATCGGATTATTGAAGGGGCAGCGGGTGTGAGTGTGGCGGCTGTTATGAAGAATAAGGATCGATTTGTTGGGAATACGACGGTGGTGATTATTTGTGGGGGGAATATTGATATTGAGGTTTTTAAAGGGATTCTCTGATGGTAGTTTATTGAAACACATAAGGCACATTAGGAGAACATAAGACACATAAGGAAAATATTAGACACATAAGGAGAACATTTGACACGCACATAAGGAGAACATAGGGCACGTAAAGAGAACATAATGCACATAAGATGCTATACTTAATGCTGTTGGATCGGAGTGCAGCTGCGGCGAAATCTCTGGTTTAAAAATTAAAAAAGCAGAGTCTCTGAGATAGAGGCTCTGCTTTTTCTTTAGTTATGATTCCTGTAATTTTAGTACCCTGAACCTCCTACGGCACCTTGAGCATTGATATTCCCCCAGCCATATTGACTACTTCGATTCGGATATAGATCAGAAGCTTGCTTTAAACGATTTAATACGGTTGTTCTGGACATGGATGGATTCGTCGCCCAGACCAGAGCTGCAATTCCTGCAGTCGTTGCTGTCGCAGCAGATGATCCACTGATATATGATGTGCCATTCGAATTTTTCGTGATGGCCAAAGAATTACGATTATTGTCAAAGCTTCTCTGCATCTGAATGGTGAAATCTACTTTACTCCCACTGTGACAAGTATTACATCTTTGGTAAGAGCTCTGTTCTTTGACTCCAGTCACTGCAGTTGTCTGACTCATATTAGCAGGAAAAATCACTCCAGTCCAATTCGTGAAGCTTGTCGATGTTCCAGCAGCAGCAAGTAATAACTTCCCTCGATTATAGGCATAGTAGACACCATCTTTCACTGTACCAGAAGAGATGATATTGCCGATGGACAAACTGACTATTTTTACATCAGAGCGATTACCAGCAAGCTTTAGTGCGTTTTTGACACCATTTTTTTCATAAGAACTACTGATCAAGACATCTTCTACTGCACGGACACTGATTAGGTTAGCTCTGTAAGCTACACCTAAAGCATTCCCATCTGTACTCCAAGGTCCTCCAGCAAGTCCAGCCATAGCGGTCCCATGACCACACTGATCATGCGGGCTGTCCAAGCTCTGGTTCCACCACCATCCTGAATACTTTGTACTGTACTTTCTAATGTATCGGTTTGGGGAGTTTCCAGACGCGAATTGGCTTCCTAAATTATCTTGACTGTCTGAAGCGCCAGTATCTATAATACATATCCCGATGTTATCTCCAGTAGATGAGGCCCAGGCATTCTGGACATTATGATTGGAGAAATTCCAAGGGATTTTGGCATTATATGAATTCGTAGTCGTGTAGTCATTACCATTAAGACTTGATGGGTTCCCACCACATCCTGAGGAGCTTTTGTATAATTTTTCTTGAATATCAGCGGGATCATAACCCATTGGTTCGACATATCTGATGCTTACATCTTGTCTTAATGCTTCAAGCGTCTCTATAGACGTAATCTTGACAGCTAAAGTAGGTATCTCGTCATCTAGTTCAAACGGAAGAACATCCTCTAAGTTTAATTCTGGATTCCCCGTTGCTATTCGTTCGCTAGTAAGAATTGATTCCAACACTTCATCTCGCTTCTGTAGAAATGAAGCAGGTAATTTATCTTCCATACCGATGACATTCTCAATATCACTTTCGCTAGTCGTGGTATAACCGATAGCAATGATCTGATCACTGTGCGTAGCAGCACTAAGAATCATATCTGTTGGAGCGACTTCCCAATCAAAGATGTTATTTTTTCTTGTTTTGGATTCGATAAAGTCATTTATTTCAGTAATTGAATAATCCTTTTGGACGAGATCATTCGATGATATTTCAATCTCTTCTTTAGAGCAAGAGAATAGGAATATTATAAATAATCCAATGAGTTGATATTGTTTCATAGTGAGGGTTTTAAAAAGAGTAAATAATTTTAATTCTAAGATATCTAATCCAAATGCTCATAAAGAATTCTACAAGAAAATACATCCAAAAAATGGCATAAATCCCCAATTATAGGGAGGCGCTGCGAATAGATTTGAAATATAGAGCTGCGTATTAACTAAAATCATAAATAACTTATTTTTAATAACCGCTTAGCCAATCTTGATTACACAACCGCTATGACAATAAATATAGGCTCCTGGATTCTCTATCTCGGCGTATAAGAAATCTACTAGGTTATAAATATTTGTTTGTGTTGTAAATATGCGAAATCCTGATTTAAGAAGCTTACTAAGAAAATTTCTCAGGATTTCTTTGGGATGGGTTATTGGTAGTTGGTGAACTGATGGTTGGTATATATTTAGTCTGAATCAGAATTTTGGCATTTGTGGTTTTTGAATACAAACTCTACTCTAATTTGAATGTCCAATCCAATAGCTGCAACTCTTATCCCCGACTAATCATTCATACTATCGATTCGATCCACAATTGTCCTCATCAAATTCATATTATTCAACCAATCGTATTCTCTTGAACTCGGAATATCAGCTGTTGTAAATTTCACAATGACTAATTCAGTAGAGGGGTCAATATAAATCCATTGCCCAAACAATCCTTTCGCAAAAAAGGCTTCTTTATCGGTATGCCACCATTGGTTTGTATAGGAGAAATTTTTGAAATCTCTTCCCCGTTTTGAATCAGCAAACTTTTCAATACTTCCTCCTCTTTTAATACTTTGGATAACAGACTTAGGAACGATCTGTTGTCCATTATAATACCCATTGTTCAGCATCATTTGTCCAAATCTCCCAGCATCTCTTAAATTACTATTAATGGCAGCACTTACTAATTCATGCCCATTTAGATCTTGGACAATATAAGCATCTTGTTCTGCACCTAATTTAGACCATATTTTTTCACTCATCACTGTCGATGGTTTTTTGCCAGTCACTTTAGTTATGATCATACCTAACACTTCTGTGTTTAGACTTACGTAATGGAAGAGCTCGTCGTGGTTGTCTCCTTTTTTTACTGATTTAAAATAATCAAGGACAGTATCAAAGTCAGAAGGAAAGTTTGGGATTTCAACAAATCCAGAAACCCTACCAAATTTGTATGCATCTGATTTTGGATCGTTGTATATTTCATCAAATTGAATATTAACTGTCATGTCCATCAACTGCTGCACTGTAGTGCCGTCCCAGGCTGTCCCTTTTAATTCTGGCACATATTCAAGTGTTGCTTTTTGCAAATCAAGCTTTCCTTCAGCTGCCAACATTGCCAAGGTTGTACCAGTCAATGATTTTGACATTGAAAACCAATTGTGACTGCTGGTTTCAGTCATGTTGCCAAAGTACCTTTCATAAATAGTATTTCCTTTATACAAAACCAAAAACCCATCTGTCCGATTGGAGTCTAGGTGTTCTTCAAAGGTATAAGTCTTTCCATCGAATTGTTCAATTGTTAAATCTAGGAGGGATAATGAACCCTTTTCTAAATCCTTCGTCTTGTCGCCTTTCAAAATAGGAGCAGTGTCAAACAATTTATTTACATTTTTTATTGACCACTTTTTGTAGGGCGGTCGCAACCAATTGTATGTATTGGTTTCAGCAGCAAGATTTGTCTCATCTAATAGTGGCTGTATAGTTTTAATATTCGTCTTTTCAGTCGTCTGAGAGACTGCCTCTTTTATTGCTTGATGGCAGGCACTAAAAGACAACATGATTATAAATAGAGTAATCGTTTTAATCTGCATAGAATATTTGTACGTCAAAAATTAGTATAATTAAAAAAACTAAAAGCCCCAGAATTTACTGATGATTTCATTGGTGCCACCTTTTAGCTTACTGCCAAATGACTTTTTTCTCTGACTCATGCCAATCTAAATAGAGTTTGCCAAACTTGTCATCAATAGCACCTCGCCTCACTTTCATCGTTGGGGTTAAACAACCATTTATTTCGTTCCATCCTTCCTGTTGAATGACGACTGTAAAAATTGCTTCAAAATTAGCACGTTGGTCATTGAGTTGTTGAACACTTTCTAATAGAGAAGCTTCGACTTTTGATTGCTCAGTTGCTTTACCTATTTCAGACAAATTCACGAGTGCAATTGGCTGAGGCACACCTAAGCCAACAACACAGATCTGTTCGATATAATCGTTAGCTATTAAAATTTCTTCCAAAGGATTTGGCGTGATATAGCTTCCTTTTGCAGACTTGAATGTATCTTTTACCCGACCGATAATTCGAAGATATCCGTTTTCATCCATCGTTCCTTTATCACCACTATGCATCCAGCCATCTTTTAAAACTTCGGCCGTTTTCTCAGGATTTTTATAATATCCCATCATGATGTAAGGTGTCTTTAATAGAACCTCTCCTGTATCGGGGTGTATCTTTACTTCTGCATTAGGACGTGCTTTGCCAACCGAATCCTGGGGTGAATTGGGATCAGGACTATTGGTGATGGCGCCACAAACTTCCGTCATGCCATATGCTTCTATCAAATGAATGTCTAACTTTTTAAAAAAATCTTTAATGTAAGCAGGTGTGATGGCAGCCCCTGTAGCAGCGACACCTAACTGAGAAAACCCAAGCGCGCCTTTTAATTGTGCTTTTACTTTTACAGCTGATACAGGATCTTGTAAGATGTGATCAAGTTGTTTGAGTGGCATTTTGGAAATAATTCCAAGATAGAATTTTGTCCAAATTCGAGGAACACCAAAAAAGACGGTCGGTTGAGTATCTCGTATATTCTGCCCAAACGTCTCTAAGCTTTCCGCAAAAGAAATTGTCCCACCTAAGGTGATCACGATCAACTCCATACCAATTCGTTCTCCTACGTGATTTAATGGCAAATATGATAGGCAACGAATCTCTGGCAATTTATATAAGCCAATCCAATTGGTTAGCTTTTCAGTTCCCATCATAGTTGCAGGAGATCGATGCGAGAGCATAACACCCTTAGGCGTACCTGTTGTTCCTGAAGTAAATTTAATCGTCCAGAGATCGTCTAACTTAGGTTTGAAGTTATCAATCTTAGGTGAATTGATAGTTATCAGATCAGTCCAATTTTCCCCAGTATTGATAACTGCACTTCCTTCATAATGTGGAAATTTTATGGCTTGAACATTTGTAGAAATCGCTTCAGATTTATCTTCCCAACTATCTAATTTTCCAATAAAAATAGCCTTAATGTCACTCAACTCTATCACTTCTGCGAGTTGGTTTTTTGGTAAACTTGCATAAAAAGGAACAGAGACATAACCGCCCATCATAATTGCCAAATCCGCCAAAATCCAGTGGTAACAATTTTTGGATAAAATACCTATGTGATCGCCTGGCTTCAATCCCATTGCTGCCAATGCGGTGGCCATTCTTCGAGCTTCCTGTCCAGCTTCAGCATAGCTAAGCGTGTACCATTCATCTCCTTTGGGTTGACGAAGAAATGTCTTTTCTGCTTGATCTTCTTCGCACTGATAAAAATGCTCTATCGTTGATTTTAGATTTTCGTTATGCATTAATATGAAGTTTATATTTTGAATGAATTATCATGATTGGGATATTTTTTTAATGGTCTTTTATAGTCCACTTTGGTTTTCGTTTTTCTGCAAAAGCCCGCGAGCCTTCCCAAAAGTCATTGCTGTTTAGTAAATTGTCAAATATTTCGTGAGGGGTAGATACTGCCTCCTCCTCACTAGCATAGCTTGCTGTTTGATGCATAAGCAGCATTGTGTTTTGAATGGCACTTGGTGAAGCTTGGGTGATGAGATAAGCCAACTCCTCTGCTTTTTTCATTAAGTCTTTTGTTGGGACTGCATAATTAATGAGTCCTAGCTCCAAAGCTTTAGTGCAATCAATCGCTTTTCCAGTCAGCAGCATTTCCATCGCTGCTTTTTTGCCAATTTGTCTTGGCAATCTTTGAACGCCTCCCGCTCCTGCAAACAAACCTACCTTTACTTCCGGCAATCCAAATTTAGCATGATCTGCTGCTACAATTATATCGCAAGCCATAGCAATCTCCAACCCGCCTCCCAGTGCCAACCCATTAACTGCTGCAATCACTGGCTTGATGCGATTAGCGCGACCTGTCAAGCCTGCAAATCCCATTGTAGGGATATACATTGGATTTCCTGCTGCCATATATTTGAGGTCATTTCCTGCTGAAAAAGATTGATCGCCAACTCCAGTCAATATAGCGACTCTTAGATTCTCGTCTTTCTCAAAGGCATTAAAAATACCGACCAATTCTTCATTGGCAGGAGGATGCAATGCGTTTCGAACTTCTGGACGATTGATGGTCACTTTAAGTATCCAACCATCTCGTTCTACTTCACAGAAATTATACGTTTCCTTAAATGTGTCTATTATCTTGGGGCGGTATTTTGCCAAATCTTCTTTTTTAAATGCAAAACGATTTCCTTTTGGATCATATTCTACAAAAATAGTAGAGCCAATTAAATCCTTATTCGCCAAGGCTTGGACAGTCTCCGAATCAGCCATGACTGTCGTTGCGTAAAACCGTTCACCACTATCTTTTAGACGACCTACAATAATAGCTTTTAAAGGAAAGCCCTTAAAATAATGAACTGTATATGTTTCTAAAATCGCTTCCCCACGAGGGCGCCGATTTATTTTCACTTTAGGACCTTCGTCCACTGCGGCTTGGAATGGGCCACTGTCTTGAGATTGCCATTCGTCTTCAAATACTTGAGCAGAATATATCCCTACTGCATGCTTAGACATCCAACCACCATTGGCATACACCAAGCCAAAACTATTCCTGTCTTTTCGCAAATTCTCAACTAATGCAGCGATGGCATGCATACTGTAATTGTTTCCTGGTCCTCCAAAGAAAGGCAAGCCTCCAGTTTGAGTCATTGATCGTGTATCATTCTTTCCAATATCCAAAATCCGTTTGGCCTCACCAAGAACAATTGGGAAACAACTATAAATATCAAAATGTTGAATGTCCTTACTTTCCTTTTTTGCATGTTGCAATGCGCCTATAAGTGCTTGTTCCATCCCAGCTGAACGACCAAGTTCAGGCCGCTCTAACAATACGCTTTCATGTGTATTGGCATAGCCATGTAAGTACACCCATTTGCTTTTATCTATTCCCAGCTCTCTGGCTTTACCGACTGTCGTCATGAGGACTGCTGCTCCTTGATTAACTCTGTCTTTTGCAATAAGTCTTTTTGTGTATGGAATGATAATTAGTGGATTTTCTTTGCTTGATGTGACCAATTCTTCACTATCATAAACCGTTTGGTCAACTGCATAAGGATTGTCCTTAGCGACTTTTGAAAGTTCACTCATGTGTTCTCCCATGTCCTGCGCATAGCCTTCCATATCTTGTTGCAGGGATGCACGTCTGGCATTTTCCATCAAGGCATAAAATTGCATAGGCAGCATGATTCGATGTGAAATTTCTACACTTGTAATTAATTTAGCTCCACTTCGTCCTCGGTCTTCCAATTGTCCCTCAATAGTTTCAGACCAATCCAATTGTTTCTCTTGTTTTTTAGCAGCTTTTGCATTTGCAATTGCTTCACCACCAGCTAACAAGACTAATTCACATTCTCCAGCAGCTAATTTTTCTGCAAACTCTGAAACTAGCTTTTGCGGCGAATGCCCTCCCACTGAATCATAAATTGCAGTCTTTGGGTTTGCTTGAATTCTCTGAGCTATCGAGCGTGGAAAATTATTAGTTCGTCCTGTTTTCGCTTGATGTTGAGGAGAAGAATCTGCAAATGTTTTCACAGCAGCGATGACATCTATTTCCTTAACGAATGAATCGGTCTTCGCATCTTGCAAAGCCAGTTTGGCTGCTTTCGCCGCAAGATCAGCATGAGATGAAGCGGTTGAAACATCTTCAGGAACGAGTTCGGATGCTTGACCGACTCCTATGATGATTGGTGTATTATTTTTAATGTTTGTCATTTTTTTTAGTTGAGAGGGGTGAGCTTTCAGGTATGAGGTGTGAGGTGTGAGGAGAAGGGTCAAAAAACTCTCTCCTCACAGTTCACTCCTCACCTCTTAACAAGCGTTTTCTGATAACCAATGATCCTCTTCACTCACTCCTCTTTACTCACTCCTCCCATCCACTCCTCTCTACTTTCTCAAATAACCGCCTTATATTCTTTAGTATCAATAATCATTTTAGAAATAATCTCACACAACACTTCTGAAGTACCTCCACCGATCGTTCCTAATTGGCTGTCTCGTAACAAGCGTGCCATTGGATAACTTTCCATGTAGCCATAGCCGCCAAAAAGTCTCATACATTCATAGCATACTTTATCACTCAATTGCGTTGTCACTAACTTGGCCATGGCAGCTTCCTTGATGATGTAATCTCCTTCACTATATTGTTTATACAGAAGATATACAAAAGCGCGCGCTGAAGTAACTTCGCTGGACAGTTGAGCTATTCGATGCCGTAAGACTTGAAATTTATCAATTGTTCTTCCAAATACTTCCCGTTCGGCCATATAGTCAATGGCTAAATCAAGGGCTAATTGAGCTTGTGACACAGCTATTAGCGCCATTCCTAATCGCTCTGAAGCGAAATGTTGCATAATATAAAAGAAGCCTTTGTTCTCTTCGCCTAATAATTGACTATCTGGAATCCGCACGTTGTCAAAAGCTATTTCTCCTGTGTCAGAAGCATGCCAACCCATCTTTTTTAATTTAGTGGCACTGACTCCTGGTGTTTCACGATCAATGATGACCATACTAAGACCTTTAGCACCTGGACCTCCAGTACGAACTGCAGCAACAATATAATCGCTCAATACACCATTAGAAATAAATGTCTTCGATCCATTTATAATAAAGTGATCACCATCTCTACTTGCTTTTGTGCTAATGGAGGCCACATCTGATCCGCCGCTAGGTTCTGTGATTGCTAAACATCCAATACGTTTACCTGCCAGCCCTGGAGTCAAATAGTTTTGCTTTTGATCCTCTGAACCTTCACCATTTATATGTGCTAAAGCTAAACCTGCATGTGCACCTATGGATGTATTAAAACCACTGGAATTCATTTTGATCATTTCTTCAGTATATACGACAGAGAAGAAAGTATCCAAACCCATACCTCCATATTTTTCGGGATAGGTGACGCCCATGAATCCCATTTCACCAAAACGTTTATATATGGATCTGGGTATTTCTTCATCAGCTTCCCATTGCTCTATATTGGGACGCACTTCTTTATTTAAAAAGGCCCTTAAGCTTTGACGAAATAATTCATGTTCTTCGGTAAAGAAAATTTTATTCATTTATTTTAGTATTAAAATTCTTTAGGACAGCAAGAGATTATTTTCCTATTTTTTATATAAATTATTATCTTTAAAACTTTATTAAAGCATGCTTATTGACATCAAAAGGATCCCCTAATTTCTCATAAAAAGCTTCGCCAAAATAGTCTTTAAAACCAGTGACTCCTTTGCGTGTCAAATGCGGCAAAATCAAACCCCACATAACTTTTTCACCCTCTTTCGCATTCGTCTTATCTCTTGTCGTTTGTTGTGACAACCAATAGAAACTTACCATCCAAACGGATAAAGCCAAGCTCCGATATGTACCGGGAATTGTTTCTTTTTTAACCGTTCCAATTTGTATTCCCATAGCAATCATTTTATAGAAATCGTTTATAGTCTTTTCAATCATCGCTTTAAATTGGTCTTTAACTAAAGGATGATTCTGAACGTGTATATCTAAAAAAACAAAGGCATATTCATTTTGAAAACTGTGATACATCTGAGTCTGGTTATGCATATTCTGAAATGAAGGCACTTGTAATGTTTTTTCTTTTTCCGCGGCAATCTTTTCCCACATTTCTTGAATAATCACTTCTAAGAGATCATTTTTGTTTTTGAAATGATAGGTCAAATTTCCTCTACTGATCTCAAGTACTTGTGCCAGTTCTTCTAAATTGACTGCACCAAATCCATTTTCATTAAAGAGCTTTATGGAGGCGCGTAGTATTTTTTCTTTGGTCTTCATGGATCCGTCAATCTAAAGAAATGTTTTGCTAGAGTTGAAACATGTGAATATTACATTTTCACAATTTAGTCTATTTCGACTAATTCTATTAACTATTTTAGTTTAAATATAAAAAATTATGAAAAGACCTTAGCAATGGTCATAAAAGCCTTGTTTCAAGGATGTTTAACTCTTAGGCCAACTGGTTAAATAAATCAGCCCTTATGTACATTATCACTCAATAGCTAACGTAAATTGCAAAATAAATGGAGTCCTGAAAGAACGACCTTTATCAAACTTGAATTAAAATTATTACAAGGGGGATGTGCAAAGTGTCAAATCTTGATTCTAGATAACTCGAGATGAATTATTATAAATTATTTCCAACATTTGCAAACTAGCTAAATCAGGTGTCACTTCTCTGGAGCTTCTCCTCGATGCCTCTTTTATAAAACCAGAAAAAGCATACTGGACTTTTATAGTGTCGCTATTCTGGAGCTATTTCAATTCCGATTATCGTGATTAATATTAGAATCCCGCACTGGGTTGTCGGACTACTAAGTTATCATTCTTCTTGAGTATTTTAAAATGATTCTAATTCGGCGCTTGATAACCTTCTTTATCAATCATTATTTTAGAAATGATTTCACACAAAATCTCTGAGGTCCCACCCCCAATTTGGCCCAGCCGCGTATCTCTAAACATACGCGCCATTGGATACTCTTCCATAAAGCCATAACCGCCAAACATTTGTAGACATTGAGTTACTACCCGATCTGCCATTTGTGTACAAACAAGCTTAGCCATCGATGCTTCTTTGACCAGATAATCTCCATTTTGATAGCGGTCATATAAGCTGTAGCAAAACTGACGATTCATTTCTATCTCAGAGGCCATCTGCGCTATATGGTGACGCAAGACTTGAAATTTATTAATCTTTCTACCAAATGCCTCCCGCTCATTCATATACTTCAATGTCACCTCCATCGCGTAAGCTGACGTCGCCACGCCCCCATTCGCCATCGCTAATCTCTCCGAAACAAAATGCTGCATAATATAAAAGAAGCCATGATTTTCATGACCTAACAAATTAGATGCAGGCACCCGCACATTATCCATCGCAATCTCTCCCGTATCCGAAGCTCGCCATCCGAGTTTATCCAGCGCTGTCGCACTCAGCCCATCAGACTCTCTATCGACAATAAATAAACTGATCCCTTTCGCTTTTAACTCTGGCGCTGTCTTCGCCACGATAATCAGAAAATCACTCAACACGCCATTCGTAATAAATGTCTTAGAACCATTCAGAATATAATCATCACCATCTTTAACCGCAGTCGTTCTAATGGCTTGCACATCTGATCCTCCAAATCGTTCGGTAATGGCAAGACACCCAACTTTCTCTCCTTTAATACCCGGCACTAAATACCGCTGCTTTTGCTCCTCTGTACCTTCATGATTGAGATGTGTCATCGCCAACATGGGATGTGCACCAATCGAAGCACTAAAGCCTCCAGAATTCATTCTCGCGAGCTCTTCATCAAAGATGACATTATACCACATATCTCCAGCTGAGCCACCATATTTCTCTTCATGTGTCATACCAAAAAAGCCCATCTCCCCAAACTTCTTATAAATGCTCCGCGGCAGCTCTCCTGCTTTTTCCCATTCATCAATATGAGGCTTGACTTCCTTTTCTAAAAAATCTCTAAAGGTCTGACGAAACAAATCATGTTCATCAGTAAAATAGGATATGCCGCTTCTAGAATTCATAATTGATATTGTCTTGTAAATATGCGAAATCCTATTTTAAGTGGAGTTTACTTAAGCTTATTTCTGTGGAGTGGGTAATTAGTGGTTGGTGAGCTGATGGTTATTAGATTGGAGATTGCGCTAAGCTCAATATTTAATCTCTATAACTAGGCGTCCAAAATACCATGAACCACATGACCATGCACATCCGTCAAGCGAATATCCCTGCCACCAAATCGATAAGTCTGCTTGACATGATCGATCCCCATCAAATGAAGCATCGTCGCATGCAGGTCGTGAATGCTTGTTCTGTTTTCTATCGCTCTATAGCCATATTCATCTGTCTTACCATAAATGACACCACCCTTAATGCCAGCACCTGCAAACCAAGTACTGAAGGCCTGAGGATTATGATCTCTGCCTGGTTTTTTCCCTTTCTGCGCGAAGGGCGTCCGGCCAAATTCTCCAGAGAAGACAACCAGAGTTGACTCTAACAATCCTCTTGATTTGAGATCTTTTAATAATCCAGCTATGGGCTGATCGACGGCATGTGCATTCGCTTCGTGCCCTTCTTTTAGATTAGCATGTTGATCCCAGCGGTCATGCCCGACATTGGGACAGGTGAGCTCGATAAACCGAACGCCTCTCTCCACAAGTCGTCTAGCGAGAAGGCACTGTGCTCCATAGCTGCGGCAATGTTTATCTTCAGAGTCCAGTCCGTACAATGATTGAGTAGCTGCTGTCTCACCAGATAGATCGGCAAGTTCTGGAATGGACGACTGCATTTTAAAGGCTAACTCATAATTAGAAATCGTTGATTCTATTTGATCGACATCTCCAATCCTATTCAGTAAACTTTGATCCATTATATTCATAAACTTCAGCTTCTCAGCTTGTAAAATGGATGTCTCTTCTAATGGTGTAATATTAGCAAGTGGTGTGTCTCCCGGGCGTAAAACCGAAGCTTGATACGTAGCTGGCAAAAAGCCATTTTTAAAATTGTCCAAGCCGCCCGGCGGAGTGAGTCCACCATTTAACACCACATAGCCTGGCAGCTGTTCGTTTTCAGATCCTAAGCCATAAGTGACCCAAGCCCCCATACTCGGCCGCCCTTGAATCCCAATCCCGGTGTGTAGATAATAGTTGGCATTTGTGTGTTCTGGAAATTCTGAATACATCGAATTAATCATGGCGATGTCATCTGCACAAGTGGCTATGTGCGGAAACAGATTGCTAAACCACATCCCACTATCCCCGTACTGCTTAAAGTCCCAATAGCTCTTTAACAACTTCCCATTCGAATTAAATTGGGTCGCATCGACAGAAAATTTTGGGTCTTTTCCATTTTCTTTTTCAAGCAAAGGCTTATAGTCAAATGAATCAACTTGTGACACCCCGCCATCCATATATAGGAATATGACACTTTTTGCCTTGGGAGGGAAATGTGGAATTTGCCCTCCACCAATACCTCCTGCTACTTTGTAAGTTGCAGCTTGGCTTACCGAAGGATTCAACAATCCAAATAAAGCTAGAGAGCCAAAGCCATTGCGAGAGAGAGTCAACATCTCACGCCTAGACATCCTATGCTTACAGTAATTGATTGGACTCATAACAGATGTATAAATTCTTTTAAATTAAATATAGAATGGCAATAGTCTTTCCACAACAAGTCACTATCCTTAAGTTGTTCTAATGAAGAGCCGTGTGCAGCTGCCTGTAATTCTAAAAATTGAACTGCTTGACGTTGCTCATCTTGTGTAGCTTCGCGTGAGAATGCTCGTTTATAAATTGTATTTATTCTTTCTTCTAGACTAGCGGATTCGAGCGACAAAATATTTTGAGCCCAATACTCAGCTTGTTCGTGTATAAATGGATCATTGAGGAGGGCTAAGGATTGAGCGGGAACATTTGTCGTGTTGCGTTTGCCAAATGTTGAAAAGGGAATAGGCATGTCAAACGTTTGCATGAGCGGTGGTATAAAATTACGACGCACAGATCTATAAATGCTACGACGTCCGTAGCTATCCAATGGCCCTGATACACGAGGTCGTCCACGGCCGGTCATGAAATTAGTTAAATGAACAGGGACACTAGGACCAAACATTTGCCTATCTAGACAACCCGCAGCAGCTAAGATCCCATCTCTAATTGCTTCTGCTTCTAATCGGCGGACGGGGTAATGATGTAGCATCTCGTTGTTGGGATCGGTTTCAGTATTCTCTTCAGAAGCGATGGATGATTGTTTAAATGTTTCGGATAACAAGACTTGTTTGATCAACCCTTTGATTGACCATCCTTCTTCTATAAATGTGATTGCCAAATAATTGAGCAGATCGGGATGTGTCGGCATCTTGCCCTGCAAACCAAAATTATCAACGGTCTCCACTATGCCTTTTCCAAATACATGATGCCAGATACGATTCACCATAACACGCGACGTGAGTGGATTTGTGGGATCAACTAATGACTCAGCCCATGCCAATCGACCACTGCCATCTTGCGGAAATGAATCTGGCCCTGCAGAGACAACAGACAAAAATCTGTGCGGAACGTTCTCATCTGACAAATCATCAAAGCTTCCTCTATTAAAAACTGGACTGTGTATCGCCTCCCCTTCCATCATGCCGATAAAATGGGTGGAGTCATATAACTCTGTACTCAATGTACTAAGCTGATTTATTTCATTAGACAATTGCGCTGTATTCACATCAGGCAGCCACTCTTGACGCAATGCTCCAACAAGCTTTGTTTGATCCATACTGGATTCGCCTCGCACCCAATCCTCAATGGCTTTTCGAGGTTCGACAGTAAGGATTTCCTTATGATATTGTTCAGCAAGGATCTTCTCTTTGATATCATGCTCACCAGAAAAAGCAACTGCGTATTGGACATCTACGTAATCATCAGGCTGTATATCAAACACATGTCGCTCAAAAGAGCCAGAAAAAAATTCGAGGTAGGCCTTCCTACCTTTTGCAAGTCTAACATCAAGAATGTATGTCTTCCAATCTGGATCATCAACGTTTGCTTTGAGTTGTCCCCAAAGAGGAGCTTGGATCACTTGGAAATTATCAATGACAATTCTGACAGTCCCGCCTTGACCAGCAGCTCTTACAGCAATATATTCCTTGTTTATTGTAAAGTTAGGTGAGCTCAGCACGCCGTGAACACCTAGAGCCAAATGTCTACTAGTCGCAAAGCCAGACCCTAATTCTTGTAATTTTTTAGATTCTTTATCTATTGTAAAATCTCCTTTAGCAGGATGCTCTCCAAAGGCAATACCATCAGTATACCACCCTTCCCAATCACCAGCTCTGAAATCTGCCAGCAGTTGCAAACTTGTATCAAGCTCTATCGTTTGTGACTTATCTATCTGCGCAACATATTTTTGAATAGCCGTTCGTTGATCCTCTTGTGTAGTTGATTCTAATTGAGTCAATAATAGATCGCCGACCTTGCTCCTAATCTTAGATTTTACTGCCATTAGCTCGTCAGCTTTGCTCAAGCGATTGACTGGCATCCGAGCAGGTTTAGGCACAAGGCGGGTACTTTCGAACATACCATACATCGCATAATAATCAGCTGTAGGTATGGGATCAAATTTGTGATCATGACATCGGGAGCAAGACACAGTCAGTGCTTGAAATGTTTTAGAGGTCACTTCAATCATATTATCAATCTTATCTGACTCCTCCTCTCTTGTGTTAACCGGACTATGCTTACCATCTCCTAAGAATAAATAAGCGGTGCCAATAGCGGATTCGTTATATCCATCTTGAGGATTAATTCGTGTTTCTGTTATTTGGTCACCTGCAAGATGCTCGAGCACAAATTGATCATATGGGACATCTTGATTAAACGCTCTGATCAGATAATCTCGATATTCCCAAGCATTGCTAATATTGAAATCTCCTTCGTGCCCCATCGACTCGCCATATCTCACCAGGTCCATCCAATGTCTCGCCCATCGCTCTCCATATCCAGAAGAGGCTAAATACCGATCAAGCATTGATTCATAAGCGCTATCTGACTCATCATTTAAATATGTATCAAGTTCTTCGATAGTTGGTGGCAAGCCCGTCAGTATATAGGAGACTCTTCTGATTAATGTATTGCGATCCGCTTGGTCAGCTATCGATAAATCTTTCTGTTCAAGAGCATCGTTAATAAAGTAATCTATTGCTACAGAGACAGATGGATTGTTGTTTAATAGTGGGACTTTAGGTAATTGGGGAGTGACAAATGCCCATTGCTCCTTCCATTCAGCCCCTTGTTTGATCCACTTTTTTAAAAGAGCGATCTCTCTTGGACTCATTACTTTTTTCGAATCTGGTGGAGGCATCATAAACTTGGGATCATCCGAAGTAATACGCTCAATGAGTAAGCTCTTGTTGATATTCCCTTCAACGATCGCTTTGCCTCCATGTCCAAGTCTGGCTTTCGCACCGTCCTCAATGTCTAATCTGAGATCTGCTTCTCGCGAACTAGGATCATTGCCATGACAGACAAAGCACTGCTGTGATAAGATAGGTCTGATATGATAATTAAAATCAACAGTTTTGGGTAGATCGTGTCCATAATCAACATCAGGCCAGAAGCCCATTGCGAGATAAGCAATGAGTCCAATTATGGCAATTAATGTCAATCCTCTTCTGTTCATTTCAATACCTATTGAATAAAACTCGTTTTGGTATTGTTAAAATACAGATTTTGATTCGGATTTTATGTACGGTCTCAAAGACCTAGCCTAGAATTCTTTTGTAAGATCTCTAAGACCTGATATATATATTACCCCGACTGGATGGTTATTGTTATCGAATTTGATTTGTTTACGCCCC
Source organism: uncultured Saprospiraceae bacterium (assembly GCA_937959275.1). GTDB lineage: Bacteria > Bacteroidota > Bacteroidia > Chitinophagales > Saprospiraceae > CALFUK01. Next base: position 34,956 of record CALGLU010000081.1, on the reverse strand, counting down.
AGGCAGGATGCCTGAGTACATCTTCTGATCAATAGGCTTAAGTTACCTGCAATGAAATTATCTGGAAAATTATATACGAAATTGCTTTTTAAGAAAGACGAATGAATTACTCTGTCTCAGGCAGGATGCCTGAGTAACAAAAAGGAAAACCCTACGTTGACGTTACAACGTAGGGATATTTCATTTCCTATTCATTCCAAATTTAGTTGTTGATCACAGAGAACTCGACTCTTCTGTTTTCCGCTCTTCCAGCAGCAGTATTATTATCTGCTATTGGACTCACTTCTCCAAAACCAACTGATCTTAATCTCGTTGGACTAATACCCTTCGAAACTAAGTAATTCATGACAGCATTCGCTCTTTTTTCGGATAATTTTTGATTATTTTCTTCAACTCCTTGAGAATCAGTGTGCCCAGCAATACGGACTTCGATTCCTGGATACTCAGTCATGACTGAAACGACATCATCCATGATATCATAAGACTGCTGTTTAAATGTTGAAGCCGAGGAATTAAACTTAATTCCAGTTAAAGCTCTTGCGAATACAGCACGCGTTTTTGTATCTATTTCTGCTTGTCTTGCTGCTGCTGCTTTGGCTGCTGCTTCTGCATCAGCTGCTTTTTTAGCGGCTGCTGCTGCTTTGGCATCAGCTTCAGCTTTCATCTTAGCTTCTTCTGCTGCTTTTTTAGCGGCTGCTGCATCTGCTTTCGCTTTTGCTTCTGCTGCTGCTTTCTTTCTAGCTGCTTCTGCTTTAGCTTTTTCAGCTGCTACTCTAGCTGCTTCTGCTTCTGCTTCGATTCTTGCCGCTTCTGCTTCAGCATCCATGATTGTCTTATCTTTAGGACAACCTTTGAATTTCTTTAACCCTGGTATTTCTGGACAAAGATCTTTGAAGTCTTTTACACCATCACCATCTGAATCTATTTTCTTAGGATTCACTTCACTAAGTAAACCTGAAGTACTCTTTGTGCTTCTGCTGCTGGATGCTATTCCATTACCGCAAGGATTTGCATCGGCACCTGCTCCAAAGGTATGTCGCAAGGTTGCTAACACTCTTCTTCCAATTGAAGGAAAACCAGGGTATGTTCTATAATCTGAATCAAAAAGATTTTGAGCAGATAAGCCTAGGAAAGTCCCTGTATTGAATTTGTATCCAAGACTCGCATCTACTAAATTCTTCACATCTGTATCACCTGAATACTGCCCTAAGAAAGCTTCAAATGAATCATCATGTTGAAATGATAGGTTACCATTCATACCACAAGCAGGCGTATAATTTACACCTATTCTGTATCTGTTTGTAGGTTGAGCAATAGATGTTTGCTCTGTACCTTCCGTGCCAACGATTGATGGATTAAATACGTTATCAGAAGTCCAGGAGTAATTTCCAAATAATGATAAGTCATTATTGATAAAATAATTTAGACCAATATCTGCTCCTGTATAACTGAATTTCTCAAACGTTCGATACCCAGCAGCTAAGTGTGTTACTCCATTTGTAGGAACACCTTGTGTTGGTGTAGTCGCTAAAACAAAACCATCATTTAATGGTGCAATACTTTGTAAAAATCCTGCCCCACCAGCCGCATATCCGCCACCAATGATACCTGAAACTTGTCCGACAATTGCTTCTAAAGTGGCTTGGTCAGGTATAGCAGTACCAACGAATGGTGCTAATGACTCTGTCAACAATGGAACAACACTTGCTCCAACAGAATTTCCTAAATCACTTGCTAGATTATCTGTGGCCTGCAATGAATATCCAGGACTAATTCCAGTAAATAATGTCGCACCATCAATTGATCGATTATATACATCCACACTAATACCGAGTTTATCAGCAATTAGTCCTTTGTAGCCTACTTCCCATGTGTCTTCAATTCTCAATTTAGCTTGAGGAGCATCTATGAGTCCTAGAGGCTGCCCATTGAACAGGTTAATGCCTACAAACTGACCAGCTGTTCCAGAAGCAAAATTAGCTGGATTCGATAAGAATTCAGATAAAACTGGTACAAGTGGTGCAAACAATGGATTAGCGGCAGTCAAGCCTTCAGCTAAAGCAGGCAAAACAGCCGGTGTTACAGCTCCCTGCACAAATGCCAATGGAATTCCAGGTGTTCCTACAGGAAGATTTGGAAATGGTACGGCTCCATTAAACACGATCTCAGGATTATCACTAAATGTTTGTGCTTCTTTATTACCAAGCAACCAAATATCAAATGCACCAGGTACAATCGTTCTAACTGGGAAATCAATATTTACTTGCAATTGGGTAGGAGCTCCAACTGCTCTGTTATAACCTGCACGGAATGTATGCTTAGGTGATGGCTTAAATACAAAAACAGCTCTTGGAGAAAAGGCCGTCTCATCTAAGAAGTTAAATCTATCAGCTCTACCTGCCAAGACTAAATCTAGTTTACTTCCTAAGGCAAATTTACCTTGCAAATATCCTCCGACGATTCCAAAATCATCATCACCTTCATTACGACCATAAACTAAGTTAAATGTATTTGCTACAGATTGTCTATAATCAAAGCCTGCTGTCCAATTCGCATCGAGCAAATTTGGTGTATCAAAATTATATTGCAATTGTGCTTCTAACTGAGTTCTCTCGACCCTCGTAGATGCACCTGTTTGATATAAAAATGTTGGTTTATCGTCTGGACCACCATCATTGTATAACCAGAATGCTTGCGCAAATAAGCCACCTTTTTGGATTCTTGCTTGTGTCCAATACTCTGTCGATTGAGCCAAGCCAACACCTTGTGAATTATAAAAAGGTGAAGAACCATTGTTGGTACCACCTGACACAATTACAGATAAATCATCTTGTGGTCTAAATTCTAAAGTACCATTCAAGACAAATGATCTCCAAAAATCCTGAATTGGATTTCCATCGCCATCTGGATCAACTTGTGCTGGAGATAATAATTGTTGTGACGGTAGAGTCGCATCAACGATACCTCCTGTAATTGCAGGACTGACTATACCATTTGTTAGTGTACCAGTTGTTAAACCTATAAAACCAGCATCTATTGAATTATTAGGGTCATAAGTGAATTCTCCACCCCTTTTCAAGACACCATTAACTTTAAATCCAAATTTATCAGAAACTTTTGTTGCATGTCTAATCGAAGCTCCATAGGTGCTTAGCTCTCCACCAATCAACTCTACCGTTGTGCCTGGTTTGTCTATAGCAGATTTTGATAAAAAGTGAACAACACCAGAGGTCACACCAGGACCATATAATGCTGAACCAGGACCTCTAACAACCTCGATTCTTTCAATATCAATATTATTCAAAGGTGAATTTATGTTATCGAATGTACCTAGACCAGGACCAGATAATGATCTGTAATCTAAGATTGGAAATGAAGCGGAACCAAAAATACCACCATCACCTCTTAACTGGATGTTTACACGTCCAGCTCCTTGCTGTTGAATATAAACACCAGGTTCATTAATGATAGCTCTCGCAGCATTGTCATTTGGAGATACTTCAAGTTTTCTCGATGTCAAAACTGATACTGATGCCGGAGCTTCTTGTATTTTCTCTCGCCGTCTAGAGGCTGATACCACAACTTCTTCTCCAAATAAAATACCTTCAGCAAGCGAGGTCGAAACAGTTTGATTATTGCTAATGACTTGGATGGTTTGTGATGTAAAGCCAGTATAACTCACCACTAAATTATAGGGAGGGTTTTGACTGGTACTTAAGGTGTAGGAACCGTCGATATCCGTTATGGTACCTTCAGTCGTTCCTTCTACGACAACGTTAGCGCCGATTAAGCCTTCTCCATCAACAGAAGTTATCACTCCCGAAACAGTACTCTGCGCCGAGATTGATATAAGTCCTATAAAGAATAGGCATAAAACAAAAACTGATGTTAGTTTGATTTTTTTCATGTACAAAATTTTCATGTGGTTAATAGCGCGCGAAAGCTACAAAAATATCATTGCTATCACGAATAATTTAAGATTTGTCTATGTATAAGATTAAAGGTGAGTGACTCAATCAGCTATACGTTTGTGAGTTGGCAAATGCCAATATTTTTTTTATTCTGAGCCTGTATGATTCATAAATATAGTACCATCTTTATTTATAAACAAATCAAGATGCATCAATTGCTAAACAGCTATCCCAAAGTTCTCAATTCTGTTGGATCTTATAGAGGATATGCGCATTGCCAGTTCTAACTCGTTTAGCCTTGATATTTGTTCTATTGCGCCCTAATCAATACGATTTTCAATTGGATTGACCACTTTTGACCTGTATCTACACTAAACAGGTAGGCTTCCAGAATCACATTCGGATCAAGTATTCATTTCTCTACCATTGGTACAATCAAGATTCCGAAATTCCAACTCATATAGCAACTTTTTGCTCTTTTTGCAAAGTTTTAGGCCTAGTACAAGAGGTACAAGTTGGCAGTATATAACTTGCCATAGCCACAGCTATGGGAACGATTCTTCAACGAAGAGCAGGCAAATAAAGAGAACGAACCTTCGCCTCAATCAGACAAATAAAATTTTAAGTTTTATATACACTTTTAACTTATACCTCCTGCACTAACTCCGCCTCAAATCCAATGTATGCGGAAACTCATGACTCATCGGAATCTGCCGCACAGTCACATTCTCCTTCACCTCATTGTGCGCGACAACATAACTCGTTGCATTCCCTCCCTCTTGATTAGTAATCGATACAGATGCCTTTGGCGTATGATTAAACTCCCAGAAGCGGGTCATGCGGCGGCTCTCAGCTTCTAGACTATTGATGGGGAAGGTATCATAGCTACGGCCACCCGGATGCATGACATGATAAGTGCAGCCGCCGACTGAGCGATCATTCCATTTGTCGTATAGATCAAAGACTAAAGGTGTATTGACTGGGATCGTAGGATGCAAGGCAGAGTTCGGTGCCCAGGCCTTATACCGGATCGCAGCGACATACTTACCTTTGTAGGGTGTCCTGACCATGGGCACTTCGATGGTGTTACACAAGAGGCCATAGCGGTCTGGATTAAAATCTTCTAACAAGACTTCTAATCGCTCGACAGATGAATCGACAAAGCGCGCTGTGCCTGTGCTGGACATTTCTTCGCCTAGCACAATCCATGGCTCTATGCCTGCTCGGAGTGTCATATTCACACCCTCCACATTGACGGCTCCATATTCTGGAAATTTAAAATCAAGGAACACATCTAACCACTCTTTGCGGAAGGGGACACCATATTGATTTAAATAGTCAACCACTTCGTGCATGTCCTCGCGTACAAAGTGGTGCATCATAAACTTGTTATGCAAGTCAGTCCCCCAGTTGATTAATTTATGTTTGTACGGGTTATTCCAAAAGACAGCAACTAACGAACGGATCAGTAATAGTTGTACCAAACACATCTCCTTATGCGGCGGCATATCAAAGCCGCGCAATTCCAAAACGCCTAATCGGCCAGACTGCGAATCGGGACTGTATAATTTATCAATACAAAACTCTGCACGATGGGTATTGCCTGTGATATCCGTCAGCAAATTTCTGAGGACTCGATCGACCATCCAAAACGGTGGATCTTTCACATGATCTAATTCCTTGAAGGCAATGTCTAATTCGTAAATGATGTCTGGGCGGCCCTCATCTATGCGCGGCGCTTGGCTTGTCGGCCCAATAAAGGCTGATGAAAATAAATAACTCAGGCCTGGATGGTTTTGCCAAAAATTAATCATCGATCTCAACAAATCCGGTCGGCGCAGCAAGGGGCTATCCGCAGGGCTGACACCACCTAGTGTGATATGGTTGCCCCCACCCGTCCCTGTGTGCTTGCCATCGAGCATAAATTTATTGGTACCCAAGCCAACCTCATCCGCTACCTCAAATAACTGATCATACAAGCTTAATAAATCACCCCAATTCTTGGTGGGATGAACATTGACTTCGATGACTCCTGGATCAGGCGTGACTGCCAATTTAGTGACTGACTTATGATAGGGCAACTGATAGCCCTCTATGATAATTTTAGTCTGTGTCGCTTGGCAAGCTAACTCTAAGGCTGCCAACAATTCTAAACTCTCTGCTATATTATCTAATGGCGGGATGAATACATGTAGTCTGCCCTCGACCAACTCGACACATAGGGTTGTTTTAAAAACATCTTGAGGGCTGTGATCTGAAGTCGTTTGGATGTCGCGCTTCTTTATGATAGCTAGCAACTCGTCTTTCGTCGGTAAGCCAGCTTGCTCATCAAAATGATTAGGAGGCACGACCACATCTTCTACACGTTTCTTTTTTATCTCAATCCGATCCAATGGCAGTCGCAGACCCATTTGCGAATTGCCTGGCACCAAATACAATTTGTCTCTTCTCAGAGACCAGATGCAGCTCTGCCAGCTATCCTCATCACCATCCCATCGCAATGGTAGAATATATCCCTTAGGTTGATCGATCCCGTCTTTTAAAATTTGTAGTAAGGTTTGCTGAGCAATCTTGGCTTCGGCAGCATGCTTGTCATCTTCAAAATTGACAGGTAGATTTTGCTCTTCCCATTGATAATACGCTTTGTCTTCAAATGCGGGGATGATGTATGCTTTAGATAAACCGAGATATGTCGACAAGGCATCCATGAATCGTTCTGCATCGGTAAGCTTAAATCCACCTGCTTGATTTGGATCAGCGAATAATGCGGTATCGTCCCACATGGATTCTCCATCATCTCGCCAGAGCATGGCATATTGCCATCGAGGGATCGGCTCGCCAGGATACCATTTGCCTTGACCAAAATGGAGCAAGCCTTTATTCGCATAGATTGCTTTTAGTTTATGAGTCAGCTCTAAAGCCAGTACGCGCTTGTCTTCACCATCTGCATCATTATTCCATTGGTCAGATTCCATATCCTTTGCAGATATAAATGTTGGTTCGCCACCCATCGTGAGCCGCACATCGCCTTTCATCAGCATCTCATCAACTGTATGGCCTAAGGCTTGAATCTCCCGCCATTGATCTGGCGTGTATGGTTTTGTGACGCGAGAATACTCATGTATCCGCTCCACACTATTTTCAAATTCGAATTGAACTTGTGTGACCGCTGTCGCCCCAGTCACTGGTGCCGCGCTCGAAGGATGTGGTGTCGCCGCCAAAGGGATATGCCCCTCCCCTGCCAGTAATCCACTCGTCGAGTCTAAGCCTATCCATCCTGCCCCTGGTACAAACACTTCTGCCCACGCATGCAAATCTGTAAAGTCAGCATCAGGTCCTGATGGCCCATCCTTCGATTTTACATCTGGTGTCAGCTGCACTAGATAGCCTGACACAAATCGAGACGCCAATCCAAAATGTCTGAACAATTGAACAAGGACCCAAGAAAAATCTCGGCATGATCCCAATTGTTTACTCAAGGTCGTTTCACATGATTGCACGCCTGTCTCCATTCGGATCGTATAGTTGAGATGCCGATACAGATGCGAATTCACAGCGACCAAAAAGTCAACGGTATTTTGATTTTTATATGCCTTACATTCTTCAAATAAAGCCTTTAGTAAGTCTCCTGATTCTTCAATGTGCAGATAGGGTTGGAGTTCTTTCTCCAGCAAGGTTTCATAAGAAAAGGGAAATGTTTCTGCATATTCTTCTAAAAAGAAATCAAACGGATTAATCGTCACCATATCAGCAATGACTTCGACATCAATCTCAAAGGCTTTAACGAGGTCAGGAAAAATGACCCGAGCTTGATAATTGCCAAAAGGGTCTTGCATCCAGTTGACAAAGTGATTGGCTGGCTTGATATTTAATGAATAACTGAGAATCGATGTACGGGAATGTGGGGCTGGTCTCAATCGGACTACCTGCGGCCAGAGCTTGATGGCTTTATCGTAGATGTACTTTGTTTTGTGTCTGACTGCGACTTTTATTCCCATAAGTTTGAAGACTCTAGATTTCTAAATGCAATATCGTTGAATTCTTTTTGATTGTTGGGAAAGATTGAAATGATTGTTGAATTGATTTTAATTTTGCGACAGCATTTTGGTAAAAGACTTATACTATTTGGCATTTTTTTGGGGTCAGTCCTTTGGGACTACGACCTTGCTTCGCGGTTGCAATGGACAGTGTCGATTGCTGTTGATCTAGGCCAGTTGGGCTATGTACGCGAATGAAAATTTACATAGACATAACAAATTCTTATGCTGTAGTTTATATAAAATACAGATATGCTAGTCAATCACGCTTTGATTCTTACAACAACAAATTTGACTGAACCCAATTGACTTGCCATTTAGCCATCACATTTTTACGAATAAAATTGCATGGGTGAATGGATCGATACATCAGAAAATTCTTTATCTTTCCTTCAATGGTTGACATTCTCAAAAATTATGCTGCAGTCCCTGGTATTTTAGATGAAGTTGTGACTGATCGAAATGCAGACAATTCATACTATCGAAGATTTTTTAATACCCTTGCGGAATTTAAAACACAGGATATTAAATCACTGATGGAAATTGCAAAATTGTCATTTCTCAATCAAGGCATTACTTATGCTCTCTATACTAAGAATGAAAGTGTAGAACAGATATTTCCGTTTGACTTAGTGCCTAGAATTATAAGACAACAAGAATGGCAGCAGTTGCGTAAAGGCATCATACAGCGGAATACGGCGCTGAATCTATTTCTCCATGATGCTTATAATGATGGCAAGATTTTGAAGGATAAGGTTGTGCCTAAGCGACTGGTCAAAAGTTCAGTTCACTACTGTAGTTTGATGGAAAACTTCACGCCTCCACAATCGATCTATTGTCATATCGCCGGGACAGATTTAATCAGACATGCTGATGGTAATTTCTATGTATTGGAAGATAATCTGCGCAGTCCGTCCGGAGTAAGCTATGTCTTATCCAATCGGATTGCTATGAGTCGGGTCATGCCAGAAGCATTTGATAATACCGTGATCGAACCAGTCTTTGACTATACGAATCAATTGAGATCAGCCTTGTGGAATGTATCAAATCGTGAACTCGGTGATATATTCTGTGTACTACTCACGCCAGGCAGTTTTAATTCGGCTTATTTTGAACATACATTTCTAGCTCAAAAAATGGGGATAGAATTAGTGGAAGGTAGAGACCTCGTCGTGCAAGATGGCTTTGTATATACGCAGTCTATAGGCGGCTTGATTCGGGTGGATGTGATCTATCGGCGTATCGATGATGCGTTCTTAGATCCATTTGTGTTTAGGCAAGATTCGATGCTAGGTGTCAAGGGACTCATGGATGCCTATATGAGAGGAAATGTAACGATCGTCAATGCCCCAGGGACTGGAATTTCTGATGATAAGGCCATCTGTTCGTATGTACCAGATATGATCAAATACTACCTAGATGAAGAGCCTATCATTAATAATGTCCCTACGTACATTTGTGATCGACCGAAAGACTTGGCTTATGTGAAGGAACACATTAAGGAATTAGTGGTGAAACCCGTCGACATGTCTGGTGGCTATGGCGTATGTATTTGCGATCAAATGTCAAGCTCAGAAATTGATGATTTGCTCCGAAAGGTAGAGGCAAATCCACGTAATTATATCGCACAGCCAAAGATCTTACTGAGTACACACAGTACGTATATAGAGGAGTCGCATGAGTTTGAGCCACGTCATATTGACTTGCGGACATTCTCGATTTTTGGCGGTGAGGAGCCTTATGTGCTTGCAGGTGGATTGACGCGGACAGCATTGACCAAAGGGAGTTTGATTGTGAATTCTTCGCAGGGCGGAGGATCAAAGGATACTTGGATTGTAAATTAGAATAGACATCATGTTAGCACGAGTAGCAGAGAATTTATATTGGATGGGACGGCATATCGAGCGGGCTGACTTTTGTACTCGGTATTTGGGTGTTCAATTCTTCACATCCCTTGCAGGTCCAATGTCGGGCCACAAAGATTTTATATTGCGATCTATTCTTTATGTCAGTGGATCGAGTTTTAATACGGAAGCGCCTTTGACAGAGCAAGATGTGTGGCAGACGGTCATCTTCAATCCATTAAATCCAAACAGTATTTTTAACAGTATCAATCATGGTCGCGAAAATGCAAGAAGTATTAGAAATACAATCTCCTCTGAACTATGGGAAGCGATCAATAAGTGGTACTTGTTTTGTAAACAGAGGAGTCACGAAGACTTTACCTCTTCTGATTTATTTTGGTTTTCTGAGCACATGGTATCCCATATCGCACTAGTCAAATCTAACATGGTCAATACGATCCTACATGATGATGTGTGGCATTTTCTGAATGTTGGTTTGTCTCTAGAACGCACATTGCAAATCCTGAAAATTATAAGATCTAAAATATCTGATATCTCCATTTTGAGTGACTCGGGTGCGATAGAAAGCTTAAAGCTATATCAATGGTCTGTTATGTTAAGGTCAGTCGGTGCCTATGATGTGCATCAGACGATTAATAAAGCAACATTGATGAGTAATGAGACGATCTTTAAGCTGATTTTTTCGAATGATATGTTTCCTCGATCAACTCGCTTTTCAACACGCAAAATATATACTCATCTATCCAAAATCAGTGTCAATTCAGAGCCAGTTCAATCATTCACTAGCGGATTTAAGGATAAGATGGATGCATTTAACACGTTTTCTGACTTCTCTAATGAGGACGCTGTTATTCAACATATTGAAGACATGGAGAAGTGGCTTCTTGAATCTCACACGATTATTCAAGACTTATTCTTTTTAAAAGTTTAGGAACTCGAATAAAACTTCCATATTCGCATTTTAGTTTTTAGATATATGACATACTGTTTAGGAATAAAGGTAAAGGAAGGGCTAGTCGCATTAGCGGATACTCGAATCACAATGGGATCTGAGACAACGACGGCCAAAAAGATATCATTACATCATGGCCAGCATGGCAGTTTATTCTTGATGACATCAGGTCTGCGCTCTATCCGCGATAAAGCAGTCACTTATTTTGAAGAAGTCCTTGAAACAGAGGGTGGCCAATTCGATAAGATGTATAATGTCGTCAATGCCTTTGGGACACAACTGAGGCGGGTCGCTAAAGAGGATAAAGAAGCACTAAAAGAAGGAGGCCTACACTTCAACCTCTATACCATCGTAGGTGGCAAATTAGAAAAGGATAAGGAGCACAAATTATACCTGCTCTACCCTGAGGGTAATTGGATTGAAATCACAAAAGCTGCCCCCTTCACCATTATTGGAAATTCAGGTTATGGGAAACCAATATTAAATCGAACACTTAACTACGAATCCACTCTCCGCTTTGGACTAAAGACAGGTTTTCTCTCTTTCGATTCAACTCGTGTTAGTGCAAATGATGTCGGCTTCCCTATTGATGTCGTGATCTATAAAGATGCAACTGGTGAAATGATCGAGAAGCGCTTTGAGCAAGAGGAGATGCAAAATATATCTTCGCAGTGGGGAGATGCGTTGACAGCCATTATTAAAGAAATTCCAGAATCTTGGATAGATTCTATTTCTAGTCTTGACGATGAGTCGGATGAGCCGTTTATTAATGCGCAGCAGTGATTGCTGTTTCGTTGACTAGTTGATTTGTTATTGAATCTTTAGCCAACAATCCTCTTGTCTCTGTTCAACAAGATAGAGTCTTGTTTTTGATTGAAATTTCAGAATAAAGCGTTTCAATTAATTCTTTAAAATTTCAGGTAATCTTCTACCAAACCCTAGATATTGGAATATCGATATAATTGGGAAATGAATGATATAGATTAAAGAAAAAATCTGCGAAATCAATTAATCCATAAAATCCGTGATTCTGCCCTTTTCCGGTGAACCAATTACGAATAACAAATCACCCGACCACTACGCACCAAACCGACTCACCAGTCTATTATAATCGAGATAAAAGACCGCTCTAACAGACAGACTATTATTTTGAGGAAATTGATTTAAATGTTGGAGTCCCGTGAAGTAATCGAGTGTCTCATAATTGACATCAGCTTGTTGGTGAACACCATTAATATTATTCTTCCACACAACAAACAAATCGCTACCGGGTGCAAAACGCCATCTAAAAACAGCATCAGTTGTAAAGGAATTAAAGGATAGATTTTTGTTGGTATTATAATCTGTCGTCTGAAATAAACCATCTTCCATCAATTCTAGATATTCCAAGTGCGCCACCTTGGACCAGTAATGGCGAACACGAACATTAAAACTCATATTCGGATTTACACTATAGTTTAATCCAACTAAATTAGAAATCGTTGTCCTGTCTCTGGTCGAGTAAATGATCTCGTCACCAGAACCAAAATCTACCCAACCCTTCCCTCTGAGTTCCTTTTCAAATTGAGCATCTGCCGATAAGGTTAACTGATCAGAGATACGAATCCGTGGCTCTACTCCAAACTCGTAGCCATACCTGCCTTCTTCATCCATATTGTATGCAAAACCAAATACCTCCATGCGAAAGGGCTTGCGACTATCCGAGCCAAACCAAAATCCAGCATTCATCATATCAGGATTTTTGTGAAACCATCCCTCTCGTCGCGGCTCAAAATGATCATATGAATCTGGTCTATAGTTAAACCACATATTCACATTCCACAGTCCAGATGTCTGTCCCCAAAAGCCTGCATTAAAATGAGTGTTTGCATATTGATTTGATCTATATAATCGATCGTGACTGATATTCAACCAAGACTGAAATTGATTCAACTTCCAAAAACCATCGAATCGTCTGTATTGTAAATTAGCAGAATATGATCGTTCATTATTATTAGACAAAAAGCCCAAATCATTAGAATCATAATCATCACTAATCTCTTCATAACTTAATCCATAGACGAGCTGCCCATCCAATCGCTGCAGATCTATTTCTAGTGCATGCCCAGTCACATTATCAACATCTGCAAATGACTGATGACTGTAAGATGTATTGGTTGACAAGCCAAACTTCTGATTTTTATCTTTTAGATTCATTGTCACTGCAGTCACATTGGCATCATAAAACTCAGCGCCTTGCCTCCAGACATTCGTGTTCGTTATGGAAACAGAAGAATTATTTTTTAAATTTTGATCGAGGATAAAAACATTGTAATTGCTCAAAGGAGATGTTTTCACTTGTCTCGTTTCACCCGTAGTCTTATTTTCAATTGTCGCATGTGATGATGCAGCCACCGCATTAAAAAAGCCCAAACCCAGACCTTTGGCATTCCTACCTGATACTTTGGTCGCATTATAGAGCTGCGCATTCAAAGGATTTTCAATGACCTGCTCTTGATCAGTTAGATTATTATAGGCGTCGCCATATTTTAAAGGAACACCACCAATTCTTCTCGAATAAAAGATGCCACCTTTCTGAAAAAACTCTCCACCCTCGGTAAAAAATGGCCGATTCTCATCAAAGCGAACTTCAAAAGGCGATAAATTGAGCACTTGATCATCTGATTGGACTTGACCAAAATCTGGGATCAAGGTCATATCCAAAGTTAATGCTTCATTGATACCCCATTTTACATCCATCCCTCCATTATAAGAAGTCCCGGTACTCGTGACAGGTATGCGTGAAGCATCTTTTGAATGAATACCATAAAGCGAAACATAAGGACTAAATGATAATCGCAATGGAGGTCTAATATCTTTTAAATTCACTAGCGCTCCCATCTGAGTCAATGTCGGATTGTCTTGCTTCAAATCGATGGGATTCCAACATGATTGCTCGCCAGTAGAAGCTCGCCGTCTCATGAAATTAATATTCCACTCTTGTATATCCTTTTTCGAAAATCGAATTGATGAATACGGAATCTCCATTTCTACATACCAACCCTTATCTGTTAATTGAACTGCCCCATCCCAAATGGCATCCCAGCCCCAATCTTCTTCATGGTTCGTGGTCACCTTAGCATCCATTTGTACACCTGTTGAGGCGAGTACAAACTGCGTTGCATCGTTACCTCCTTTGTAGGTATCTATAAATACGAGAAAAAAATCTGCATTCCCAATGTCATCTCGCTCAGTCAACTGAGTCATAATACTATCTCTCGAACTGTCTTTCAAGAACGCTGAGATATACAAAGACTGATCATCATATAGTACCTTGACTTCAGTATCATGTTGTGAATCAGTTCCTGGATTTGGGCGAATATTAGTGAACTGGGCCGTCCCCTCACTCTTCAGCCAATCTTCCTCATTAAGATGACCATCAATATCGATTGAAGCCGTCGTTTTAATTGGGTTGATGGTTCTTTGGGCGTTTGCATTCAAAGACAGTAACGAGGCGATGATGAGTAGAATAGCATGAGTTAATTTCACAGTAGAGCTTTGTTAGGCTTTTCGAGATTACAAAGCAAAGACGAAATGACATGAAGAGAGTTGCATCTGTTAGTCGATCCGAATCGTAAGTCTGTCTATAATCAACATGAAATCATCAAGCATTTCAAGGTAGACTTCATTTTCTGCATGATTTATTTGGTTCGCTCTACTATTTCATAATTTGGCAATTCTCATCCTTGACAAATTAATTAACTAGCAAAGACCTAAGACACTGCTATTTTAGCTTAGCAAACTGTTAATCGATAGAATATTAAAAGACTCCATAACAATAAATGTCGTTTGCTTATCTTTGCAAGACAAAAAATGCTGAACTAATGAACTTTGATTTAATTGTAATTGGAAGCGGTCCTGGTGGCTATGTTGCTGCGATTCGTGCATCTCAACTTGGTCTCAACACGGCTATTATTGAAAAAGAATCTTTGGGTGGCATTTGTTTGAACTGGGGTTGTATCCCCACAAAAGCTCTTTTGAAAAGTGCGCAAGTGTTCGAATACATTAATCATGCAGAGGATTATGGGATTACAGTTGCCAAGGCAAATGCAGATTTTGATGCGATTATTAATCGAAGTCGGAGTGTTGCAGATGGCATGAGCAAGGGTGTTCAGTTTTTAATGAAGAAGAACAAAATTACTGTCATCAATGGGCACGGCGAATTAGGTCGAGGCAAAAAAGTGATTGTAACAGACGATAAGGGTGCAAAGACCGAACATCAAGCAAAACATATCATATTGGCAACGGGCGCTCGATCACGAGCCTTACCGGGAATGGACATTGATGGTAAAAAAATCATAGGCTATCGAGAGGCGATGTCTTTAAAAAAGCAACCTAAAAAATTAGTAGTGATAGGTGCTGGAGCCATCGGTGTGGAGTTTGCCTATTTCTATAATGCCATAGGCACCGAAGTGACTGTGGTCGAATTTTTAGAACAAGGGTTGCTACCAAGAGAAGAGCCAGAGATCTCAAAAGAATTAAGTAAAGTCTTTAGAAAATCGGGGATCAATGTGTTAGGGAATACAGCTGTTGAACATGTTGACACGTCTGGAAAGACATGCAAGGTGACCGTTAAAGATAGAAAATCACAAAAAGAAGAAGTGATTGAATGTGACGTCGTTTTATCGGCTGTTGGTGTCGCTACAAACTTGGAGAATCTAGGCCTCGAAGCGTTGGGCATTAAAGTCGACAAAGGGCTTATTCAGGTGGATGCTTATGGGCAGACATCTGTGCCAGGCATTTATGCGATAGGTGATATTACACCAGGAGCAGCGTTGGCTCATGTGGCGTCAGCAGAAGGGATTATCGCAGTCGAGCAAATCGCTGGACACAACCCTACTCCGATTGATTATAATAACATTCCAAGTTGTACGTATTGCTCTCCAGAGGTTGCCTCTGTGGGTTATACGGAGGCTGCAGCCAAAGAGGCTGGGTATACGGTGAAGGTTGGTAAATTTCCATTTTCAGCTTCGGGTAAAGCGAAAGCGAGTGGTGCGTCAACTGGTTTTGTCAAAGTAATTTTTGATGAGCAATATGGTGAATTTTTAGGTGCTCACTTGATTGGTGCCAATGTCACTGAAATGATTGCGGAGGTTGTCGTGGCGAGAAAGCTAGAAACCACAGGTATGGAAATCGTCAAAACAGTACATCCACACCCGACTATGAGCGAAGCCATTATGGAAGCGGCAGCAGCGGCATATGGGGAAGTGATTCATTTATAATATCCACAGAACGGAATGGCGACATCCGTCGTGCTGATGGAGGAAGCATGATCGTGATCGTCGCTTGTTATCTACTGGCTCTCTTTTTTATTGTTGCAAAATTGCTATTTAAGATTAGTATGACTATACCAAAAATCAATAAAGCCATTGACTTGATGCTATATTCTGAAAAGAGCGGTTCAAAAGGATTTTCTTCGTTTTGCATGTTATCTATTATCGCAATAAGTAAAGTAGACCCAAGTTTTATTACTTGGAGTACAATGCAGATAAATCCTATCCAATATTTTATTACAATTTGAGAGTATTTGTTTTTTGTTAAAAGCAAGAACAGAAGCAAAGATTGAAAAAGAATTGGTAGTACTCCTATAAGATTCATTGATTGCACGAATACAAATAAATTATAAATGAGAATAATAATTAGTAAGCCAATTAATATTCTGTAATAGGTTTGATTTTCGATTTGAATTCTATTAGTCATTAATTTAGTTTCTTGATTTTAACCATTTTATTATTGTTAGGTTCGATCTTCATTTTACTTGCTTGTAGACAACTAGTCAATACTAGGTTAAATACCAGCTATTTACCAAGGCATTCAAGGACTCATCATTCGGATATTCTGTAGTCGTTTGCTTGCAATACTGTAAGGCGGTATGTTCGTCAGCGAATAGGCTACCTAAGTTGTGCAATTCGTTTTCATCACTAATTGTCACGTCAAAGATCTCGTCAATGTGCAGGGGTATAAAATGGCGGTGCTTTAAAATTTTTGAGAATACAAATTCATAAATCTCTGGGTCGTAGGGAGGCTGTCCCTCCATTGGGATTGCTTTACCCAATTCGTTTGCGATCCCACAAATCTGTTTCCATAGCATCAACATCACCGATGGCTTGGCTCCAGTCCAGCTCTGCGCATCCTCTGCAATCTGAGCCCGTCGATCTGCTTCAATTTTAGCACGCACTTGTTTAGAAGGGATGGGCACCAATACTTGGCAGACTTCACTTGCTAAAACCGATTCTAAGTCCGCCTTATGTTGTGGCTTGACTAATTCTATAAATCGGTGTCCGACTAAGGGCGCTTCAATTAAAAGCAAATCCTTGTTGGCATCACGTTTTGACAACCAATCTTGCACTGTATCTATTAGCCATTTACCTGCGCAAATTTTTAACCCATTGTGCACGACCCCATCACCCATTGGATACTGCGCAGCTATGGTAGGGATCTCAAAAGCTTTGCGTGCAATGTCCCATTGAATCACGGTGACTTGCTTGCCTAGTCCCTCTGCAATACGTTTAAATTGATTGATGTATAGACTTTTGCCGACGCCTGGGAGGCCTGAGATGATGACTAGTTGTGAGGACTGGGCGGTCTTTTGGAGAGTGTGGTAGGTGGGGCTTGTTGGGGGGAGGAGGTTTTGGTATAAATCAGACATGATGAAATGAATAAATGAGAAAATGATTGAATGAGAAAATCCGATAAAGTCCAATGAGTAAATCATGGCCATATTATTTTCTTTGGGTATTGGACCTAGCCTTATTGACAATGGCTAGTATTTCGCTTATCTCTGCTTTTAATCTTCCAAGTTCGTTTTGATCACATTTAATATTTGTATCTTTTATTAATTCTAACCAATATTGACTTTCATCTGCTTCTTCAATAACAATACTTATTTTCGAATGAAATTCAGCTTTTGATCGTCCACGGCATGCGGCTCTATAATTTGCCCCCGTTGATGTAGCAGATTTTATTATCTGATATGTTATGGTTCGAGTTGCTTGAGAATTAGGCAATGTGTTACAAAAATGTATAATGTCAACTGCAAACTTCTTTGTCTTAGTTTTCATTTTCTGAATAAAAGCCTCTTTCTCTTCTTTAGAATATCCCATTATTGTTCTTTATAATTATAAAATCAATAATACACATTTATTCATTTACACATTTATTCATTTACACATTTACTCATTTACTCATTCTCTCATTCTCTCATTCTCTCATTCTCTCATTTACTCATTCTCTAATCCCTAACCAAAACACATCTCAAAAGCTTGGCAACAAATCCAACTTCACCAACACATGACAAACAACCGTAATCGAGCTCATTAAAAGGATCAATAATAAAACAGGCTTCCCGCCTGCCAATCGATAAGCGCTTGACTTGGAAGTAGCCCTCAATTTCCAAACCATTAAAAAGGGAATTAAAAATAAACCGATAAACAAGACCACCCCAGCAAAGCCGATAGCCGCAATGAAACCATGCGGAAAAAAGAAACTCGCAATACCTGGTGGAATAAATGTGATGCAAGCTGTTACCAATCGACCCTTTACTGTGTCAGCAAATGTAAACCGATCAGCGATGTAGTCAAACAGACTCAAACCAACACCGAGGAAAGAGGAAATAATAGCAATATTCGAAAAGAAATTAATGACTGCTTGAATGGAACTGTTGCCAACCCGCTGCTCTAAGGCACTGATCAAATCTCCCACATTACCGCCTGCTTCATTGATAGCAACAAAAGCCTCTCTTGGAATAATCCCAAAATTGATACTAATCCAAATTGAGTAAATCAACAAGGCAATGAGCGAACCAAACAATAAACTCCGTTTGATTGACGGCACATCCTTTCCATAATACTTATACAAACTAGGTACAATGGTCGCGAATGCAAACGAGGTCATAAAGTATGGCAAGCCCGACCACACATAGGCAAAACGACTTTCACCTTGGGGTGTAGAAATAAATAAATTCGAAACTGAAATATCAGCAAAGGCTCCAGACATAGCAATCACAAAACTGATTGCCATAGCAACCACTAATAGAATAGAAACCCGACCGACAAAAGCTGTACTCATCCAGACCACCGCGGCCAGTAACATACCTAATGAAAACCCTAGTGCTCCTTGCGTCCATTGGCTCTCGAATTGTGCAATCTCCCAGCCAAGGGTATGCATAGCTATATTCCCAAACGCACTGAAATAGGCATACAGTAAAATATATAACATAAAACAGATGGATAGGCCCATCACTACACTCCACCCCTTTCCCAAAATATCCATGACAAAGGTATTAAAGCTTGATCCGATGGGATACTCCAAACTGATCTCCAGTATCAAAAGAGAAGACAAATATGAAATCAACCAAATAACAACAAAACTAATAATGGCTAATGAAAACCACATCCCTGCTGACACAATAGGTAATGAAAACATGCCTGCGCCGACAGCAGAGCCTGCCGTTATCATAGTCCCAATTAAAACAGATTTTTTTTGTTGCATCAGCGATAGTTATCAAGCCCAAAAGAAAAGTAATTAAGGTAATGCAAATCGTAATGGCAAGGTAATTAAGAACCAAGTTATCCTGTATTCATGTAAAGCATGGCAAGAGGAACAGAGTCTTTTGTTTCAGGTTGGTTCGAGACATGGTAACTTAACACCACAAGAGGAACGGAGTCCTTTGCCTCAAGTTCATTCGCGTGAACAGCAAGAGGAACGAAGTCCTTTGCTTCAGGTTCATTCATAATGACCGACAAGAGTAATGGCGTCCATTGCCAAAGGTTAATTCGAGACAAGACAAATGATCATAAGGTCAATGAACCTCTCGATTATCAGGCTGAATCCTTTGTCAAAAAAAAGAATTATTAGTTGAGGCGAATAGGAATTTCTTGCGCTGCAAAACCTGCGAAGATTCCAAGACCATTTTCTACGTTAGAATGGATGTCGACTGGTTGTGTTATGCTAGAATTAACTGTACCTCTGAGTCTGTAGACCTCCATGCTTTTGTAATACTCGTATAAGTCTTTTGAAACTGTCATGACTCTGACTTTGATCAATATATCTGCATCAGGATCTACTTCATCGCCAAACTGAAAGGCAACAGCTGGTTCTGTCATAGTGACAAAGGATGTTTGGATTGGTCCTTCATTCATACCATCATTCGTCAAGAATACTCTTGTTTGAAATGATTCATCTGCAAGTACTGATTCTGTATTACTATCAGCAGAGAATAAAAGCACAGGATTATTTAGAATATCTGTGTAGTTAAAATCAAGGCTACCTTTATCGTCTTCATTGACTATTTCCCAAACATAATATTGAGGTTCTTCAGATTCTGAATAAAACTCTAAATTGACAAACAATTCTCGAAGACCATCTTCAGCAAATTCACCTTGATATGCTTCTGGTTCTTTAATAAATGCTGGATATGGTATTTCGCTTGTCGATTGGACAGATTGAAAACCATCAGCGTCCACATGTACAGTATAGCTTCCTCCATATTCAGGTCTAAACATTTCAGACTCATATTTGCCTTGGCCTATTGAATATAAGGAATGTGTGGCACCTGATTTATTATCAGTCACCTCAACTGTAGCATTCGTAATATCTTCTATTTTGGAATTGGAATCATAAATGTTTCGAGAGGAGCTAAGGTCTACTGTCATGACCTCACCTGACATAAATACCGAATTGAGTACAATATTAGATTTAAAATCTGATTGATTTTCACCTATATCTTTCGAACATGAAAAGCATAGTAATGCTAAACAAAAGAAGATAATAGACTTAAAATTCAATATGCTCATGCGTGATGCTTGTTTCGGTCACTAATTTAGACTTAAAACATTGGAAAAGTCTCGAATTAAAGGGCTAATAACATTAAATAAAGTTAAGATGTGTTGTATTTGACTTTTCTATAACTATTCTCTAACAATTTATGCGGGTTCGACCAACGTTTTCAGTCACTTTGCCCTTCTGTATACTATCAAAAATCCAAATTCACACTAAAATAGGGCATAATAGGGAACAAACTCACATTTTCTAGATTATAACCTCCTGTAACCGGGTTCTGAAATTGATACTTATAATACGTGTTTTTGCGATTATAGGCGTTGAATACACTCAAATCTAGTGTCAAAACCGTTTTCTTACGTAGTTTCTTAGTCGCCTGAATACCGACATCCAGACGGTGGTAGGTATCCAATCGTGCATTGTTACGACAAGGTGAATCATTTTGACAAGGCACAGACAACACCTCTTCACCTTCTAGATTTAAAGATCCTTGAGATGCAAGAGTGTAGGCATCTCCTGTACCTAAAACCCATTGTGCATGAATGTTGACATTTTCTGATAAAAAGTAACTTCCTGTTATCGACAAATCATGCGTCCTGTCATATTTAAAAGGAAATGGTCTCCCATCATTCAACCCTTCAAATACTCGATCTGTTTTTGAGTAGACATATGAAATATCAAAATATAAGGGCCCATTCGTCTTTTTCAAAGAGAATTCGACACCCTTAGAATTACTTTCTCCACTTTGAACAAAATTCTCCCAATCCCGATTTGTATCAAATTTGATGTCTATATCTGAGAAATTTAAAAACGTATGAAATAAATCAAATGGCGAGATATACTCCACTACATTCGACATCTCTTTCACATAACCTGCGATTTCAAATCTAAGATTGTCGGTTAGGTTTCCTCCATACGCTAAGGCCAGCTGATAAGCATGTTCAGGTGGTAATCTGTCTGTTGACGGAATCCATAATTCAGTTGGTAAACCAATGCCCGGATTGACGAGTAGGTGGACATTTTGAGTCATTTTCGTTGCAGATAGAGTAAATTGTGTTCGCTTACTTACTTGTTGGTTAACTGTTAATCTGGGTTGTAGAGATAACCAGTTTTTCTCTCTGACATAAAAACTATTAAAGCGTAATCCAGCCTGAATACTTGTGCCATCACTGAGGTGCCATTTTGTATCAATAAATGCGTTGATCTCGTCGGCTGAAATAAAAGGAGCTTCGTTTGCAAATTCCTGCCCATTGCCATCAAGATATATATTGCTCTGTTTGAGAGTCGGATTATATCTGTGATGAAATATGCCAGTACCAAAGCTCAAATCAAATTTGTTAGACACAAAGTATTGGAATTCTGTATTGATTCCTAAATCGATAATACGACTAACAGCTGATATATCTAAAGAATTACTCTCGACAACATCGCCATCATCAAATCTAAAATCAAAGCCCGATCGTGCATTATAGGTGTAATCGGAGACTGAAAATCCTATTTTACTAAATACCTTTTCACTGACATTATTCTGCCATTGAAGACTAAACACATTGTTGCCCCAATTCAAATTATCAAAACTCTGTCGGTCTAGTTTACCTAAAGCTGATTCTTGACTTTCTGATCGAAAGACTTCTAATTGATCTCTTCCTCTGTAAAAATTGAAGTATAATTTATTTCCTTCTTCTATCTCGTGGCTCAATTTTAAATTGACATCATAAAATGAAAAATCCGAATCATCGAAGCCTAGCAATTTCTCAATGGGCTCATTGTAAAATGCATTCACAAGAGATTTTCTAGCAGACAGGTTATAACTGGTCTTACCGATCACCAGTGGTCCTTCTGTATTCAGGTGCACGCTTAATGGGCTAAATCCAATAGACGATTTTCGTTCGTAGGCATTGCCTTCATTCATCCTAAAATCAATGATAGAAGATAATCGACCACCATATTTGGCAGGATAGGCATGTTTGTAAACTTGTACATTCTTAACAGCATCCGCGTTAAAAATGGAAGACAATCCAAATACGTGTGATGTCTCATACAGAGGGACACCATCCATTAGCATTAGATTTTGGTCAGGGCTTCCACCCCTCACATAAATACTTTTTTGACCTTCTCGACCAGAATGCACACCAGACAATTGCATAATCGTATTTAACGGATCACTTCCAACAAATCCAAAGCCCTCATTGAGCTGAGCCTCATTGAGATAATAGTTGAAGTTTGATTCCGTTTCTAATTTCCTCGCATTTGGCGTTTTAATGAGAACTTCTTCAAACTCAATATTGGACCGTAAAAATATTTTCTTTGTATTCGATTTGAGTTCATTGACCGCTACGTAGACTGGATTAAAGCCGATGTAAGATATGACTAGTGAGTCTTCATCACTGTTGGCACTATATCTGAAAAATCCAATTTCATTCGTACTGACTCCTCTGTCTCGGTTTTTATTTGTGATCGTAGCTCCATAAAGAGGCTCACCTGATAATTCATCAACGATAAGACCACTGAGTAATTGAACGTTGGTATTTGCAGAGGATTCTTTTGCTTTACCTAGGAGTAAGATTCGTTTGTTATTCCGAATTTTATAGTTGAGAGATAGATGATCACCAATCTCATCCATTAAGTCAGAGATCGTATAATCTGATTTCTTAAGGTCTATATCTTTGTTTAATGGGATTCTATCAGATGAGTAGCTAAACTTTAAATCTGTCTGTTCTTCTACTATTTCGATGATTTGCGCCAGATTTAAACCTTGATCAGAGAAGGATAAAACTTTGTTTTGGCGCTGTGCATAACTTGTCATTTGCAAGCCAATTAAGAAGCAGCATAGTGTAAACGTTTTCAGCCTTATCACGGTCGTCAGTGTCAGTCTATTGACAACTGATATTTGATATCGTGATAATGTTACCATTGGTGTCATATGAAGCACCTCGTGTTTCCTTGAGTTCATTCAGTACAACATCTAACGCATCATTTTCAAAAGTAGCTCTCCAAGTACAAGATAAATCTACCTCATTTGTCTCTATATCAACATTATAATGGTGTTCAAGGTCTTCAATCACCTTATCCATCGTTTGGTTTTCAAAGGCTAATTCGCCAGTGATCCAGCTTTTTACATTATTGCTATTCACTGTTTCTTTAACAATAGTACCATCGACGATTGATACACTTTCATTTGCAGTGATTATCACAGATTCATCTGCAGTACTGACTCGTACTTTACCTTCTGTGACGATGACTGCTGGTGTATCTGTAAGTGTATTGATTTCAAATTCAGTACCTAGGATTTCGACAGTAAAATCTTCGTTTTCAATTAAGAAGTTATTGCCTTCTGATGATTTAGCGATATCAAAATAAGCACGCCCTTCGAAAGCAAGATGTCTTTCATCTGTGAAATTAAGTTTGTTATATTCTACAGAAGAGCCTTTATCTACAATAATGGAGGAGCCGTCTGGTAAATTCAGTTCATTTCGACTATCGTAAGCAAAGGTTTCCATTCCTGCAGCCATAGAGGTACTGCTTAGAAAGGGTTTGATTGCAAAAACAGAAAGGAGTAAAACTAGACCAGCTGCTGCGACTTTAAAAATCATGGCTATTTCACGACCTTTTGGTTTAGTGGCGACTGTTTCATCTTGAATTTGCGACTCGATCTTATCCCAGGCAGAAGGTGTATTAAACTCCTGATAGTCCTTTAGGAAGCTCAAATCAGCGTCCTCGGTTAAGATTTCATTAAGTACTTCTGAATTAGCGTTATAATCTTTTAGCCACATATCAACTTTTTTCTCGTCGTCCGAGTTAATGATATTCTTCAGGGATTTAACGATGCTCATAATGCTCGTTTATTTTGTGATTCCAAATTTATCTCGTAACAACTTAAACGCCCTACGCATCTGATTATCAACGGTTTTGGACGATATTTTAAGTTCTTCGGATATTTCATTGTAAGTTAAACCATTTACTTTATTCATGACAAATATCTCCTGACATTTAGGAGGTAACTGTCGTATTGAGTTATATAGTTTCTCTTTTAGGATGGTTGAATCTGCTTCATCCCCTACTGGGTCTTCAAAAAATTTTTCAGGAATTAAAGTATCCAGTATTTCTCCCTTACGTTTTCTTGATCTAATCAGCTCTATTGCCTTATTTTTAACTGATGTGAAGAGATAATACTTGACATCCTTCTGCAGATGAATTTTATCTTTGTTTTGCCACAATTTGACTAAAACATCTTGAACGACATCTTCGACATCACTCCTATCTTTCAGATATCTACAGCAAAAATTACAAAGTGGATTGTAATAGGTGTCGAATAAGGTTTTGAATTGTGCTTTAGTAAGCTCCAAGAGTGTATTGTTAAAATTGAATGCGAATATCGACCTGTGTGGCTGATATTAAAAATTGAAACATAAAAATAACGTTTAGTTAAGCGCCTAAAGACTAATTAAGCTATTGTTTTCGCTTGAAATGTAGAAAGATGGGCTTTGATTACGCCCTTATTGGTATCATCACCGCCAAGATTACCTGTAGATATAGGAATCATGTTGGATAATCATGTCACACCTTCGGTGTTCTTGTCATACAATTCGATCTTGCTATAATCATGTCACACCTTCGGTGTTCTTGTCGTGCATATCGATCTTTCTATAATCATGTCACACCTTCGGTGTTCTTGTCGTGCATTCTGATCTTTCTATAATCATGGCACACCTTCGGTGTTCTTGTCGTGCGTTCTGATCTTTCTATAATCATGTTACACCTAGGGGTTTTCTTGTCATCCGTTTTGATCTTGCTATAATCATGTCACACCTTCGGTGTTTTTGTCGTGCATTCTGATCTTTTTATAATCATGTCACACCTTCGGTGTTCTTGTCGTGCCTTTCGATCTTGCTATAATCATGTCACGCCTTCGGTGTTCTTGTCGTGCATTTCGATCTTTCATGGCACACCTTCGGTGTTTTTGTCGTGCCTTTCGATCTTGCTATAATCATGTCACACCTTAGGTGTTCTTGTCGTGCCTTTCGATCTTGCTATAATCATGTCACGCCTTCGGTGTTCTTGTCGTGCGTTTCGACCTTTCTATAATCATGGCACACCTTCGGTGTTCTTGTCGTGCGTTCTGATTTTTCTATAATCATGTTACACCTACGGTTTTCTTGTCGTGCGTTTCGATCTTTCTATAATCATGGCACTCCTTCGGTGTTTTATTGTTGCCTTTGCTTGCGTTGTTTGCAATAAGAATGTTTGAATGAATACGTTGTAGGTCGGGAGACCAACATCGGCTGTGGTGCTGTCATTTTACCCTGATTACGCCCTTTATGGTGTTGTCACCATCAAGATTGCTTGAATGAAAGCTTCGTTGGTTAGGAGACCAACAACGACTATGGTATTGTTACCAAAACCTTTACCTTGCATTTTCATTTATAGACTATGGATAAGCCAATTGTTACTATCGTCGGTTACGCCTTAATCCTCTTTGGCCTTTTATCTCTTATATTGTCTATGATCGGTCTTAGACTGACATTCCTAAGCTTCTTAGATTTTGCTGGACCATTATTGGGATTTATATTGAAGATTTCGATGATTATGCTCGGATTCGTGTTAATGTATATTTCAAAGACGATTCAACGCGATCGCCAAGAACAAGGTGATTAACAAAAACTTTTGTATCTAGTTTCTGTTTTGTAGGTAGATGTTGGCGTTTTGTAGGTGCATGTCAGCTTGTTTTGCTCTTACCTTTGTACTGTGAATTGAATGAAGCTTAACAATTTAGTAATGTCAAAAGACTTGAAACATTGAAAGCTACATATAACTTACAACTATTATAGGGCGTCAAATTTTTAAACCTATAATTTAACAAAAAGCTGTATGAACAAATTTCCTCGATTAATATTGAATTTGATTCCAGTATTTATTTTCCTAGCAATCGTCTATTTTTCAACAGGTTCTGTGGGGTCTTTCAATCAAACCCATCTTGGCCTTTTTGATAGTCCAAGTGCTTCAAATATCAGTGGTTTTGGCACATTTGAACTAAAAATCTTCGGCACGGCATTCTTGTTTTTGCTGTTTTTAATGATTCAAAGCTCATTTGAGAAAAAATCAACAGTCCACTAAGGCTAGTGCCTCAAGAACTAAATATACAGCCATATTAAATTGTTATTTTCCGCCTTCTCTGCGTTACAGAACCAGCCTTGATAGCTATGGCTATCAAAGCGAACCTGTGCCTTGAGTAGACGAAAAATAACTGCTTTCATACAGCCATTTATTTAGTGCATGAGACACTAAGATGTAAGCTTCCTTTCCAGTTCTTCTAGACTAACTCCTTTGGTTTCAGGCATAAAGAATATAACCCATAAGAGTTGTAGCCCCATCATAGCGGCAAAGAAGTAGAAAACGGTTGAGGTAGAAAAGGCCTCCAAAACAGGCAATGTGATCATCGTAATCAAGGCTGCAAACACCCAGTGTGTACCCGAGCCCAGAGACATACCAGAATCTCTAACCGTATTTGGAAAAATCTCTGAGATAAACACCCAGATAACAGCACCTTGACCTATCGCATGTGAAGCCACAAAGGCTGACACGAAAGCGACTACAATCACACCTTCAGCGCCAGTTGAAAATGCCCAAGCGACACCCAGCAAGGTCACTATATATCCAACAGACCCGATCATTAACAAGGTCCTACGACCAACTTTATCGATTAAATACATACCTAAAATGGTAAATATTAAATTCACAATCCCGATTGGAATAGATGCACCCAATACATTATCTGATGCTATGCCAGCTTGTTCGAAAATCCTCGGCGCATAGTACAGCACAAAGTTGATCCCAGACGCCTGATTAAAGAATGCAATCAAAAAGGCTAGCCAAACAGACTTACTAAACTTGCCAGAGAATAAAGTATCTCTGCTCGTTTTCACCAGTGAGGCTTTGATATCTGCCAACTCTGTAGTCACATCGCTATTGGGATTGATCACCTTAAGCATTGCCTTTACCTTCTCTTCTGCTCCTCCTTTCATCATTAGCCAGCGAGGACTATTGGGAACACCCATCACCATAATTGTATATATAATGGCAGGTACAGCTTCAATACCCAACATCCAACGCCATGAATTTTGACCTAAATATTGACCGATTAAGTAATTAGATAAAAACGCAACTAAGATCCCAAACACGATATTAAATTGGTAACTCGCTACCAGCTTGCCCCTATCTTTTGCCGGAGCAATTTCTGATATATAGATTGGAGCTGCGACCGATGAAGCACCAACTCCAAGCCCGCCTAGAAATCTAAAGAATGAAAACAAATAAGGTCCCGTAGCCATCGCGGATCCGAGAGCTGAAACTGTATATAAAATACCAATCCAAAATAAGGTCTTTTTACGTCCAAAGGTATTACAGGGTATCCCTCCAAACAAAGCCCCTATCACAGTGCCCCACAATGCCATCGACATAATAAAGGTACTATGAAAAAAAGCTGATGTCCCCCATAATTTTTGGATAGGCTGATCTGCACCTGAGATAACGATTGTATCAAATCCAAATAAGAAGCCCGCTAAGGCTACGGTGATAGACCAGTAGAGAAGTTTGTTTTTCATGTTTGAAGCAATTATGGTGTTACATTAACAGTGTGCTTGTGATTAAATATACCGAGTGATTACCGAATCATCCACATGAAACACTAAAAAATTACGCTGATTTTAATTAACGATCCAATTCATAAATCGTAATATAGAGAATAATGATGCGTGACCAATCTTATGAATGGGAAACCACCTCGTCATTCGCCGATTGGCGACTACCACTCCTCCGCAGGAAGAGAATTCTCCTCTTGCGGAGGAATGGCACTGCATTTAATGCAGGGTCGAGGTGGTTTGGCTTCTGCGGAGGAGTGTCCCCGTCATCAAGCGGGGATGAGGTGGTTCTCTCTCCTTCTAATGAGTGATTTGGACCACTGAAGTTTTCAAATTTCAGTTATATATGATTGAAATAAAAGTGTACCATTCAATAGAAGTAAGTCTATAAAATTACAACTCCTCAACTTAAGATTTACTATTGCGGAACCCAATTTTACTATTAGATTCCTATGTAAGGGTCAGCTTGGTCTGAAAATTAAAGCTTAGTTAGATTTAAAGTTTTGTCAATGACGTTGAATAGCCAGTCCCATCATTCATATCAATCCTAATAAAATAGTGGCCAGTATTCAAACCATCTGTTGAGATACTTGACTGTGAAGGCTTGACTTGATGTGCCTGCACTAATAGACCTGTCGTATTATAAATACTTAGTCTTACTGGATAACGTTTACTATCCACATTTTGAATAAAAAGGGTGGTTTCGACAGGATTAGGGTATATAGACATGAATGAATTTTGGCTAACATCTTGAAGTGATGAAGTGATATCTCCAGTTGGGCAAAACTCTCTACGGACAGCAACACTCAGATCGTTAGGGTCTCCTACTGAGGCCTCAGACGCAAGATCATCAGAGAAAGCCAAGTAAGTGGTACCTGCTTCTGCATCTGCCTTTAGATTAAAACAGAGGCTCATTAAAACAGCAGCACTATCAAGTGTTGTCAAATTACCTAATGGCTCGAACCAAAGTGCTTTTAAAACAGGTGCACCATCCTGTAAATTGACATCAGCACATTGAAAACTTCTAATTAAGTTTTCATTCGTACAACTCACATATTCTAAGACAATGTCATCAAATTGAACTGAAAATTGAAAAGATAGTATATCTACAAAATCGGTGACACGTAGCTCTGAGCATACAGTATCTCCTGCTTGACCAACGATGTCTGAAAATTGAAAGCCTATACATGGATCCTCGGGTGTATCCTGTGCAAAAGACAAGGAGCTATAAAAAGCAATGATCAAAACCAACAGAGACCTTAACATAATGAAATTTTATATATATGAAGCTGCAATATACATCAGATTTGCTTCTGACAGTATTTAGCTATGTCGTTTTAAGACAATGGGGCTAAATAAATGCAAGTTCTAATTTATCAAGCGAGTACTCTGTCAAGATAATTCAACTAGTCATTTTAACATTAACAAACCACTAGTGCTCTGTCAAGTATATATTGACTTGTTGAATTTGAGTGGAGTTTGTACATGAACTAGGTTATCAAGGCCGGTTCTGTAACGACGTACATGTGCAAAACACGCCAAAAGCACGAGTCAGTTATATCTTGACAGAGCACTAGTACGCTAAGCTTATTTGAGTGCAGTCTGCTGAATCGGTTCAATTTAGCATACTTCTCATTGTCGTAGCTTATGATCGTATCCTGTACCTTTGGATACTTGTTTTTATTGAGAATTCCATTTCATCATCTCCTCAAATGGTTTATCAATAGCTGGCTCAAGACTGGCTATTTGATCAAAGTTAAGGCCTTCAATCTCCATCAGATATTGTATCACCAAGGCATACTTGAAGTAAGGCAAAATTTGGATGGTACCATCTGCCAGCGTAAATACAGGAAAGCCTACATGCTCTTTGCCTTCCTCAAGCAGATATTTTGCAATCTTATCTTTTAAAAGCCCATCGTTTTTAAATTCTCTCGATATGTATTCAGCATGACCTTCAAGTTTCCAATTTATAGCTCCAAGAGTACTCAATATTTGATAGCTAGGGTCATGATAGTATTGGACATTGTGCATAAACTCATGTGCAAGCAATCTTGTTAAGTTATATTTCCGCAACTCATAATTATTCACTTCCCATTTAAAACTTGCAGAGTTATCTTGAAAATTTGGTTCGGACGCGTAGACAACAGCTTTCGTGAAAAACGCATAAGCTGTGCCTCCAGCGAACGGAAATAATTTCGGATAAAGTTTATCGTCATGTAAGCAGAGCTGAATCCTCAAGCTTTCATCATAGATATCTGCACGCTTAATGATATCAATCGCATCTTGTAGTATGAGACCGGTTCCCTCCATCAGGTCTTGATTGTGGTAAACTGTTATTTGACCAAATTGAGTTTGTTCTGCATATGATAAGCTCGGATTTAATAGGAATACTAGCCATATTAGAAAACTGATTCCTAAAATAGACATCGCACTCAAGACGATTTTTATCATTGTTTTCTTCATGATCTTTATTTTGGTTTGAATATCTCGAACGGTATCCATTACGATTATTTACTTAGACCAAAGACACATAAAACTCGACTAACAGTACATATGTGAAAGACAAGATTACCCGCATCAGTTTTAATAACAAATTAGATTTCTTGATTGACTCATTCAGTTTGGTGTTTTTAACAATCCAGGTTCTGAAAGTAGATAAACCGGTTCTGTAACGACGTATATGTGTAAAATACGCCAAATGCACTCGTCAGTTATATCTTGACAGAGTACTAGATAGACCTAATAGATTTTGCCTTTCGATACAGCAGTTGACAGTTGAATGTTTAGAAATTCTACAATCTAAATAAACCTCTAAGGTTTCTTGATTGATTGATACAATAAGAGTTCATAAAGTAAGTAGATTCACTAACTAGATAAACCCTTCTCAAACGTCACAAAGTCAAACGAAAATTGGTGCCTGTCATCTATGGGATGATGTTGTCTGGCAACCTCACTCCACATCGGCCCTAACTTAGGAAAAAAAACTTCTCCTCCTTCTATCACTGCATCAATCTCAGTTAAATAAATCCGATCAGCAATATCTAAGGCTAACTCATAAATTTGCCCTCCACCAATGATAAAGACGAGATCTTCTCCTTGGCCTTTTGCATAATCCAAGGATTCTTGTAGTGTAGCAAACACAACACAGCCAGCCGCCTCATATTGAACTTGGCGTGTCATAACAATATTCGTTCGGTTTGGCAATGGGCGAAACTTGAGTGGTAAAGATTCATAATTCTTACGCCCCATGATGACACAATGATGTTTGGTCGTCTCCATAAAAAACTTCATATCATCTGGCAAGTGCCACGGCAAATCATTGTTGATCCCAATCACGCGGTTGGTTGACATTGCGGCAATCATGGCTATTTTCATGTCTTTATTTCTTTAAAGTTGCTATTGTTAACCTTGGACTTGACGTCTAGCTTATGGGAATTTAGGAAATTTATCAAAGTCAGGTTTACGTTTTTCCAAAAATGCATTTCGTCCCTCCTCTGCTTCATCCGTCATATAACCCAAACGCGTAGCTTCTCCAGCGAATATTTGCTGACCTACCAAACCATCATCGATCATATTAAACGCAAACTTGAGCATCTTAATCGCCATTGGACTTTTTGCCAAAATCTCTTGCGCCCACTCGTAAGCAGTCTCTTCCAGCTCTTCGTGTGGGACGACAGCATTGACCATGCCCATATCAAAAGCTTCTTGCGCAGAATAATTACGACCCAAAAAGAAAATCTCCCGCGCCCTCTTCTGCCCAACCTGCCGAGCCAGATACGCACTCCCATAACCAGCATCATAGCTCGCTACATCCGCATCTGTCTGTTTGAATATCGCATGCTCTTTACTCGCCAAGCTCAGATCACACACCACGTGCAGACTATGCCCACCTCCTACTGCCCATCCTGGCACCACACAAATCACAGCCTTATTCATAAAGCGGATCAGCCGCTGAACTTCCAAAATATTCAGCCTACCTACGCCATCTCCACCCACATAGCCACTCTTACCTCTCACGCTCTGATCACCACCTGAGCAAAACGCCCACCCGCCATCCTTAGAAGACGGCCCTTCTCCAGAAAATAAAATAACGCCGATGCTCCGATCTTCGCGCGCATCATGAAAGGCATCTAATAATTCGCCTACAGTCTTTGGCCTGAAGGCATTTCTGACTTCCGGACGATTAAAAGCGATCCGTGCGACTCCACCAGCTTTTTTATACGTGATGTCTTTATATTCTTTGGCTACTTGCCAGTCTATCTTGCTCATATGCTTAAATTCTTATGCTGAGCATAATATTACGAAGTATATCTGGAATTTGAATGTTGAATTTTAAATGGTGATTGTTGTTTGGAAACTTGATCTCATCTTGCTGGACTATGCGAACTATGATTTTCTCCACCTTCCTCCTTCCTCCTTCCTCCTTCCTCTCTCCACATCCTCCGTCATGCCGCCCGGGACCTCACCTTGTCCGGTGTGCAACGCCGCCATCCCGCTCGTCTCGCTCCCCACGCACGTGAACACCTGCCTAGACAACCCACCCCCGCACCTGACACGGCAATCGGGGTGGACCTTGATCAGAATGCTGTCAGCATCGCCAAAGCGTTCAGTGCGCTCGAAAGTGATTTCTTCATCGCCGTAGTGAAACTTGAAACGACTAGGCATTGGCGGTAGAGCGCAAATGTTAAGGGCCATTTGCGCTAAGTCCCACGCGTGTGATTTGGATAATACTCTCTATCATCTTGTTGGCGTGGTCCATACCTCCACCTGCTGATTTACATTTCTTAAATAACAGCGGCAATAGCTTTTTGCGAATATCTGACTCAATGTTCAGGGGGTTGATGGAGTTCTCCGCTACCGAGGTTTCTACCGATTGATCAATGGTGAATGCCAGTTCAATCCAGTTAGCCTGTGTGTCTTTTTCTAGTAATGCAAAAGCCTCGGGTAGGAACTTTTTAAACAAGCCATAATAGGCTTGCGCGTGCCGATTGGCTGAAAGGGCCTCGGGTATGTCATCGAGCCGACGAGCGTTCACTTGCTCTTCAAAAGCCTGGAACAGCAGGTATTGTTTTAGAGGATGGTCGAACAAGCTTTCGGCTTCCGCTATGGCTTGGCGCAACAAGGCAGAGAAGGCCTCTTGTGCGTAAGGATCGTCTTGCAGCTTTTGTTCAATGGTCTTAGCGACGCGTGTTTTGATGGTGTCGGTTTCATTGCGGGTTTTCTCTTCGCCCCAGTGCTCAGGTGACTGTGATTTGCCCATCAGAGCAACTTCGTACACACCTTCGGGTTCTTTTACGCCAACTGCCACGACATGCTTGTCGAGTAGTTTTTTAACCTGCTCGTCGTACTGGTCGTAGTCGACGGTATCGCCGATGTCTTGCTTCACCAGTTGTCGCAAGCTAGACAGTTGTTTAACCGTTTCTTTGTAATGCCGCCTGTCGTCTTCGCTAAACTGGCTGTCTTCAAAAAAGGTAGCCGATTGTAACGCTACCTTTAAACAGCTGGCAAAGTTCTTCAATGCCTCAAAAAAATCATCACGGATTTTTAGGTGTGCATCCACTAATTCCCCGTCAACCTCTTTGATCTTGGGTACTAACACCTGCCGCAGCTGTTCTATGTCGGCTTTGTTTTTAACCTCAGAGAAGATGGCCCAGAGGATTTTGTACAAATGTGGCAGGCGCTTATATTCGCTGCTCATTTGATTATAAAGGCCCTCAAGATCACTCGCGTCAAAACCGCCTTGGGTACGCTCTGCTAAGTCTTGATATTTCTCGATGGTGGTGTCGAGTTCGGCGAGAATGCCTCGGTAGTCGATTAACAAGCCAAATTCTTTTTTCTCGTGTAGGCGGTTCACACGCGCTATCGCCTGAATCAGGTTGTGACCCTTGAGTGGTTTGTCGATGTAAAGCACAGTGTTTTTAGGCTCATCAAAGCCGGTCAACAGCTTGTCCACCACAATCAGAATTTTCAGGTCATCGTCTTTCTCAAATCTGGCGACTTGCTCTTTGGCATACTCTTGCTCATCTTGCGAGCCGACGTTCTCTTTCCACCATTTGCTAACCTCGGGCATGGAAGACTCGTCCACTTCGCTGTTGCCTTCTCGGGTGTCGGGCGCGCTGATCACCACGGCGGATTCAAACACTCCCGCTTCGTCTAGGTACTTTTTGTATTTGATAGCCGAGGCTTTGCTGTCACAGGCAATTTGGCCTTTGAGGCCATCGTCGATGTTTTTAACAAAATGATGAGCGATATCCAGTGCCAAGAGCTGAATCCGATCTTTGGTGTCGTAAATCGCATTTTTCTGCGTGAACTTACGCTTGAGATCTGCCTTTTGCTCTTCTGTTAAGTCTTCCGTTATACGAGCAAACCACGAGTCGATGGCACGTTCATTCACATCGAGATCAGGCATGCGCTCTTCGTACAGCAGCGGCGTCACCGCTTTGTCTTCTACTGCGCGTTGCATGGTGTACGCGTGCACAATGGGGCCAAACTTGTTGGTGGTTTTGTCGTCTTTGAGTAGGGGCGTACCGGTGAATGCCACAAAAGCGGCATTAGGCAAGGCCTGCTGCATGCGGATATTGTTTTCTCCACCTTGGTTTCGGTGGCCCTCATCGATTAGCACCACAATGTCGGCACTGGTGTTTTTGCACTGAGGCAGTTTAGCGGCAGAGTTAAACTTTTGAATCAGCGAAAAGATCACCCGCTCGGTGCCACTGCCAATTTGCTCGGCGAGGC
>CALGLU010000080.1 GCA_937959275.1 uncultured Saprospiraceae bacterium | reverse complement strand
AGTGAAAAAGTAGATGGAGTCCGAAGACCCCAATCTACACAGAATGAACATCTGTATGAACAAACATCAGACGCTCTTCTTCGTCTTTGACAAAGTATGAAATTAATATGGAAATATGCTTGTTTTTATCACAGTACCTATGGCTTGAGAAAAAGCTGATACCTGCCTGCTGACAGTCAGGTATTAAGAATCAATAACTTGCAAATCAACTAACAAATTGTTATTAAACCATTTCTTTAGTGAATCCTACTTAAATTTGAACAAACCATTCATTATTAAACTACAGCTCATATATCAAGAATTAAGACAAGCTTTTGAAAAGTCAATAGAATTTGATCCGATTCCTCTATTAACTCTAAAGCGAGAAGAAAAACTTCCTGTTGATTATTTTGAATTCTATAATGCGGTGTCAAGTGTTTACTCATCCAAAATAGAAGGTGAAGACATAGATTATGATTCCTTTTTCAAGTACAAGTTTCTAAATATTGAATACAAACCAGACTACAACAAAAGATCTAATGACCTGTATCAAGCGTATCAGTTTATAAATGATAGAGAATTAACTAAAAGCAATTTACTACAGGCACATGATATTTTAGCTATGAATTTATTGCCAAAATCGCAAAGAGGGGTTCTTAGAAAAAACCCAATGTATGTGATTGGTGATGATGATAAAATTGAATATGTGGCCTGTGATCACTATAAGCTCAATTTAGAATTTGATTCATTCTTTAATGATATAGAAGATATGAACAATCAGGAATTAAGTGCTTTGGAATCATTTTATTATGCGTCAATGCTGCACCTTGTTTTTGTAAAAATTCATCCATTCCAAGATGGGAATGGTCGGACAGGAAGGTTACTTGAGAAATGGTTTTTGCTCAATCAATTGGGAGACATTGCAAACGCCATTAATTTGGAGAAGAATTATTATAAGAATCGAGAGTCATACTATAAAAATATTAAACGTTTAGGTCTTGAATATGATCATTTGGATTATTCAAAATCACTGCAATTTCTGACAATGACGATTCAAAGTGTAAAGGAGTGATGTCAAGTAGAATTAGCTCTTGAGTTTCAAGTTCAAAGTTTTACCTTTATGCAAACTCAAAAAGAATCGTGGAACGATACAAAACAGGTTTGTTTTTTGGATCATTTAATCCAGTTCATGTAGGTCACATGATCATTGCCAATTATCTGTTGACAAATGCTGACCTGGCTGAGATCTGGATGGTTGTCTCGCCACACAATCCGCTTAAGGAGAAAAAATCGCTTGCGAAGGATTATGATCGTTTGCATCTTATGAATTTGGCGATTGGTGATAACCCACAAATTAGAGCGAGTGATATCGAGTTTAATTTGCCCAAACCGTCGTACACAATAGATACGCTGACCTATGCTAGAGAAAAATATCCGGATAAGAACTTTGTACTCATAATGGGAGGAGATAATCTGGAGACTTTGCATAAATGGAAGAATTATGAGTTGATTCTTAAGTATTATGAAATCTATGTTTACAATAGACCTGGCTATGCAGCGGGAGAGTTCGCCAATCATGAGCGAGTGACTTTTTTTGATGCGCCTTTACTAGATATTTCAGCAAGCTACATCAGAAAAAATGTCAGAGAGAATAAATCAATCCAGTATTTAGTTCCAGATAAGGTGTATGATTATTTAACGGAAGTTCCTATTTATAGAGATTTATAATTAAGCATTTTGAGAGCATTCTTCGATGATATAAATTTCCTGTTGCGACCTGATAAACGTCAGAAGCAAATCAAGCGTCTCGCTAAAGAAAGTGGATGGAAGTATCAAGCAAGACGACATTATGATAAAGACCCGATCAAGTCATATCAGTTTCAAATCTTTGAGGGTCGATCAGGGAAGCGATTAAAGGCAATTCAATCCTTCAAAGCACGCGCGCTACAAGGAGCATTTCGAGTCTATGACTTCCATTACTTTGGTGATTTGAATACTAAGACAACAACCATCTTTGAATATTATAATCCAGATGCAGTATGGCCAGCATTTTTAATTAAGCCAAAAAGTGGGTTGCGCTTTTGGAAGAATCTTTTTGGTGAAGAGAATCCTGTCATTCTAACAGCAACTCCAGAATTGAATGAGTCGTATGAAGTGAGTACTACGGATGCCTTTGCCTTAAAAGAAAGTTTGACAGAAGAGTTTTTGGATAGCTTAGGCGATGAAGGTCAGTGGGCTGTGGAAGCAAAAGAATCAGTCTTAGTTTATTATATCTATGGCCAACAATTACCAGTGAATAAACTCTTGGAGAGAATTGAGACGTTTGTTCATTTAGTGCATGATTTGGAAACGGGGAGACCGTTTTTAAAATAACGAAGAACCCATCGGTCACAGAGATCGGTCACAGAGTCGTCCTTAACTCGTTTCAGGATCTGGCGTCTTAAAAGGTATAGAGCATAGTTATATGCTGAGAGCTTTCCTTCTTTCCCTATAGTTAATCTTTAAGTTCTAAGAACTTCGTTTGAATCCGTTTGATTGATTCCTTACTGACACCACACTTTTTAGCAATGTCAGGCCAATGGGCTAAAGATTCTTGAACTTGATTGATTATCTCATTTGGTTTATTGATA
Source organism: uncultured Saprospiraceae bacterium (assembly GCA_937959275.1). Classification (GTDB taxonomy): domain Bacteria; phylum Bacteroidota; class Bacteroidia; order Chitinophagales; family Saprospiraceae; genus CALFUK01. The sequence goes on along the minus strand of CALGLU010000080.1, from coordinate 37,690 downwards.
CTAAATTCATCAGCTAATTCGATTAGATTTTTTCTGCCAGGATTTGCGCCTTCACCACCAATTCTTGTACTGTGTTCACCAATGCTAGTTGATGAGTATGTTAAATCGTAGGCAGGAGCTAAAGTCCATTTTCCAGATTTATCCATTAGCCAGGAGACATTTTTTGAATGGTCATCCAAATTGTGGCTATAAATATTAAACGCGGCAAGACGAAGTACATTTTCTCGAGCTGAAGCCGATTGTTCAAGGTGGTATGCGACATCAATAATATGTCCATAATCAACAGCACTTAATCGGAAGTTGTCATGTGTTAAGCCTGCCATTGAGTGCATATGAATTCGGTCATCACCAGCTCTATCAAAACGCTTGGTAGCGAAGACCTTCCTTCCTTTTTTGCTTTCTAACAATGTGCATTCACTCATTTTTATTTTTGCAATCTGTGCCATTTTATAATAAGCGTATTCAATATTTGCTATGTCCTGCGGATCTTCAGAACTAGGAAATTTAATTATCCAATGATTAAATCCATGTGGAAGAATATTTTGCCCATGTATTATTTCATTTTTATTCGGGTTATAGCCCACATTTGCTTTTGGTCTTGCTCCACCTGAAGATCCTCCCAAAGCCAAAAGTTCTTCTATCACTTCCGTGCTCGTTCCATAATATACTTTGTCCATAGCGGTTTTCAACCGATCAAGATCAATATGATGACTAAAGTTTTCATCCCCTGTTATTGCTGGACGATAGATAAGGGCACCTTTACCCGTTTCACCTATATAGGCTAGTTGGTCCAAGATGTTAATATCGTTTAATGAGAGACCTTTCTTTTCTAAAGCGCGATTTAATAAAAGCATTCCCCATCCATCTGGAAGCGAATCATCAAATACTCCGAATATTCCACGAAAGGGCTTAGGGTTAGCTACCTGAATTTTATTGTTGTATTCTAACTTAAATGGAGATATGTTCAGTCCAAGATTTAGGAAGTCATCATCATACTTGAAATGAATCAATCTGTTATCCAATAGGAGCTTACCCACAAGAATTTCATCCTCTGAAAACCGAATAAAGACATTGATTTGTTTACTTCTTTTTCGAGTTTGTTGAGTTAATTTTTGCTCTTGCATCAGTTAGAATTGAATAATTTTTCAAGTCGCTTATCATCTTTTGGAAGAAAAAGAGTTTCAAATTCATCGAGTCGGTCTAGAGCTTCTGCAATCTTAAGAAGTGATTCAAATGATATTTTTCCAAATCGTTCAAACCTCTTAATGCTTCCATAAGAAACACCTGATTTTTCAACTAAATCTTGCTGAGTCCATTTTCTTTCTTTTCTTAATTTGGCAACATTCTGGGCTGTTGATTTAAGAATGTCAGACGGTAATTTATGTATGCTGTACTTTCCCATAATAAAAAGATAAGTCTAAGATCAACTAATAGAATAGATAATATATTGTCTAAATATAGAATTAATGTATCAAATCGTTAATATTTTATCTAAATGTACAGCGGCTGATGTTTGGAAATTACACTACAAATTTATACGAACACCAATAATTTAGATATGAAAATGCTTACCTGAATAGCAACTAATTTAAAACCGAACAGCCAAAGACAAACTATTCCCACCATAATCAAGATCAATATTCTTATTCATGTGTAGGGTAGGGACGAGTATACCTACTGCTGCACCTATTGTGTAACCTGCGATGACATCTGTGGGGAAGTGCTTACCTGCTTGATATCGGAAGTAGCCAATCGCCGCAGGAAACGCTGCAGCCGCGGTCCAAATCAAGCCTTTGTTTTTCATGGTTGGATTCATATCGGTAATCACTTTTGCAGTGAAAAATGAAAGCCCAGAAGTCATAGATGCATGACCTGAAAAAAAGGAAAGCCGACTGTTTAGTGTGAGTTTTTCATCGAGCGAGACATTAGGATTATAAGTAAAGGGGCGGAGGCGCTGTACAGCAGATTTAGTGATACCCGTAATGCCACCAGTAATTAAAACTGTTTCAATTGCCATGATGGCAATCGCTTTGGTTTCGTCTCTGCAATTTACATTTGTTAGCGCAAGCAAGGGAACAGCAATACCAGAATATAGCAGAATGTCACTTGTTCGTTTGGCAGTCGATGAAAAATTATCAGTCGCTCCTCGATCAAAACTGTTGACATCTAATCGATCCAAATTGTCTAATTCTGACAGGGTAACTTCTTCAACGTTATTGTACATAACAAGACCAAGTACATTCATTCCAATACCTGGTAATACATACTTTAATTCCTGTTTAAGATCAATATGATAAGTGGCTTGAGCATGCAAAGATGCTTGAAAAAATACAATGAGTATAAACCACCAAAATTTCATAAATCCTGCTTATAGATTTAGAAGGTCAAACAATCCAAATAGCTTTAGAATAACGACAATAACTATAAGTACTAATATACGATAAGCCCAAACATCAGCACCCTTATAGTTAGAAGCAAATTCTGCAGTCACATAACCGCCTACCATTTGCCCGACAGCGAGCAATAGTCCAGCCTTCCAATCAATCAAACCATTCAGTTGAAAGATGATAATAACAAATACCGTATAGAATGTGACCGTAAACGCTTTTATCGCATTCCCTTGAATAATATCAAACCGAGATGCAAGGACTAGAACAGCTAAGAAAAAAATGCCCATCCCCATTTGTATAAATCCACCATAAAAGCCGACCGCTAAAAACAAGGGAATCCCAATCCATAATGATATTGGTTTGGGGTCCTCAGATTGTGTCAACCATCGCTTAGGGTTAACTAAAATGACGACAAGCATAAGTACCATGATGTACTTGAATACCTCTTTAAATTGGTCATTCGAAATGATAGTAGCTACATACACTCCAAATAAAGAACCGATGGTGACAAAGACAATGATGGGTAGGCCTATTTTTAGATCGAGCTTACCATTTTTATGAAAAACATAACTAGATAAGCCACCTTGCGCGACGACACCAATTCGATTCGTACCATTGGCTACATTACCAGGGAGTCCCATCACTTCAGTTAGTATCGCCAGTGTAATCGCTGACCCACTCCCCGCCAGCGTATTAATACATCCTGCAATGAAACTACCGAGGATAATGATTATATATTCAATGAGAGAATACTCCATAAGGCTTTAAGCGTTCTCTATCTCTTGACACAATTCAATGAGCACACCATTTGTAGATTTGGGATGGACAAAACAGACCCATTTATTATCTGCTCCTCGCTTTGGTTCTTCATTCAAGAGGATGAATCCTTCGGCTTTCAATCTTGCCATTTCTGCTTTGATATCTGGCACATCAAATGCAATATGGTGCAATCCTTCACCCCGCTTGTCAATAAATTTTGAGATGGCATTCGTCTCATTCGTTCCTTGCACCAATTCAATTTTACTTGTCCCAGCTCTGAAAAAAGAAGTCATGACATGTTCGGATTTGACCTCCTCTGTTTTATAGGGGCCATCGACATTAAAGAGTTTACTGTATAAAAGATTACTCTCGTCTAAATCTTTAACAGCGATACCGATGTGTTCTATTTTGCGCATGTTTGTAAAAGTAAACATTATTGCTTGACATCCACATATTGTGGATTTAGCAGGTCAAGTCATCACAACCAATGCCCAAGCATCTGACTACATTAAGACAAGCGGTACCGTTACAGCTAATTATGAGATAAAATATAACGCAGGAGATAATGTCCATATGTACCCTGGATTTGAAGTAAACCTTGGTGGGATTTATGAGGCCTTTATTGAAGATTGTCAATAAATTTAAGCCTAGCCATAGACATATCCACAGGGTTAGGGTTAACGTATAGTCGTTGAGATAGTCTTACTTTTTGCCCAATTTTAATTTTTAATTGCGCAAATAATAAGTTTATCAAGTCACCCTGCTAGCTAAACGTATATCCTTGCTTGATAATCGGCAATCTACGGACTCGTTCTCCTGTTGCTGCAAATAAAGCATTGCACAAGGCAGGCGCAGCAGGAGGCGTACCAGGCTCACCCACACCACCAGGATAAAATTCGTTATCCATAATATGGACATCAACTTTTGGAGAGACATTCATTCGTACCATATCGTATTGTGGGAAATTTAGTTCATTGACTGAGCCATCGTCCCATGTGATTTCCCCATGTAAGGCTGCGGTTAAACCGAAAACAATCCCACCTTCCATTTGTGCTTCTACAGTATCTGGGTTAACATGCATGCCACAATCAATAACACAAGAGAAGTGATCAATTTTAAACGATTTATCTCCAACTTTAGAAAGTGTAGCAACTTGACCAACGATGGATCCAAATGATTTGTGCAGAGCAATACCTCTAAACTTACCATCTTGGGCACCCCAATTGCCAAGCGCTGCGGCTTTTTCTAGTACAGCTTTAAAGCGAGGATGATTGGCTAATTTTGATTGCCTGAATTCGAATGGATCTTTGCCTGCAGCATGTGCGCATTCATCCATAAAGCATTCTGTAAAAAAGGCATTTTGTGAGCTACCAACAGAACGCCAAAATCCGACTTGTATAGGAATGTCATGATTGCCAAACGCCACGCGCTGATTCTTCATGATATAAGGTAAATTTGCTGCCCCCTCAATGGTCGCTTCGTCCTTTGCCGGAGACGGCGCCATGGCTGGCATGATCCTACCTATAGCACTGTTAGAGACTGATTGTAATGCCATCATATTATCCCAAGCCGCTATCTCACCACTACTTTCCACGACAGCCTTAAATCGACTTTTAGCAGCTGGTCTATACATGTCATTCTGCATATCTTCTTCACGTGTGAATACAGTCTGTACAGGAACGCCTGGCATTTCCTTAGCCACTGCTGCGGCTTTTCGAATAAAATCTGGTTCTGCTCGTCTTCCAAATCCTCCGCCTAAATAAGTGGTATTAACTTTGATGTTTGCTTTTGGCAAGCCTGTTATTTCGTTTACCATGTTTTGTACGATAGAAGAACCTTGATGCCCAACCCAAGCTTCTGCACTTTCTGAGTCAACTAAGACCGTACAATTTAATGGTTCCATTGCTGCGTGTGCGAGATAAGGAACTTCATAAGTCGCTTCTATGACTTGATTTTTGTCATCGGATAGAATAGCCGCAACATCACCAGTATCAACTGGAGTCGCTATCGGATCTTTGTCTAGTATATCAGTTAACTCAGTGCTGATTTGTGTTGAGTTGATGCCTCCGTTGCCAGCGTCATCTTCTTCAAAGCGCAGAGCTAAGGCTCCATTTTTTGCACGCCAAGTATTATTGGCGATGACCGCTGCACCGAATTCTGTCAGCACAACTTTCTCGATACCTGCTCTTCCTTCAATGTCTTCTTTATTCTTAATACTTGTGATCTTTCCACCAATTGTTGATGGGTGACGGATCACAGCATATTTCATGTCATCAAGACGAACATCTAAACCAAATGTTGCTGAGCCTGTCACTTTTTCAGGTATATCCAAACGCTGAACAGGCTTACCAATGATGGTCCAATCTTCTTTTTTCTTGAGTTCAGGTAATCCATCAAGATTGATTGTTGCTGCGGCTTCAGCTAATTGACCGTATGTCAATTTTTCATTGTTTCCCGAATTGATAATGTGTCCTTTTTCTGATCGACAATCTTTGACATCAATCCCCCATTTCTCTGCTGCTGCTGCTTTCAACATTTCTCTAGCAGTTGCTCCTGCATACCTTAAGTTGGTGAAGCCATCAGGAATTGATGTACTTCCTCCAGTTGCAATCAAGGGCATAGAAGCTAATATTTTTTCCATCATGGAGTAGCCTTTGAACGCATTTGGTTCTTCCTGTGTCAACATAAACGTATTTGAGTATGGTGCCTCAGGCTGTGGATGTATAACCTTGATTGAAGACATCTCCACGTTGAGTTCTTCAGCTATTAGCTGAGGTAATGAGGTGTATACGCCTTGTCCCATTTCTGCTCTAGGTACAGCAACAGTAATCGTATTATCTGGAGCAATGCGAATCCAAGCATTCATTGAATCGCCTTCACCCATACCTAGCCCAGAGTACTTTCTTACTTTTTTATTGAGAAATGCGTTCCCTCCAATACCAACTAAAAGACCAACGCCAGCTAATCCTCCAACGCCAATAAATCCACGTCGTGTCCACTTCCCAAGGGTTGATCGTTTTTTAGATTTGCCTTCTTGGACATATTCGCTTTTATTTCTTTGATCTGCCATAATGTTTCTGTTTGAGATTAACCTAATAATGAGTTTTCTTCCTGCCTCCATTTGGCGGCAGTATGAATGGCTTCGCGCACACGCTGATAGGTACCACACCGACAGATGTTTGTCATAGCAGTATCAATATCATCATCAGTTGGATTCGGCGTTTTGTCTAGCAAGCCTTCAGCAGCAATGATTTGGCCCGATTGGCAGTAACCACATTGAGGGACTTGATGTTGAATCCATGCTTTTTGCACAGCAGATAAATTGCCATCACTAGCGATGGCTTCTATCGTTTTTATGGTTTTACCGACGGCAGCAGAAGCGGGTAAAGTACAGGTTCTGGTCGCCACACCATCTATAAGGCAGGAGCACGCGCCACAGGCAGATACACCACAACCATATTTTGTCCCTGTCATATTGAGTTCGTCACGCAGCACCCATAGGAGTGGCATGCTCTCTTCGACATCGACTGTTTTTACTGTTCCATTGATATTTAATTCCATAGCATATGTTTAAGCGGCTAGTAAGTTCGTGTTTTTTTTGATAACGAAACTTGTTCAAGATCATGTTTGTCATTGATTAAGATCAAAATTTGCACATAAACATGCAATTGGGCGTTTCGTCCTTTACAAGACCTTAGATCGGTTTAATGTGGCAAATTGTAGAATTCAGATTGATCCACATCTTTTTTCAATTAATTTTGACAGATATTATAACTCTATGTTCTGGAATAAAAAACCAAAGTATCAAACCATTCACATCACAGATGCTACGTTCAATGAGCTTGTCGCGCAATCCAAGGTCCCTGTATTAGTTGACTTCTTTGCAAGTTGGTGTGGACCGTGTAAAATATTAGGTCCAGTGATAGACGAATTAGCAGAAGAATATGACGGTAAGGCTTTAGTCGTCAAAGTTGATACTGAGCAAAATCCAGGACTGAGCCAACACTTCAAAATTAAGTCCATACCCACAATGATGGTCTTCAATAAAGGCTATTTACAAGAGCGCTTTCAAGGCCTTGTTCCCAAACCTAACCTTGAAGAAATCTTGAACCAATATATAGCGAAGACTGATGAAAAGGGCCGATTATTTGAAGGAGAATCAGAAGAATAAACGTAGAAGATCACACTAATAAAATAGAAAATAGCTAAAAAAGCATTGCGATATGATTTGAATATCGCAAGCTTTTTTTCAGAGATTTAGGGTATACCCAACGGATTTGGGTCAATTTCAATTACGTTGGGTATTTACCTAATGGATATAAGAGATATCGTTTGATATGCCTGTTTTAACAATCAAGAGCTGTCCTATTTCTATTCCTAAAAAAGATTTGCTAATCGTTTTCTATTTTATAATGGAAATAAACATCTCATTATTGATGGACATTGTCAAGATGTTCCTTAAAAATGAAAAAGGTAAATTGAACCAGAATATTTATTTCAAAAAATTACATTTAATCAAAAAGCGGCAATACTTTTAAATCCTATGGAATATCAGGTATTAGGTAAAACAGGAGTTAAGGTGTCATCACTTTGTTTTGGAACGATGTCATTTGGAGGCATCGCTGATGAGAAAACTTCAGCTCAGATGTTTGGGATGTGCAGAGATGCGGGCATTAACTTTTTTGATTGTGCCAATGTATATGTCGGTGGCAAGTCGGAAGAGATTCTCGGTAAGCTTATAAAACCTTGCCGCGATGAAGTGATCATTACGAGTAAGGTATACTTTAAGACAGGCGAAGGCATCAATCACGGAGGTGCTTCTAGATATCATATCATCAGAGCGGTAGAGGATAGTTTGAAGCGACTAGACACTGAGTATATTGATTTGTATTTTATCCACAGATTTGATGATGTGACTCCAATAGAAGAAACACTTCGAGTGCTCAATGATCTGGTCTCACAAGGCAAAATCCTGTATATCGGAGCGAGCAATTTTGCAGCATGGCAAGTAGCAAAAGCCTTAGGGATTTCTGAAAAAAATAGTTGGTCTAGATTTGAGTGTATTCAGCCGATGTATAATTTGGTTAAGCGGCAGGCTGAAGTGGAGCTATTACCTATGGCATTGTCTGAGCAAGTTGGCGTGATTAATTATAGTCCATTGGGCGGAGGCTTATTGACAGGAAAATATGGAACAACTAAGAAGCCAGATACTGGTCGGCTACTAGATAATAAAATGTATCAAGTTAGATATGGTGATGAGCAGCTATATACCATTGCCGAGGAATTTACTGCGCTAGCGAATGAGTTACAAGTCAACCCTGTTTCATTAGCGATCGCATGGACAGCTCATCATCCTGCGATAACTGCTCCTATTATCGGGGCACGATCTGCGGCACAATTGCAGGCAAGCTTGGATGCTGTTAATGTCCAAATGACAGAGGAACTCTATGCAAGAATTAGTGCTTTAAGCATCACGCCTCCACCTGCGACTGATCGAAACGAAGAAGCCAGTGAACATAATTATGGTTTGAGGAAATAAACAGGGTGAGTTTTTCTCCTGACAGATTGCCAAATATAAGTGAGGTGTATAGGCTTAAACGACTTGTAAACCTGCCGACGGATATACTGAGAACCAGCTCACTCTACGACCAAATGTCTCGCTATATTCCTCTTGCCATTGTTGAATAATTTGACTAATCGCATCCTTTTCAACGAGGGCAATAATGCATCCACCAAATCCACCGCCCATCATGCGGGCGCCAGCAACTTGTGCATGTCCATTGAGTTTGTCTGCTATAAAGTCTAGCTCATCACAACTCACATCATACAAATCTCTGAGGCTATTATGCGATTCTGTTAGTAGGGTGCCTAGATGGTCAGTGTTCTTATTTCGAATTGCTTCAACAGCCTTACGGACTCGATCATTTTCTTCGATAACATGTTTTAGACGATCCTGATTTGGTGTCTGTAGATAGCTTAAGTGATGGTGACGAATATCTCTAAACCCACTGACTTCGCTGTCGCGCTGTTGAATGATCGCCAGCCCTTGTTTACATTCTGCTACACGTGTGTTATAGGCCGTTTGGGCAAGCTGATGTTCCACATGAGTATTTATCAAAACGAACTCATAGTCTCCTGTGTCAATAGCGAGATCAAACCAAGATCGATCTTGACAATCCAGATAAATTACCTTATCATTTTCGCCATGGACAATTGAAAATTGATCCATCATACCGCCATCGACTCCAGCACCTCTCTCTGCGGCAAATGCTGCTTTGACAATGTCTGTTTTATTAAATGTGGCTTGTGTAAATTCTTGGCAAATCCTTACAAATCCACAGGAGATAGCAGAGGATGAAGAGACACCCGCGCCAATCGGTAAGTCACCTCCAAAGGTCACATTGAAGTGACCCACGTCTAGATCAATAGATTTAAAATAGCTAAGGACTGATTGGAAATATTGAAGAAATCCATCAAGTCGATCTTGAATATTTTCTTCAAAGGTGTCCGTATCTATTGCGTACACAGAAGAGCTCCCAGTGCTTGACTTTGAGGCTGCTAAATAAATGCATTTATCAATGGCAAACGGCAGTACTAATCCATCATTGTAGTCAGTATGTTCACCAATGATGTTGGCTCTACCAGGGGACTTGACGACAATAGCGGGCTCTCCAAAAAGCTGTTGATGTTTTCGAATGACTTTTTCTTTCATGAAAGGGGTTCGCCTAATACAATTAAACAAGAAAATAGAGCATCGTTAGATGCGGTTACCGTTTTGAATGCTACGGAATGATCACAAGAAACAACTTTTATGTGTATTGGTAGTTGTGCAAGAAAATCCTGAACCGCAAGATTAAATTCTTTTGCGGATTCTTTTACAATCAACTTTGAGGTATACTTCATTTAGGTAAAAATATGAATTAGATGTGAGATGACTCATTCATTATCATAATTTCAAACTGCCAATATAGGCTTCATCTAAACGTCCAATGAAGAAATACTTGAATAGGGTAGTCGATAGATAATATCTTCTTTGTCTCAGAGATCATGAGCCATTTTGATCCTTGCGACATACAAATATGATATCATGTTCAAAAACGGCATATCGACGGAGTTCTTCTTGAGTTAACTGACTTGCATATCGTATCTCTTCAATCTGAAATCCATGCCTGAGTAATCTATCTCCAAAATCCTTACCATAGACTCTGACATGGTCTGTTTGGCCAAAGTGTTTTTGGCGTAGCTCTGGTGATAATGTTGCACCCATTTCTTTCGTTTGTAGACGCGACTCATCCATAGGAATCATAATTAATGCGGTTCCTCCAGGATTCAAGAGTTCATAGATTGTTTGCATTGCTGCAGCTTCATCTACAATATGTTCTAAAACGTGAATAGCGAAGATTAGATCACAGAGGGGCTTAATTTGTGATTTCTCAGTCAGGTCCATTTTTGTAACAGGAAAAGCGTAGTCTTCAGGGGCTGCATCACCTGCAATGTAATCGATGTTTTTTTGTTGTTTAAATTGCTCATAGAAGATTTTGGAAGGACCAATGTGTAGAATCTTAAGTGGCTTAATTGAATTGAATAGCTTTAATTCTTTATCGCAGTATAACCACAAGAGGCGATGTCTTTCTAAGGAGCCACAATACCAACATTGGGCATCAGCACGCTTAACCACACCAAAGGATTTAAATGACTTAAATTCACGATCACAGCAAGGACACTGACGACCAGAACCTTGAGCATTTTGGCGTGTATATTTTTCTGTTATTGTATTGCTTGCATAAGTTGGGAGTTTCTTTATTGATGACAGCAAGAGTTTTGATACATGCTTAATGCCTGATGGAACTAAGGCCAAAGGAACTGATGCTTCACGTAGCATTTGCCAGGAGTCTCTGATAGCGCCCTGCTCCCTAAACAGCCCAGATGCTCTAAGATGTTTTTCAGCAATCAATTGTTTTTTTGTTGATATAGCTAAAATGGGACTCAAAAGCGTGGAGTGATTGGCAAATAGATCTTCAATGGCATCAATTTGCAATTGGGTTCTTGCCTTGACTTGAGGGCCTTTAAAAAAAGTGACAGAACCCATAGACTCATGCTGACAATAGACATAAGTCCATGCTTCCAATTGCTCAAATGGATAGAGAGCTAATAAGCGCAATGCTAGGTGTGTATCTTGCCAATGCGGAAAGTTTAGAGGGAATTGATGATTATCCAAAAATTCTCTTGGAATACACAAAGACCAGATGCCACACATATGGTGAGCAAAAAAGTTTACTGGATGTTTATGTCGTTTTTTGGAGTATAAAGGAGACTTCTTTTTCGTGGTTTTATGCTTGGTGACATACCCAGATCTCAATATTTTCTTAGGCTGTTTATCTGAAATATGAGCCATAAATGTACTCAAATGGTCCCTTTCGAAATAATCGTCATCATCAAGAAAACAGATATATTGACCTGTAGAATTAGAAATACCCAAATTTCTAGCAGCGGATCGCTCCTTATGTTCTTGCCGACAGTATTTTATTCTGTTATCAGGAAACTTTTTTAAAATCTCCATCGTTTCATCTGAAGAACCGTCATCTACAACGAGCAATTCCCAATCTGTCACAATCTGATAAAGTACACTGGCGATAGCAATGCGTACCTTTTGGGGTCTGTTGTACGTCGGAATGACTATAGAAAATAGTGGAAAGTGTGTATTCAAACAATATTTCGCTTAATTTATAATGAATTTACAAAAGTTAGGATAAGAAGATGAGTAAGATAGCAATAGCAGAATTTGCAAGACATAACGAAGTCGTTTGGTCTTACCTGCGATTAATCCTTAAACAGGAGAATCAAGTTGATGTCTTTGTAAATCAATTTGTATACAATCAATTATATGATTTTCATAAGCATAAAGCGATTACATGGATCATAAAAAACGAACTTCAATCGGTTGAAGACTTTGTCCAAATGCACAGGTCCAGATTTTTAAATGCAGACAGAATCTTAATTACAAGTATTCCACCTAAAGACTTAAAAATCTTTTCAGATGAAGTGCTTGCTTCAAAATCAAGTTTGTTGATTCATGATTTGCATTATTATTTTTCAGAGTTTGATTCGATTGATGAAGGAAAAAATGTGTTGAAAGTACTTAAAAGTCAAATACTCCAAGAGCGGCGCTATATCGAGAGCAGCTTTAAAAACATTGATCAAATACTGGTTGCTTCAAGAGCTTTATATGACTATGCACAAGAAAAAGGATGGGATAGAGTTGATGGCTATTTAGATCTCTTAGTCTCAGAATACACAAAGCAAAAGACGCCAAAAAAGACAATACGAATCGTTATCCCTGGTAGTGTTTCTGTGGATCGGAAAAACTATCAGCATATTTTTCAAGCCTTGCTCAATTTAAACCAACAAGCTTTACAAAAGAAAGTAAAGATCACATTCTTGGGCGAACTAGAGAATAGGCAAACGCAACGAAAGATTAAGCAATTCGCGACACAATTAAATAGTCAAATAGAAATTGAGTGGTTCCCCTCTTTTGTGCCTCAGAAGAATTTTGACAAGATTATGAAAAAGGCACATTTTTTAATTTTACCAATTGCCTTAAAAAAGTCAGCAGGTTCAATTCATGAGCAATATGGCAGCAGTACGATCTCTGGCAGTATCTCTGATATGGTGAAGTTTGGGAAGCCAGCTTTGATTCCTTCGTTTTATCCACTGCCAGATGTGCTAGAAGAAGTCGTTACGCGATATTATGATGAAAATGACTTAGCATCTACACTAAAAGATTGGATTCATTATTTGTCATTTATGGATAAGCCTATTGATTCGTTTAAAGCTTTTAAGCCAAAAGTTAAGGCAGACGAATTCTTTGAGACATTGCAGTTAATGGAAAGTTGTGTCTAAATGCCTGTACGGCAAATATTTCAATTGACAGAATATAGCCCAAAGGGCTTTTATCAAATAGCTATGAACATCATCCATGGTAGAAAATAATTTGAAAGCTATTTAATTTGTAAACCGGCACAAGGCACTAAAGTACCTTGGATTGCATATTCGGCATTTTCGCTTTCTACTAAGAGACTATCCATTAACTAACTATCCACTATCCACTATCCACTGTTTACTATCCACTATCCACTGTTTACTATCCACTATAATTATATTTCCAACAAAGAACTTAAAAATCTAAGCCGATCGAAAAATAAAGCCGCGGATCTTGAACAGCTCGGGACTCTATTCCCCAAGCATAATCTACTCGAATATGATAACCCAATAACACTGCTCTCAGGCCTGCACCATATCCCATCACCAAAGGATCTCTAAAATACCTCACATTGATCGACAAGATAGGAAGCTGGTCTACAGTTGCTGTATTGATGGGATTCTGTTCGCTGCTTGGACTGAAGCCATGCCAGGCTGTACCCACATCGAAAAAGCCAACGAACATAAAATTGCGTAAAAACGAAGAGCGGATTCGACGAGGAGAAAAGTATTTAAAGACAGGCAATCTAAATTCTGAATTAGCTAATAAAAAAGTGCTCCCATTTCTAATGTTTGTTTTGAATCCTCTCAAATTAGGAGCAATGACATTATAGGCAAAGTTTTGATTTGGTGGAATCCCAATGTCTTGATTAAAGCTTGCTAAGAGCCAGTTTTCAACACCTCCAACATAGTAGAGCATTTTATCAGATCCGAATGATGTAGCGCCTGCGCCTCTAAACGCCAAAATGGCATGATTCAAAAATGGAATATAATGTCGTGCATCAAAACCAATAATTGTTGTCAGACCTCGGCTTGGCTCAAAACTAAATCCTCCCTGCGTATTAATTTCAAAACGATTGATAACCTCTGCATATGCTTTGTACCGTGTACCCCAAAGCACATTATCTTCTTTTGGAATGGTATTGTCAAACACATATTCTGCCTTTACGCTGATTCGCTTTTCATTTTGTCTTGTCTGATTCGTGGAGAATTCGTCTGAATGCAAATAATAGAAGCCATCCAGTCTCAACTGTCCAGTCAAACGGATACTTGTATAGACATCCAAAGGGTATTTTAGTCTATATAAGCCAAGTAAAGACGTTGATTTTGTTTTTTGTGTTGGAAAGATAAACTCTGGTTGAGTATTAGATTCGGATCTTCTGTAGAGGGCATAGCGTTTATCAATTAATCCACGATTATCATCAAAGACAACAAAACTTTCTAATCCATTAAGGGCAGTTGGTAAGCGTACGCCACCAGTGATTGTATAGTCTTCAAATAAATCCTTTACCACACCTTTCATCAAAAGACCAGTAGGCACATTATTGAAATCTGCTTGATCTTGCGTATAACTTTCCAATCCTTCGAAGAGGACACTATTGTCCATTGTCGTTGTAAAATCTTCTAATTTAAATTTTGATCTGGCGGCAACGGCTCTTGCTGAGACAAACTCTATCACACCAGATTGCCTTGTATCGATTGTATCCAGATTATCTAATGGGATTAAATTGGTGATTAAAGATTGACTACTTTCATCTGGCTTTTTATCAAGAGGTTTCAAATTTGGTGGATCATCAAATTCACTTTGAAAAAGATAGTCACTTTTCATTTCTTCCTCATCTTCATTTAATTCCAAAACGCCATATTGCGGCAGATTTGATACTTGGTCATCTTTACCAAGTGCTGTATTTAGTGGATAAGGTTTAATGTTTTTATCCCAATCAGGCGACTCTATATACGTTCGATATGCTCCGTCTTTATATAAGGTATACACATACTTATCACTGTTAGCAACGGAGTGATGTCTGATAATGTTTCGAGATTTATTTGAGTTAGGATAATGTTTATTTTCATTTCCATTATAGACATATCGATTTTTCATGCCTGACTCATAATCAAGGTAACTGATCTTTCCATTTTCTGCTAGGAATGGATAGCGTTCGCTTTTATCAAAGGTATTTGAGAGTTGAATAAGCGTGCCAGCTTTATCATCATAGGGTAGAAAAAAAGTATTGAATGAATGGATCGGCAGAACAGTATCCAATCTGGCAGGAATAATATTATTTACTAATCGGTTAGAAGAGAATAGAATCCCAGAGGTGCCACCCATATTGATATACTGCGCATCAATGTCATCATAATAATCATCGGTTAATTTCTCGTGTTGTCTGCCTTTTGAATAGTAGATATGGAGGTTAGAATAGCCATCATTTGAAGCACTCATGATATAATCCAAATCATTCTTATAGGAGAAGCTATAGATCCTCTGTATGTCCTCAGGCAATTCTTGCTCCACCTCTTCGCCTGTGACTAAATCTTTTTTCAATAGCTTAATTTTATCTCTAAACTCATAGACTATTGTGAGCTCATCACCAGAAGGGTGCCAGGCGATTAATGGATAGTTATAATCTGGTTCTTGCACATTGTTTCGGTAACCCTGCTTTTGGATCACGATTTCTTCTTGTGTTTCAAGATTACGGACTTTGACCCAAAACTTTCCAATATCGTTATACGCATAGGCTAACTCCGTACCGTCTGGACTTAGCTTGAGTTGGCTGACGGGCACATGATCTTTGTTCGATAAATCAAGTTCTTGGACAAGGTCCTCTGATTCAAACACGTCGTTTTCCCTTTTATAGACATTGTCATAGTATGTCATCCATTCCTCTTTAATCGAATCAAATGGCTGGCCGAGGACAAACATAAAACTGTTATCCAAATTTCGATTTAACCGTGTTAGGTATAGAATATTTGAAATTGTGGATGTACCATATTGCTGATCGATAAAATACCAAAAAGAATGACCTGCAATTCTTGGCCGCAGACGCGCGATTTTGTCAAAGTCTTTATAATTTGGTTTTTCAATACTCCAGAGATCGCGCAGCTCATCTTCCACTAAGTAATTCCAGTCACTCGCCATATAGTCGACGATGCCTTGAGCAAACCATTCAGGGAGATCCAAACTCAAGCTGTTTTGCACAATTTCCTGCAGACTTCCTTTCGTATACATGGCATTGAGGTAGGCATTGGCGATCCCTTTTCGTATTTGCTGGCGCAGATTGCGATGATTGCCATCAAAGTAGACAAACATTTTATTGCCAATGATGGTCGTTTCTCCATGTGAACTTTCAAATGTTTCACTGGTACCAATATTGCTTTGTTTTAGATCAGATTGATCGAGGTAGACAATGATTTCAATTTTATCATTGATGCGGTGTTCCATGATGTTTTGGATGTCCTCATGATCATATTCTGCCATTTGGACGACAAACTGACCTATATTTTTACCCTTTCCGTACCAGTATGTAATGAAGTTTTCGGTTTCATACATCCACCACTTATGATAATCGTCATTGTATTGTACACGATTTTTGCCAAACTCGGTAGCAATGGATTGACCTACCAATTCAGCCTGAATCCAACAAAGAGATACGATTAGAAGTATGAGTAGTTTTCTCATAGTGTACAAATTACAAAATCGTTACGTTAAATGAAACATCTTAGCAATAAGCTTATGACTTGTAGAATCGCGGACAATCTTTAGCATAGAATTGAAAATGTCAATTTAGGGCTCCCTAAAACTAGGTATTTTGATTAGAATATATCTGGGTTATTTGACATCATCTAAAATTCAGTATAACTTAAGAAACGAGTTTTGAAACACATAAGGACCATAAGCATGTGGTGCTTTTACAAGACACATAAGAACTTTAAGAGCTAGGCTTAAGTCTTTTATGTGCGAAATTTCCTAGGTCCGACAAGAATTTTAAACAGACTACGAGTTTAATTTCCTTTCAAGTTTACTCTGGATCACAAAGTATCACGACAATGAAATAACTCATGGAGATTATAACAATAACATCAAGACGATCATGATCATTTAGATCGATATACATTATTCTAATACTTATGAATCATAAAGCCGTATCTCTCATTTACTTATCTGGATATCTACTTTTACTTGGCATTGTATTTCTCCTTATTCCTACCCAATTCTTAAACGCCATTCATTCCAATATCAGTTTTAGTGATTCTTTGTTTCCTCGGTTTACGGGTTGCGTGATGATTGGGCTGGGAGGGATGGTCGCCAATCAAATACTAAATAAGGATTATAAATACTTAACATATAGTTTGTTTGCGAGATCCTTCTTTACGGTGCTAACATTTATTTTCTGGTGGAACACAAGAGATACCTTCTATTTACTATTCTTAGTTATACTTATTTTGGGTTTACTGATCTCTCTTTTGGGGAAGAAATAGGAGATTTGTACAATTTATCTTTGAGTTGAGAATGTATTGAATAATCTGGGTTAATGAAGAAATATATTGAGAACCAAAATTTGACTTGTAGAGTGGCAGACAATTTAAATGTCATTGAAATAAGATTGTCAAATAAGCCTATAACAGTGTGATGTATTAGAGTATCTATACAATTATGATCCCTGTTGTGTAATAATAGTATTAATGGACAAAAGTTCATCTTGGTTGTATTGAAATGAATTTAGTAGTGAGATTGTACTACCAAACGGTCCTCTTTGTTCCAGAAACTTTAAGTCTTCTAAGAGCTTAAAAATTCTCTTTTTGTCATCCATTCTAAGGCCAAGACCTGGTACAATATCGATGAGATTCTTTTCTGAAATTGATGTATTTACTCTTAAAAATGCAAGTACGGCAAAAGCAAAATACCTTAATTTATCTACTTTAATTTGTGACCCATGTGAACTTAATAAATCCCATAGTTCTTTTAATTGATCATGTTCAGCACATATGGCTTTTGAAACGACATACCATAGACTATCCTGGTTTATCTTATTTCCAGTAGCTATTTTATAGGTTTTATATTCAAGATACTTAATCCCTCTTAAATTGGCAAGATCTCCAATTTGCCGTCCTGATCGTTTCACTATATAAAATTCTCTTTTTAATCCATATGCCACTCCCAACTCCATACAAACATTAGGATTCATTTTTGATAATTCAAAAAGGCAAAAATCACTAGCGGAGATAAGCTTGTGTACATTTGTTAAAATCGTTTCTGTATCAATATTATGGCTTGCAAATATTGGAGTAAAAGGAATAGGATCTAAAGCGGATTCTATCTTTTCAAATACCGATCTAGGTGTGTAGTCACAACCAATAAATACTGTCGGAAATAGTTTGACTTTCGGTTTTAATATTCTTTTTAAAATTTCCATAAGTTTATATCCTTTTAAACGTTGGTATCAATACTCTTTGGGTCGTCTGTATTTAGTGTATTTTATTTATTTTGAAGTACATCATTGTGTAATAGTTGTTCTCTCAATTTATAAGCGATTTCTTCCACCTTATCTTTTATTTTAAATGTCACAATGCCGCTAAGATCTGAAGGCAAGATTGTATCACCTTTTACTATAATAGATACTTTATCTGATCCATACCTTCCATAAAACCATCCAAGTTCGAATAATACATTGGGTCTAGCCTGATTATAACTATTGTCTTTATTTGTAATAATATCATCTGGGGTCAAAAGAGCGATTGCATAACTACAATTATTGGCATGATCTGTGAATTTTTCGTATATCGATTTGCCAGCATTCAATTCTTCCCAAAGCACGACTGTTTCTAAATTCCATTTTTCAAGAATATCACGTAGTTCTCTCCATTTAGCTTCATCATGGCCATGAATGATCAGCACTTTATCACCGGTGAGTGTTAAGTATCTGTCTTTGGGTTCCTTATAATAATTTAGACGGTAATTCTTCGACGCAGAATCCAAACTTTCTGCAATTCTCAAACACATAAGCTTTAATGAAAATGCTAGTTCAGTTTTAATAGATGTATACTCGTTGACAGATTCAAAGATGGCTACTGATTCCTTAATTTTTGAAATATACTCGTCAATATTTCCACTATGCAAAGCATGAGATGCTTCTAGTGATTGGGCTCCGGCATTACAAAGAACTTGAAGAATTGGATATACATGATATGTCTCATTCAGGATTGTAGACTCTTGAATCATTCCATTTGATTCTAATAATTGCTTGATAATAGTATAGGATTCAGTAGCAGCATTTTTTGCATCATTGATACTCTGTAATGCCTTTACAAAATCAAGTTTTGTGGTATGGATTATCCAGCTTGCGAGATTACAATACGAATGTATAATAGCATAGATCGCAGACACTTTTTTTTGGTCTTCTTCTGGAAGAGAAACCGATTTCATCTTAGCAAGTTGAGCATTTTGTTTACTTGCACTTATAAGCTCTTTACTTTGTTGTGTCAAAGCGAGTACAGATTGCTGATAAGCTTGTATCAAAAGCTGCATCAGTTCATTAAAATTGTTTTCTTGATTACCCTGTATTTCAGAATTAACATTTTTGTTTGGAAGTGTATCTTTGGTCATCATATTCAGGTTTACAAATTATTCTAATCCTTTCAAAAAAATCTCAAACTCTGCTAGAGAATTCAAATTTTCTTTTAATTTTTTCTTTTGGGTTTTACTTGTTTGCTTATCTAGTCGTAATCTATGAATCCCAGCAATTAGAAATTCAACATGTTCTAATTCAGAAGATTTTTCTTTAAATGTGCCAGTCATATCCCACGCATTTGCAAATGCTTGTTTCATGTTGGATAATAGTTTAGAGAGGTCTTTGCTAGATGCTGTTACTAATTTATATTGATATAAACTCACGACAGCTACCTCATTCCAAAAATTGCCAGAGTTCTGAATAGTCTTCAAGCCTTTTTCTAATGTATCTATAAGGTCTTGTTTCTTACTACCTGAGCAATAGCATCTAATTAATTGACTACTGATTGAAGTTTTACCTGAAATAAAAAATTGTGTTTTTAATAGATTTATAAGAGGATAGTGATACTTATTTATTGTATCAGAATTACACATTGATAGCCCGTTTTTATAGTACAAGGCAACATGTTTAAGATGTTCTATTTTTGGTTCTAAAATAAATAGGCGTTTGTAAGCACTACCGATTAAATGTTGTCGTTCGGCTATGTTTCCTGTGTCAAGTAGATTTTCAAACAATCTAATGCAAGTCTTTATTTCTTTTATATTTTTTGTCTTATCCTTATTTAATTTTGCTTGTTTATAGGCATGCCTTGTTCTTATATTTAAATACTGTTCATAGCACTTGAACGTATATCCGGTTTTACCACTTTCAAATAGCGTTTCATATAAATTGATTGCTCTTCCCCATTCATTAATATCTGCATAACTTTGAGCTTCCAACTCCTGGATATCAGGGTCTCCAGCAAAATTTGATTCTTGTATCTTCTTTGAAATGTCCTCTAAATCGACAAACCAATTTTTATCTTTATGTCTTTTGTTTGTGATTTGGTTTCTAAATTTACGCAGAGCTATTTTAATCTCTTTTTTCACATAGAATTTACTGTTTCCCGACGCCTTCCCTGGTGTTGAAACTAATTTATATTCCGGATCACCATAACACTGGTATGCGCCCCAAGTATTTGAGTTTTTATATTTAGCATAACAAGCTTTTCTTGCTTCAAGTACAGCTCTGCCGAATTCCACTCCGTTTAGAAAGCGCTCATAAAATACTTCAGCAAAAATTCTAGCTGCATCATCATGGATAGCCCATCCAGCCACAATCACTGCTCTGTATCCTTGATTCAATAATTGTTCACCAATGCTTGCAGCTATCTTATATCGATCTCTAATCAAATCATCAGGTGGCGTATCCAATGTGCCTACATGGCAGCAATTAATAAAAGCTAATTCCGGCGTATAGGACATTTTACATAAATCAATAGGTGTTAACACATCACTGGGGTCTGGACCTAAAATTATTTTAGAAATTTTATCTTTTGCTTCATAAACACCATGTGCAGAAATATGAATGATTTTGTATTCATGAGCCATTAATTTTATGATGTAATCTTGTGCCTTAACGTTTTTAGGGTCTGGTTCATAATAGCAGTCATATTTTTCATTTTGAAGTAGACTATACACTTTGTCTGTTTCTACTCGTGCGGATGGCAAACTAGGCATCTTGTCTTTCGTATCCGGATTACCAATGATAAATGCTTTTTTGTTGGTGACATGTACTGGATTGACTTTATTATCTTCAGATGAGAATTGTCTAATAATAGACGTATTTATAGCAAGTGGTTCAGTTTCATGAAGGTCTGGCGCGAGCATCTCCCAAGGAAACTTGGCAGTTTCTTTATCAACAACAAGCAATATATTAGAATGACGTTTAAAATTTGTTTTAAAATCATTAGGGATCAATAATTCGAAAAGGGCTTTTGAAAGTTCTGGATTCCATGTATGTTCAGGGATACCCTTAATTAGTGCTTCTACGACATGGCGGTTCGTATAATCTTTCATTATGTTTTCACTAGCAAGACCACCTGACACTTTAAATGTTAGACCTTGTAATAAATTTTCGACTTCATCCTTGTCTTCTTTATCTCTTTTTATCGCTTCAATAGAATATCGTTTATACCAATCATCATCGTGATCACTTGGCAGACTAAGCCTAGCGCCTTCTTTTATATCAATGTCATCTATAATGTTGATATTAAAATCCAATAGATCTTGTTCTTTGATCCGAATCATTTTAAGTAATGCCTGATCACACCGATCTTCATAAATCTCTATAAATTCAATTTCGCTGATCCACAGATCATTTTCATTCTCCAATAAGATCTGATTTGCTCGTTTTATCCCTTTGAGGATAGATTGAAGTGATTCTTCAATAGATAGTCCACCATAATATGAACTGATCAATACAGATGAAACCTTTAACTGCTTGTCTTTAATTAAGTGGTCCGTATAGTTGCTTTCATCAACAGTATATGCAAATTTCAATATGCCTTTCTCAATCGCTCGCACCAACTGAAATCCACTCTGGTGATCTTTTGGTCCAGTGCCCACGACAATCACACCTTTAAAGGAGGTTTTCTGATTCGTCAAAAAGACTTCGCAGCTTCCGTGTGCATTAGGATATAAACCCAGTTCTAAGAGATAGCCCAATTTTTTGTCCATTTGTTGATTAGCGGCATGTTCAGAACCTTTTAGATTTGATCCGTTTTGATGACCAACCACGACAGGATAAAGTGATTTTTTTAAATCTGCACAAGTAAACCTGACAGTCATTACTCTTTCATCTTCCACACGGTCAGATTCGATTGATGATGTTCCTCCAAGTAAGACATTCCATAAATCCTCGGTATTATTTGGAACAATCGGGGTTTTTGGAAGTGTTTGACCACTTCTCATTGTTAAAGATGAACCTTCTGTAAAAGGGGTTTGCTGAAATTCTTTCTTATTGTTTATTTTGCCAAACCGTAATAAATCAATAATCCCTTCAAAAAGAGAAGGGTCATTGACGAGCTCGCCATGGCCGACTTGCACGAAATACACATTCTTAAATGGAGTACTGCTTCCTTCTTCATTTTTAAATTCAGTTGGAATACCTTCTTCCCAAGTAACACTTCCGTCTCCGTTAGCTGTACCTGAGTACTTTATGCCTTCTCCATTGATAGAAAAATTATTAACAGTATTGTCAGCCTTACCAGCAACATAAATAACATTCTCAATGTCTAATTTCTTGTCTTTTAGCTTTTTCGTATAATTTTTCCATTCCTTCAGCACTCTATCATCTGGTATGCTCCAGTGCTCTTGTTTTGATTCTGCCCTGAGACTTTTCCACCATGTATCATCATGGAACTTGTGAGTATGATTTTCATCTAGTTTTGGCAATAAATCAATTACACCGGGAAACTTTGAAACCGTGAATAACAAATCTTCTTTCTTTTCCAAAAAGGTCAATTTATTCAAAGCATTAAATCTCTTACCTTGACCGGTTAAAAATTGCATAATCATATACGAACCATTCCAAGGCGTGCCAAGCATAACAAACTTAAAGCCAGGTCGTTTTTGTAATTGATTATAGGTGTCTTTGTGATTATGCATTAAATCTCTGACCAAGAGGCCACCCATTGAATGGGCTAGGATCTTTATGGGTTGATTAAATTTTTTCTTGATGCCGTTTCCTTGGATGACTTCCATATTGAGCAATTCAACTATTTCCATCTTTAATTTTGCACCTTCATCCTTGAGAGACTTTCGCCAATCATATGGGATACATAAGACATCATAACCATTATCATTTAAGTGGTCTTTCAGTTTTTCATAGGCGCTTTTGATAAGATGGGTTGCTTTGATTTCTCCATTTTCATTTCCATTGAGGGACAATTGAGCAATTCCGTTTCGTGCCAAGCCTTGGTAATCAAGCCATAACACATCCTTTTTTCTTGATAGAACAGATCCCATAATGCCAGGAATCAGAATGACAATAGGTTTTTTTCCAGACGGCTTTTTGAACTGTAATCTGCCACCTGGAATCCCTGCAATGCCACGATCTGCTTCAGATATATTTTTTATAGAGAATTTTGACGTTGCATAATTCTTAGACAGCTCTGCAACTAATGAATCTCGCAATACATTCATTGAGAAATAATTGGTATGACAGACAGTTTTGTCAATGATTTCTAATCCTCGCAAAGGCTGTTTTCGAGGCACTCCGAAAAACATAGAATTGAGATCAACCACAAAATCATTGTCTCTTCCAAAAATGAATCTTGATAAAATGTACGCCAGACCTTTTAAAATACCTCCCTTTAATAATGAATTTGAATACACAATGGACAACGGGCTTTCAATTTTGATCATATGATTATTCATCATTTGCTGGAAAATTGATTCTGGCATCATTGCTTCTAATCCGGGAATAGATTCAGGGTTAGATTTTTGCTTGATAATATTCAAGATTAAACTACCTACCTCTCCTGCAATTGGATTTGCCTTAGTCGTGTATTTTAATAAATTATTAAACACATTCAAAAAAATATCAATGCGGCCAGATAGAATACTTGTTCCGGCAGCAGGACAAGCGACTCGTATGAAATTGCTAATTTGATATGATTTTTCTTTGCGAATGTTTTCAATTTTCTGAATTTGTATCAATTCATTTTCTCTGACTTTTTTGCCTTTACTGTTTATTTCCGATTCTAATAACTCGATATCCATGTGGGAAAAGCCATCATGAGTTTGATCACATTTTGCTAGTATGTCACCTATGATGCCTCCTCGAGAATGAGTGACTAAGTGTAGATTGATATTATTTGGCAATTGTTCTAACAACTCACGCGCATTTTCTAAAGGGTTTTTACTCAGGGTATGATGTTCATATGCGAGGATTCTTTTAGGGTATTTAGAATGAAGATCTTTCCAAATGTCTAATCCCTCTTTTAAATCGCTGAAACTTCCAAGAGTACTGCTTAGAGTGCCGTGAATAAATAGTATATAAGTGTGATCTTTAGTCACATTTTTAAGTAGAAAGGGCTTGAGTTCGAACGACTCTGAAACAGTATACAATCCTGGCTCACTTACCTTGAATTTATCTATTTTAACTGCAGCTACTGAAGCGATGGTTTTTGCGGCTTTCAGTTTAAAAAAACTGATGGCCTTTAGTTTTATTACATCAGATAAGCCTCTAGTATTTGAAATATGAACTTGACTAGGTAATACGAAATCTCCTGATGATGCATCTCGGTTGACTTCTTGATCAAACATGTCAAGTAAATCATCTGGCGGACTAATCCATGTCGATCCATCTTCAAATTCCAATTCAGTTAAGTCATATTCCTTTTTATTTATCTTCTTAGTCTCTGAAGATTCTCCTCGTACTAAGTCTAACTTAAAGGTGACGATTTCACCAATGAAGTCAGCTTTTTCTTTTGCAATTAAATGATCAGGACTGTCAATTTCTGCTCCAATAATTCTAATGTTCATGTCAATGCAGTTAAAGTTTATTGTTGATTACATGTGCTCTAATGAGCTTTACAGTGTTTGGGTTGAGACGTGATATGTTTATGTCTCTAAGTTCGGGTTCGTTCATGTTTTTCACTGTCTTTATCGCTTTCTCGTCATTTCCGTTTTGGACATGTAAGTCAATCAAGCGCAATCGATTAGTCGTTGTCAGAGACGACATATTTGCCGTTAGATTAGCAATGGATGTTTCATTCTTTCTAATTTTAATATCAACATTTTCAATTTTTTTGTTTACTTCTGGCCTATCATTCACTCGCTTGTAATCGTCCTTTGCCTGTTTTAATTGATTATTCTTAAAATAGGCATCGCCTCTCTTTTCCAACAGCTTATCTTTTTTATATGGTTGACTGGTTTTATTAATGACAGACGTAAATCCAGTTATGGCTTTATCATATTTTGCTTGATCTAAAGCTATAATTGAACTGGCTGTTACTGCTTTAAGATTATTTGGATTCAGTTGATATATTTTATCTAGCGTTTCGATGCATTTTTCTTTATTACCTAGTTTGTAATCGTTTTGCCAAATGACTTTATATGCTTCCGTCTTTAGTTTATTGTCTAATGGTAATTCTTCTACAGCTTGCTCAAGTACTTTGTTGCTTTTATTGAAGTCTCCTTTCTTAGCGAGAAACATACCAATATATATCTGGATAACATGTTGAATGGATGACTCGACAGCTGGGTCAGTAGACAATGTTCCAAATGTGATATTGTCAAATATAATGTCAAGTTTATCTTCGTCTATACCATAGCCCTCAAAAGTCGAATTACAAAAACCAAAGTCTGCTTGGACACCATATTTCCCAGGACTATTTTCATAGGACAAGCCTGTTAAAAAAATATCGGGGGCACATTCTGGACATTTTTGCTTCGCACTCTGCTGATCAAAGTATTTCCCTTTTTTCGTATTAGCAATTCCAAAATCCGCGGTTACATTATATTTGCTACACATCTCAATAAATCTTCGCTGGATGATTTCTTCCATTGTGCCATTAGAGCGAGTAAATGGGAAAAGCAGGGTCTTGATATCCACCTCTTGAGAAAAGTCGGGGCAGAAGTTTATTGATGGCATTGTCCGAATATCCTGTTTACTGTCCAGGACAAAATATCCAATTCCACCTAATAAGGAAAGAATGACTATCGCGGCAAAAGCAATCTTTTTCCACTTGTACGGATCTATTGGTTTTACGCCAGTAATATTCCTGACTTCATTGAAGAGTTGTAATTTATCGTGATTCCATTCCTGAGTTCTGATACTTCGGGCCTGATGGCCTAAGATTGGCTTAAGGCTCTCAGGAAGATCGGCTTCAGGAGGAATAGTTGCTCCATTCACCAAGACAGGAATAATTATCTTCCGATTAGCAATGGTAGATTCAAGTTCTCTGCGCACCCAGTCACTTGGATCAGACAAACGACTCTTCCCAGCTTCATTTTTTTGTAACCAATCGGGTCCGATGACAGCCAATGTAACTTTGGCTTGAGCTCCGGCTTTTTCTAAAGCATCGATCCATTTATCACCACTTTGAATATCATCAACATCTTGGAAAACAAAGCCATTACCAAAATGCTTTTCAAGATCACCAGCAAGTCTGCCTGCTTCTGTACCGGCATCATCTCTTCGATAATTAATGAAGACTAAAGGAGAGTTGTGTTTCATTATTGGATGTTTGCTGATAAAATAAATTAAGTCAAACCAAGTTTCTCTGTGTATTCATTCGTAAAGACTTTCTTCGCTGGTGCGGATAATAATTTGTTGCGTTCGGCAATCCATGTCTTTTTAGCTGTGCCATACATTCTATCTACCATAGCAGCATCCATATTGTTAACCTTACCCCAATGAAATGCATATGGGACACCACTTTTATCTAGGGCTTTATGAATAATCTTGAGATAAGCATCTGTCGTCTTAGACTGGAGTCCATCCAAACCTATGATACAATTCATTTTATGTTTGGTGAAAGCTAGTGTCGCTTTACTTTGTTTGACAAAGCGAAATGAAAATATGGACGGTACATTTTTTTTGCTCTTTTTCATTTCATCCAATAATAGCTCGAGTACTTTAACACAATCTTTGGCTGGGACAGCGAAAGCCGTCGAGAATGCACTTCCCCTGATTTTTGTTCTTGGGAATATATCATTCAAATGCCCTGTTTCCAGACCGTTTTTTGGAAGGGCAAATTTAGTTAGTGCTTTTGCTAAGGCAGGCACTGTACAGTTTGCCGCATCAGAAAACTTGCCTAGGATTTTTGGAAAATCTTTTAAGTAATCAAGAATATTTTTAAACAATCCTCTGTCTGGGCCATAGGCATACATGATCTCTGCCTTGATACCATCGTCACCATCAATGTTATATTGATTGATATATAATTTGAAATGATATGGTAAGCGAGCCTCTCCAGGAATTTGAAATGCTGACTGTTTAAAATTGAGCGTCTTCGATAAAGAAAATGCGTCTTTCTTAGGAATAGAAGTCACATAATTTTTAATTAGGAATAAGGGGACTGTTTGAATGACAATACCATGTACGAATCCAAATGCACCCAAACTCACTAATGCACTATGAAATAATTTATCATCTCTGATAATTGTGTCTGCCTTTATTTTTTTGGCAAATCCATCTGTAACGACAGGTTTAGATTTAGCTTCGAGATAGACAGATTTGTCTTTATCAGTAATAATGTGCATGCCGACCACCGTGTCGTGTATCGCTCCGACATGGATAGCTGAACCATGAACACCTGTACCAATAGCGCCTGCAATCGTCTGCCCATTACTAGCTCCAGATGTCTGTATGGAACGACCCATAGCTTGGCAAAACAAATTCAAATCTTCTATCAGATTTCCAGATTGCACAAATAGGTATTGATCCTTTTTAAATGATGTTTTAATTTCGGACTTTGTGAGAAATCGTTTATGTTTCAGGTCGCTGTATTCTACCATCATATCTTTAGAATACGGTGCTTTTGACAAAGACCATTTACTCCCAACCGGACGTAATCGAATCTTACTAATCATCGCAACGTCCACTAATTTTTTGATCTCTTGGGTTGTATCGTTATAAGCACTATCTCCATTCAAGGATGAGTCATTTTTTAGTTTTGCTTTATGACTATATGGTAGCTTATAATTTTTATGTACATTTTGAAATGTTGCTTTCTTTCTTGCTTTTTGGACTTTTGTTCTCATAGTGCTATGTGTTTATGAATTGTCTATGTTTTCTTCTATCAATGTTTTTTGAATATCTTTTTCCAATTTTCTTTTCACCGCTGAGCGATGCACTCTATCCTTAAGTGCTTTTATTTCAGGATTGTTACCTCCTTTTTCAATTTCTTTCATCAGCAGCACAGAGATATCTTTATAATTTTTACGACGGAATTTAAATACCAAGTAAATGATCGCTGCTGCGACTCCTAATACGCCGAGCAATAAGCGACCAGCATATTTTCGGATCATATCTAAAAAGCCAGTTCCTGTTACTGCGATATCTCTTACCGGAGCATTTACAAGACTTCGAATGCTATCCTTAAATTCTTGATTCAATAAATCTGTCAATAGTTTTTTGCGAAGTGTGACGATATCCAAATTGGCAATGACCTGATTCACCGTGGAGGATAGAGAATCTGATAGGCCCTCAGACAATAGTTTATTTCTTGCGGCAATTAATTTTCTGGTTAAGCGATCAGTATCAATACTATTTAAAATATCATTAATTGATGTGTCCAGATCGGCTGTGGCTTTAGACAGAACTGACGATACCAGCTCTTTCAATTCGGCTTGTGTCTCTGCACCAAGTAATGATTGCTTGATAGCATCAGTGACATCAAGCATTCGTTTTTCTAAGCCTAGAGAATCCAAATTGCGCATGAGGCTTTTTGTAAATTTTGCACTCAGACTATCTAGCTGAGTATAATTTTCATCTTCATTGAGCGTGTTGATGCTCGTGATCAAGGAACGTCTGATCACAGAGTCGATAGGGATAAGTTCGTCCTTGACATCCTCTAGGTGACTGACGACTTGGTTCATAGATTCATTAGCCGTATCACTTGTCCGCTGTATGGATTGTTTCAAACCTTTGCAGGATAGGCAAGAAAGGAGGATGATAATATATGCGTAATAAACCCTCATGCGACGTCAAGTAAATATGTAATAGGTTCCTTAACAACGTGATGAAAGTCCTTGACCATCATGAAATCTTCGTGCCCCTGATTATTGATGGCGAAGAATTTTTTCTTGTTAGTGCCGATACGAGAAAAACTGTCTCTCTCTGTTGGACCGGGCACTGCGAGTGGGTCGAATTCAAATGTAACTTGGACAGTTGGGGTCTGAATATTTGGTAAGCCTGCTGAATAATCAATTCCTGCAGTTGTACGAATGCAGCCAGCCACAACACCTTTGCTATATTGAATGAGTGTTGCAGCACTGGTGCCATCAAGCGTGAGCGTGTATAATGCTTCACGTGATTCGGAGGAGACGTTTTTAATTTGATATAAAAATTTCCAAATGTTCCAGTAGGCGACCGAAATCCTTTTAAAGAATTTAGTGGGTGAAATGAATCGGGTCAAAAGTCTTGCATTAATCCAGCCAATGCTGCGCAAAATAAATTTGACTTTCAGACCAAATAATGCAGACTTTTTAAGGCTAGATTTTTTGGCGTCGTCTGTCATACAGACATTCCCTGCAAGCAGAATAGCACCCGCAATGTCAGCTTGTCGTTCTTGACTTACGTTAGTATCAAAGATATTACCTGATTCACTTCGTGTGAGTCCAGCTAAATAGGATTGTATACTGATGGCACCATTGGAGTGGCCCAATAGGTATATCTTCTTTTTGTAGCTATTTCGCAAGACACTAACAGCACCTACGATATCGTCAATGGCAATGTCATCTATATCACTTTTTTTTATATAGTCAGAGTTACCTATACCGTTGGGATGCAAGGCGAAAATATGGAAGAGAAATGTATCTGCAATGTATCTAGCAAGAGATATATGAGCTTCAGGCAATAAATCAAAAACATAGGCATTTTGAAAATAACCTGGTACCATCAATAAAATAGGTGCATTAGAATCAGAAAAATTGAACTCAATTAATTCAAGTTCATATAACGTTTCTCTATTATTTCTGGTGGAAATATGCTCAAATTTTCGGGGAGACCAATCCATGGGATACACACGTGCCATTAGTTTTCTAATTTTTGTTTCACTTTAATGAGTATCTCTCTCACATCATTGAATGTTGTTTTGTGATGCTTATTAAAATAGGCAATGGGATGGATGCCAGCGCGCCAAAAATGATATCTGTATATCATTCTCCGCAGTACTCTCATTTCCTTACTTCGATTTTTCTTTTCTTTTCTGTGCTTTAACTGAGCCTTTTCCATAGCGCACC
Organism: uncultured Saprospiraceae bacterium; assembly: GCA_937959275.1. Classification (GTDB taxonomy): domain Bacteria; phylum Bacteroidota; class Bacteroidia; order Chitinophagales; family Saprospiraceae; genus CALFUK01. The sequence continues at coordinate 7,318 of CALGLU010000080.1, read as the reverse complement.
CCAAAGAAAATTGACTGCCATCAGGAGGACAGTTTTCTCGAAACTCACTCTCATGATTCCAGTTGTCTTCAGTCTGTAAAATACTCAAGGCATCCTCGATAACCAGTATGCATATTTCGTCATCAGCCATAGCAGTGATATGATTCAGAAGTCATTAATTGTCGAACTGAGATAGTGTTTGAAGACTATGCTTTCACAAAATTCGACTTAAGTTACGGCGTTTAAAGAGAAGATGATATCCCTAAAATTAGGTATTTCTTGGGTTTTAGGTTATTTCCCTAAAAATTAGTGGTGACATGATTAAGTTTGAAATTGTAACTTTAGTTTATACCCAATCTATTCAACTCCAATTATGTGCCCTAAGAATACGATAACTGAATTGCGCTCTATGCATCCAAATTTTTCAGGTAACTGGGAAGATTTAGCAGCATTTGATTTATTAATGACAAGTCCAATTCGATCACCAGAACGGCAGACAGCTTTGCAAAAATGGGCAGACTATAAAATGAACCGGCAGCGGGAAGCTTTACTGGCAGAAAATACATCAAAGCCTATATTAGGAATGCCCTTGGCTTTTACAAAAGGTGGTCATCTTATCGCGGCCAGAAAACAGGTAGTTGATTTGAGTGGTGCTACTCTGGATGATGCTATTCTTGGCTACGCAGATATGAGAGCGGTGATTTTAAGACATGCCTCTATGCGTGGAGTCTGGATGAAAGGCTGTCAATTTCAGGATGCAGATTTGAGTTCTGTGGATTGTCGTGAAAGTGAGGCAGGGAGAGATGCTCGCCTGATGGATTCGTCTTTTGATTATGCCTTGATGAAACAGGCTAATTTTCAGGGTGTGGATTTATCTGGATCTAGTTTTCGCAGTACTCAACTACAATCAATTCGTCTCAATTATTGCAATTTATCGAACTGTACATTTTTAGAGTCTGATCTATCAAATGGCTCTATTGCGCATTCAAGGATTTATGGTATTTCAGCTTGGGATGTCCAAAAAGAGAATACAGAACAACAAGAATTATTAATTGAAAAAGGAGGGTCGTCTGTTTCTGTTGATGATTTAGAAATGGCGCAGTTTGTCTATCTGCTATTGAATAATAAAAAGATAAGCTCTGCTATTTCGACATTAGGAAAAAAGGCAGTTCTTATTCTAGGTAGATTTACACCAGAGCGCAAAGTTATTTTGGATGCAATCCGTGAAAAGATTCGCACAGACTATGATTTATTACCGATCGTCTTTGATTTTGAAAGAGCCGTAGAAAAAGATTTTACAGAAACGGTCAAAGTGCTTGCCGGATTGTCAAGATATGTCATTGCAGATATCACAAATCCAAAAAGTAGCCCACTCGAATTACAAGCCACCATCCCCAATTGTATGATCCCTTTCGTTGTCATCATCGAAAAAGGACAATATCCTTTTTCGATGTTCACCGATTTATGGAAGAAGTATGACAAGTGGGTGTTAGAACCAATCAGTTATTTATCCAAAGAATCTTTGTTGGATAATTTTGATAAAGGTATTATTCGACGCGCCCGTAAAAAGGAAAAAGAATTAATGGAATATAAATTAATTGATCGCTTGGAGGTGAAGGATATTGGGGATATATAATACTCAAAATTTCAGATAAGTAAATTCATAATTAGTAATCCTCAGAATATTTCAATTTATTTTTTTACATTTAGAGTCCGTACCTAAAATCTGTGACATGCACTACTTTACCTCTCTATGCCCAATCTTTGTTTTTTTTTTATTTAACCAGTCCTTGACTGCTCAATGTTCCAATCCGGAATACGATATTCTTGCCTCTATTTATAATGATTACGATGGTGCCAACTGGCGGTATGCGGTGTGGGATTTGCAGAATTGTGATGTTTGTGAATGGCAAGGTGTTTATTGTGATGAAAATTCTAGAGTGACCGAAATTGGTTTATATGCAGAAGCAACATTTACTGAATTACCTGCTGCCTTTGCAGAATTAGAGTATTTGGAGAGTTTAATTCTTGACAGAAACGAGATCGTGACAGTGAAGCCAGAAGTGTTGCGTGGTTTAAGCGGTTTAAAATATCTTAATTTAAGTGGCAATCTCTTTACAGCCTTTCCAGATTCAATGGGTTATTTGGAAAACCTGGTCCATTTAAACTTATCCTTCAATAATTTTGATGGTGCAATTCCTGTGGACTTTGGAAATATGCAAAATCTGGAAACCTTGAGATTATTTAAATCAAAGGTTACAGGACCTATTCCTATCGAATTAGCAAGTATCACCACACTTGCATACTTGGATTTAAAGGAGAATTTATTTGATTCTTTTCCTATCAATCTGTGTAGCATAACAAGTTTAAAACGCCTGGAGTTAGACAACAATAACTTTAATGATTACATCCCTTCTGAGATAGGCAATTTAGTTAATCTCGAAGAACTCCAAATGTCGAATTCAAATGTAATTGGACCTATTCCAGTTGAGGTCGGAAATATGCAAAGCTTACAGGAATTGAATATTTCAAACTGTAATTTATGGGGCTCTATTCCAATAGAGATAGGCAGCTTGCAAGAATTAAATCAGTTACAATTATCTGACAATAATTTGTCAGGTGAGCTGCCTAGTGAATTATTCTTGCCTCTGCTTGAACTATTAGATGTGAGTGATAACTTATTTTCAGGAGAGATTCCAGATGCAGTTGGGAATAGTGAATATTTGTATGAACTAGATCTGAATAATAATTTTTTATCAGGGCTTATACCATCTTCTATTGGCAACTTACATAAAATAGTACACTTCGATCTATCACATAATTTCTTATCAGGATCAATTCCTGCCGAAATTGGGAATATTGGTAAGGATTTTTAACTCGCTAGAAACGGTTCTATTATCTAATAATAAGTTAACAGGAACCATCCCCAAAGAACTTGGGAATCTGTTTTTTGATGGTGATGATTACGCTGATTTGGATTTATCTAATAATGAATTGATTGGTGGTATTCCAATAGAATTATTTGCTCCTTATATAAGGCCTCATTTAGATATTTTCCTATTTAACAATCAATTATCTGGTTGCTATGATATCAATCTAAAGGGAGTTGATTATGATCCATGCATCTATTATACAAATGCTATGATAAGTGATGGTAATAACTTTGATGTTCCTTGGGAGGATTTTTGTAATACTGATTCTGGAACATGCACTGAGGATGTCTGTCAAGTCTTAGACTATAAATGGTTGGTGTCTTTATTTGTGGATTTAGGCGGAGAGAATTGGACAACGAGTTGGGACACGTTGGATTGTGATATATGCAATTGGTATGGTGTCACTTGCAATAGCGATAATCGTGTTATCAATTTAGATCTTACTAATAACAATCTAGTAGGTACACTTCCATTAGACATTCAATTCATCAGTGAGTTAGAATCAATCTCATTCGGGTATAACCAAATATCAGGAGCATTGCCAGCAGAAATCTCAAAGCTAAGTCATCTGACTTCTATCAACATAGAGCATAATTTAATTGATGGTCTTGGTATGTTTAGAGGTTATTTTTCACTAGAAGAATTTAGATTGAATGATAATAAAATACAAGGAAGCTTGCCTGAGAATTTAAGAGTATCAGATGTTTTGACATTGCAGAATAATTATCTAGTTGGAGACATTCCCTACAATTTTCTAGTCGGAAGAATTTTTCGAATCGACAACAATCAACTCAGTGGGACAATTAGCAATTTGAAACTAAAATATAATACGCCCAGAGACGTATTTAATATTTCTAATAATAATTTTACTGGGTGCTATGATGGCAAGTTTAAGCAAGATTTATGTGGATTTACGAATGCCGAAATTAGTGATCTGAATAATTTTAATTCGACATGGGAGGGTTTTTGTAATTGTCAAGCTGGAATTTGTAAAACGGGCACTCTAAATGTATGGATTGGAGAGGTAGGCCTTTGGGATAATCCTGATAATTGGGCACTTGGGCATGTACCTTTACGAAGTGAATCTGTTCTTATATTGCCCAAATATTATTGGAATGGAGACTTTAGTATTGTTACTGTTCCAGAAAATTATCAAATATCGATTTATAGCCTTGATGTAACATTAGGGGCTGTATTGAATGTTCCATTGAGTGCTGAATTAGAGGTGCTTGGAGATGCAGGTTGGATAAATGTTGATCAATGTGAATAATAAACTGTGAATTGTTGTGAATGATATAATAAATTAAAAGAATGGTGAATAGATCTTGAGAGACGGAGTATCATAAAACTTGATATTCTAATTTAAAAAATAGGGAATCAGTTTCTGATATCTAGTTATCTTCGCAAAATGACAATCCGCAAATTCACATTCAACTCATTCCAAGAGAACACCTTTGTCTTATCTGACGACACCAAGGAATGTATTATCTTCGATCCCGGCTGCTCAACACCAGAAGAAGAAGCTCAGCTAAAAGCATACATCGAAGAACTAGCATTAAAGCCTGTTAGATTACTCAATACGCATTGTCACATCGATCATGTCTTAGGGAACAAATATGTAAGCGAGACCTGGGAGCTGCCGCTCGAAGCTCATGCAGGCGAGGTCCCTGTGTTAGAGTCTGGCATACAGGTTAGCCAAATGTATGGGATTGCATATACACCCTCTCCGCCCATTGCAAAATACATTGAAGCAGGTGATGAGATACGTTTTGGAGACTCTATTCTGAAATCCTATTTCACACCTGGGCACTCACCCGCCAGCTTATCTTTTCTTCATGCAGAAAGTAAAAACCTCATCGCAGGAGATGTATTATTTTATGGCAGTATTGGAAGGACAGATCTTCCGGGAGGGAACTTTGACACCTTGATTAAAAGTATCAAAGAGCAATTATTTCCCTTAGGAGATGATGTGATTGTGCATCCTGGACACGGGCCATCGACCAGCATTGGCTTTGAAAAAGAGAACAATCCATTTTTGCAGGACTAGTCTATGGACAATTGATTGGCTCTGATCTTAATGTCCCGTTATCTTCCACTCTAACTCGAAAACAATTGCCACTTGGTGACTTTAGAATGACGCCATTTTTTGCTTCATTGATATACACATCGCCTTCAGTTGTCTCAATCATTGGATTAGAGGGTGTTGCTGCCGCACTAGAATAATTGACTTCTACCGATTCATGAAAATGCAGTGTTTTTGGAATAGGAAAAGAACCACCAGAATCAATGTAATCTACATCTGCTCGTGCTGCATAAGATACTTTTCCGTTTAGAATATCATAAATACTCAGAGCATATAAGCATACGTAAGTTGTACTATCAATCATATTGACTTGAAGGTTATAAATTGGTCCTTTTGAGCCAAAAATAAACTTTGGATCAGGTGATCCGAAATTATTTATATCGAACACTTCAATGCTGTCTAATGTTTGAGTGCCCGTATTTGTTATAGTGGCAGTAAATAGAATTGTTTCTCCTGCTTGCGCGAGTCCGTCACCATTTTCATCATTAAACACTCCCGATAATGCAAAGTCTATATCTATGTCTTGAGCAGTTGACAGATGTTGTGAGCTTATGAAAAAATGTATTGTTAAAATGGCTAAAAATAACTTTGGCATAGTTGACTGAGTTGTAAAGTTTATACAAACCGAAGGTATGAATAATATAAAACTCTAACAATCAACGAATGTTAATATTCACAACAAGCTTCATATATAGAAAAGTAGGCTTGACAACAGTTGTTATCCTTAGTCCAAATAGTCAAAGTTCAACTTCGTTTGTATACTAACATTAAATGTCTGTCTGTGAAACTTTGTTCTACCATGTTCAAGCACTGCCTTCCGATGATGAAGAGTAGGATAGCCCTTGTTGGTATGCCAATGAAAATGAGGGAATTTCTCGTGAAGTTTGAGCATGTATTCATCTCGGTGTGTCTTAGCCAGGACGGAAGCTGCAGCGATAGATAAGTATTTAGCATCTCCTTTAATAATGCAATGATGAGGGATGTCACTGTGTGGATCGAATCGATTGCCATCAATGATAAGATGATTGGGTTTTGTTGATAAGTCATCGATAGCAAGGTGCATTGCCTTTATACTTGCATTGAGGATATTTATCTTATCAATCATCTTAGGTTCTACCCGTTTGACACTCCAGGATACGGCTTCAGTTTCGATAATTGGACGCAAGAGATCTCGTTGAGCTTCGGTTAGTTGTTTAGAGTCATTGAGCAGAGGATGGTTGAAGTTTTTTGGTAAGATTACCGCTGCTGCGAAAACAGGACCTGCTAGACATCCGCGCCCTGCTTCATCGCAGCCCGCTTCGATCTTTGTTTTATAAAAATATGGTGCGAGGACAGACTTCTTTTTCATCGGACAACAGCGGCATTAATGTCTAACAATTCATTGCTGGAATGGGTGTTGATAAAATTGATGAGCGTATCAATATCATCAAAAAAGTTGATCTGCTCCATATGTTGCGGCGTCATGAATTTTTCATAAACGGACTTTTCCAGCATGGCTTTCATTGGATTATAATATCCATTTTGATTGTAAAAAACGATAGTTGTAGAAATCTGAGCTAGCCGCTTCATCGTGATGGCTTCAAAGATTTCTTCAAATGTACCAGATCCGCCAGGCAAGGCTAAGGCTACATGAGCATCTTTCAACAGTAGCTCTTTGCGTTCTGCCATTGTCTTTGTGAAAATCATATCTGTGACACCCGGATGATCCCACTCGACTTCCTTCATGAATTGAGGAATGACGCCAGTAATACGCCCTCCTTTGGCGATCACTGTGTCAGCGACAGCACCCATCAAACCGACAGCTCCACCGCCATAAACAATATGATGATCCCCGTCTACCAACCGAGATGCAATCGTCTGAGCATGCTCAAAGTAGGCTTGCGCAATCTGGGTACTTGATGCGCAATAGATACAAACGCGTTTGGACATAAACGTATTAATATTATTAAAATATGAAGATACAAAAAAGCAGTCCACCAAGTGCTGCCGTTGGGTGTGTAGATCAAACTTGAAACCGTCATACTGAACTCGATTCAGGATCTCAAATTGGCAGATTACGAATCAACAGGCTGTGTCACAATTATTATAAAAGAAAAATTAAGTGAACATTCAAGGCACTAAAGTACCTTGGACCTATCAAACCATTAATTTTGCTCCCTCCAAGTGGTTTTAACCCAATGTCGTTTAGTTAGTGGCATATGAATTAATTTAATAACACAGGTTAATCTATTGAAACATTAATTTGTCACGATTTTTACAAAAAATCCCGCCAAATTAGCCTCTTTTCATACAATAATGCACGGCACTTTGTGCCGTGCAACCA
>CALGLU010000079.1 GCA_937959275.1 uncultured Saprospiraceae bacterium | reverse complement strand
TACTATCTACTATCTACTATCTACTATCTACTATCTACTATCTACTATCTACTATCTACTATCTACTATCTACTATCTACTATCTACTATCTACTATCTACTATCTACTATCTACTATCTACTATTACTAAGTCTTTGATTCACGTCTTTTTCGAATCAAGCCTTCTTGTGCAGTTGACGCAATCATGTGCCCATTCTCATTATAGAAATGTCCACGACCAAAGGTACGACCTGCATTCGAACTTGGACTGTCTAGATCATACAATAACCATTGATTAAGATCAACATGTCTATGAAACCACATCGCATGATCGAGGCTGGCCATCTTATATTTACTAAGATCAAAGGTCTTTCGTTGTGGTAAAATACCAGTCCCCATTAGATTATAATCTGATATAAAGGCCAATGCAGCATGATGTAAATGTGGATTACTAGGCAGTTCTCCCTTTATTTTTGTCCAAATTTGTCGTCTCGGCTTCCGATTCTGTGGATTGAGATGATCTGTGTGTTCGACTCTTCGAAACTCCACTGGACGATCGGTTTGAATGTATTGATACAGCTGCGGGTGCTCATCTTTATAGCGACTATTATACTCTTGATCACTGATGAGATCTATCGGCTGTGGAATCTCAGGCATATCGATTTGGTGGTCCATCCCCTCAAAAGGTAAACAAAAAGACGCTGACATATTAAAGATGGCTTTCCCATTCTGTAGAGCGACGATCCGTCTGGTCGTAAATGATCCACCATCTCGAATCGTATCGACTTCATAGGTGACCGGAATATCGATATTCCCAGGCAGGATAAAGTATCCGTGTAACGAATGAACGAATCGATCTTTCTGTACTGTATGGTAGGCCGCGATCAAGGCTTGAGCAAGCACTTGACCTCCATAGACAATGCCCCACGGCGTTTTGTAATTGATCGCCTCAAAGGTATTGTCCGTTATTTGCTGCAAATCTAGAAGTGCAATGAGGTCTTCAATTGAATTCATGGTGCAAAAAAAACGAAAAAAGGCAGGTAATACAATTACCTGCCTTTTTATTTATATTCTCTTGAGCTCTATCAAATAGACTCCATTCCTTTTAATTCTGCTAAAAGTTTGTCTGGTGTTTTGTAACCAGGAGACACTTTTATCTTATTCAAGTTCTCATCAAGATAGACCATAGATGGGTAGCCTAATCGACCGTTTAACATCTCATGAGCTAACATATTAACACCTTTACGGCCTGCATTGACCCACTCGTATGTTTTACCTTTATAGGTGACAGGTTGCTTTTGCTCCGCATTGAATTTGATCACGTGATAATTGTCATTCAGGTAAGCAATAACTTCTGGGTCCGTAAAGGTCTTCTTGTCCATGACCTTGCACCATCCACACCATGATGTGTACATATCAATCATTACCTTTTTATCTCCCTTACTAGCTAATTTTTCTAAATCATCGATGGAGTTCCATTGTAATCCACCTGTTGATGCTTTCGCGGATGCTGTTGTCTTGCTAGCAGCTGGAACTGCTGACCCAGATGGTAATGGCTTTGTAGGCGCAGTCACCTTCGTTGTAGCTTGCTTAGAGTTTGCAGTATCTGCTTCATTTTTACAAGCAAACACCATCATTGCAGATACTAGCAAAATGGTGAATATTCTAAATTTATGCATTTTCAATAGTTTTTAATTCATTTAAAAGTAACGCTTAAATAGTATAAACGCTTAAGCATTATCAAATAGTTTATGTCCACTCATTTACATTATTGAAGATATTTAACAACCTGCGGTATCATGAGTTGTAAATGCTTGATTTTCTAAACAAAGCAGGTATTGAGATTTATATTTAAAGCTATCTGTTGAAAAATGCTAAAGTATTGAAAATCAACGATATGCAATTAAGTGAACAACGTGTGACTAAAGAACTTTACTGATAATTCAGTGGGTTTTGTATACTAAGCGACGGTTGAGTAAACCAGTTCGCTCCATTTTCATCCATATATATATGATCTTCAAGACGTATGCCAAACTGTTCTGGCACACAGATCATGGGTTCATTACTGAAGGTCATACCCGGTTTTAATGTTTCTATATTGTTTTTCACGATATAAGGCCATTCATGAATGTCTAGCCCAATACCATGACCTGTGCGATGTGGTGTGCCTGGCAATTGGTAACTAGGTCCCAATCCATGCTTGACAAGACAGGCTCTCGCAGCATCATCAATGTCCGAGCAAGGATTACCCAAAATAGCCGCCTCAAATGCTGCTTGCTGAGTCGCTTTTTCAATCGACCAGATTCTGCTTTGCTCAGCTGTCGGCGTACCATAGACATATGTTCTCGTAATATCAGATATATAGCCATGCATCATACACCCTGTATCGATCAGCACGACTTCACCATCATCAAGTGCCTTTGGTTTTTTTACCCCATGCGGGAATGAGCTATCCACTCCAAACAAGACGATACAAAAATAGGACCCGCTGGATATACCGCATTGCCGATGAGCTTGGTCTATAAAAGCAACAACTGCTTCGGATGTGATTCCAGGTCTTAGAATCGCCGCCGTAGATTTTTGTACTTCCAATGTGATATCCATAGCTGCTTGTATAATCCTAAGTTCATTTGCAGACTTGGACATCCGACAGCCTGCAGTGATTGGTTTGGCGTCGATGAGTTGAATGGTGCTATTCACTAATTGCAAGCCATTTGTGATAAAAAAAGGTGTGCTTTCATCAATCCCTATTGCTCCTTTCGTTATCCCTACTTGGTTTAGAATGTCAAAAAATAAAGCATAGGGACTTTCATGTTCTTCCCAACAGTGCACCTCACCCTCAAGCATCATGAATTCTTGAATCGTCCCTTCTTCAAATCGCGGTGCTATGAAATGTAAGCCGCCATCAGCAGTAATAATACAACCCACCATTCGCTCACTAGAACTCCATCGCATGCCGGTAAAGTAGTAGAGATTGGTGCCAGCATGAACATACATCGCATCAATGTTTTGCGTCTGCATTAATTGTGTCGCCTTACTAATCCGCTTAGAAAATTCTTGCTTCTCAATGGGCGGTGCTGTCATCTGTATGTGTTGGAGTCTGTCTAGTTCTTGTGCTATGGTTGATGTGCCTATGCCTGTTCCGTTCATGATCTATGTTTAGTGTGGTGCAAAATTAAACATAAAATCTGTGTTCAGGATGACGGTACAACTGGAAGTGAAGTGTTTTAAAATGTATGCGTCATGTGAAAAGATTGTCTGAATCAGGATTCGCAAGATCAAAGGATGTTAAGATTTTATTTGTTTAGAATCTTCAAATCCTGAAAATTCTGATTCTGACAAAATGATATGTGGAGCCTCAACTCTCAGACCAAGCAACCCAATTGTGACACAGCCTGTCGATTCAGGATCTATTCTAAACTTTGACTGAAATTTTATTACCTTCCAATAGAACTTTACACCCATACAATTTTACAAGTAAAAACATAAAACAGGCATATGTATATATAATGTCGAATAAATCAGATTCCGAAGCGAGTCTGCCTGCCGACAAAGGCAGGTTCGGAATGACGCGCATGGTGCTCTTCCTCCAATTCACTCCCCCTGACCCAATATACTCGTCAAGCCACCCGGCAACTGATACAACGAATGAATCTCCCCGTCAGTCAACGCCCGATTAAAAATTGACACTTCGTCAATAAGTCCAACAAAATTAAGACCTAAGAATATTTTGGCCTTCTCTGCTTCCCAAGTCAATGGCTCCGCTATTGTTCTGCTGCCCTGTTTGATCCCATTAATATAGAGTGTCGCATATCCAGATTTGCTATTCAAATGAGAATAACTAATAGCGACATGTGTCCAGCGATCGCGCTCAAAACTATTCTCTTCGGCAATAACCAATCGATCGTTGAATGCGGGATTGTCATCTGGTTTGAGTTTGTCAGGATTCCATACATCAACATCACCAAAGATGCCCATGCGAAAATCCCTTGGGTTTTTATCCGAGAAGTCCACCCATATCGCACCATCATCATAGCCAGTATCTGTGATTTGGATCGGATCAGTAAAGCCAGGCGCTAAATCAGTTTCGGGACTTAAGCTCAGCCAGAGTGAGACGGTACCATTCCAGTCAGTGGCGTCATAGTCTACATTGTCCAGACCTTCATAAAAGACAACGGACTGACTCTTGCGTTTGAATTCGAGCGCATCACCAATTTTACCTTGTTGTTGGGCAATGTTGACTTCCGGTGTGACAAGGCCTTTTATTTTATTGTCAAGTTGATCGTATGAAGGGGCACTCATTAAAGCGCCAGACCCTGTTGAATAATCTGCTTGATAGCCATTATCAAAAGTTGCGCAAAAGCTGAGAGCAGATTTAAATGCTGCAGCTTGTGTGTCTCTTTGATCGATCATATGAGCTGCCACAGTGCCAACTGGTGCCAACCAGATCTCATCTTCGCGAGACTCGACATAGGCAACTAATTCTTCCAGCATCTTCACCCTAGTTGTTTGAAATCCATCAGGTCCGATTTCATGTCCCGCCAATAATAACCAAGTCCCATTTGCAATCGCTGCATCCACCATCGGTTTGATCTCTGTTTCAAAATCCTTCCCATCCATTTCTATCCCCTGCAGCAAAGCTAGATCAGCAAATTCAGGATCGTTAGACGCTTCATTCAGCCAGCCACGCCCATTTTCAAATAAGTCCGCAATCAGTGGAACATAGCTCCGCGTATCTCGCCCGCGCCCGACAAACGTATTGCCACAGGTATAGGCAAAAGAGACTGGCACCACACCTAGCATTTCTTTGATTTGCTGATTGGCGCTGAGCAATTCATTTTTCATACTTGATAGCGTATAGTTTTCCAAAGCTCTATTCCGCGCCCATGGAAAATTTCCAGTGCAGGGATGATATACGGTATGATTACCGATCTCATGACCATCAGCCACAATCTCTTTCCATTCCTCTACGTAATCCTGCATGGCACTTGGTACGACATAGTAGGTCACTTTAGCATTGAGTCTTCTGAAGAGATCTTTGCCTACAAGAGGATGAGAAGTACGTGCATCGTCAAAGCTTAGACTGATCGCAGCTCGCTTCCCATCCGGCCATTTAAAATTTGTTTCTTGGGCGTGCAGTGTGAGTTGGTTGCTCATGCAGAGAAGTAAACTCACGAAGCACAATGTTGTTACTGTTTTAATTTGACTGTTCATGCAGAAGTGTATTTCTGTTAATAGCATAAGATAACAATTGTTTTTTGAACAGACGCTCCACAAGTCCGCCTCTATCTCCTAATTCATCACCCCGATTCCCTTATGTGTCTTGTCCAAGTCCCACAAGCTAATGTGTCTTATGTGTTTCTCTTCCTTCCCCCCTTCAACCTTCCCCCTTCAAACTTCCCCCTTCAATCTTCAACCTTCCCCCTACAACCTTCCCCCTTCCCCCTTCAACCTTCCCCCACCTCCCCAATATTTATTAACTTAGAGAACTATGATTTTTTAATAATTCCATTTTATAATTTAATCCATCTATCAGATTAATCATGGATGTAGTAAAGCCTCTTATTCTATTCGTTCTCCTGTCATGTCTGTTGTTGGCTTGTCAATCTGCAACAGACGAGAGCAAAACCTTGGATACATTTCAAATTCCCGAAGGCTTTCAATTGGAATTAATCGCCAGTGAACCCTTAGTCTCAGATCCTGTCGATATGGAAATTGATGAAGAGGGTAGACTGATGGTTGTCGAGATGCATGGCTATCCATTGGACCTGTCAGGCAGTGGCGTTGTAAAAGAGTTGATCGATACGGATGATGATGGATTGCCTGATAAGAGCATTGTCTTCGCAGATGGGCTTGTATTACCGACAGGCATTATGAAATGGAAAACGGGTTGGATTGTGACGGACCCTCCACACGTATTATTCTTAGAAGATACAGATCAGGATGGGCGTGCTGATGTGCGGGATACACTGCTTGTTGGATTCGCTAGGTCTAACCCACAGCATAATGTCAACAGTCCTGTGTTTGGCTTGGATAACTGGATTTATCTTTCTCATGAAGGTGCGATTCAAACCAAACTGTTTGATGATGTGCTGGGTGATGAAGGTGAGGAGGTACGTTATTTTAATCAAGAGAATGGACCTCAACTGCCGCGCAATGCTGACGGTTTGGCGGTTCGATTTAAGCCAGATAGCTATGAGTTAGAAACCTTGTCGGCAAGGGGTCAATTTGGGCAAACCTTTGATAGTTGGGGACATCATTTTGTGACAAGTAATGCAGATCATCTTTTTCATATTGTCATGGACGCAAAGCACACCAATCGGAATGCAGATTTAGTCTTGGAGACGAGCCGCCACTATATGCCCGCTGCAGGTAAAGGCTTCGAACTATATCCTACGACGATCTCACCGGAGCATCAGCTCTTGACTGATATCGGGGTGATCACGTCAGCCTGCGGTATTCTGTGGTATGATGGCGGATTGTTTCCTGCAGAGTATGACAATACAATGTTCACTGCGGAGCCTGTCCATAATCTCATCCATGTCGACAAAATCAAGGATGACGGAGTGACATTCGCATCACATAATTTACTAGAGGGTACAGAATTTTTGTCAAGTTCGGATTCTTGGTTTAGGCCCGTTAATCATTACTTAGGGCCTGATGGTGCGATTTATATTCTTGATTATCATCGAAAGGTGATTGAGCATCCTGAATGGTTATCTGATGATGTGACGACATCTGGTGATCTAACAGCAGGTACAGATAAAGGGCGCATCTATCGCTTGAGTCCTAAAGGATCTTTGCCGATGTCTTTTTTAAATCGGAGTACTTTATCGTCCTTGAGTATAGCCGACTTGATGGGCAAATTGGAGCATGAAAATATATGGTGGCGAAGACATGCACAGCGATTATTATTGGATAAAAAAGACATGATTGACATTCAGGCACTAAAAGATTTTCTATTAAATACAGAGTCTCCTGAAGCAAAGGTTCATGCCGCATGGCTATTAGAAGGGATGCAGTCAATGGACGCTGAACTGATAAGTAGCTTACTTAGGAATCCTGTGGCTGGTGTTCGCGAAAATGCAGTAAAGATTGCTGAGGATCATTTAATAGACGATTCAACGCTGATGCAACATGTGATGCAATTAGCTGATGATCCTGATCTAAAAGTTCGCTTTCAAGTCCTACTTGCTCTAGGTAATTCAAACCTGCCTGATGTTGTGCAAACCAGACAGTCCATATTACTAAAAGATATAACTGATCCTTGGATACAATTGGCAGCTCTTTCTGCATCTGATACTGATTTAAAAGATCTTTTTGATTGGGCTAGAATTAAATTGGAAAATAATGAAAGTCCTGAAACCGCTGAGTTTTTTGGACGACTTGCTGAGATGATTATCCGCAGGAGTTCAGCTGGTATGAGCAATACATTTATTAAAAATATTTTTCTGGATGACAATGACAAATGGTATACCGCAGTCACTCTAGATGGTGTAAATAAAGCATTGTCATATAAAAATAATTTTAGCCTGTTAAAGTCAAATGAGGAGCTCATCCAACGGAGATTGTCAACTGTGAGTGATGAGGATCAAAGAGATCAAATCATCAACTTGCTTGCAGCTGCTAATTATTTTAAGACTGAAAATAATCGATTGGTACTCGAGGCTAAACAGGTGTTAGGCCGACATGCGGAGACGACTGAATATGCAAGTCTTGAAGCAGTAAATATCATTGGCAAATCTTCACCAGAAAATTATTTAGAATTATTAATGAGTGTATTTTTAAAAACTAAATCTAAGCCAATCAGATTAGCCTGCATGGATGCTTTGAGTAAAACTGACCGCGTTGAAGTTTCAGATTTTTTAATTCAAGAATGGGATAATCTATCAATTGCAGAGAGAAACGAAGCTGTCTTGTTTTTTCTCAAAACTGATGCGAGTAGAGTGAGCTTGTTAGATAATATTAAGAATGGCTTAATTCATTCGTCGTGTCTGTCTTGGCCACAGACAGTGTCGCTACTCAATAGTTCTCATCCCCAAGTCAGACCACTCGCCAGATCTCTTCTCCAAGGCAGTCAGTTAAGAGCTGATGATATCTGGAATCAATTTGAACCGGCTTTGAGTATGGTAGGAAGTGCTGTTGACGGGACAGATATATTCAAGCTTAGATGTGGGATTTGTCACCAACGAGGCGGAGAAAATGGGATTGCCTTTGGTCCTGATCTTGCCTCAGTTCGAAATCGCAATAAGGCAGCATTACTATTAGATATTCTTCAACCCAATCGAGCAATCGCTGATGGATATGAATTGTATACCATTGATTTGAATTCAGGAAAGCAGCTAGTTGGAGTTATCAGTGAAGAGAGTTCCAATTCGATTACTGTGAGGGATGCATCTGGTGAGGATAGTCCAGTCTTACGTTCGGATATAGAATCTATGACAGTTTCAGAATTATCAGCGATGCAGGAAGGTATACACACCCAACTATCAGTTGAGGAGATGGCTGATCTTTTAACATATTTAAAAAAATCATAAGACAATAAGGACTAAGCTTTTGACTGTATACAGACATATGTATTATTTCTTGAATACGAATCATCATAACTTTCAGATCATGTATAGCCCAATTCTTAATTTTTAGAATGAATGCTTATTATTGTGGTACACCATATTTGTTGTCGTCCTTTAATAACAAGTAAGTAATTAAATCATGAGAGTGAGAGGGGGGATCGTAGTACTGATTATAATGATAGTATCTGGTTTGGCAACTGAGATGTATGCGCAGACGGTTAATCGGACATGGAGTTCACTCCGTTTGAGAAAACAACTTACACCTGATACGAGAATAGATTTGAGGCCCATCACAAGGCATGATGATTTTAAAGAGTATAGGAATACTTCAATAGATATTTCCGTGCACCACAAACTGAAAAAAGGATGGTCGGTACAGTTTTTATCTCGAACGTTTATCATTCCTGAAGCACAGGATGTTCAGTTTCTATGGGCAGATCTTGCCTACGTGTTTAAGAATTCGCACATCGCATTTACGAATAGAATCAGAATGCATTATGCCTTTGATTTAGGAGACGTTCCTCAACGTGACTTTATCAGGTATCATTCATCGCTCACCCCGACAGTTACTTGGAAGGTCAAACCAATCTTTGCCATCGAACCTTGGTTTCAGTTAAACGGAATTAATAAAATGACAAGAATTCGTTACAATGTAGGCTTACTCTTTCCAAAGTGGAATCACTATAATCTTGCATTGCTCTATATGCGGCAAGACTCTGCGAATACGACACCAAAGACCAACGAAAATCTATGGGTCGCTACCTTGACTTACAATTTGTAAACCACTCTTTTTTACAAGTATAATGGGGCTCGTTATCCAGAGAAACCAATTTCCGCTACGCGATAATAATATTAAAGTAATGACAAAAAGAAGTCTCAAATTTTATGTCGAGATGTCTTTCATTGCGAGCGAAAATTAAAGTAGTGACAGAAGAAGTCTCAAAATTTAATCCGAGAGCTCTGTCATTGCGAGCGATAGTCGAGCAATCAAGTTATGGCCCATTTCTCAATTTCGACCTTGTGGAGAAATCTAAACAGCCTCATGTTTTGATAAACAAACCCCCTTTCTTTTTAGTAATCATTGAAGATAGATTTATCCATTTCCGGCGATAAGGCATGTTCAGGATAACAGTTCGTGTTTTGTGCTGATGCGTAAAGTTTCGTAGCTTTAATAGCTTGTCATAACTCAACTAAAAACACTGACTTAATGAATTGATGATTGTTTTATTGAGATTCAATTAAAGCAAACACATCATGCAATACGAAACGCTATGAAATTCAATACTCACTTACAGATAAGTATTGTTGTTGTGATTTTTTTCGTTGTGCTTGCCTGTACGAGTAGGAGTGCGAACAACTCTAATCAAGAATTGCTCCCCGTAACTGTGGAAGAAAAACCCAACATAATTATTTTATACGCCGACGATATGGGTTACGGCGACCTCAATATTGAGAATCCGAATTCAAAAATACCGACACCAAACCTTGAGAAACTATCTAAGGAAGGGATGCGCTTTACTGATGGCCATAGTTCGTCTGGTATTTGTACGCCGAGTCGATATGCACTGTTGACTGGTCGGTACCATTGGCGAGATTTTCACGGTATCGTTAACGCGATGGGCGAGTCTGTTTTTAAGGATAATCAATACACGATGGCTCAAATGCTAAATGAAAATGGATATCAAACTGCCTGCATTGGGAAGTGGCACTTAGGGTGGGATTGGGAGGCCATTCGCAATAAAAGTTGGACGCAACAAGATTCACTTTTACTGTGGGGAAGATATTTGCGCTACTATGATGCACTAGCCTATGATTGGACCAAAGCAATACCAGATGGACCATTAGATCATGGATTCGATTATTATTTCGGAGATGGAGTTATTAATTTTCCACCGTATGCTTTCATTGAAAATGAGCGAGTAACCGAAACACCAACAGTTGCCATGCGATCGCCTAAAGGTGAGCCACTCGAGGGGAGTTGGGAAGTGCGTCCAGGGCCAGCGTTACAAGACTGGGATTTTTTCAATGTATTACCAACGTTGACAAAAAAGGCAGTGGCCTACATTGAAAAACGGAAGAAGGCTAAAGCCCCCTTTTTTCTGTATATGGCATTCCCGTCACCACATGCACCAATTATACCTAACGAAGAATTTCGAGGAAAGAGCGAGGCCGGCGCTTACGGAGATTTTGTTTACCAAACGGATTGGAGTTCGGGGCAAATACTAAATGCTCTCGATGCCATTGGTGCTACTGAAAACACCATTGTTATTTTTACTGCTGACAATGGGCCTGAGCGATATGCCTATGATCGCATATTAAAGTATGACCATCATAGTTCAGCTCCGTTTCGTGGTTTGAAAAGAGATGTATATGAAGGTGGACATCACGTCCCTTTTGTAGTGCGTTGGCCTAAAAAGATAAAAAGGGGAAGTGTCTCTGATCAGCTGATCAGTCAAGTTGACTTGTTAAAAACCTTATCGAATATTATAGGAGCTGAATTGCCAAAAGGCTTGGCACATGATAGTCATGATTTTACAGCCGTTTGGCTAGGTGAAAATGCAGATAACAAGATTCGGAAAACTACAGTGCAAAACACCTTTAAAGATAAGTATGCGCTGCGTGCTGGTGATTGGCTTTACATTAACTCTAAGTCCGGTTATCATTCAACTGCACCAGAATGGACATGGGATCATTTTGGATACAAACAGTCAAAGGACAGCCTAGAGCTATTTAATTTAAAAACGGACATTTCCCAAAAAGAGAACCTTGCTCAACTCATGCCTGAAAAGATTAGGGATATGCAAAGTCAACTTGAACATGTTAGACAAAGAGAGAGCTTTATAGAATAACTGACCGCGTACATTCATAATTAGTACTGTAGCAGATTTTTTTCTGAGAGAAATTACAATCGTGAATGCACTTCAAGAATCCCCATTTATAGTGATGATTTTATAAGAGTTAACGAATAGTTTTGTGGTTTTTAGCTATTTAATAATCACACTATGAACCATAATTTTTGCATTAAATTTCTGCGTATTACTACCATTTGCTTTTTTCTCATGCCCTCTATAATTTATGCCCAATCAGAGATTGAAGTTGAAGGGATAGATACAGCCAAGGTTATATTGTCTACGTCAAGTTGGCAAAATCCCACAATACTTGAATTAAATTCGGGATTGTCAAATAGTTCATTTACAGAGTATCATATTCGAAATCAAAATGATAAGTTAAGGATAGATGTCAATTCTGATTTGCTTGGATCGGTGCAAGAAAAAGATATTCTTATACTTGATACAGAAGGAACGATTGAGACAAAAGGTGGTATGAAGCCTGGTTTTACTAGCGAAACACTAGAAGGGACTATCCGGTATAATCCATCCAATCAAGCCTTGGAAGGATATGTGCAAGGCAGTTGGAGAAATCTAAATTGTCAGAGTTTTTGTCTGACCTCACCAATGGTTGGAAGTGGAGAGTCTTTTACAGGATTTATTGAGGAATTTGGGGGAAAAATATCTGTTACGCTAGTATTTAATGCTCCAGTGGATCCTGCAAGTGTCGTGTTTGGAAATACATTTCAAATGACAGATCCAAATAGTAATCCATTACCAGGTACGTTTAGTTGGAATTACAACCATACACGCCTTAAATTTAGAACGACGAGTACAACTGTTATGGAGAATTGTAATGCTGTAGGAGAATGCTTTACCATGAGAATGATTGGTACTGATGTCGGATCAGGTAGCATCAAATCAAAGTCTGGTTGTGTTTTTGATGGAGATGGAGATGGGTTTGAGACTGGGGATTACGTTATCACTTTTAGAGTCTTAACCTAGTGCTCTGTCAAGACATAACTGACTAGTGCATTTGGCGTATTTTGCACATGTACGTCGATACAGAACCAGCGTTGATAGCTAGGCTATCATACCGAACCTGCGCCTAGTTCATGCACAAACTACACTCAAATTCAACAAGTCAATATATACTTGACAGAGCACTAGGGCTAAGCTATAATTCTATATAAAACTGATCCTTGATTTGTTTATGTTGATAACAAATCAAGGATCATCATATTTAAATTATTAAATGCGTAAATCACTCAATATTAAGCTGCTTTGTACCTTTCTGTTTTGTACTTCACTAGCTGTTTTTTGAGTTTGTTTAACGCATTGTCAAATGCGTCATGATGGTATTTTCCTTCTGCAGATGCAAAAATGTCTTTACCTTTTAATCTAACTTGCAGTTTTACTTTTTTAGTGGGGTGTTTGTCTCCTCTTAAATAGATTTGAACAGATTGAATGAAAGAGTATTTGTCGAAATATGTTTGAAATCTGTCCTGCGCATACTCTTCAAATGAATTGGGACTTGTAGTTGTGTAATCTCGGATTATCTTTATATCCATGCA
Source organism: uncultured Saprospiraceae bacterium (assembly GCA_937959275.1). GTDB lineage: Bacteria > Bacteroidota > Bacteroidia > Chitinophagales > Saprospiraceae > CALFUK01. The sequence goes on along the minus strand of CALGLU010000079.1, from coordinate 70,954 downwards.
ATTTTGGGTTTATAGATTAACAATACCTTAAGTTAGTTTAATATTATTGCAATCACAATATTTAATGCATTAGTTTGACTGGAACTTATCAATATTTTTTTTGCGTTTATCATTAAATCATTTTCATGAAAAGTTCAATTTTAGTACGCATGATTATTATCCTCGCCATTTATTTTGGCTTGATTTATTTTGGTGGGGATATTGGGCGAAAAATTATGTACCCAGTTCGACTCTTCGTTACGTTTTTGCACGAATTTGGACATGCGATAGGTGCTGTACTTACAGGAGGTTGGGTAGAGGAGGTACAGATTAATCAAGACGGAAGTGGATGGACTCGAACGGCGAATGGGAATCGGCCAGTGACCATAATGGGTGGTTATTTAGGAAGTGCTTTGTTTGGCAATCTGTTGTTTTATGTGGGAGCTCGGTGGCAAAAATTAGTTAAGCCTGTTCTGATCTTATTAATCATAGCCATGTTGGTGACAGCATTTTATTGGTTTAACTCCTTGTTTACAACAGTTGTATTACTTGCCTTTTCTATGTTTTTGGGTCTGATAGCCTGGAAGACAAGTTTTGGGAGAGAAATATTAATGTTTTTAGGATTAGCCAGTGTTTTATATATCATCCAAGACTTTAATGTTGGACCGACATCTGATTTAAAGGCTTATGAAGAGGTTATGGTATTTATACCTGCTCAGATTTGGATGTATATTTGGTTAGGCATTGCCGTTCTTCTTTTCGCATTTAATATTAGAATCCTATTCTTTAGTGAAAATGATACTGCGTAATGGATAGCTCTCAGTTCTTAAGTGATATCAAAAAGCAGTATGGCTATTATCGCACCTTAGCTGAACAAGCAATCAATCAAATTAGCGAGGAAGCATTCTTTTACCAACAACATGAAGGTGTCAATAGTGTAGCCATTATCGTCAAACATATTTCTGGAAATCTGTTGTCTCGATTTAAAGATTTTAGATCCTCCGATGGAGAAAAGTCTTGGAGAAATAGAGATAATGAATTCGTTATTACTGCTGATAAAAAAGCTGATTACATGGATGACTGGCACAAGGCATGGACTGTCTTATTTGAAGCATTGGATGAATTGAATGAAACGAATATTAAAGAGACGATCTATATCAGAAATCAGGCTCACACTATACCTACAGCTCTTATTCGGTCACTCAGTCACTCTTCACATCACATCGGTCAAATCCTTTATCAAGCTAAGATATTAACAGGCAATCAATGGACGTCATTGTCAATACCTAAAGGACAATCACAACAGTTTAATCAATCCATGAATAAAGAAGATCTAGATGGATAACATTATACTGATCATTTATTGAAGCCTGATTAAACAACATGTCATTTCGAGCGTTTAATGATTATGATTGATTTAAACTGGAGATACGCAACTAAAGGATTTGACGCAAACGCTAAGATTAATGCCTCAGATATACAAGATTTAGTAGAGGTCATCAGATTAGCGCCAAGTTCCTTTGGTATGCAGCCCTTTAAAATCTTGGTCATTTCTGATCAAGACATAAAACTAAAGCTTCAAGCTGCTTCGTATGACCAAGCCCAGATCGGTGATTGCTCTCATCTTATCGTATTTTGTATTGACAAGGAAGTAACAAGTGCCCATGTGGATCAATATGTTGATTTGATATGTGAGACCAGAGACATGCCAAAAGAGTCTTTGACAGGATATAAGAACAGTATAGCTGGATTTGTGAATGGTAAGCCAGCTGAAGTGAAACTAGAGTGGGCGAGGCAACAAGCATATTTAGCCTTGGGGTTTTTACTGTATGCTTGCGCGGAGAAAAAGATTGACGCGTGTCCAATGGAAGGATTCGTCGCTGATGCTTATGATGAGATATTGGACCTTAAGGATCAAGGCTTGACTACTTGTGTTCTGGCTGCTGTAGGCTATAGGAATGAAGTAGACGAAGGACAGTTTGATGCTAAAGTGAGAAAGCCTGTAGAACAGTTTGCTGATTTTATCTAGCTAACGGCACGACTAAATCGGAATGTTTTCCACGATTTCAAGACCATATCCCATTAAGCCTATTCTCTTTTTGGGATTGTTCGTCAAGAGTCGGATTTTTCTGACTCCCATTTCGTGCAATATTTGAGCACCAATGCCAAAGTTTCGTTGGACAGAACTAGAGGTGACATGAGGGTAAGGATTAAGTTTTTGCCCATCCTCTTGCTGCTCTTTCAACAATCGTAATAAGTCTAATAATGAATTTTCAGTTTCATCATGTCTTAGATAGAGTAGGATACCTTCTCCATATTCACTGATCTTTTTCAGGGTTTTGTGTAGCTCCTCACTATGGCCTAGGAGGAGAGCACCCAATATATCGCCTGTATTTGAAGACGAATGGACTCTGACCAATACGGGCTCATCTTCTATCCATTCTCCTTTTTTGATAACAAGATGCGTAGCGCTTGTATTCTTTTCGGTGAATCCGATGATATCAAAATCTCCATATTGGGTATTGAATGATACCGTAACGTCTTGTTTGACTAATCGCTCCTTACTCATGCGATACTTAACAAGATCCTTAATGCTAATAATTTTGAGTTCAAATCGCTGAGCAATCTCGAAGAGCTGATTCAATCTTGCCATCGTGCCATCCTCATTCAGTATTTCAACAAGGACCCCTGCTGGATATAATCCTGCCAATTGTGCTAGATCAACTGCAGCCTCTGTATGCCCCGTCCGTCTAAGCACACCGCCATCCTTTGCGATTAATGGGAATATATGACCTGGCTTAGCATAGTCATTTGCTACTGTTGCGGACTGAGTTAAAGCTTTTATGCCAGTGGCTCTATCATACGTCGATATACCTGTTGTACATCCTTCACGCTTATAATCGATTGAAACCGTAAATGCTGTTTCATGAAGCGCTGTATTTGTATTCACCATCATAGAGAGTTCTAGCTCTTCAGCTCTTTTTTCTGTGATTGGCGTGCAGATCAATCCTCGTCCATGCTTAGCCATGAAATTGATAATATCAGGAGTCACTGATTCAGCTGCGCAGATAAAATCACCTTCATTTTCTCTATCCTCATCATCAACAACAATGATGATTTTGCCATTTTTAATATCTTCAATGGCATCTTCTATTGAATCTAATTTGATATCTACTTCAGCTGTTATGGATGTATCGATCATAGTATTATTTGATACGCAAAGATATTATGATAAAACTTAGAAAGTAAAATTAAGAGGAGAATACCTCTTGATCTTGGTTAATTTAAATAAACAATGGATCCATTGAGGACAGTGGCAAAGCTAACCCAGAGCCAATAGGGGACCAGTAACAAGGCCGCTGTTCGATAAACTTTGTTAAAACGCATAATTGTCAATAGGATTAAAACCCACAAAACAATGATAATAATGAATGCAATCGTCGGTGCTTGTAGATTGAAAAAAGTTGGTGACCAAATTAAATTGACAGCAAACTGCAATACGAACATGCCAATGGCAAGCTTTGTCTCTTTTTTATCCCATCCTTTGTGCCACACAAGAGCAACGGCGAGCCCCAATAAGAAATAAAGTAAAGTCCAAACAGGAGCAAAAATCCAATTTGGAGGGTTAAAGAAGGGTTTATTCAGTGTTGAGTACCAATTTTGGATGGCATCTGCTGTACTTATCCCTGAAAATAGACCAGTCACCATGCAGATTGTGACACAAATTATAAGCTTTATCCACAGCGATTTTTTAATCATCTCCTATGTCGGTTTGAGCCTTTTGATCTTGATTTGCCTCTGTATGATTTTTTGCCACCACCTCGGTTATTTGTATTCCATTCTGGCCCTGGATCCATGCCTTCTGGGAGAGCTAGTTTTTTGACTTCTTTTTCTATCAGTTTCTCTATTTTTTGAAACTTGTACATATCATCCCGATTGATAAAGGTAATGGCAACGCCTGTTGTATCTGCTCTGGCAGTCCGTCCAATTCGATGGACGTAGTCTTCTGCATCCCCTGGAACATCATAGTTAATGACCAAATTGATATCCTTAATGTCAATACCCCTACTAATGACATCCGTGGCTACGAGAATACGTGTGGTTTTTGCCCTAAAACTTAATAAGACTTTCTCTCTGTCAGATTGCTCGAGATTAGAAGAGATCTCAAGCGCATTCTCATTCTTGCGCTTTAGTGCTCTGGTAATCTCACTAATTTTCTTTTTAGTGGAGCTAAAAACGAGAATGCTTTTATAATTCGGTTTGTTGGCAATCAACTTTACAAGAAGTTCTATTTTTTGTGTTTCATGGACCAAGTATGCGGCTTGGAGTACGCCTGCTGCAGGTTTTGATAAAGCGATGATGATCTCATCTGGATCTGACAGGATGGTCTTTGCCAGTGTTTTAATCTTATGAGGCATTGTAGCGCTGAACATGAGTGTTTGTTCTCTATTTTTCAGCACCTTGACCACTTGCATGATGTCTTCATGGAATCCTATATCAAGCATTCGATCTGCTTCATCTAGAATTAAATATTTGATACTATCTAGATCAATATAATTCAGATTGATAAACGTCAACAGCTTTCCGGGCGTAGCGACTATAATTTGGGTGCCGCTTTTCAATGCTCGTTTTTGTCGTTCCCAGTCTTCTCCCTTGCCACCACCATAGACGGCAATCGAACTCACATTCGAATAATAAGAAAACCCCTCTAACTCCTGATCTATTTGAAGTGCAAGTTCGCGAGTAGGTACGACGATGAGGCATTCCGTTTTGTTAGAATCACTTGTCGCTATTTTCTGTAAAATTGGTAGTAGAAAGGCACCAGTTTTACCAGTTCCCGTCTGAGCACAAGCAAGCATATCTTTACCCGCTAGTATTTTTGGGATAGCTTGTTCTTGTATCGCAGTCGCTTTTTCAAATCCCATGTAATAAAGAGCCTCGAGAAGTCCCTCCCCAAGTCCAAGTTCAGCAAATGTCATGCGGCAAGTTAGTCCATTTCTTTTAAAAAAGCTTTATAAAGTCAAGATAGTTAGCTTGTTACAAATAAATACATCATCTGTTGGGCAAAAAAAATGCCAGGGTCACGACAATGACCCTGGCTACCTAAATACTATGACTTAAATCGCTTAATCTATGACTAAGACCTTTTTGGTCAATCTTGTTTCATTTGTAATTATTGAAAGATGATACGTGCCAGAAGCTAGTCCTGTTACATCAATCTCTTTCTGAATCATTCCTTCTCTGATACTTAGGTTTTCTGTTGTGATTAGCTGACCAGTTGTATTATGCATCATCAATGTCGCCTCACCTGTTAAGTCAGATTCAAAAGCTATTTGCATAAAGTCTCTTGCCGGATTAGGATAGACAGACAAATCTGCAATTTCATTTTCTGGTTCTATATCTGCACTGGCTAATTCAACAAAGTTTCTAGTTTCTGACTTCGTTGTGAAGTTTCCTGCAGTATTTGAAATTTCAAAATCGTCAATCGCTATATCACTTCTGAAGCCATATCCAGTCACTGCCTCGATTGTCACTTGTACAATGTCATTCGTAAATCCTGATAAGTCTATCTGAGCAAATAACCACTGATTTCCTTTGTTTCCAGTCTCTGAGAATATAACACTCGATTGACCTGATATTGTATTCGTCACTGTAACTGATAGGCTACCCATTGTTGATCCATACATGCTATATGCAAATGCCAACTTTGGTGCATTGAGTGAACTTAAATCAATACATGGACTTGTCATTTCTGCATTTTTATATGGAAACCCTCCGTAAGATGCCTCTACATATACATAGTGTGAACCCTCAATCGCTGCAGCTGGACCTGTCTTAGAAGATGGAGTATTTCCTGAATTTTGTACCCACTGATTTTGATCAGAAGATGACTGAATCCAATTATTCAAATTTGTATTAAATCCATCAGTAAATGCTCCTGCAACCGTATTCACACAATCTTCGCACGCTTGGCTAGCAACAGGTACACAGGCATCATTATCGTTGCTGTCTTCTCCAATGCATAAGCCGTCATTATCGTTATCTGTATAAACACCACCAGTACAATTACAGTTGCTGTCATATGTCTCTCCTATGGTACAGCTATTACCATCATCACATGCATTTCCTGCATCCGCACAATTAACTGCTGAATCAGAAATAACCAATTGATCAATTGCCATATCACTTCTATAAGAAATGCCTGTAAGTCCTGAAATTTCTATTATAATCTCCTGGCCGACGAATTGAGATAGTTGCGCTGTGGCCTGTACCCATTGATTCCCTTGATCTCCTGTTTGAACGAATACATTCATTGATTGATTTGTCTGAGGATTGATCACATTAACCATTAATGATCCCATAGACGCTCCATACATGTGACACTGAAATGTCAATTGAGGATTCTGAGTACCAGCTAAATCTATGCAAGGACTCACAAGCTTTGCTATTTTATTGCGATTACCATTTGATGATTCTGTGTATACGTAACTAGATCCACTTGCAGCACCCGAAGGTCCAGTTAAATATGATGGAGTTGTACCTGATCTTCGTGTCCAGTTCATATCATCACTGTTTGACTGAGTCCAGTCTCCTAAACCATTTTCAAAAGACTCTGTGTGTGGGCCGGAAGCTAATGAAATACATGGTCCACCGCCTTGATTGGTACTGATAGTTGCCAGAGGAGAGCCAATCATACCAGTGTTATTTGAATCATCTGATTCTATTTCATCATCAAATTCATCAGCAATAACACCAAAATAATAAGTGCCATCCGCAAGCCCTAATGTGCTTAAGTCAACTGCAAAACTTGCTGTTTCAGTACCGCCGACTGCAGTGCCATTGTATGTACCGATTAATCCAATTCTAACATCATTAAATGAGATTGTCGCATCCGTTGATAAGTAAGCACCAACAGAATATTGGCCTGTCTGTGCTTGACCATTGTTTCTAATGCTTATGCCAGAGACAGCGTATATGTTGCCAGATTGAGTTGCTGTTCCTGCATTAGCTACGATTAAATCGGCATCAGTTGGACTTGAAATAACATCATCAATGACAAATGGATTACTATCGTCCATAACACTCGTGTTTGTAACACTTGAAACGCGAATGACATAATCATTACCAGCGACTAATCCAGAAGGTAAAGTTAAAGACTCACTTTGATCATTTGCTGTAACTGCTTTTAAATTGGCTACGTGTGTACCATTTTTAAATAAATTTATTGCGACACTTCCTCCGATATTCGTTGACCACAGTACGTTAATAGGATCTCCATCAAAGAAAATATCTCCTGTAGTAGGTGAAGTCACAGTAATGTTGTCAGATGCTGTAATTGTAAAATTATCACCTAGATCGAATACTGAACCATCCTCCCTATTGATTAACTTGATGTGATAATCATTTCCTGTCGTTGCCACAACTGGTAACTGAACTGAATATGAACCATCATCTGCTGTACTCACTTTTAGTGTACTGACAAATGAATTGCCTTTTCGAAGATTAATTCTTACCGATCCAGTATAGCTACTATTCCATGTAACAGTCGTGAAATCTCCACCACTAAAGACGTCATTAGCAGACGGGCTAGTTACTTCGAAAATATTAGCTGCTGTAATTTCAAACATACCACTATCGTCATAGATGCCAGAAGCAATATTGCTTACTCTTATTCTATAATCTGATGCCGTAGTATTAACAGTTGGTAATGTCACTACGCGTGAACCATCATCAGCTGTTGAATTATCCAAAGTTGCAACAAGAGTAGAACCTTTGTATAAATCTATTTTCATATTACCGCTTGTCGAGCTTGTCCATGTGACATTGACTGTGCTAGCTGAGCTGTATGTGCTTCCGGCTGTTGGATTACTGACTGTAATTGTTGGATTTGATATAGAAAAATAGCCACCCCAATCGTCTATAGATGGTGTGTTGATACTTGTGATTTTGATTCTGTAGTTTGATCCGTTAGGTACATTTGGTACAAGTACAGATTGGCTGCCATCATTTGCAGTATTTGCAGATAATGTAGCTACTAAAGTTGAGATTTGATATAATTCAATTTTAACATTCCCAGCAAGATTTGCTGATGACCAATTAATTGGAGTAGAGGTACCGACATTTAATGTTTCTCCGTTACCAGGAGAATTAACAGTAAGTGTACCAGCAGGAGCGGCTATTGTAAAATCTCCACTCGCTCCTGAAACTGACGGATCATCTAGTGAAACAACATTTACTGAATATCCTGATTGATTGCTAGTGACAACTGGTAGTGTTATAGAATGAGTACCATCGTTAGTTGTATTAGCAGTTAGTGTACTTACAAATACCCCTGATTTGTATAAATCTATTTTTACATTTCCAGTTACATTTGTGCTTACCCAGTTAACAAGGGTAGAAGAGCCGGAATCATAGGATCCTAAAGTACCTGGTGAAGCGACTATAATTGATCCCTGAGTCACTTGTTTTTGTAGTTGATACATTTTAGCATTCTCACCAATCACATATAAATTTGCACCTTTAATTGCAATCCCTTCAAGCTCCGCTGTTGAAGCTATCGTCGGCTCTAAATCCATTTGACCTAACATTGCACCACAAGGATTGATTTCTACAATCATTCTTGCAAAAGCTCCATTATCACCACTCCCTGGTTTTGTAACGAGTGCTACAATGTTACCATTTGGTAGGATATCTAATGCATGTGTTGAATAGGTACTTAGTCCAGATATAGATCTTAAATCTGCAACCTCATTAACAGCAATCGTTTGACCAGTAATCGATGCTGGTACTACAAAGCTGTAGATTTTTTGACTGTTAACTTCTGTTGCAAAATACATTGTATTCGTGTTGGCATCATACGCTAAACCTTCGATACCATCATTGCCACCACAATTTAATCCACTAAACTTCAGGTAGGAAGTGGTTGGATGTGATACATTAGTATCAGAGTTCGCAATGTCAACAAATACAATCGCTCTGTCTCTCTCATCTGCTATTGCATATCTGTGGAGCGTGCTTGTATAACTGAACATATAGGTGATAGCTTCTGTATCACTAAATCGAGTTGTTGTACAATGTGAGCCGCCGTAGTTTGTAATGCCATATGCATTCCAAGCTCCAGAAGTGTGTCTTTTGAGAAAGCTTCCTCCATCTGTTACTGCTACAAATTCGCCTGTCATATCATTGTATGTCAAGCTAGAAATTTCTGGAGCAATCGTTACATTCTGGGTGCTGAGAAGATTTGTGTATAAATCTATGTCAAAACCCGGAGAAGTACATTGTGAATAATTTGAGTTTGGAAGTAGGAATAGGGCAATAAAAATCCCTATCACATAAAGTAATTTACGCGAATTCATCGTCATTAGATATTTAGATTAATAAAATAGGTGTGTACCGCTTCAGATGAATATCTGAACTAAAAACAGGTAGAGAATCAACTCATGATTATATTAAAGTTTGTCAGTACTTCAATATTGAGGAATAGAATTTAGCTATTCGATTTTCTACTTATTTTAAACTGCAATACTGTAAAAATGGGCACTTGCAATATGTGACAGAATACCTTCAAATCACAATTCAAAGTTAAGGCAAGGATTAGCTTGTTGCTCTCTACACAAATGTATCACATGACCTACAAAACTACAACTATGCAATTTTTCATATATCAAATTGTCTACATAATTCATAAATGAAGTGTTTTTGTAGGTTTTAAGCAAATCAAAGGACGTAAAGATCGATTGCTGATTATTCTAACTAATAGATATATTCAATAATCGAAAATTTAAGTATACTTATGAATAAGAAGATTATTTTTACACTATGAATGAAGAGTTTATTCAGGACTTGCTTATAGAGCATAAGACAAAAACGAGATGTCCAAAGCCCTCCGAAGTTGCAGGGTTTTTTAAAGGTTTAATAGGACTGTTATTTTGTGATTATTCGAATGAGTTTCTAACGACTTCGGCAGAAATAAGAGTGGCAATACAACAAAGTAAATTAGAACTCGTCCAACTTTTGTTAAAAAATGACATCGAAGACAGATCAGGTGTCAATCAAATCGCAGATGGTTTCTTCGATCGATTACCTGTTGTCAATACCTTGCTTCGAAAAGATATTGAAGCCATATATGAAGGTGATCCAGCTGCCAATAGTAAAAAAGAAGTCATTCGAAGTTATCCAGGCTTTTATGCTATTGCTGCTTATCGCATTGCACATGAACTCCAACTTATGGGGGTTTCTGATTTACCACGGATCATTACCGAATATGCACATAGTAAAACAGGGATCGATATACATCCGGGTGCGATTATAGGCGAGTCTTTTTGTATTGATCACGGGACAGGCGTCGTTATTGGTGAAACAGCTACGATTGGTCGTCGGGTCAAGCTGTATCAAGGAGTCACGCTGGGTGCATTGAGTGTTAGAAAAAAGGATGCGAATAACAAACGTCATCCGACATTACAAGATGATTGTGTTGTCTATGCAGGAGCGACTATTTTAGGAGGCAGTACGATTGTGGGAAAAGGTAGTGTGATTGGAGGCAATGTCTGGTTGACTAAATCAATACCGGAAGAATCAAAATTGTATTATCAGGCACGCATGAATACAGATGGCGGGAAAGAGATTGATACTTTTGTCTTTAAAGATTTTGCTAAATAGAACCCATATACCCTATGAACCTTTTTGAACTCATTGGAAATACCCCATTAGTTAAGCTCAATAGTATTCCGACGAATGATGCTGTCACTATTTATGGTAAACTAGAAGGGAATAATCCAGGCGGAAGTGTAAAAGACCGTGCAGCGTATGGTATGATATCACAGGCTCTCAATCGAGGAGATATAAAGCGAGGAGATCATCTAGTAGAAGCGACAAGTGGTAATACGGGAATAGCATTGGCTATGATTGCGCAAATCAGTGGACTTCATATTACACTCATTATGCCTGAGACAGCCACTAAGGAGCGAGTACTAACCATGAAAGCATATGGTGCCAATGTCATCTTAACACCAGGTGAGAAAACGATTGAATATTCAAGAGAACTTGCAGAGGAGATGCATGAATCAGGTGATTATTATATGCTTAATCAATTCGCAAATATTGATAACCCTGGGCAGCATTATAAGACGACAGGCCCCGAAATATGGAGAGATACCCAACAGCAGGTCACGCATTTTGTTTCTGCAATGGGAACCACTGGTACTATCATGGGGACCTCTAGATATCTTAAAGAACAAAATCCCAAGGTGCAAATTGTTGGAGCCCAACCGCAGGATGGCTCGCGGATCCCTGGCATACGGAGGTGGTCTCCAGAGTTTTTGCCAAAGTTTTTTGAGCCACATCGGGTAGATCGTATTATTGATGTAAGTACTGATGAGGCAACAATCATGGCAAGACGCTTAGCGAAAGAAGAAGGTATCCTGTCGGGTATGAGTAGTGGTGGGTCTTGTCATTCTGCTATCAAGTTGAGCGAAGAATTGGAAAGTGGTGTGATTGTGTTTATCGTCTGTGATAGAGGAGACCGTTATTTGAGCACGCCATTATTTGAATAAGCTTGTGCTCTGAAGCAAAGACCATTCACTATTAAATCACTTCGATATGAATTTACAAACCGAACTTATTCTGCCCTGCGGAGTGACACTGCAAAATCGTATTGCGAAATCCGCTATGAGTGAGAATATGTCACCAAGGCATCATGGCCCTACAAAAGCCATCATTCATGCGTACCAACGCTGGGTGGATGGAGGTTCAGGTTTATTGCTAACAGGTAATATCATGGTAGATGGAAAAGCACTTGGAGAGCCTGGTAATGTGATTGTAGAGGATAAAGCTGATTTTGAATTGTTACAACAATGGGCAGGTATTGTCAAAAATACAGGAGCTCATCTTTGGCCGCAAATCAATCATCCTGGACGCCAAGCTATTGGGGCTATAAATAAGGAAGTGGTGGCTCCATCTGCGATTATGACAAATGTCAAGGGAATGTCAAAAATGTTTAAACAACCTAGAGCATTAAAAGAAACAGAAATTTTAGATATCATTGATCGTTTTGGGAACACTGCTGCGATTTTGAAAGAAGCTGGATTTACTGGCGTGCAGATACATGGTGCACATGGTTATCTAGTTAGTCAATTCTTATCCCCGCTGGTCAATCAGCGACAAGACCAATGGGGCGGAAACTTGGAGAATAGGGCACGGTTTGTTTTGGAGGTCTACAAGAATATTCGCGCCAAAGTTGGCGATCGATTTCCTATTGGTATCAAAATCAATTCTGCTGATTTTCAGAGAGGTGGTTTTACAGAGGAAGAGTCCATGGAAGTGGTACAACTGTTAGGAGATAATGGAATGGACTTAATAGAAATCAGTGGTGGTACGTATGAACGACCAGCGATGATGGGGGCTGTCCAGAGAAAAAGTACCGAAGAAAGGGAAGTTTATTTTCTTGATTATGTGAAAAAAGTGCGCAAATTATTGAGAACACCGTTAATGTTAACTGGTGGCTTCAGAACAGTAGCTACAATGGAAAGGGCAATAGCAGAAGGAGAATTGGATGTTGTGGGAATTGCTCGCCCATTTACATTGCACCCAGATTTACCAAATCGGATTTTTGACGGTAGTCTCATACAGCTTAATGTGCCAACACCAAAAACAGGGATTAAGATGTTAGATACGAGTGGGTTTGTAGATACAATGTGGCATGAAATTCATATCCGAAGACTGGGAGAGGGAAAAAATCCAAAACCAACATTGAGTCCTTATTCAGTGCTTGGACATAATCTTTCAGCGACATTGAAAAAACTGGTATTTGGTCTGCCGATATTTAAAGGCTCAAACAAAAGAGGGTTTTAGGGTAAATCCAGTCTATCCTTAGAATTCAGAAAGAAAGAGATTTCATTCGGCGAGTTCTCCGCATTAAATACGGGCTTACTAATCTCTCTCTTTGGTCGAGCTTAGTAGTCCCTTTAACATCTTTTTAGTTACTAAAAGATGGCACAAAAAAAAAGCACAACAGACGTGAATCCATTGTGCTTAAAAATTTGGCTTTGTCTATGTCCCTTATCCCTTCAAGTGATCTAGATAGTTTAATAACTCCATTTCACTATGATATAGTACTTCTCTTGGCTTACTTCCTCTTGCTGGGCCAACGATTCCTAGAGCTTCCATCTGGTCCATTATTCTTCCAGCTCGATTATAACCTAATTGCATTTTACGCTGAATCATCGAAGTAGAGCCAGATTGATTAGCAACTGTTAAACGAGCAGCATCGGTGAAATGTTCATCTAAGTCTGACAATTTTAACTCGCCAGCAATTGCTTTGTCTTCATCTATAAATTCTGGCAAATGGAATCCATCAGGATAACCTTGTTGCTCAGAGATGTGAGTCAGAATAGATTCTACTTCAGGTGTATCGACAAATGCACATTGAAGTCTAACGATATTACCACCAACTGATAAGAGCATATCTCCTCGGCCGATTAATTGATCCGCTCCACCTGCATCGAGAATTGTTCTGGAGTCAATTTTTGATGTGACTTTAAAGGCTAATCGTGCAGGGAAGTTCGCTTTAATTGTCCCCGTTATAATATTGACTGATGGCCGTTGAGTGGCAATGATAAGATGTATACCAACGGCTCTCGCAAGTTGAGCTAATCGAGCTATTGGCAATTCTACTTCTTTGCCTGCAGTCATAATAAGGTCAGCAAACTCGTCAATAACTAAGACGATGAAGGGCATGAACTTATGACCGTTATTTGGATTTAATTTTCGGCCAACAAATTTTTGATTGTACTCTTTAAGATTTCTTGATCTGGCTTTCTTTAATAGATCATACCGTTCATCCATTTCAATACACAAGGAGTTGAGGGTATGAACGACCTTTTGTGTCTCCGTAATAATTGGTTCTTCAGCATCGGGCAGGTATGCTAAAAAGTGTTTTGCTAAACTGGCGTAAGGAAACAATTCGACCTTTTTAGGATCGACCAATACAAGCTTGACTTGTGACGGATGTTTCTTGTAGAGCAAAGACATTAAGACTGTATTGATACCGACAGATTTTCCTTGACCTGTTGCACCTGCAATTAACAAGTGGGGCATCTTTGCTAGATCGGCTACGAAAACTTCATTCGAAATGGTTTTACCTAATGCAATGGGCAGGTCCATTTTCGCATGTGTAAACTTGTCGGACTTCAAGACCTCTTTAAGTGATACGATTTGAGGTTTTTTATTAGGTACCTCAATACCGATAGTCCCTTTACCAGGAATTGGTGCTATGATTCTAATCCCTAAAGCAGCAAGACTTAAAGCGATATCGTCTTCTAGATTCTTTATTTTACTGATTTTGACACCAGGTGCAGGCACGATCTCATAGAGTGTGACTGTGGGTCCAATGGTGGCTCTTATTTTTACGATCTCAATTTTATAATTAAGAAGCGTTTCGATGATTTGATCTTTGTTAGCCTCTAGTTCTGATCTGTCTATTTCATATTTTTGATCATCATAATCTTCTAACAAGTCTATGCTTGGAGACTTATAGTTTTGTAGATCCGCAGTTGGATCATAAGGCTCAGAGTGATTAGCGTTTTCTTCAGCAACACCAAGTATAGGTTGCGCTGGCGTCGCTTTTTGCTCTATTGTATTCTCTTTACCTTCTGTGACATTGATGTCAGCACCACTGATTTCCATTTCCAGATTAGCTGGAGTTAGGGGTACTTTTGCCTTGGGTGACTTTTTCCCCAAGATGGGCTCAGGCAAGACAAACTCTAATTGAGTATCATCTGTAAGTACCTGAGGACTACCATCTGAGTCGGTTTTTGGAATGGCTCTCTGGGAAAAATTCGGTTTGAGAGCAGAATACTTGCTATTATCATCCACATGAGGATCATCTTTCGCTGACGGTTTTTTCTGCTGCTTTTGGGGTCGCGTATTAAACGTTGGAAATTTGAAATCAAATTGCGGGCCTGCAGGCATTTCAAAGGCAAGCTTGTCAAAACTCGGGTTGAAATACCAGGTCAAGAAAATGAGTGTTGTAAAGAACAATAAGAGGCTGAGTCCTATTCTACCAATAAAATTGATCAACCAAATCGTAGTGCTCGTTCCAAAAATACCACCCCAAGTAAACTGAGATGTATGGAATACAAATTCTAATACAATCGATAGAAAGGCAACGATAAGAATGATATACTTTGATAAACTAAGGCTTTCTTTGATGGATTTTGTTCTGATGAGGTCGAGACCCATTTTCCATAATAATGGAATGAATAAGAATGACGACACTCCAAATCCCCAATACATAAACGTATTTGAAATAAAGGCACCTAGACGGCCTAACCAATTAGAAACAGTCATATTACTTTCAAATATGATGTTCCAAGAATACATTAGAACTTTGTCTTGATCAGCTTTCCACGTAAATATGTAGGAAATGAATGCGACGAGGACGTAAAATGATAGGAATAAACAGATGATTCCAACTATTTTGGGCAGACGGGGGTCTGCTAAAGGGTTCGCGCCCTTCTTGCGGCTTTTCAGCTTCTTTTTACTCATGAGACCTGTAATAAAAATCGGGTTTTGGAAAATAATACAGTGCGAATATAGTAGCTTTTGATAATATAGCGAAATATTATAACCTATTATTAATTGATTATTAAGTTTATATATATATGTAAAATTAGCAATATGATGTTAAAATGCCACATCATGAATATGATGCGGCATTAGAGATTAATAGTACGGATTGTCCAACCAAGATTGTTGGAGTATCTTTTTATCGATGCCATTTACAAGGAAACGGCAAATTTGTATGTTTTATGAATAGGTGTTGTATAACGATTGCCTCCATGCTAAAAGAGACTTCGATATACACTTCAAAAATAGGCTAAAATGATAGTCGATCAAAGGGTGACTTACCCTACAGTTACTAAGACTTGAGTGACAATTAGATGACAGATTCTATAAAATGACTAAATCTTGATCATCGTTTGATTCATGTGAAGCTTATGCTCATCAAATAGCTGAATGATATATGTTCCTGATGGCAAACTTGTTACGTCAATTTGAGCCTCATTTTGATTTTGTAGGCGCCCCATTAAATGAGTTTGACCAGCAATGTCCGTGAAGCGATAATGTAACTGCTCAGTAGTCGACTCCAAATCAGTCATTGACAGATTTATATAATCTGCAGTAGGATTAGGATATATAGAGATGATAGAGCTGGGTCGAGTAGTTTCTTTCACAAATCCAGAGTCAATCGATTGGAAGCCTAGATTAAAATCGGGATTTTCAGCTGTTGAATTTTCTTTTTCAAATTCGATAACCACTTCTGCATCCTGAGGATCTGTACGTCTAGAAATATCTTCGCAATATTCAACTTTAATATCATCCAGATAGACATGATCAAATTGAGAATTACCGTAATTGGTAAACCTAAGTCTTAGATTATTAGCACTTCGATTAATAGGAATTACAACTGTCTCCGTGTATGAAGTTCCATTTTCAAATTCACCAGAAACCCAACTTTGTATGCGACCGTAGGTAATGCCGCCATCCAAAGACAGTTCTAATGAAAAGAATTCTCTTAATTCCATACTAATGGGTGTATAACTGAAGTCTACCGATAAAACGCCAACTCCATCTGTTGATAGTGAATTTGAGATGATAGACGAAGAAGCCCCATTTCCATTTTTAAGATGATAGGAAAATTGACCGCTTTGAGAATAATTCGTTGATAAATTGGCATCGCCACCTCCAAAACTCCAAAAGTCAAGGAAGGCATCTACGTCGTCATAATGAATGAGTTCGCATACGATTTGATTAGACTCAAAATACTCTGCTTCACAAAACTCAATCGTGACGTCGTCTATGTACATAAAATCATTGAACTCAGAAGAAGACTGGCTTAGTCTAATTTGTAATTCAGTAATCCCGTCATCAATTGTTGCTCTGTGATTTAATTCGAACCATTCATCATTGTGAAAATCGACTAGAGACAACCAACTGTTTAGCACAGTATATGTACTGCCTCCATCTGAAGATATAGACAAAACCAAACCTTCATTACGCTCTAAATTACTGGGGTATACAGAAAATGCAATTTTGATAGAACGCTGATTGTCAACACTTAAGGCTTCTGTTTCAATAAATGAACCATTGAGGCTGAGTTTGGCTGAGCTAGCACCTGAGCGTTGATTTTCTGTAGATAACTCTACGTTTTCGGATAAGCTTGCCCACGAATCATCTGCTGATTCAAATCCTGCTGAGCTCACTACTTCGCAAATTTCACAAACGGTGGGTACACATTCATCTTCATCATTTTCATCTTCACATCTCAGGACACCGTCGTTATCTTCGTCAAAGAATTGTTCGTCCTCGACCTCAAAAACTCCTAAATCCTTAACACACTGCGTCTGTTCTTTATGCCGAATTGTAATTGCGTATTCGCCAAGTTCTAATTGAAATAAAATGATATTTCCAAAATTGTCAAAAGTCGGATCTTGGAATGTTTCTCCATTATCTAGTGACAACTGCAGTTGATCCAAGCTCTCACCGATTGGTGAGAATAGAACAATAGATCCTAGGGCTCCACTGCAATTTTGATGAATAATTTGTGCATCTATAAACGGAATATAATAAACCTTCACAAAGACACTATCAGCAAGCACACATCCAGACTGATCACTAACACTCACTTGATAATAGCTATCACTAATTGGGCTTACAAGCAAAGTAGAAGTCGTATCACCATTACTCCACTCATAAGAAGCATAGCCTTCTATGTCTTCCATCTTCACTTCAATGGCGAGTTGCTGTGGGTTTAATAAATCTTCAAAATGACACCATTCATAGTCATTTTTAATAATGGATAAATCACATCCAACACCTTGGGCCAAATCACAATCTTCTGGTACACAAGGATCACGATCGTCTGTATCCTCACATTTGGTATACCCATCTTTATCTAAATCTACTTCAGTAGCTGGCAAGAGCTCAAAAAATCCAATATATCTTTGATTATTGATGTCGTTGTCATTAGCCAGTCGAACATAAATCTCATAAATGCCAGCTTCGACATTGAGTAATAAGAGATTATTGAAATTATCTGGCATTAATGAGACAAAGCTCACACCGCCATCAAGGCTGATTTCTAAATTTGTTAAATCATCACCTTCAGTGGCGTAAATTGTAATTGTCCCTAATCCGCCGTCGCATTCATAATGGTTTATGTAAGCCATAACAGGTGGAATATCCATCACTGAAAACGTACGAAAGTTTACACCATCCATTAACTTGTCTTCGCATGTCGAATCAAAGTCTTCTGTAAATAATCGAATTCCAGATTGATAATTTGCAAAACAGATTTGACTAGAAAAAACCAGAAAGCAGAGGGTAAACATAGCCAGTCTGATAAAAACAAATGTATTTTTCTGATTCATATGGAGAAATTTGACGCCTGAATGTTAAAACTCTTCGTATTTCAAGAGAGTTAAGTGTAATATTATGTCTTGTAGACGGGAAAATTCTTGACAATCCACGTTCATTAGACCTACAAATCATATACAATGAGGACTTTAACAATAACCCCAAAATCGTAACTATTAGCATGCTAACAACAGAAGAACGGATCAGGTATAGTCGCCATATATCCATTCCTACTATTGAGGAGGCAGGGCAGGAGCGGCTTAAAAGTGGGCGTGTTCTCGTGGTAGGTGCTGGCGGATTAGGTAGCCCTACATTATTATACCTTGCAGCGGCTGGCATTGGGAAAATAGGAATTATTGATCCAGACATCGTCGACTTGAGTAATCTGCAAAGACAGGTATTGTACACCATGGATGATATTGGTAAGCCAAAGGTTGAGATTGCAAAAGCGCGTATCCTGGCTGCTAACCCTAACATCCAAGTAGAGATCTATCAAGACACACTGACTGCAGAGAATGCGAAACATATTGTAGAATCCTATGATATCGTCGTTGACGGAACTGACAATTTTCCAACAAGATATTTGGTCAATGATGTCTGTGTCTTACTGGACAAAATAAACGTGTATGGATCAGTCTATCGCTTTGAGGGTCAGGTATCTGTGTTTAACTATACCAGTAAGGAAGGAGTCGTTGGGCCTAATTACAGAGACTTATATCCAGTACCTCCTAATGCTGGTAGTGTACCTAATTGTGCAGAAGGAGGTGTGTTGGGTGTTTTGCCTGGTATCATTGGCAGTCTTCAAGCGAATGAAGTCATTAAAATTGTAGCTAATGTTGGTGAACCTTTAAGTGGAAAATTGCTTTTATTTGATGCGCTAACACTTGAGAGTCGCATTCTTACGTTTAACAAAAATGAAGATACTAATATCACAGACCTGATAAATTATGAGCAGTTTTGTGGTACTGAAATACTAAACAATATGAGTGAAGTCAAAGAAATTACTGTAACTGAACTAAAGGAGTGGAAAGACTCCAAAAAAGATTTTCAATTGATTGATTGCAGAGAGCAATACGAGTTTGATTTTTGCAACTTGGACGGCGAACTCATTCCTCTCGGTAATATCATAGAACAAGCTGAAAAAATATCAAAAGATAAAGATGTTGTTATCCATTGTAGGAGTGGCCAGCGTAGTGCTACAGCCATTCTCCAGCTTCAAACGCAGCTAGGTCTGACTAAGTTGTATAACCTCAAGGGCGGCATCTTGGCTTGGTCTGCGGAGATCGATCCTTCAGTTCCGAGTTACTAATTCGATTGGATTCGTTAAAAGAAAGAATAGTTAGACTGGAATCGAGCGCTAATAGACTAGAGCCCGATAAAGACCAATTAGAATCGTGGAATCGCTCTGCAACATCATATGGCTCAAGCTTTATTCAAACAATTCAAGAGCAGGCAGCATTTGGTGCAGACTATTCAGTTATTGATCAATTGGACCATTTTCCTATTCAGGCGACTGGTAGATCATTAGAAGAGCTCATCCGTACATTGCAAGAAACCGTTGATACGCCTGGCGTTCGTCCTGCGATGCCAGGCCATCTGGGCTATATTCCGGGCGGCGGTGTGTATTCATCAGCATTAGCAGATTATATATCAGCCTTTACAGATCACTTTGCGGGCATGTATTTTGCAGGCCCAGGAGCTGTCAAAATTGAGAATCAGCTCATCAAATGGATGTGTGATCTGATAGGGTATCCTCAGACAGCCTTTGGTAATTTGCCTTCTGGAGGATCGATTGCTAATCTAACAGCGATTGCGACTGCAAGACATGCGAAAGCAGTGAATAGCACAAATGTTCGAAGGTCTGTTGTCTATATGACCAAGCAGACCCATCATTGTGTGCATAAAGCATTACGCATACTTGGTTTGGATGAATGTGTGTGGAGAGATGTAGGCATAGATGAAGACTTTAAGATGAATGTAGAAGACTTGGGTGCGCAACTACAAGCAGATCGTGAAGAGGGACTAAATCCTTTTCTAATTGTTGCGTCAGCTGGTACAACAGATGTGGGGTCAGTTGATCCCATTGATGCAATTGCTGCGGTTGCTGAGCAGTATCAATGCTGGTTTCATATCGATGCAGCGTATGGTGGGTTTTTTATTTTGGTTGATGAGTTGAAGCCATTATTTAAGGGCATTGAGCGAGCAGATTCGGTAGTTATGGATCCTCATAAGACCTTGTTTTTGCCTTATGGTTCGGGTGCTTTGCTTGTGAAGGACAGATCAGCCTTACTCAATTTGCATCGGTATCAAGCGAATTATCTTCAAGATGCTGGTGATCGCAATCCCTACATATCACCTGCAGAAGCTGGGCCAGAATTGACAAAGCACTTTAGGGGGCTTCGGATGTGGCTCCCTCTCCAATTACATGGACTAGCCCCTTTTACAGCCTGCTTGGAGGAGAAGTGGTTGTTGACTTTGTATTTTTATCAGCGTGTTCAAGATTTAGGATTTTTAGTCGGTCCCAAACCAGAATTATCAGTTTGTATTTACAGATATGAATTAGATAAACAAGAGCAGGCCAATACATTTAATCTGGACCTGTCACATAGAATTCGAGAGAATTCGACATATTTTATTTCGACCACAACCATTGCTGGTGTGGTGTGGTTACGCCTTGCAGTAGCTAATTTCAGAACGCACTTGTCTCATATCGATGAATATCTAGAGGTGCTGCAGCAGGAAGTACAACAGTTATTAGCTAGCCAGTGCTCTGTCAAGATATAACTGACTAGTGCATTTGGCGTATTTTGCACATGCACGTCGTTACAGAACCGGCCTTGATAGCTAAGGCTATCAGACCGAACCTGCGCCTAGTTCATGCACAAACTACTATCAAATTCAACTAGTCAATATATACTTGACAGACCACTAGAAAGAGTTAATTATTAAGATTAGTCTTTTGTGAGTTAATTGTTGTCCATTCATTCCACTAAATTTGACCATGCGCATTTATTTTACAATCCTATTCATGTCTTGTGTGGGTTTACATTTTATATCGGCTCAGGGATTAAGTGAGATTGAGTCATTTAATGATTGCTCGCAAAATAGCTGGACGATTGTTCAGGAAGCGTCGAGTCAGTCAACATGGAGCTGTGCGACTGATTTTGGAGAGCCCATTATTCGGCTGAGAGGATCAGAGACTAATTATTCGATTTGGTTGGTTTCAGAACTGATCGCTTTCGGTCAATCGGCGATGCCTTTTATCTCTTTTAAGTATAAAAACGCGATTGTGAATGGAGACTTGGAGTTGTTTTTTGCTTCAGATTATACTGGAGGATCTACTATTCAAGCAATAGAATCAGCAACTTGGAGTCCAGTGCCTATTTCGTTATACCCTATAGGCGATGACAATGAGATTTCTAATGCAGCTTACCATCCTTCAATCGCATTGGACTTTTTAATTGGGCAATCTGTCCATTTCGCTTTTCGCTTTACGAGTACATCAGGAGAATTTGACATGGCCTTGGATGAACTGCAGATTAGATCAGACTATTATGCGGACATTGATATGGGCATACAATTAGGCGATAGATGTGCGGACCTTAAATCCTCATTAACTACTTTGCTTGATGACCATCGAGTGATCCCATACACAGATCGTAGTTTTGATATTTGGGATTCTCATTTTACGACTGATCTACGTCTGAATGATGCCGGTGAGCAACTTATTATATGGGATATGTATAGTGATAATCCAGCTGGGCCAGAGGCGTATGAATATATTCCAGGTGAGGATAAAGACTTTGGTGAAGATATTGATCAAGAAGGATTGTATTATAATAGGGAACATTCCTTTCCGACATCTTGGTGGGGAGGAAATCGAGATACTGATCAATACAGTGATATTCATTTTATCATCCCAGCAGATAAAATTGTCAATACAACGCGGTCAAATTTCCCTTATGGAGAAACTGACGATTTGATAATTGAAACATCGAATGGTTCTAAATTAGGATTTTCATCACTTGAAGGGTTTACGCTTGAAGTGTTTGAACCTATTGATGAATACAAGGGAGATGTGGCGCGTATGCATTTGTATGTAGCGACTCGATATGGTCCAGTAGCTGGGGCGTGGCAAAATGTAGATTCCAGAGGGCAGCGGGTATTGTCAGGGGAAGAGTATAGTTTTTTTGTGGATTGGTATTTAGACGTATTGTTGAAGTGGCACAGACAAGATCCTGTATCGCAAAAAGAAATCGATCGGAATAATGCTGTGTTTTCTATTCAAGGGAATCGCAATCCATATATCGATCATCCGGAGTACGCAGATTTAATTTGGGGAAATGAAGACGGGATAACTTGTGACATGGTTACGGATGTTGAAGACGTAATTCAGCCGATTAAGATTGACTTAAGCCCCAATCCTGTATTTAATGAATTAGTGATCAATGGGACAAATATTGATGGCATTCGAATTTTTGATATGAGCGGAAGACAAGTTTTGGAACAGGAATATAGATCTGTTATCTCATTGCAGCATCTTGAAAAGGGATTGTATATTATCCAACTCTTATTTAATGAACATGGATATGCACTCAATCAAAAAATTGTGAAGCTATAAATTCAAATATTTCTGAAGCTGATGGATGTATTCCTGAATTCTAAATTGGGAGAACAGATCAAAGCTTAGCAAAAAACCAGCATGAAAGCAAAGGCCAATGAGCGTACCCATCATATGGTGGTTATTGGGTTTTAAAAGAAAAAATGACATCAAGGTAACTGACACAACGAGAAAGCTGATTTCGATATACCGCATTTGTTTGATCAACTGTTCTTTTTTGATGATTCTAGGTAATTCGATATCTCTAATATAACTGCTCTGAGCATCTACATCCTCTATGCTTTTTTTAAACCGATCTCTGCTCCTGATTAGGCGTATGAGGCCAACTATGATTTGATACGATCCTACAATACATAATCCGAGCATCAGACCAAGACTCAATTCAGATTGCTGGATTAAGTAATACAACAAGCCTAAACAAGAACTGACGACTCCCACTCCTGAAAACACGACACTGCTGATGCGCTCAGTCCGATAGTAATGCTGTATGCGATCCTTAATCATCGTCTGATTTCAAATGATTCTAAATGTTGTAACGTTGATTGATTCAGTTCCTCTACCATAACTTTATCAACGCTAGCTGCGGTCGGCCCGTTATGACACCATTCGATTAATGAGGCAATAGAATTGTCAGCACCTTGTGCAAGGATCTTTACACTACCGTCCATTTGATTTTTGACCCATCCCTTCAATTGTAGTGATTTTGCCTTTTCCATAGTAGAGAATCTGAATGAGACGCCCTGTACTTTACCGATGACTTGAACGTTGACTACTTTCATTTCTATAATTCTGTAGCAATTTACTCAGAATTGTAGTGGTATTCTGCCTATGTTTTAACATCTTTATTATGAAGAATTTATTAACTGAGCTGTAATTTTTAGAAACCTGAAGATTTTAATCGTGCGATTTGGGGCTATAGGTGATTTGGTAATGACAAGTCCAATCATTCGCTGTATCAAAGACCAGTTGAAAACAGATCTCCATTTTCTTACCAAATCAAAATATAAATCAGTCTTAGAGAACAATATTTATATTGATAAATTATACTGTTTTGACAAAGATTGGGTAGAGCATAAGCAATCTCTACTTGATGAAAAGTACAATCTTGTCATTGACTTACATAAAACGCCTAGATCGTATCGATTACGGTCGGTATTGAAATGTCCTTTCGTTTCATTTAAGAAATTCACACTTGAAAAATGGATGTTTTTAAACCTCCGGATTGACAAATTGCCGCAAGGACACTTAGTTGATCAGTTTTTTAATGCCGTAGCTCAACTCAAGGTCGAAAATGATGATCAAGGGATAGAGTTATTTATAGATGAAGACTCAGAGAAATCTATGTTGAATTACATAAACGCATTAAACATCAAAGGTGCCTATACTGCATTGGTGATTGGAGGAGCTCATTTAACAAAGCAGATTCCTGTAGAGCTGTGTGTTGACTACATTAATCAGTCCGACGAGCCGATCATCTTATTAGGAGGGCCATTAGACGTTGAGAAATCAAAGCTGATTGAAGAATACTCACGCCGATTTGTGAATAATAAGGTCGGTAAGTGTAGCCTTCTTGAATCTGCTGTCCTTGTCAGAGAAAGTCAATTAGTCATCACGGGTGATACGGGCTTGATGCACATTGCGGCAGCGTTCAATAAAAAAATTGTGGTTGTGTACGGGAGTACGTCTCCAAAGTTTGGGATGTATCCTTATTTGACAAAAAAAGAGAATACACCACTCTTACTAGAAAATGATCATTTATCTTGCTGGCCTTGTTCGAAGTCAGGGAGAGGCAAATGTCCTAAAGGGCATATGAAATGCCTGATGGATTGGACGGGAAAAGACCTGATAAATCTGATAAACAGAGAGGCCATACGGAACTAACCAAGCCCAATTTTGTTCATAGTAATATATTGAGGTGATTTAAGAATATATAGTTAATTATTTTTCATGTCATTGATCTTAAATACTTCTGCTTTTTCTCGATCCATAGCAATGGCTATGCATCTCCAAAACAGCATCTTTTTGAAAATCAAGCACATACAAACTATTTTAACATACATGCTTTAATCACATCATAATTGAAAAACAGTTAACCTTTAAAAGCAATCTATGCCACAACGTAAGAATCCATTTGATCTAAAACAAGCCAATTTTATGAAATACATAATTCTGGCTTTTGTCGTCTTTCTCATCTTCACGCTTCTAACAAGCACAACATTTATAACGGTCCCAGCAGGTAGCAAAGGCGTGCAATTCAAGCGGTTTGCTGGTGGTGTCCAAAAAGATAAGGTGTATGACCAGGGCTTTCATGTCGTCATGCCGTGGAATGATATGATCATTTATGATGTCAGATTTCAGGAAGGAGAGGAGAGTATGGATGTGCTATCCAAAAATGGTTTGTCAATCCAAGTTGATTTAGCCTATCGATTTAGCCCAATTCCATCTAGAATTGGTCATTTACACGATGAAGTCGGTACTGATTACGCTCGTCGGATTATCCAACCAGAAATTAGATCGGCGACTAGAGAGGTTATTGGTAAATATTTGCCAGAAGAATTGTATTCGACGAAACGAGAAGCGATTCAAACTGAGATATATGAGCAAACAAGAAAATCTATCGAAGAGAAGAATATAGCTCTTGATGCTGTCCTTGTGAAATCGGTGCAATTACCAGAGACACTGCGAGATGCGATTGAGCAAAAGCTAGAAGAAGAGCAATTGTCTTTTCAATTTGACTTTAAACTTGACAGAGAACGAAAAGAAGCTGAGCGTAAGATTATTGAAGCGCAAGCCAAAGCAGATGCAAATAGAATCTTGAATGCAAGTTTGACAAGTAATATCCTGAAGGACAAGGGCATAGAGGCAACGCTCGAACTAGCACAATCACCGAATTCAAAGGTGGTCATCGTTGGTGGTGGAGAAGGAGGCGGTCTTCCGCTGATCCTTGGTAATAATTAAATGAGAGTTTAGAATAAAAGAAAAGAGGCTGTGTCAAACATATGATACAGCCTCTTTTTTGTTTATAGAGTGTTGACATTCTTTTAAATTTTCACTTAGTTCTAATTGAATGCTGAATGGCTAGTGTCTCTAGTACTAATTACATGGTGTATGAAAAACAGTTATTTTTCGTCTACTCAAAGCACAGATTCGGTCTGATAGCCTTTTAGGGACTGTG
Source organism: uncultured Saprospiraceae bacterium (assembly GCA_937959275.1). Lineage (GTDB taxonomy): Bacteria > Bacteroidota > Bacteroidia > Chitinophagales > Saprospiraceae > CALFUK01. The sequence goes on along the minus strand of CALGLU010000079.1, from coordinate 44,765 downwards.
AAAGCGTCATACCTTGCCAGATTCTAGTGCCTTGTCAAGATATAACTGACTAGTGCATTTGGCGTATTTTGCACTTGTACGTCGTTACAGAACCGGCCTTGATAGCTAGACTATCAGACATAAACAGCTGAAATGCTGAGATTCCAAAGCTGGGGTCATGGCCCCCTAGATATAAACAAAATAAGATCATCAGCCTAAAGGGCTGAGATTCAAAAGCTATCTTGACAGGTTCTGTTACGAAGAGAAGGTGGAAAAGAACAATTGAATACGACTAGATATTTAGTTCTTGAGGTACTAGTTTGCCATTTTTTTAAATCGTTGAATTGGAATAGGCACCTGATCATTTTGCCGATTAGGCGTATCTTTTTGTTTTGTGAAATCCGCCCAGGATTGATAGCCAAGAAATTTCACCAGTTTGGTCAAGGTGATCAGGCAGCGGCGATCTAGCGGAGATTTGAGTATATACCGTTGCTTAAAGATCGTCTCAAGAGTTTTGTAAGATATAGTTGTACCGTAGTTTAGTATTTCTTCCGTTGAAAAGTTAGCCAGCAAGGTATCTCCAATCACTCGAGAGCATTCTTTGAATGATTTCTTACTCCAAATTTCCGGTGCTAAGAGTTCATTTTCGGCAATAGTTCTATGATGTCTAATCTCTAAGACTAAGGTTTCCATGTAATTAGATGTCATAATAAGGTGTAATTGACGGTTATGAATTTGAATTCATATAGTAATGTCTTGAGGATTGACTTTAGTAAACAGTTTTACGACTTTTCTTCCAAATTCCGTAAAGAAATCGGGCTCCATGAGATTAGCTTTTTGACAAGCTGACTTAATATTGCTTACCATTTGGTCTGCCATGTATTGGTAATCAAATTTAAACGCTAAATTATTTCGAATTGGAAACCCGCCGCCGAGATTGATGCGAATGCCATAATATCTAAAGGCTTTTTAAATTATAAGATGCTTACCGTTTTTCTCCTTGTAGGCTTTTCCAGTGGTCAAGATAGTATTCTAATAAAATTGGTTTGTCGAGTTTATTTAATTCAACATCATTAATTCTGATGTCTTTTTCGAAATAAAATAGATGCTCAAAATTGTCATTTTCTAAATACTTGTACTCTATTTCTGGGCGCAATGAATTTGTAAACTGTGGTGACTGTTTTGCTAAAATAAAACCCCAATTCCCAAATGATGGAATATAAACATTATAAGGATAGCTGTAATTAAAGCCTGCATATCGGATGGTCTCATTAATGCACCAAAACGCTTTTGTGCTTAAATGTGGACTTGTTGCTTGTGTAGCTAGTACGCCTTCAGCATTGAGTCTTTTTAAACATAATTTGTAAAATGCATCTGAGTACAATCTGGCAAGGCTTTCGTTAGATGGATCTGGGAGATCTATGATGATTGCATCAAACCGACTATCGCCTTCTTTTAAAAAGGTAAATGCATCTTGGTGAATGATGTTGACTCGGCTATCTTCTAATGCATTTTCATTGAGTCTAGATATGAGTTCATTTTTTCTAGATAGTTGAGTAATTGCTGGGTCAATATCTACCAGACTTATCTGTTGAATTTCAGAGTATTTCAATAATTCGCGAATGGCTAATCCTTCACCACCTCCAAGGACCAAGACTGTTTTTACTGATTCTAATTGACTGAGTGGCACATGGATTAATGCTTCATGATATCTGTATTCATCCCGCGAAGAAAACTGTATTGCACTATTGAGGTATAATCTAAATTCAGAATTATTTTTTGCAATATCTATCTTTTGATATGGGGTGTGTTCAGAATGAATGATTGGATATTTATAAATGGATTCATTCCATCGATCTAAATGTTGATTCGTTTGAATGAGCATGTAGCCAATTAAGATAGCCAAACAAATTGTTGCAGCATTGAGTAAAGTTTTACTTCTCTTTCGTAGTTGCAATTGCTCTTTGAATAATTGTATTGTCACAAAGGCTACCAATAAATTGATAAATCCAAATAGTAATGATGACCGATATAATCCCAAAAATGGTAAAAGGAAAAATGGAAAGAGAAGGGTAGCGCCAAGTGCACCTAAATAATCAAAGGTTAGGATATCACTAATGTTTTTTTCAAAGGTGTTCTCATGCTCCAAAATTCTTGTTAGCAGTGGAATTTCAAATCCAGTCAAGGTGCCAATGATCGTGACAAGTGATAAAACAAAGAATTGGTAGCCTGTGGAATCACTGAGGGCAAAGAATAAATAACACATCGGTACAGAAAATGCTCCAATAATACCCAATAGCAGCTCAATGCTTATAAAGCCAAAGAGCACTTCCTTTGGCACAATGAATCGAGATAAAAACGCTCCAATCCCCATGGATGCTAGATAGAATCCAATGATCAATGAAAACTGAACAATGCTATCTCCCATCAAATAAGAGCTAATGGTACTGATAAGAAGCTCGTAGACAATGGAACAAAGTCCGACGATAAAGCTGATTAGAATAAAATATTTTTTGATGATTGCTGATTTATTGACATATTTACAAATAATTACAATTATTACATCATTACAAAATTTATATTATAATGGCAGAAGGACAAAACTCGTTCTCACTTAAATACATTATTTATGGTGCCTTAGGTTTATTCGTTGTTTACAGTATGTTTTTTAAAAGCAGTAGTGAACAGGATTATGTTGAGGAAACGATAGAAGAACCAACACAAGGCATTCATCTGGAACTGCAAGAAACAGAAAAAGATTTATTTAAAATAACAGACGAAGAAATTTTACAAAATCGAGCAGATAGTAAAATCATTGCTACGTTTCTCGACAGTTCTGTGGACACATTTACATTAGACGAGGTAAAATTGATGGAAGCTAACGATCCTAAACGATCTATGATCAGAACGGTGGCTTATGCTGGCATGTTTGGCTATATGATGGGAAGACCGATGGGTTCTGGTGTCAATAGAAGCGCCTATGCTAGCGACAACGCTTACAATAAGTCGAATACTGCAGGCAGATCTCAATTAAAGAGTACGGCTAGGAAAACCACTGTCAAAAGACCTACTACATCTAAAAGTTACGGCGGAGGCAAGTCTACTAAATCATATGGAGGATAGACTTGTTGAGCTAACTGGTATACCTGATGCAGCAATACAAGAGCATGAGTTAGAATTTCTTTTGGACGATGATTATATCGTCCCTGAAGCTATATTTTTATACAGTGATGAAGTCCTTGCCTTTAAAAAGGCTCAGGATGAAGTCTATGAGATGTTCAAAGAAGAACTGCAGACTATTGTGAAGCGTGGAGACTTTCAGTTTTTAGGCTTTCCGAATCAGATGATTGATCTCATTATCCAAAGTGTTAAGAAGGATCAAATGCATCTATTAGGAAGATTTGATTTCTCTGGAGGAATAAATGATTTACCTATTAAACTGTTGGAGTTTAATGCAGATATGCCAACTTTATTACCTGAGTCAATTACCATTCAAAATGGATTTAATGCCTTGCTGGAAGGATTGCCCTACTCTGAGCTAAGCAATAGACTTGAAGTTGCCTTTAATTGGTTGAGCATAGCAGAACCTAATCGGGAGAAGATGATTCTTGGGACCTCGTTTGGTCACGAAGAAGATATTGCAAACCTTGATTTATTATTACATGCTGCAGCCAATGAAGGCTTCGAGACACTTTATGCAGATTTACCCGCTGTGCAGTTCGCAAGAAACGAAGGCGTCTTTATTCAAGGAGATGATGAGTCATACTATAAGTTTGATTATTTATTAAAATTGATTCCGTGGGAATTTATCTGTTTTGAAGAACCCGATTTATTGGCAGACTTACATAATTTGATTCTAAATGATCTACTATATGTGCTGAATCCAGCCTACACTATGGTGTATCAATCAAAGGCATTTTTAGTCAGATTAGCAGAAAAATATAAATCGAATTATCTGTTGAAGTCAACGCTTGATCCTAAAACATTTCGAGGCATGCCCTATGTGAAAAAAGCAGTCTTCGGCAGGCTAGGAGAGAATATTACCATCTTCGATTCAAGAGGTCAAATAGCAGAGCAGACTGACGGTGACTTAGATATGTCTCATTCTATTTATCAAGAATTTGCCACTTTGTATAAAGATAGCTGTGGAGAATATTATCAACCAGGCATGTATAATATCAATGGAAAAGCTGCGGGCATTTCCTTTAGACGAGCAGAAAAAATGATTATTGACAACGATTGTCAATTTATACCTCACTTTGTCGCAGATTAAAATGGAGAACTATACATCATTAGGCAGGCATACGATTTTAGACATGTATGAATGTGATCAGGCTATTTTAGATAATCCTGTAGCCCTCGAGCAGATTATGTTACAAGCTGCAGCATTAGCCAAAGCAACGATCATTAAAGCTCATTTTCACCAGTTTGCTCCGCAAGGTGTATCTGGATCGGTTATCATCGCAGAGAGCCATTTTAATATTCACACTTGGCCAGAAAATGGCTATGCGGCCATTGATTTGTTTACCTGCGGAAAAGACCTTAACCCCGAAACCGCAGTGAATTATTTAGTTGAAAAGCTCAATTGTAAACGACACAATTTGAGTCATTTGAAAAGAGGGGAGCATTATGTGGGGGTGACTTGATTAAGATTGATATGTCAGATGTTTATTTTGACGTTAAGATCGGGTTATAATGATGCAAACTTACTGTGTATAAGAAAAATAAATATGAGAATTATGGAGAATAAAGAAACGCTTATGAAAAATTTAAAAATGAAATATGCGATTAAAGTTATTTTTTGTTTGCAGTTATTTGCCTTTAGTATTGTAATGAATGCCCAAGAAAATTGTGAGCTAATAGATAAGATTGAAATAGTAAATATAATCGATGAGGAGAACAGCCTAGAAATAAGTGAAGTTTATATCTACGGTATTGAAAATTCAAAACTTGTAAACCAAGCATCTTTGAATGGGAATCAAAATACAAAAGAAGCATTGGATTCATTGATTTTGACCAAAATACCAGAAGATCTATTTAGATCTGAGCAATACAAAATATTTGAAGTGAACTTTATAATTAATACGGAATCTGAATTAGAGAATTTATTCTTAACAAGTGAAATATTTTGGTTCATGGCTGACGAAAATGGAGACACACAATACAATGAAATATCTAAAGGTAATCCTATAGAAATTGAAATGGCTAAATCAATGATGGGATATATCGAACTAGAGCTGATCAATGACCTTAAGGATTTAATAACATCCCAACTGTGGAAGCCAGGAATTTGTGAAGGTGACCCGGTTACAACATTAATGACTATTACACTTAATGACTTTTAGAGTATTATTGAGAAATTATTTAATTAGTCAGATGTTTTGCTTGATTTATTATTGGGTCGTGAATTATTTCTTAGTGATTTAAAAAGGATTTTAGTACTATCTTAAATTATCAATTCTTACACCAAAATAATTTTTAGAAAAAAATATAGAAATTGAATGTCTGTTTATAAGATTAGATATGATCGCATATCTCTATTTGAATGAATAGAGGTTGACTTATTCTCAATTTCCTCCGCTTCAATCAAGCAAATACTGTAACTCATCCGTTGTCCATTGCATCTTGTCCCCACTATCAATAAAGTCTTCGCTCAATTTCAGTTTCTTCTGCTGCAACTTATTAATCTTTTCTTCAATCGTCTCTTGACTGATGAATCGGATGACGTTAAGAGGGTGTTCTAGTCCTATCCGATGCGCCCTTGCAATCGCTTGCTCTTCAACAAACGGATTCCACCACGGGTCAAGAATAAAAACATAATCAGCTGCAGTTAGGTTAAGTCCTGTGCCACCTGCTTTTATGGAGATTAGAAAGAACTGTATTGACTCGGTTTCTTGAAATGCCTTGACTGCCTTTTGTCGGTTGGCCTGACTCGTTTTGCCTGTCAAGCTGACGTAGTTGATGTCTTGCTCAGTCAAGTAAGTGGCCATTAAATCTAAATGCCCTGTGAATGAACTAAAAATAAGGGCTTTATGACCAGACTTATGGACTGTATCAAACGACTCTTTTATCACTTCAAATTTGCCCGAAGTGTCTTCGTAATCAGAATCACATAAGGATGGATGATTAGCTATTTGTCGAAGACGCAAGAGTGAACTCAAGACTTGCATTTTAACCTGTGGGTCTGACATGTCAGATTGCAAAATCATATTGCGGGTTGCACTTTTTTTGGTTTCGTAGATTTTTGCTTGAGCTGATGACATTTCGCAAAACACGATTTGTTCCGTTTTTTCTGGAAGGTCTGGTAGGACTTCTCCTTTGGTTCGTCGCAATAAAAAGGGACGTGTCAATGTCTTTAATTCATCAATAAGAGATTCATCTTGCTCTTTTTCTATTGGCTTTTGAAAGTGCTTTTTAAAAAACGAATAGCTACCTAAAATGTCTGGATTAATAAACTGCATTTGCGACCACAAATCTGACAAGCTATTTTCTATGGGGGTGCCCGATAGACTTAATTTGTGTTCAGCAGATAGTTGTTGAATAGCAGAAAATATCTTGGATGCCGGGTTTTTGATGTATTGAGATTCGTCAAGAATGATGTAATGCCACTCAATATCAACCAAGATGTCTATGTCCCGAAGGGCAGTCTGATAGCTTGTCAAAACAACATCAAATCGACTGAGATCAGATGACGATTTAGATCGCTTAGGACCAATATGTTGTTTCACATGTAAATGAGGCGCAAATTTTTTGCATTCCAATTGCCAGTTGAAGAGGAGGCTGGAGGGCATTACTATGAGTGTTGAGTGTTGGGCCTGACTGCCGTCAGGCAGGTGTTGATCTTTGCTTGTTTGTTGTTGATCTTCGCTTGATTTTTTATCTATGGACTGTGGACTATTGACTATCAACTTCTCTTCCAGCTGCGGACTCACTACAATCGGTTCTTGTGCAATGCCAAATAAATCAAGTTGCTCACCTTGTATCTCAGGCTTTGGATGTTGTTTCGGAGCGGCTATTTTCTGATTGTGATTCTGATTCTCATTCTCATTCTGATTCTCATTTTCATTCTCATTTAGATTTTGATTTTCATTATGATTTTGATTTGCAAAGCCTTCGCGCGCATGCAGCAGGGCCGCGATCGTCTGCACTGTCTTGCCCAGCCCCATATCATCCGCTAGGCAGCAGCCCAGCCCATTTTGTTGGTGGTTGATAAGCCATTGCACACCAGCCTGTTGATAGGGGCGGAGCTCGGCTTTTAAAAGAGGCGAGGGGGTGAAGTCAATATCCTCGGTTGGGGCTTCATAAATACGTATAGAGTCTTCATCAGCATTGTCATCGTCTTGTAGAAGACTGTATTGACTTTTAAGGATCTTGACTTCTTTGTCTTTGATTTGAGCCCAGCGCGCAAGTCCTGCATACTGAGTCATCCATTCTAGTGGGATGATGAAAGCGTCCCCATTTTCCATTTCGAATACGCGGTTATTGGATTTTATGTGTTCGATCAGTTGAGAGAAGGGGACTTGTTGTTTGCCAATAGTCACGACTGCTTTTACATCAAACCAGTCATTCTCTTCAATTTGCGAGATGCTAATTGTTGGTTGTTCGAAAGAGAGTACATGATCATTGATAGGAGGTAATTCGATTTCAATGTGTTGTGCTTGAAGGGCCTTTTTATGTTCTTGTAGCCAATGAATAGCATGAAACGAGTCAGCAGTTGGTTCGGTAAATTCCAAGCGCTTGGTTTTGTCTACAGTGACGCCATACGGTTTTAAGATATTAATAATGGCTTCTTCTACGTTTTCTTGTCGCCGTGTGATTGAAAATGAAACTTCATTGTTTTCGCCATAATGCATCCTAGTCCGCTTGTCTTCCTTTGCCCAATAGTGAAATGTTTCATTTTCATAGGTAAACAATAGATCCAATATCCACGTATCAGAAATAAAATCCTCTCTAGCTTTGAGTATGGTTGTGGGGGCATTTGTATGCTCTTTTAATTCAAAACCATCAAGCTCAACCTTGACTTTTGCAATCAGGCTGTGAACAAATTTTTCTAAATAGGTATGGCTTAGGTGGTTTGGGATTGTGATCGTTTTCTTTTTTAAGAAGGGTTTGATTTTATTCCCATTGATGTATTGTAGCTGAAAGAGTTGTCTTTTTAGAATGACCCAGCCTGGCTGATTACAGACCATATGAGGGTCGAGGTCAGCGGGGTGCCATTCAGATGTATCGGCACCAACTAAGCGTAGGGTGTACAGTATGCCAGTTTGTGTTTTTTTAAATTTAAGAATAGGCGAGAGTTGGTCCTGATGGAGATGGATTCTTATGCTTTCAAGTCTTGTTTTTCTTTCGATGTTTAGGCATACGGGGAGTTGGTGTTGGCAAAATAATAGAAGAGCTTCATTCACTTGTTTGTCAATGGCAGCTCGGATAGGTTTAGCGGTCAAAGGTTCAGCGAGGAGCTTAACTATGGTGTTGCGTTTTGTTTTGATAAATCGTTGATGGAGGCCTTCATCGCTTAATTCCTCGCAGATCTTGATGCATTGCTGATTGGCTTCATCTAAAGAGATGGACTGATACGAGGCTATAACTTCAGGAGTCACTTTTTTAAGCATGTAGCCCAGATTTCCATTTTTGTCGATATCGCAGACGTATGGGGTGGGTATATAGCATTGTAATAAGGGATGTTGGGTGAGGCTATATACAATGGTTTTTGGCACGCTAGGCTGTAGTTAATGAATCAAATTTTTGGGATGGCGAATGTATTAGATTATTTTCAACTTGAAGAATTCAGTAATATATAAGTAGTGTTAATTTTTAAATTATTATCCTTTGACCATTAACGACCTCATTTTAATAGACATAACTATGAATAGTAGAAGATTGCGACCGTTTTTTTACTTCACCATTGTTGCCCTATTGATGGTTAGTTGTAAAGATGAACAGCCTACTGAAAAACAGAATATTCTACTGATTTGCATTGACGATCTTCGTCCTGAACTTAACTGTTATGGCGTAGATTATATTCATTCTCCAAACATTGATATGTTAGCCCAAAGCGGGGTTTTGTTTAACAATCACTATGTGAATGCGCCGAGTTGTGGCCCGTCTCGATACACTTTACTAACAGGTACTTACGGAGGACCTTCTAATAAGGCACTTTTTACACGAGCAAGCCAAATCTCAGATGGTAATGAAGACATCCAGCCTAGCATGCCTGAGTGGTTTAACCAACATGGTTATACAACTGTATCTGTGGGTAAAGTATCACATCATCCAGGAGGGAGAGGTGGTGACAATTGGAATGATAGCACGATTATAGAAATGCCAGGCGCTTGGGATAAACACCTTATCCCAGTAGGGGAGTGGCAGCACCCGCGCGGTGTGATGCACGGACTTGCGCATGGAGAAATACGAACTGTCCCTAGTGAAATGGATGTGTTTCAATCCGTTGAAGGAGATGATACGATTTATCCGGATGGAGCGATTACTGAAGAGGCCTTAAGTCAAATCGAAGAATTATCTGCCGATGAGGAAAATCCTTTCTTTCTTGCTGTTGGTCTCATTCGACCACATCTACCATTTGGAGCTCCTAAGTCATATTATCATCACTATGAAGATGTTATACTCCCTCCTATTGCCCACCCTGAAAAACCAAACGAAAAAACAACATGGCACAAGTCAGGAGAATTTAAACAATATAACCGATGGGAAAAAGACCCGAATGTAGATCAAGATTTTGCTGATGAACTGCGGAGGCATTATGCAGCCTCTGTTAGTTATGCTGATGCACAAGTTGGCAAGATCCTAGCTGAATTAAAGCGAACAGGTGCCGATAAAAATACGATTGTAGTCCTTTGGGGGGATCATGGTTGGCACTTGGGAGAGCACGCGATATGGGGAAAGCACAGTTTATTTGAGGAGTCCTTGCATTCACCTATGATTATTCATTATCCAGACATGAAAAACTCAAATACCAAAACCAATGCCCTTGTAGCAACACTTGATATTTTTCCAACACTTTGTGATTTAGCGAAAATCGAATCGCCTGACTTCGCAGAAGGGGTATCCTTACATGCCATATTAGCAAATCCCGCAACAGCCACTGGTCATCCTGTCATTGGGTATAAGAGTAATGCTAAAACGATTCGGACGAAAACACATCGATTGATACAGCATAAAGATGGATTTGTCGAATTGTACGATCTTACATCAGCAGCATCTGAAACTAAAAATGTAGCTGACTCAAGTCCAGACTTAGTACTAGCCCTCAAAAAAGATTTACATACAAAGTTGCAAAGGCGTGATTCTAGATTAGAAGCACTTTAAGTTAATATTGAAAAAAATCACCCTGGTCTAGTCGTCTTTTTTCCTCTTCTGCTAATCTCTGCTCTTCGAGCCGCTGTGCTCGAGTCTTCTCAAAGATATCTCGCGGAAAAAAATATTCTTTAGCCTCTAATGCCTCATGCGCAAAAGGGCTCTCTTGCTCAAGCTCATCCTCCTCCACAGCACTCTTAAACACGAATGAGATTATAATCCCGACAATCGCCCCAAATAAATGACTCTCCCAGCTCACACCTTCCTGATCAGGCAGCACACCAAAGAAATAGCCGCTATACAAGACCAACACCACAAGGGCTAACACGATCGCCTTCATGTTTCTACGAAAAATACCACTCCAAAATACAAATGACAATAGGCCGTACACGACACCACTCGCCCCAATATGAAAGGCCATACTAGAGGATAAAAACCAAACAGAGAATCCAGTTAATAGGTAAATCAGTATAAAGCTGACGACCGCAACTTTTCGATAAAACAAAAACACGATCAAGCCCAAGACAAACATCGGAATCGTATTCGATATCAAATGGCTGAAATCACCATGAATGAAAGGAGAAAATAAAATGCCTTTAGCCCCGCTTAACGTACGTGGAAAAATACCCCAATGCGTAATATCTGTGTCCGTAGCAATTTTGACAAAGTGTACGACCCACATGATTAAAATAATCACGATAGGGAATCTAGCTGAATCTAAAAAGGAATGAATTTCCTTGTTTTGCATAGGGGGGAGTCCGTTTTATTGGTAACGCCGTCTGACGAGTTTGATAAAGTTAGATGCTTTTTTTTGTTTTTGCGCAGATGACCAATCAAAATCAGTGGCAACTGAACCCATGAGCTCTTGACTGGCTTGTTCGAAGTCACTATAGCCATTCAATTTCTGTAATGTTGCTTGAAAAAGATCAGAATCCCCGCCAAATAATTCTTGAATCGTAAAGAAGCGTTCGTTAATACTCAAGGCTTTCGTTAAATCTCGAATCGGAAGCAAGGCAAGTTTGTCAGATAAATCTGTAATAGGCGATTCTGTAAATAAGGCAAGTAGATCCTGATCAACGGGATCATTGACTAACTGCTTTGCAATGTCTTTTCCGCTATGGACCATTTCTACATCTGTTTTTGCATCCGCTAGTTTGTCTTGCTCGATTGGTGGTTGATTAGCTTGTGTTGTGTTAGTTATTATTGTCGTGTCTTCGATTGCCTCGACAGTCTCTTCTAGTATAGGTGCAGTGGTATTGGTTTCTACTGCTGGTATTGTTTCCTGGATAGTTTCTTGAACTGACTCCTGTGTTGTTTTTTGTAGCGGGGTGACTTCTGGTCTTGCTTCAGGAATGGGCTCTGAAATAGAGATTGGTGGGATCATGGGTATAGCTGGTATAGCTGGGATTGCTTCTTGCACTTTTGCTGATGTTTGTGACTCATCTGCAAAAATATCAGTTGCCCCCTCGCCAGAAACAAAAGAATCATAGAAATCTCGTAAATAACTCTGCATGAGTTGTTTTTCGATGGAAGAGGGCTGATCTGCATTGTCCATCAGCGTGTTATGCAGTGATTTGATTTTTTTTAGAAGGATTGAAGTTTTCTTATAGTCCATAGGTTGGTAAATTTTAAAGCCAAAACTTAAACAGAATTGCCACTATATTTATTATTCGCAACAAAATTGAATACTTTGCAATTTCGTATGCTTTTATTCTCTAATATGTTATAACAATTAGCATTCCAGTTTTTTAAATTGCCTTATGTTTTTAGAACCCAATTTTAAAGGTCAGCGAAGTGGATGGATTGAAGTCATCTGTGGGTCTATGTTCTCAGGCAAAACTGAAGAACTCATTCGTCGCCTTAAACGAGCTAGAATAGCGAACCAACGTGTCGAGATTTATAAGCCTGAAAAAGATGTCAGGTATTCTGATACTAAAGTCGTCTCGCACGATGAGAACGTGATCTCCTCGACGCCTGTTCCAGAAAGCTCGAATATCCTCGATGTTGCACCAGATGTGATGGTGGTAGGCGTCGATGAAGCTCAATTTTTTGATGACCGATTACCACAAGTTTGCGAAACCCTTGCCTTGCGCGGCGTGCGGGTAATCGTAGCCGGGCTGGATATGGATTTTTTAGGTAATCCCTTTGGGCCGATTCCAGCATTAATGGCGATGGCAGAGTATGTCACGAAAGTACATGCGATTTGTCCACATTGTGGGAATCTGGCAACACATTCATACAGATTGACAGCTGAAAAGGAAACCGTTGTTCTTGGAGAAAAGGATAAATACGAACCCCGCTGCCGAATCTGTTATCAGATGGGTAATATTTTGAATTTGAGATGATGCTCCCGTTGGTCGCAGTTGATAGTGTGCTCCCGTTGGTCGCAGTCGATAGTTGATAGTCCAGACTCGGTAATTTTACTCCCAGTGCTTGCAGTTGATTAGTTATAACGCCTAGACGTCCATATTCAGACTCGATCCCACTTCACAGTTCGCACTACATCCACTATCCACTATCCACTATCCACTATCCACTATCCACTATCCACTATTTATTCCCCATTCCATTGAGATTAAACCTTAAAAAAACATACATTTACAAATTATTAATATGACCAACATTTCTATAGTATTTACCAACCTGCATAGTCTATACCCATGAGTGATAAATTCATTAATTCAGCCCTGATTTCAGTATATCATAAAACAGGTCTTGATGAAGTCGTCAAACGCCTCGATGATTTGAATATAAAGATTTATTCCACAGGAGGGACACAAACATATATTGAGTCGCTCGGTGTAGAAGTTCACAGCGTTGAAAGTCTGACGTCGTATCCTTCAATTTTAGGAGGGCGAGTAAAGACTTTACACCCTAAAGTATTTGGAGGAATTCTAGCTCGTCGAGAACAAGGTCATTTAACGGAGTTGGCAGAGTATGATATTCCAGAAATCGATTTAGTCATTGTTGACTTATATCCGTTTGAAGAGACACTTGCCTCTACAAATGATGAATCTGAAATCATAGAGAAAATTGATATAGGTGGTATATCTCTCATAAGGGCAGCAGCTAAAAATTATCAAGATATCGTAGTTGTTCCATCAAAGGATCAATATGTAGATCTTCTCGACATTTTAAATAAAAAAGCAGGTCTAACTGCGCTCGAAGACCGAAAATATTTAGCGAGTAAGGCATTCGCCATTTCATCCAATTACGACTCTTCTATATTCGGTTTCTTCGATTCTGAGAATACGGGACATTTACGTTTATCCGAGGATAAAGCTACGCCAATGCGGTATGGAGAAAACCCACATCAAAAGGCGATTTTTTATGGAGATCTTGACGAGCAATTTGAAAAACTATGTGGTAAAGACTTGTCCTATAATAATCTAGTCGACATTGATGCGGCAGTAGAGATCATCCACGAATTTGAACACAATCTTCCCACGTTTTGCATTTTGAAACATACAAACGCTTGTGGTGTAGCGACGCGCGATAGTATTAGCGATGCTTGGGATGCAGCTTTAGCAGGGGATCCAGTATCAGCATTTGGAGGTATTTTAATCAGTAATACGGAGATAGATCTTCAAACAGCAGAAAAAATTAATTCGATATTTTATGAGGTGTTGGTAGCACCTTCGTTTGCTCCAGATGCCTACAAGCTCTTATCAAGTAAGAAGAAGCGAGTGCTTTTAAAAATGAAGCATATGTCTGTGCCATCAGAGCGCGTCAAAACAATTTTGAATGGTGTGATCTGGCAACAGAGTGATATCCTAGATCAGACTGATCATGACTTCAAGCCAGTAACTAAACGCACGCCGACAGATAGAGAATTGCAAAACATTATTTTTGCAAATAAATGTGTCAAGAATTTAAAATCGAACACAATCGTCTTAGCAAGAGATAACCAATTATTGGGAATGGGTTGTGGCCAAACATCGCGAGTGGATGCGTGTAAACAAGCAATTGATAAAGCGATTCGAATGGGCTTCATTTTAGACGGGGCGACGATGGCTTCTGATGCTTTTTTCCCCTTTCCTGACTGTGTAGAATTAGCACATAAGGCAGGAATATCAACTGTAGTCCAGCCAGGTGGTTCGATTAAAGACCAAGAAAGTATTGACTTTTGTGACAATAACGAGATGACAATGGTATTTTCTGGGATTCGCCATTTTAAACATTAATTAGCTTGAAGTCAATCTGTCTTGATATTGGCAATACACGAGCGAAGTATGCGCTATTCCAAGATCAGAAATTGATTAAAACGGGACATTATCCAAAATTTTTAATCAAGGATATTCGACAGCTCATCAGAACTCATTATATTACTCACGGAATAGTATCTACAACTAGACACCACAATAGTCCATTAAGGCGATTTTTAAAAAAGGAATTATCAACGTTTATTGAATTAAGCTTTAAGACTCGATTGCCTATAACAAATGCTTATGCGAGTCCAAAGACCTTGGGTGTTGATCGATTGGCAGCAGCAGTAGGCGCATACACCAAAAAACCAGGTAAAGCACATCTTATCATTGATGCAGGTTCATGTATGACGCTTGATGTCGTGGATGATAAGGGGTGTTTTCTAGGTGGCAATATTACGCCGGGGATGCATATGAGGATCAAAGCCATGAATGATCATACTGACAAATTGCCTTTAGTACCTTTACTCTTTCATAACGAGTTATTGGGTCAGAATACGAAGATGGCATTACAAAATGGAGCAGTGAGGGGTACATTATTTGAGATTGAAGCGTTCATAGCATGTGTTCGACGTGAATACTCTGGCATTAACATAAATTTAACCGGAGGAGATGCAGATTTTTTGGCTAAGCACTTGAAATCTAAGATATTAGCGGATTCAAATCTAGTCTTTACTGGGCTTAATGAAATATTACAGCATAATGCGTAAATTATTAGTTGTCTTAGTGGCAATGTTTTTATCACTGGTGAGTAATTTTGCTCAGTCAGGCGGTTTCAATTCGCCCTTTTCAAGATTTGGAATTGGTGATATTGTTGATCCAAATCCAATCTACCTCAGACATATGGGAGGTATCAATGCATCCTATGCTGACAATTACCATATAAATCCTGTCAATCCAGCGTCTTTGTCCTTTCTAAGGGCAACCTCGTTTGATGTTGGGATCTCGGCAAATAATATAAGTCTTACTGATGACCAAGGAAATGCATCTCGAGATTGGTCTGGGAATTTAGAGTATTTAAGCTTGGCTTTTCCTCTAACCAATCCGTTGAATGAAGTATTTGAACGCGAGAAAAAGGAATTCAGATTCGGAATGGGATTCTCTTTATTGCCGGTATCAAGAGTTGCCTATCACATTCTAAATGAAGACACAGACCCAACCATAGGTGACTTCTCTAGAGAATTTATTGGGAATGGTGGCGTATACAAAGTGCAATGGGGTAATTCTGTTATGTATAAAAGCTTATCAGTTGGTGTAAATCTAGGGTATCAATTTGGGCAGATAAGTTATGACAGAGTCATCGATTTTTCGGCCTTTAATGCTTTTGATAATCAGTTCTCTACAGAATATACCTTGAGAGGATTTACCTATAATTTTGGAGCAATGTATCAGTTCCTTTTAAATAAGGACGAAATTGCAAAGACACCTACGGCGAATGCAAGAGCCCTTAACATCGGACTCTATGGTAATGGTAAGACGTCTATCAATACAACTGCTACTTCTGTCAATCAAAATCTGTTTTCAATCCGAGAAGGCGTTACAATTACTGATACCTTATCATCATTGATTGACATCGATGGGAATGGGACTATGCCATCTCAATTTGGAATAGGCGCAACATACTATGTTGGTGCTAAATTAAGTGTTGGTGTCAATTATGTAGTAACAAGATGGAGTCAATACGAAAATGAGGCAAATCCCGAATCACTTTCTGACGCCTCAAAGCTATCTTTTGGAGGTTTTTTCCGTCCTAATGTTAAATCTTTTAACTACAGAGACAGGATTTATTATAGATTTGGGGCTTCGATCGGCGAAGGAGCAAGATCGATAGAACAAAATCAATTGAAAAATTACAGCATAAATGCTGGTTTGGGCCTACCGTTCGTGTACCAAAGAAAGATTTCTCACATTAATTTGGGAATTGAATTTGGTAAGCGATCGACAGGAAATATCCTGAGTGAAACTTTTGTTAAACTGGGATTAGGTCTAACTTTTAATGACGACGAATGGTTTATAAAGAGAAAATATAATTGATCGAAACTAATTAAATGGCGAATAATATGAATTACAAAGCACTTTTATCAATACTATCTTCTATGTTTCTTGCTTTAGCCGTAACAGGACAAGAATGTAAAACGTGGAATGGGATGGCAGATATGGAACATTTACTTGAGCAGCATTCCGTGTACAGAGATAATGTCAAATTGGAAAATTATGATGACGCCCTAGAAGCTTGGACAGAAGTATTTACTAAAGCGCCGGCTGCTGATGGAAAAAGAGATTTTCATTTTACAGATGGTATCAAAATCTACAAGCACCAAATGAAAACTGCAGATGAAGCAGGTAAAACGGATCTTAAAGCTAAAATTTTAGCATTATACGATGGTTGTATAGGATGTTATGAGGCTGGTGTTTTGACAATTAAGGGCGGAGAAGAAGCTGCCAAAAAGCGTGTCGGGTATCTACAAGGTCAAAAAGCTTATGATATGTATTATGAGCTCAATCAGCCATATGATAAAAATCTTGAAGAGTTTGATAAAGCAGTAGCGATAACTGGAAATACTACATTGTACAATGTTTTAATTCCTTACGCAGCGATTGCTACGTATCAGTTTCAGAAGGGAA
This sequence comes from uncultured Saprospiraceae bacterium, assembly GCA_937959275.1. GTDB lineage: Bacteria > Bacteroidota > Bacteroidia > Chitinophagales > Saprospiraceae > CALFUK01. Next base: position 27,642 of record CALGLU010000079.1, on the reverse strand, counting down.
AGATTGATCAGACTAAAGCAAGAAGTATTTTTGATGAAATTATCCCAATCGCTGAGTTTAATATAGAAAAAGGTGGTGATTATGCACCGTACTATGAGAATGCGCTTGCAAATATAAAATCAGAGCTTAATAAGATTGAAAGAGAAATATATGACTGTGAGTACTTTAAAGCCAAATTGCGTCCTGAATATGATGCCAACCCAGAGGATCCTCAATTAGCAAAGGACTTATATGGACGACTCATTAGAAGAGGTTGTGATAAAACAGATCCTTTAGTTGCAGAATTAGAGAAAAAATATGAGTCATGGGCATCTGCCTTGAACGCACAAAAGAAAGCAGAGTTTGAAGCTAACAATCCTGCGTTGCTTGCAAAGAAAGCATATGATGCTGGAGATTTTCCAGGTGCAATTGCAAAATATAGAGAAGCTATTACTCAGGAAACTGATAACACTAAGAAAGCGAGTTACCACTACTATATAGCATCGACGCTCTTTAGAAAAATGAAGAAATTTAATGATGCACGATCTGAAGCTAAAACAGCGATTGGCCTAAATCCGAATTACGGACGTGCTTATATGTTGATTGGAGATATGTATGCGACAGGAGCAAGAAATTGTGGAGATAGTTGGAATCAGCGTCTAGCAGTCTTAGCTGCCATGGAGAAATACTCTAAAGCAGCGAGTGTAGATCCTTCAGTTAGTGATGAAGCAAATGATAAGAAATCTAAATATAGAGGTTCGTTGCCAAATAAAGAAGAAGGCTTTTTAAGAGGTGTTTCTTCTGGATCAACTCAGACTGTGGGTTGTTGGATAGGCGAGAGAGTCACAGTTAGATACTAGTTCTTGAGGCACTAGAGCCATTCTAGTTTTAACTTAACAATATATAAAGGTCAGTTACATTAGTAGCTGGCCTTTTTTTGTTAGATGATCTGAGCATAAGCACCTAGTTAATTAAAAGTGGAGGTCAAATATCACAGTTTTTAGTGATGGCGAGGTGGGATTAAATGCCTTACTTTTACATTGAATACATCATTCAGAATAAATTTTCAACTTCCATGAAATTGATTTTCTGTTTTGGGATTTTGCTTTTGTGTGTTCGCGTGGAAGCTCAAGTCATTAATATTGAACAGGTACGGATGTCATCTGACTCCTTAGGTCTACATGGTGATGTAAAACTCCAGTTATCAATCCAGAAGACCACAAAGAGTTTTGTTTCTATTTCCAATGGAGGTCATTTGACCTACTTTATGCCGCGACAAAGTGTGTTGCTTTTTGGCAATTACTCTCTCGCTAAAGGTGAGGGTGAAAATTTCACAAATAATGGTAGCATCCATTTGAGGTATAATCGATCTCTTTCAAATCGTATAGAACTTGAATTGTTTTCACAATCTCAGTTTAATTCCTTGACAAAGATTGATCATCGATTCTTGAATGGAGTGGGCTTGCGATTTCAATTGACAAATTATGATAATGCCCGATTCTATTGGGGCATCGCCTATATGAATGAATTAGAAAAGCTGTCAGGTAATTCTCAAGATTTGTTCGCTAATCGATTTAGCTCTTACTTTTCATTCTCCCTTTTGCCACAAGATGATGTGTCATTTTCTAGTACGACATATGTTCAGCCAAGATTCGGAATGCTCAGCGATTATAGAGTGTTGAATGATAATGAATTAAGTCTAGACATTACGGATCGATTAAGTCTGTCAATTAATTTTCAAATATTCTATGATACAGAAACACCATCAAGTGTGCCTAACTTAACCTACGATTTGAGTAATGGACTAAACTATAAATTTGGGAATTAGTTATCTTGATATCGTATTCTATAATAGAGTAGGATACCTGTAGAAACTTAAGTCTTAATATATGAATATCCCAAATCCAAATGATCGATTGCCATTAGCCAACTACGACAGGCTATGCTTTCTTAAAAACATCATCACAAATCCCAATATCATTGTTGGTGACTATACTTACTACGATGATTTTGAATCAGTTGATAACTTTGAAAAGAATGTAAAGTATCTTTTTGATTTTACAGGAGATAAATTGATCATTGGTAAATTTTGTATGATTGCATCAGATGTTACTTTTATTATGAATGGAGCAAACCATTTGAGTGATGCGATCGCAAGTTATCCCTTTGCCATATTTGGAAAAGATTGGTCCAATGCCATGGAAGGCAAAACATACCCCACGAAAGGCAATACAGTCATCGGGAATGATGTATGGATTGGCTATGGAGCAACGATTATGCCTGGGGTCAGCATAGGTGATGGGGCTATCATTGCCACCAAATCAGTCGTGACGAAAGATGTAGAACCTTATTCTATCGTTGGTGGAAATCCATCGAAAGAAATTCGAAAGCGGTTTCCAGCAGAACATATGAATCGTTTGCTAGAATTACAATGGTGGGATTGGCCAATAGAGAAAATAACTAAACATATACAGCAGTTGACAGGGACAGATATTCTAGGTTTGAATGTGTGATGAGTTAATTAATATTTTGATTGTCGCCTGATTTTGAAATTATAAATATGCAAAGAAAATTGGTTCTTAGAGAATTGAAGAATTCAGATTGTCAAAAGATTTCAAGTGCTTTTGAAACGCAGGGATGGGATAAACCTCTTTCGCAATATTTACAATATCTCGAATATCAAAACTCAGGTGATAGGGATATTATCTATGCTGAACTCAATGAAAAATTTGTGGGGTATTGTACCATAAAATGGACATCAGACTATCAGCCATTTCGAGCAAAAGGGATTCCAGAAATTGTTGATTTTAATGTCTTGAAGGACTATCAACGAAGCGGTTTCGGGACTCGTATAATGGATGAAGCAGAACAAAGAATCAAAACGGTATCTGCTTTTGCAGGAATTGGTTTTGGTCTGTATGAAGACTATGGGGCGGCTCAGATTCTTTATATAAAGAGAGGGTATATTCCAGATGGGAATGGTTTGGTCAAGGATTACACACAATTAAAGTATGGTCAAGAGCTTGTATTAGATGACAGCCTAGCTCTTTATTTAATCAAGAAGTTATGATTGCACATTCTATAATCTAAGAAAGCGCTGCTACGACTTCCTCCGTCACTCCAGCTTCATAAGGATGTGCACTTGTAGTCAATAATTCAAGTGTTGTAAATTGTCCACCATAAACAGACATTGTTGCAGTTGGATCAGCACCGTGGTCCAGCAGTAGTGTTGTTATTTCTGCTAAATTTAAAGGCACTTTCTGTCTCCAAAATTCAACACCATTACTACCAACATAATGGAGAAGGGTAGCGCGATGGCCATAAGGTGATCTCATACTGACTAAATCTGGATGGTCTGTTAAGCTTGATGTCAGCTCCGACACATTTCCCTTCAAGAGAAGGTTAATTGCGCATTCAAATGGTAGATGATAATTCAATTGATCCTGCTGACTGAGGAAGGTCCAATCTGGAAATCCAAATTCCTGCGCAATTGTCTCATAGCAATCGTCTTGTGTGATTTCTGTAGTCATCAGTTCTTCTACTGACATCCCGATAAAGGATTGATTGTAATTATTTAATTCAGAGTAGAGTGGATGGATTTTGTTTTGGATGCCTTCGTACAATCGCAGTGCAAGTTGGGCAAGGTGGTTTCTGACAGTCGGAAATTGATCATATGCTGTAAGCAATTCTCCATAAAAGAGCTCTATTCCTTGAACGACTTTTGGTGTATATATTTGGGGAATCAAAAGTTCAAAATCAAAATTAAAATTAAAAGATCATTACTAATGTGTCATTAAAAGAGAAAGTAAGGCTGCAGTCGTATCTATCGACCATCGACCATTGACCATTGACTGTGGACTATCGACTATCGACTCAATCAACAAGGCACTAAAGTACCTTGGATTTATTTCTGTTCACTAATTAACAAATCCACTAATCACTAGCCATCCCGCCGCTCACTTTGTTCGGACGAGGATTTCCGCTTCGCTCCAACTAATCAACAAATTCTCTAGTCCAGCGTTTTTATCTCATTGATAATATCTTTCAAGGTCTTCCCCGCATCTCCAAACAACATATTCGTATTCTCTTTAAAAAACAATGGGTTCTGAATTCCAGCATAGCCTGGCTTCATACTTCGCTTAAAGACAATGACCTTTTTCGCTCTCCACACTTCCATCACTGGCATCCCGTAAATTGAGCTCGAAGGATCATCTAGCGCAGCGGGGTTCACCACATCATTCGCACCAACGACCAAGACAATGTCCGTGTCGCCCAATTCACTATTACAATCATCCAAATCCAATAACTTATCATAGCTAATATCTACCTCTGCTAATAAGACATTCATGTGCCCAGGCATTCGCCCAGCGACCGGGTGAATGCCGTAGTAGACATCCACGCCCTTTTTAGTCAAGATCTCATCTAATTCTTTAGCTTGTTTTTGGGCCTGCGCTACGGCCATCCCATAGCCTGGCACCATAATCACTTTTTCTGAATAATTAAGAAGTATGGCTACATCTATTGGTTGCGTAGGTTGGACCGAACCTTGATCAGTACTTGTTCCAGCCGCTGCCACACCCGTTGCAGAAAAACCTCCAATAAGAACATTCATCAACGACCGATTCATCGCGCGACACATCAAGACAGTCAAGATAGTCCCCGACGCTCCGACAAGAATCCCACCCAAAATCATAATCTGATTGTTGTATAAAAAACCAGCTGTAGCAGCAGATATTCCAGTTACACTATTCAACAATGAAATCACCACTGGCATATCCGCACCGCCAATTGGCGCAACAAATGAAAAGCCGTAGATCAGACTAATAACGGTTGCGATGACCAAACTCATCATTGACGGATTGAACATTGCATAACCAACAGTACCTATTGTAACAACCAGCAGTAGTAGGTTAACGATTGTATGTTTTGGTAGTGTGACATGTTTGTCTTTTATTTTACCATCTAACTTGAGATAGGCGAGTATACTACCTGAAAAAGAGATAGATCCTACCAACAATGTAAACAGTATAGTCAATGATGTAAGACCAGCTGAATAGCTGCCTGAATCATTAAATTTCAAAAATTCGACAAACGCGAGAAGCATCGCAGATCCGCCTCCAAGGCCATTAAAAATCGACACCAATTGTGGCATCCCAGTCATCTTAACTTTTGAAGAACTAATCCAGCCGATCGCCGAACCAATCACTAAGGCAACGATGATCCATACAAAATTGCCATGACTGTTTTCAAGTGGATAGAGTAGGGAAGCAATGATTGCTATGCCCATACCGAGTGCAGCTCTTAAGTTTCCGCCTCTTGCTGTTTTGGGATCACTAAGCCCTCTGAGTCCTAATATAAAGAGGACTGCACCGACTAAATAAGCTAATTGGAAAAATACTGTCATTGCTTTGGTTTTTTCTTGAACATGGCCAGCATACGATTTGTCACTGCAAAACCACCAACTATGTTAATCATCGCCATAATCATAGCAATCATACCGACGACAAGTGAAAAGGTTTCACTTGGATCAGTCTTACGTAAGAAAATAATGGAACCTACTAGTACAATACCGCTGATGGCATTTGCTCCAGACATGAGAGGTGTGTGGAGGACTGATGGTACTTTTGATATCAACTCAAATCCCAGGAAGACAGCAAATATCAATAAGTAAATGGAGAGCATATTATCTCCCAAAAACTGCGTTAATGATTGCATCATGATTTATGATTTTTCGTATGTATAAATACGTGATTTGGCAATGATTTCATTTTCAAGATCAACATTGACTTGACCTTCCTTAAAAAACTGTTGCGTGTAATTGTATATGTTATTTGATAGTAATGCAGACGCATCAATCAAGGCAGAATTCGCTAAATGTGAATCGCCAATGATCTGAACGCCTTGATGCATGACTGTCGTTTCACCATCTGTCAATTCACAATTCCCTCCTGTTGATGCAGCTAGATCAATGATGACAGAGCCATGCTTCATGTTCTCTACCATTGCCTTAGTCACTAAAGTAGGAGCTGGTCTGCCACGCAATTGGGCAGTCGTGATCACCACATCAGCATTGGCTACGCGCTCAGCAATTTTATCTTTTTGACGTTGTTTGAATTCTTCTGTTTGTTCGACGGCATAGCCACCTGCATCTTTGTCGTCAGTTGCTCCTTCGACTTCAATGAATTTTCCACCCAAACCTTCGACCTCTTCTTTCACTGCTTGCCTAACATCAAACACTTCAACCTTAGCACCCAGCCGTCGAGCCGTAGCAATAGCTTGTAGTCCTGCAACTCCAGCACCCAATATCATAACCGTTGCAGGCTTCACAGTACCAGCAGCTGTCATCATCATTGGGAAATAACGAGGTAGTCTCTCCGCAGCTAATAAAACAGATTTGTAACCAGCGATAGATGCCATAGAAGATAAGACATCCATCGATTGTGCCAACGTGGTCCTTGGTATCATATCCATACTAAAGACCTGAATAGCCTTGCCCGTTAATGTGTCTACTTGATTCACCGCGTTAAAGGGGGCATAAAAGGACACCAGAATGGAGTCTTTTTTAAGTTTTGACAAATCTGCTTCTGATAGGGGATCAGTACTGTATACCATATCAGCATCAGCTAAAATTTCATCTCGGGATTTGTCGACTACACCATCTAATTGTTCGAGATCCAGATCCAATTCTGCACCTAGTCCATTTTCGATCAACAATGCGACGTCCAGTTTTTTAAATTTTTTTGCCGATGTTTCTGACAGCGGACACCGTGGGTCCTCTGATTTTAAGAATCCTATTTTCATACATATTTACTTTCAAATCCCATAAGTGATGAACACCTTGAGAAATGGATTCGCCTCAAATTTATTATTTAAAGTTGTAATGGAATACTTCAGAAGCTATTATTGGATATTTATTTAGCTTAAACCTAAGCTAATTGTGCTTTGCATTTCTAAAAATATAGTCATCATTAACATTCAATAGCTTATTAGGGATCACTGTTATTTTTGTCAATACCTAGCGTCACTGAAAGATATTGGCAGCCTATAAGCCTAAAATTGCTACTTATGACGGTTAATGACTAGAAAAAATGAGATTTAAGGAGAATGTTTCGAGTTTTATGTAGTATTTTTGCGATCCATCAGACAAATATGGAACTATCTAGGTAGGGAAGCGTTTAGAAGGTGTGGTAGAGATATTAAGTTTATATCTCGCCTATTTAATAATTATTTATAATACAATGGCAAACGGTACAGTAAAATTTTTCAACGAAGGGAAAGGATTTGGATTCATAACACCAGATGATGGTGGTAAAGATGTTTTCGTCCATGTTAAAGGACTTAACGTCGATTCAATTAATGAAGGAGACAAGGTCTCATATGATGTTCAAGAAGGACAAAAAGGATTAAATGCAGTGAACGTATCATTAATATAACACACGCATCTAACTTTTAGATCATATAGCCCGTTAACTTGTTAACGGGCTTTTTTTATAGGTACAATTTTTCCACCCCAGTTACACTCCTCTTAAACAGCTTGCCCACAACAGTCATTATTCACCGACTACCGCAGGCAGGATATATCGTTCCATCATCTGATCGACTTGCCTATGTGCAAAGGGCATTCCATATGCAGATGCCGTAATGACGATGACTAATGGCAGGTCTTTAAACACATATATTTTATTACCGCCATTGCCACTACAGGACGAGTAGGCATATTCAATACCATTCACAGTATAGACATTGTTCCAGAATAGGTAACCATAAGTACCATTCACTATTTGGTCTTGAATGATCTGATGGCCCAGACTTTGCTGAACCCAAGATTCTGAAATAAGTTGCTGGTCATCCCATCGACCTTTATTCTTATAGACTTGACCCCATTTTGCAAAATCGACTGCTCGTAATTGTAATCCACCAGCGGTATTCCCAACCTGCTGTGGCGTGAATTGCCAAATACGTTTGTTAATGCCTAACGGACCAAATAGTTTTTTGTCTGTATAATCTACCAATCCTCCCGGCACAGATTGATGGATAACATCTCCCAGAACAACTATGCCAGCAGTAAAATATTCGAATGTTTTTTCAATCTCTTTTTCAGGATTGATCGGTAAGTCTAAGGTGAATTTTACCCAATTATCTGTTGGATACATATACTCTTCATTGCCTGGAGATTCATAGTCATCATCATTTCCAGTAAAATTAGAACTCATCGTGAGTAATGATTTTAAAGTCACCTCTTCTTTTAGTGGATGATAATTGTCAAATTCAGTTAGGGTGTAAAATTCCTTTAACGTCAAGTTTTCACTTTTTAAATGTCCTTCATCTATAGCGATACCCATCATGGTCGACGCAATTGTCTTGCCAACACTTCTTGGATTGTGAAGTGTCTCCCGATCGGCCCCATTAAAGTATTCTTCAATAAGCAGTTCTCCGTTTTTGACAACAACAATACTGTTAATGTCAAGGAATCTATGCTGAACAATTTTTGTATTAAGTTCTTTAATTGATTCTTTATTATATGAATCTTTAGAAATTGACCAACCACTATTATCTGCGATAAGCTGGACATTGACAGCTTGAGGATCAAAAGGGATTTCTTGGACATTTACGTCAATCTGACCCGTGGCTAACAGATCTCCAACCACCATTTTATCCGTAGAAAGGTATGTTCGAATTTCAACTTTCAGTTGATGCTTTCCGTCAGCCAAAGCGTCTTCGCCACCTCCCATTTTCATAAATCTCAACCATAAATACCAACCCCAATAATCGATTGGTTCTGGGTACAATAAAGGGACACTATAATCTAACTTATTGAGTTTGTCTTCTGGTAAGCCAGCACCTGGATGCAAATCTTGTGAATAGATTTGCATACCATCCACTAAAAAGGTGAATTGGAAATTACCATTTTTTAATAACTCAGATTCCGAGGCCTTGCTGTCTAACTGACGGAGGGCATGAATGAGTGGCTGCTCAAGTGTGAAGTGAATATTTAGATATTGATCTTCGTTTAATCTGAATTGATCCACATAATTTATTTCTCCATTTTGTGCTCGAAAATCCGTATTGCTGTATCGGATTTCGTTTACTATTGATGTTGTTGATTTTGAAGTGTCAGTTATTTTTTGTGTACCAGTTGCATGGCATGATAAAAAATAGAAAACGAGGATAATCGTGTAGAAAGGAAATTGACTTTTAGTGCGTTTCATAAATTCGTTAAAAGTGATTAAATAGAATTCAAAAATAAGCACGTAATCTTGATGATACGCCCCATATTATAAAATGGTACTCATTTTTATTGTAGGTAAAAGCATGAAGATCAGTTGTTTGTGGATTTGATTTCTTTTTTATAATCGAATGGTGTTTTACCCGTCACATGTTTAAAGACTCGATTAAATGTAGTTTTAGAATTAAATCCACATTCAAAAGATATACCTAATAAGGTCACATGGTCATAGTTTGGATCATTTAGTTTGTCAATAACTGCCTTGACTCGATAGTCGTTGATGTAGTCTGAAAAGTTCTTTCCATGCCCTTCATTAATTATTTTGGATAAAGTGTTTGGATGTATGTTTAATGCGTCTGCTAATGATTTTAAACTCAGCTCGGAATCGAGATAATATAAGTTTCGCTCCATCTCTGACGCCACTTGTTTCGCTTTGTATTTGATATCAGTTGAGACGGGCTCCTTTTTCCTTTGATTGTAATCTACCTTATCTGTCGCCGGTTCCATAAATACCATTTCTGGTTTTAAAAAAGCTTCTACACTAATCCAAAGTGTTATAATGGAGAGTGAAATATAAATGGGGTAGTAATCATGTATACCTAATCTGAAATCAAAAAACAAGTAATCGACCAAAGTGTAAGGGACCAGTAAAAACCAAAACAGAGCAAAGATGATGATTAGTCGATACAGCCAACGCAGGTTATATTTGTCGTCATGACTATAATTGATTTTTAACCAAGTATGGTATTTTGATATCAATTTTAGCGCTTGATAAGAATACACAAGAATCGATATAATGGCTACAAATTGGACGGTAGGTATCAAGGTGTAAAAGGCATTGGTATCTGTAGCCAGTATGTTTTTATGCAAAGCCTCTCGGCATAATATGATATGTACAACCAACTCAAACGCTAAGGGTATGAAATGCACGAAGTCTTGCCTAGAAAACTCCCATTCTGTCAATGTCATTTTCTTGACATACAAGAAGAGTAAAGGACCAAGTGCCAAAGAAAAGTTAACGGGTATTAGGTAAAACTTTGGCAAGTATCGAAAAACATCAAGATCCAGACTTAAGACCCAAACATTCCAGAATACAATGACGAGTGCTAGGAATCCAAGAAATTGATTAGCCTTTTGATTGATGCGTTTGGCGAAAATTAAAAGGAGACTAAAACACAAACCAATAAAGACGGAGGCGATGATAATGAAGTTGAAAACATTTAAGTCGAGCGTATACATGGTGATTAAAAATACTTTAAATCATTTTCATTCTTATTGTATTCTCATTAATAATTGGATTTGAGAATCCAAAATGCTAAGTGGAGATTTCGTAGATTAAGCGTAGAAAAATAATGATATTATCTCTTAGCTTTTTTTAGCCGCATCAATAAAGAAAATGTTTGATCCACATCTTTGTCATTCACGACCAGAGTAAATTCATTTGAAGTAGAAATTACTTCAACTAAATTTATTCCTTCCCAAGCTAATTTTTTAAGAATAAAATAATAGACCCCTGGAATCTCAACATTTTCATGAGGCAGCCGTATTGTAATTGCTGATAAATCTTCTTTGACTGACAGTTTTTTTTCCTTCTTAAAAATTTGGTTCATTTCTTTTTTAAATGATGTACTAATGATAATTGATCGTTCTGATACACCTTGAGAGAAAGTGCAGAAGATGTCTTTATTATGCTGTAATAGTTGCAGCAGTTTCGTTTGCTTAATGGTTAATTCATCAGAATAGCTGAATGTGTAATTGCTCAGTCCTGATCTGACAACGATGTCGATTAGGGATTGTAAGAAATCTTCTATTCTGGTATTTACCCGTAAAAAATCACTTGGCGATAATCGATTGATTGCCATTACAATAGCACCTAACTTTATTTCTTTCTTCAATAAGGCTTCTATCTCGGGCTTGATCTTGCGCGCTAGAGAGGAAACGTTGATTAATTTATCAAATAAAGCCTCTTCAATAAAAGGTGATTTTTTAATATGCTGTTCCACTGCTTGAGCTATTGTTACCATAATTGTACTTGTTAAATATTTAACAAAATGTTTAATATACGTTTATTTTGCATGAATATTTATTTAACCTAGTTAGCTGGCTTAGTTTTATGCTAAAGAAATATAACTCATGAACATCATTGATAATTTGAGCGGTTCGATTGTGGCTATTGTAACGCCGTTTACGTCTACAGGAACAATAGATTTTCCTGCACTTCAACACTTGATTGAATTTCAAATTCATCATGGAACTGATGGTATTGTAGTCTGTGGTACAACGGGAGAAAGTCCTACTATTACACCAGACGAGTATGGTCAATTGATAAGGTATGTTGTTCAGAAGGTCGCTAAGCGAATTCCTGTCATCGCTGGATCTGGCGCTAATTCAACACAACAAGCGATCACTCAATCAAGAGTTGCCCAAAGAATGGGAGCTGATGGACTACTTGTCATTAACCCGTATTACAACAAACCCACAAACAAAGGAATATATAGTTATTTCAGCAAGGTCGCTACATCTGTTGATCTACCAATTATTATGTACAATGTTCCTGGAAGAACAGCTAGTAATATGAGTGCGGAGTTGTCGCGACAGCTGGCAAATGACTTTAGCAATATTATAGGCATTAAGGAAGCTTCAGGTAATCTGGTTCAGGTAATGGAACTAATTAAATCTCGTCCTCAAGGATTTAAGGTCTATTCAGGTGATGATGTATTAGCTTTGTCAATTATTAATCTGGGTGGTGATGGCTGTATATCTGTTGTCGCCAATCAAATCCCCAAACAATTCAATCAACTAGTCAATGCCGCACTTGATGGAGATTACATGACAGCACGTAGACTTCATTATCAGTATCTGAATCTAATGAACCTCAACTTTATTGAATGCAATCCAGTGCCAGTCAAAACCTCTCTGCATATGATGGGATTAATTGATGACAATTATCGCTCTCCCATGTGTCCAATGGAAAGTGAAGAAAACTATAGTAAGCTAAGACAAGAGCTTCAGATTCTAAATTTAATTGAAGAGCCAATATTGGCATCAGTTGGTGGTTAGATGGAAAAAATCCATTAGTTTTCTGTGAACAGCTTCATTGATATACCCAAATCCGTTGGGGATACTTATTTGTTTGACGCAAGAAAATGATCTTGGATCCTACATCAAGCCAAGTGATAGGACGGACAAATTTAAGAGTTCCTTAGTTAGTTGCAATCTCAAGAATTCGATTTTTGTCCGCTTCCAAATCCTGAGCTAAGCTTCTAAAAAATACTTGACTATCATTAGCATAATCCAACTCCACATGAGGAGCAATACCGATGCCTTCATAATTGTTGCCCTTGGTATCTAAGTACACTTCATTGGAAAGTCCAATCTCCCATTCATTAGGAAGCACTTTGTCTAACACATCTGAAAAGACGCCCTCTGTATTGGTCCCGACTCGAGTGACGTGATCGAGTTGTAAAGAACTTAAGACCATAATCTCTGTAGCACTGGCAGATTCTTGTGATGTCAATAAATAGACTGACTTTGTGTATGGCTTATCTGAAGATTCTAAATAAACATTGGTTGGTCGCGTATACCTATCTTGATGTTTTGCTTTTTTATTAAAGACTAGATGCCTTTTGGGATTGAAACGTTTCATGATATCCAAGGCAACTTCATCCTTACCACCACCATTGAATCGGACGTCCAGAATGATTGCATCCATATCTTCAAGATCTGCCATCACAATATCCAAGGTCGGATTAATCCCTGCCAGTTCTATTCGAGTGTGTTTTTCAGATGTGATGTTTTCTAGTTCACCAAAATAGGCTCTCCAATAATCGTTGCCTGAAAGACTGTCAGGCAAAGACAAGTCTCCATGACCAAACATCACATTGATTTGGAGGTAGCCAATATTATTATCCATAATGCCCCAGTTAATTACTTTGTTTCTGGAGGACTTGAGATTGTCTTTTAAATAATGTTCGGCTACGAGTTGTGCAATAACAAGATCGCCATATGTTTTCTCATTTCCATTTTCATCGTTCGTAGTAGAAGCAGAGCTGCGTAGTGCTTTGGCTGCCTCTTCCACGTCGTCCGATGCACTAATGCCGATATGTCCATCATTAAAACTATCGAGCATATCCTCCATAATAACATACAGTTCAGCATTCGATGTTTCAGCTGTTATGTTCTGTTTGGTTGCATTGTATAAGCTATCCCAATTAATATTCCGGAGTTCGAAATACGCGTAGTGGTCTGAAAAGATTTCACCAAGCACTTCAAAGTTATATAGTGGATCATTCTTTTTTTCCTCGGACAAATCCTCCTTACATCTGTCTGGAGCACTGGCTGTTTTTGTAAAGTAATACGTATTGATACCGTCCTTTAGCCTTAGTGTATCGTTGGCTAGAGATAGCCTGTCACCAAATATCGACAGCTCACCTTCTGAAACAACGGTACAGGATTGACTTGTAATATCTGCTAGCAAAAAATCGCCACTTTCTATTTGCACAATGCGGCCGTAACCAATAGAAAGCCAGGTTCCATCAAGACTAGCTTCAGGTTCTACGCTGACTTCTGAACAAGAGATGATCAGCAATGGAATGGTTACACATAAAATAAATTGAAGTGATTTTTTTATACTTGACGTCATAAGGTCTGGTTTCGTAGTGTACATGAATACCAAACTAAAGTAGACTAAAATTTCACAATTAAATTGTAATACTCTACGAGATGGGTTTTTTACTAGACGAATTGGTTAAATTTTATATTGAAGTAGAGCAGGGGCTTAAACTCAAGTCATTAACATTGGTTTTAAATTCAAGGTGGTTTGATTGAAGCCATTCAGAACCTCGATTTGGAATCTTATTTGTCTTTAAATAATAATTGAATAAGGTGGTCATGAATAATGAGATCCTGAATCAAGCTTGCCTGCCGGCAATTGCAAGTTCAGGATGACAGTTTCAAATAATTTTATTTTCAACCCCGCTATTCACCAACGTTCACTGAGGGATGTCAGCTTCGCTCCTCATTCAACACCCAAAACTCAACACCTGCCTGCCGGTCAGGCAGGCTCAACACTTACATATGGATCGGCCGATTATCAGTAGCCGCCAACGCCGCCTCCTTAATCGCTTCCGTATATGTCGGGTGAGGATGGCAAATCCTAGAAATATCTTCCGCCGACGCTTTGAACTCCATCAAGGCCACTGCTTCCATAATCATATCGGCAGCGCGCGCACCAACGATATGCACACCCAAAACCTCATCCGTCGCTTCATCAGCAATCACCTTCACCAAGCCATCCACATCCATACTCGCTCGAGCTCTACCCAACGCCTTAAATGGAAATTTACCAACTTTTATTTTTATGCCTTTCTCCTTTGCGACTTCTTCTGTGATGCCAACATTAGACACTTCTGGCCACGTGTATACGACACCTGGAATTAAGTTATAATCAATGTGTGGTATCTGACCAGCCATTATTTCTGCAACAAAGACCCCTTCCTCTTCAGCCTTGTGCGCGAGCATAGCACCCTTGATCACATCACCAATCGCATAGATTGTATCAACGGAGGTTTTTAAGTGATGGTCAACTTCTATCCGACCTTTGTCATCTGTTTTGATACCTACATTTTCTAAGCCAAGATTGTCTGTATATGGTCTTCTACCGATGGCAATCAAGCAATAATCTGCTTTGATCTCTATGGTATCTTCTTTGTCTTTCTTTTTAGCTTTTACGATGACTGATGTTTTACCACCTTCGACTCCAGTCACCATATGACCTGTGTGGAATTTTACACCTAGATTGCGCTTCATCGTTTTTTGTAATTCTCTAGCACAGTCTTTATCTGTACCGATTAAGATACGATCCATATATTCTACCACTTCGACTTCAGTACCCAATCGCGCAAAGACAGAACCAAGCTCTAGGCCAATCACCCCACCACCAATCACAACCATCCGCTTCGGCAGTTTATCAATATTGAGCGCTTCTGTAGATGTGATGACTCTGTTTTTATCATAGTTAAATGAAGCGGGTGTCGTTGGTTTAGACCCAGTCGCGATGATCATCTTATCTGTTTCAATCGTCGTGACCGTCCCGTCTTCTGCTTTGACGTCTATCGTGTTTTTCGTTTTGATCGTCCCATGTCCGTGATGAACTTCAATTTTATTTTTCTTCATCAAGTAGTCGATGCCGCTGACATTTTGTGTAACCACATCAGTCTTGCGGGCGATCATCTGCTTCATATTGAGCTTTAATGAGCCCACATCTATACCGTGAGTTTTGAAGGTGTGCGTTGCATTGTGAAAATGTTCTGAAGAATCCAACAAGGCTTTAGACGGGATGCATCCCACATTCAAGCAGGTACCACCTAATGTATTGTATCTTTCTATGATTGCGGTTTTCATTCCCAATTGTGAGCATCGAATCGCAGCGACATAACCTCCTGGTCCTGAACCAATAACAACAACATCATACTTCATGATCTATCAATTTTAGACCGCAAAAGTACATAAATGACTGATGTGATTCTTCTAAGTTTTGTAAAATTCTGTAAAACGAGTGAATCCTAATTTTTTATGCTATAATCTTCTCCGAAATACTCAAAATCAAGTTTTCCGAAATTCATCTTCTAAATGAAAAAAGGTGATACACTATCTGATAGCATACCACCTTTATACAGAGATTTGTTTCTTTATCTATTTCATTCTGCGCGCCTAGTCCGCCATTACAAGCATCTGACTAAATTAGTGGTCTGTCAAGATAAAATTGACTCGTGCATTTGGCGCATTTTGCACATGCACGTCGTTACAGAACCGGCTCAACTTATACCTCGCACTAGTTGCCGTTGCAATTAGCCCCAGATACATGATAAGCCGTTATTTCCATATAATCGATGTTTACCAATCCTAGCGCTCCTGTAGATTCTAATCTAACATCTTTTGCACCTGCCGGTAGATCAATAGTCACAGAAGTCATATTCCATACAGTCCAATCTCCGGTTGATAGAAACTCAATTTGATTGATAACAACGACTCCATTAACAATCAATCTTGCTGGTCTGTCGCTTGTACTCGCATGCCTCCAGATGAATGTGTAAGATCCTTCAGATCCATCTATTTTATAATTTATTCCAGTTCCTAATTCATTCGTTGTATTAGAAAACCCCGAGCCTGTGTATCCAGCATTACTATTATCTATTGTTCCTTCTATCGAGCAAAAACCAGTTTCATCTTCTTGTATCATAATTGTGTTCACTATTTCTGGGGAATGGCATAGGGCAATGTATGCATGGAACAAAGCTCCAAGCTCAACATTAAAACTGGGATTCATTAAGATATACTCACCAGCAGTGTATTCAACATTAGATCCTGCCATGACCTGGCCATTTGTTTCGATCGTATGTTCCACAGTTCTCGATTGGTCAATTTGTTGATTTTGTGATTCAGTAAGGGTTGGTGGGCAGAAGCATTGTTCTAGCGTGATTGTTTTAAGTTTGGATGGGTCATTCCAAGCTGTATTCGTACTGTCGTGCCAAGCCATTTTTGTATCTGCAAATCCACCATCATCATCGTCATATACGTGTATATCAAAACCGATACTCATTCCATCGTATGGACTGACACCAATAAATGACCAAGGTAGTTTGATTTCAATCTCATTGTAGCTTCCTGAGTGTTGTGAAAATTCAATTCCAGTAGTATCTCCTCCTTCAAAATTGTAAATGTTATTGTCGTCATACCGGAATAAAATTCTACGATCATTAGCATCGTGAGTAGTCGTTCCTTCTCCACCGCCATCTATCAGTAACTCTACACTATCATCTCTCCAAGCTTCAGTGGAAGGAGAATCCTTAATTCTAAAATCATCTAGAATAAATACAAATATGTAGAAGTTATCATTATCCCAAGAAAGTTTGAAACGAGCATCAAGATCGTCATTGTTGTTAGGGTTCGATCCGGCAATTGTCTTATCAATATCGTAGTAATCATGTCCCACCCAGTCGCCTACAAATCCATTAATCGATGGTGGTGGTGATATGTTACAGAAAGGAATACCACTAGTACAATTTCCATCACAAATATCACAACCATCTGGGATACCATCATTGTCAGCATCTAAATCATCATTAGATCCGGGACAAATATCAATGGCATCGCAAACTCCATCTCCATCTGAATCAGCAAACATACCTAAACAAATACATGATGAATTGACAATATCGCCTGTAGTACATGGATCGTTATCGTTACATGGTGTACCAGCAGCTGGATCACATCCAATGACATTGGTAGTTGTTAACGAAGCATCATCTACAAAAAAGTCAATCGTATTAGATGTCCTAAAGCGGATGACTGCAGCCTGAAGTGTTCCAGACCAATTCAAGTTAATGGTCTTGTCTAGCTTCATCCATGTCTTATCATTAATGGCTGCTGTGACAGAACCTGCATTGATCCAACTGTTGTTGTATTGTAACCAGATATCGGCCATGCCTGCTGCATTAGGGACCCCATATTGAGAGAGCATGTAGCCCATAAACGTGTAGCTACCTGGTCCATATGTATCTAAGATTGGTTTTATGTTTTGGTCCAATCCTTGTTCAGCGGAGCTTCTTCCAGTTACCTTGGCTGATTTTAATTGTGTTCTAGCTGGACTTAATGCATAGTTTAGATTTGCTGGACTACTCCAATCAGTCAAACTTGAATGTTCAAAGTATGCATTTTCCAAAAGATTGTTTTCATCTTGAAACAGACTGGGGTAAACTAAATTATTATTCGGATCTACGCCGAAGTTTATTTCTTCATTGTCGCTTGCGCCATCACCATCTGTGTCAGTATTTCGTGGATCCGTTCTATTATGATATTCATTGAGATTAGATAAGCCATCATTGTCATGATCTGCTCCTGGTGAAGACACATTAAACTTGTCTTCCCAATAATTTGGCATTCCATCATTGTCAATATCACTATAGAGTACATCATCACCAGCAAGCTCATGTAGAAAGCATTCTATATTCGTGTATTCGTTACTAATGGTATATGCATCTTGTATAAGATTGTCACCAAAGTAAGCCTCCCAATTGTCATCAATGCCATCGCCATCACTATCAGGGTATGTTGTAGCTGTACCATATCCTAGATTAGGCCATGTAGGGACAATCTCAGAGGGGTGGTCTATCCAACCAGCTTGAGTCCTTTGTAACAAATCTCTAACAGCAATTTTATCAACGGTATTTTTACTACTATCCCACATGCGTGCACGAGCACCTATAGTGCCGGGCAGTTCATAGTAATTATCTATTGCATCATTTTTAGGAGGATGGTTGGGTGTTTGGTGTGAGTTAACCCTATGTAATGATTCTCCATGGTTAGGAATATGAGTAATGTGCCATTCGTTAATCTGAGGATGTTGACGTCTCAAACCATAATTGTTTTCAAGGTACATTTTGTAATCATTGTCACTGTTATTCCATTGAATGACCTCTACATCTCTCATTTTGGTGTTACCATAATTACTATTGTTCCCGCCTAGAAATATGTTGCCAATCACATCTGTTCTATCAATAGTACCTACTCCGCCAAACTGCATTCCGGTTTCATGATTGAATGTAATATTATTGATGACTTGCGTATGTCCCCATCTTGTGGCAGGAGCTCTAGCTTCTATATGTCCAATTAAATTTCTATAAAATGTAGCACTGATGCGATTGGCATTGTCACCCCAGGCCATGGGTCCACGACCATGGTTAATGTGGGTTCCATACTCAGGATGATTTGATTCACAATTGTAATAGTGGTTTGCATATTGCAATGGATGTGTCATCAAGGTATTTGATACTGTCACATTCTGAGTTTGATGACTAGAAAATATTTCATCAGTTGTAAATGCCATCGAACAATGATCAATAATAACATTGTCTCCAGTGTTATATATAGCATCGATATCTGTATCACCATCTGGACAGTTCAATTCAGGTCCTGAACCTGGTCTAAATGCAATATTTCGAATGATGACATGATCTGCAGTGATGACGAATTTTACATTCCTTATCGTAGCATCACCTACGAGGACAATACCATCACCAGGAGCGGTTTCACCGGCAATGGTTATGTAGTCATTTGAAATTGTGATTTTATCTGAATTTGAGAATGTGATCTGTCCGCCTACTCTAAATACGACTATCCTTGGACCTGAGGCTTCACAAGCGGCCTTAAAACTTCCTGGACCATTTGTATTTAGATTCGTAACGTATATAACCTGACCTCCTCGACCACCAAGAGTATTTTGGCCGTATCCCACTGCACCTGGGAATGCAGGGGGCATCATGGATTCTGTTGCTGCACTATGTGTAGTACCAGTACAGGACAAATCATTTTCATTTGACAGGATTGGCTTGACTATTGGCTCTTTATCTTTTGGGCAATGTTCAATTGAAAATCCAAAATGCAATCCTGAAAACAGGAAAACTATCATTGTTATAACCGTAGGGAAGCTATTGTTGTGGGTATGATTTTTCATATGATCGATGTTGTATAATTTGATTAGTTATGGTTTAATTAAAAGCAGACTGTTTAGTGATAAATAATATTTAATTGCACGGTGCAATTTCAGCTAGAAATGTAGCACCTTGATCAACAATGAAATTTTGATCCAGACATATTGTGTTTCCCCTAAACGTAACATTTCCAGGGGTGATGACAATTCCATTTCTGGAGCTGATGAGATTTTGGGCCTCGTAAATACCAGAGTAAATTAACTGGTCGTCTAGTGTCTTATTTAATTCGCAGTCTGTTTCACAATTGACTGGTAAATGATTTGATTGAATGAAATTTTTATATGCTAAATATTTCGGTGTGTTTAATTCGTTTTGACCAATAACTTCTTTTAATCCCCAAGAACCCCATTTATTATATGTGCTGCTGCTATTGTACATGCACATGGCATGGACGCCCCGGCTTTGCAATCCATTGAGATAAGTTGTATATACCTCTTGCATTCGAGCATATCTATTTGTTGAAGTAAATAAATCTGTAATCGTTTGATTATTTTCAACTCCCTCATAACCAACTAAATGCTGACCACCAGCATAGAGTGAAAGTGAAGCTATCTCTTCTTGTTGAATGACATTCAAATATGTATCAACATGATTTAATGAATGTTGAATTTGACCCTCCCCGTTTATAAGATTTCCGATTAGCAAATGATCAATGAGATCATCATTATTCCATGTTTGAACGTTCGCTTCATGAGTTGGGTCACCAAGACTCTTCCCAAAATATGGTGCAATGGCGATTTCATCTGGCTTACAATCCAAACCACAAACTGAGCGATATAATGGTAATACTTTTCCTCGAAGGTTGGATGGGTTTGTGGCCTCCCAGGCAATGACTTTAATTAATTCAGGGGCACTACCTCCTGAATTAAATACAGTCTCAAAGATATCATGAATTTGAGCAGAGCGATAGCCGTAATATGCCGGTGCATCATCCCAGTCAAGACCACTAAAATGAATTCCTAATTGCCTGGCTAAAGCACCAGATTGTTCGTGCTGAGAATTATTTGGATTCCAAATCTCACTTGACAGTTCTACTCTGACTTTCAAATGTGAGTCAAGATCATTCTTAATTTGCTGTGCCCATGTGGTCACAAAAGCATCACTGGCAAGTAAGGGTATGTTTATCCAGGGATCAGCATTGAGCTCATTTGATAGCTCAATTATATTTTCTAAAGAGACTTTATTTTGAAATAAAGCATTGGATGGCGGATAGTCGGAGATTTCAGATACTTGACTGTTATTAATGTGTAGATAATCAGAAAATCTGAGAATTGAGTTGTGTTGATTATCATTTAAAAAAAGAGGACTAAAGATTTGATTTAAGTTTTCAAATTCCTGTTTTGTTACGCGAATATCTGACACAGATTGATTGGTGGTATTGGCAGTCACTTCAAGAAATAATGAAGTCATATTAATAGCCGTAAATTCTATTCGTCCTTGGACAATCGAGTTGACTGTTATATTATTATTAGGGTAAATAGTTAAGTCTGAGCTGCCATCGTAGGTGACAACGAAATCTCCACTAATTGGTATAGGTGCTCCCCATATTACAGATAAAATACCGGATTGTCCAGCTGGCAAATAATTGTCATCAGTGAGTTGACTTTCACTTAACCAATTGCCCCAAATAGGGTCTTGATTTGGTGGAAACCAAGCTAATGAATGGTGTGCGATGTTGACGAATTCCCATTCAGATTGAAAGGCCTCGATCGAACCGAGGTTCACACCATATCCCATGGTACAGTTTTCGATTGTTGTTCCTGTACAATTACAATTAGAGTCGTAAATATCATTTTCAGTATTAGGGTCATTGTCATCACATACCTGACCGACTTCAGTACATTGATTGCAATTGAATGGAGGAGGATTATTATCAATAAAATTTGAATAGGCAAGATACTTATGGGTCTCATTATTAGGCTGCCCAATGTAATTTTTCAAGCCCCAGCTACCTGCATGATCGTATACACTTTCACTATTGTAAAGAGCAATGGCTCCGACACCCAAATTTTTAAGGCTATTTAGATATGTCATGTACAGGTCACCCATTCTTGGATCATTGTTGGCATCAATAAAAAAATAGACTAAACCCGTCGTTTGTTTCAATGAGTTAGCTGCTGCTAAATGTTGTCCGCCTTCATAAAGAGATAAAGTTAGGTTCTCATTTGTAGCTAATGTCATGTACGATGCTGTCCAGTCTAGTGCCTCTTCTAATGATCCAGCTCCACCATATTCAGTGCCGTTCTCCATTTGTTCGAATAATTGATTTAGGTTCCACAGGTCCACTTCTTGGCCAATTAGTATCGTATCCCCATTTAACTTTAACGTATCCCATCCTAATCGTCCTCCAAAGTATGGAGCAATAGATAATTCATCAGGAATAAAATTTGCGCCATAGGGTAGTTTGTAATAGGGTAGTACGTAATTTTCAGTATGCCATGTGCTTGCTGCTTGCCAGGCGACAACTTTGATGAGATTGGGAGCAGGACCACCGCTTGAAAATACATTCTCAAATATTTTATGAATTTCTGCTGATCTATACCCATAGTAAGCTGGTCGGTCGTTGTTGTTTGTATTGCCTAACACACCAGATTGTTGACCAAGAGTGACGGCTTCATGTGCTTGTGAAAAGCCAGTATTCCAGACTTCATTGGAAAGCTCAATTCTTACATTTAAATTAGGATTGAGTGTGTTTTTTATTGTTTGTGCCCATTGGGTGACAAAATTATTTGACGCTTGCATAGGTATACAAAACCACGGGTCGGCGCCCAACGTGTTTGCTAAAGTAATCATGTTTTCCAGTGAGACTTCATTTTGAAGGATAGCACTTGAGGTGGGATAGTCTGAAATTTCTTTGACTTGACTATCATTAATTTTTCCAAAATCTAGAAATCGGATGACTTTGTAATTCGCTAAGTCTTGCAAATATACCGGATCATAGACTTGTGTTAAAAATTCCTGAGATGCTTTTGTTATTCTTAAGTCAGAAATAAACTGAGTAGATGTATTTGCTGTGACCTTGACAAAAAATGATTTTTCATTATTCAAAGAAAATTCAATGCGCCCTGGTTGATCTAGTGTAACTGTTATGTCATGATTTTGGTCCAGATAAATACTTACATCTGCATTGCCGGAATAGGTTAATACAAAATTTTCGGAGAATCGTTCTGGGGCGTCCCAAACAACAGCAAGTAATCCAGACTGACCAGCAGGTAAATATTTATCAGCTGTTAATAATGATTCATCGATTCGGTCATTAAAATCTGGAACTGGATTTGGTGGAAACCAACCTAACGAGTTATGAGCAATATTGACGAATTGCCATTCTGTTTTCCAGGCAGTGACTTTGCCTAGATTAATGCCATAATTAGTGGTGCAGTTTTGAGCGTTTGAATATGGAACGATAAATAAAAAGAATAGAGGCAGGTGGCTAATGCGGATAAATTTCATATCAAATGTTGAATGTTACGAATCAAAATTATGTGCACTGTTAACCGGACAGGATAAAGTTGCCTTATTAAGAAGGCTAAGAAGTTAAATACGCCAGGATGATAACTTTTCAGACGTATTTAGAGTATTTTAAAAATTACGAATAGTAGTTTAAATTTGTTATTAACTGTTTTAAGTAATATGTTTCAATACGACATTACGTCGTTGTTACTTATACTCGATAAATAACACCGAAACCCCTATTGAAACTATAAAATTTGTGAAGAACCAACTATAATAAACAGTACGCGGACTAATTGAGTAAACTTTTCTCATTTCAGTGAATTGAATGTTTGCAATGAGAAGAGATGTACACAACTTACCAGATGTAATGTAATAAATCTACTTTAATATTTAGTTTTAGTCATGTATTCTATACGACATTAGTGATGGCTTTGGTGATTGTAAAGGATCAATTAGACAACTTAAAGGTCATTATTTAAAGAGTACGTTTTATATATATGCGTTAATTGAGGTTTTTGCCTTAGGGTTTTCAAAGGGGTAGAACATAGTGAATAATGTTCATTGATCTTTTGAAGCAAGTCCCTCATCAAGATTAATCACTTCATATCCGATATTTCTCAATAAAACACAGACTCGCAAGCTTCGTCTTCCTGTTTGACAAAATACATAATAGGTCTTATCAATTGGAAGTGCTTCTAGCTCGTCTGCGAGTTGCTCAGATAGATAGTTGACATTAATTGAATGCGATAGAGTGTTGCGCGTAAATTCTTCAGGTGTTCTTGCATCCAGTAAAACAGCTTTGGGGTCCGCAGCTGCAGCACTCATAAAGGCTACATATGATAAGTTGTGCAATGTTTGCTTAATTTGTTGCCATCTGGGAATTTCACAATGATTCATTTTAAAATTTGAATTCTATTATTTAATCTGTCAATTCATTTGACTTTAAGGGCCATTTAAATCATAAAGGTTTTTGGTTTATTAATGGATTGCATTGATTTTTCAATATTTAAATGATGATTCTCTTTTCCAATTAGCTCCATAATCCCTTCTTGTTTTAACCGATCTCTCAATGGGCCCTTTGGTCCAGATATATGGATATGTACCTGACCTGCCTGAATATTTTGAATGAGTATTTTGAATTGTTTTATTCCAGTGCTATCAATATTACTAACAGAAGACATATCTAAAATTAGATATTTTATCTGAGACCGCTTTTTAAGTTCATCCATCACAGTGGAGTAAAAGTGCTCAGCATTTGCAAAAAAGATATCTTCATCATATCGAATAATCAAGACTTCGTCGTCCGTCTCTGCTTCATCAAATCGGTCAATATTTCGATATATCCCACTATTATCTATTTTACCAAGTATAGCCACGTGAGGCTCAGAGGCTCTTTTTAAAATGAGAAATAAGGAGACACAAATCCCACCAAGTATGCCATATTGTACACCAAAAACTAACGTAAATGTAAATGTAAGCATGAAAACCCAAAAGTCACCACGGTCAGATTTATAGAGGTGTAAGGCTTCTTTATAATCGATTAATTTAAGGACGGCTGAAACGATAATGGCTGCAAGAACAGGGTAGGCAATGTAGTAAAATAATGATGTAAAAAATAATAATGATATACCCACCAAGCAAGCAGCAATTAATGAGGATACCCCCGTTTTGGCACCAACAGAAGCATTGATAGCACTGCGACTAAAACTTCCTGTATTCGGAAAAGCTTGAAAAAAAGCTCCACCTATTTTTGCCAAACCAAGTCCAAGAAGTTCTTTGTCAGGATCGACGGACATGTTTCCATTTCGCGCAGCGAGCGATTTAGCTATAGATAATGACTCTACAAAACTGACAAAGCAAACAAGCATCGATAGTGGTAATAGTGCAATTATGGTGTCAAGATTTACTACGAATGGATTTGTAAATTGTGGTAGGCCTGAGGGTACTGATCCAATGACATGAACCTCTTTATCTAAACCTACATAGTAAATTAATAGGCTTGTAAGCAGTATAAAAAACAGATAAGATGGAAATGATTGTTTAATCCGTTTTAGTAATAATATTCCAAATAGTGTTGATAGAAAAAAGACTAATGTGATGATATGTAGATCTGGAATTTTTAAAAGAAGCTCTTTGAGCGAATTGAAAATATTAGACTGTCGTTCAAAACTAGCGCCTAATGCGTGTTTTAATTGACTAATGATAATGATAACGGCAGCGCCTGAAGTGAACCCTGCGAGTACGGGGTGTGATAAAAAATTAACCAAAAATCCTGCCTTCAGAATTGACAATGCAAACTGCATTGCGCCTGCTATTAAAGACACTAAGATGGCAAGTTGTATGTACTCTGCAGACATAGGTTCAGCAAAGTGACATAATCCAGTAGCCACTAAAATGGACACAATGGCTACGGGGCCAACTGACAAGAATGGAGATGATCCAAAGAGCGGGTATATGAATAAGGGGACAAGAAAAGCATATAGACCATAGATCGGAGGTACGCCAGTTAACACTGCATAGGCCATACCTTGTGGTATGATAAGCACCACAACTGTCAAAGCAGCTATGAAATCCTTTCTGAAAATCGATATGTTATAATCCTTTAAAGGGATTGAAAACTTCAAAATTTAGTCTTATTCTAAAAAATTAAGATTTGATAGCTTGCTCTATTAATAATGATGGGCAAGACCCTTCGATCCCAATTTCTGATTCTTTAATTGTATCAAATTTTCCAATCACATTGGTCAGATTTGTGTACCCTTGTTTATACAATAAAGACGAGGCGATAGTTGATCGAAATCCACTTCTGCAATGCACATAATATCGTTTGTCTTTGGCAATGGTCTCAGCAAAATCAGTTGTGTTAAAAAAGTCCAAAGGTAGTGAAATCGCATCGACTATATGTGAAGTATCGAATTCATTAGGGTTTCTAACATCGATGACCTCAATATCTCCACGACCATGTTCATCTGGAAATGTATTGGTGAAATGGGAGACATCAATGCTATTAATTTTATCTACTGTGTACCCTGCCTCTTTCCACGAATCAAACCCACCTTTTAAAAAGCCAATCGCATTGTCATACCCAACTCTAGCAAGTCTTCTTACAGCTTCTTCTTCTCTGCCAGGTTCTATTACCAAAGCTATTTTTTGTTTGATGTCAGTGATTAATGCACCTACCCACGGCGCAAAGCTACCGTCTAATCCGATAAATAATGAGCCAGGAATAAATCCCTTGACAAAATGACCTCGAACCCTGACATCTAGTATTATTACAGATGAATCATCTTGTATTGCACGTATATCTGCTGGCGAGAGCGGTCTTAATCCTTGTGACATCGCGTCATCAATACTGCTGTATCCCTTTTTATTAAGCGCAGCATTTTTAGCAAAGTATTGCGGTGGCGGCATCAGGTCTGCTGTGACTTCATCTATAAATTCAGACTTAGACATATCAGCTCGTAATGCATAATTCGTCTTTTTTTGATTACCCAATGTATCGGATGTCTCACTACTCATGTTTTTACCACATGACGAACCAGCTCCATGAGCAGGATAAATAATGATATCATCTGGGAGTGTCATTATTTTATTTCTCAAACTGTCAAATAACCAGCCAGCCAAATCTTCTTTTGTTAAATCAGATGCCTTTTGAGCTAAATCTGGTCTTCCTACATCTCCTATAAACAAGGTGTCTCCTGTAAAAATAGCACGTTCTTGACCCCTCTCATCAAACAATAAGTAAGTCGTACTTTCTGGAGTATGACCCGGAGTGTGAAGTGCTTTTATACTTAGATCACCAATACTAAATTGTTCTCCATCAATGGCTGTATGTTTCTCAAACTGAGTCTCTGCTGTCGGACCATATACAATCGTTGCTCCCGTTTTCTTTGCAAGATCAAGATGACCAGACACAAAATCAGCATGAAAGTGTGTCTCAAAAATGTATTTTATTTTGACACCCCTTTCATTTGCTCGTTCTATATATGGAAAGGTTTCTCTCAATGGGTCAATGACTGCTGCCTCACCATTTGACTCGATAAAGTAAGATCCCTGCGCTAGACAATTGGTATATATTTGCTCGATATGTTTCATATTTATTATTTATACACAAATATATGAACATGTGTTCATATATACAAGTATTCACGGATGTATCCTCATGGAGGCAGCATTCCAATCTCTTTTAGTTAAGAAAATATATGCACTGAAAGTGACACATTAATGTAGTGCGTTACGAAGTAGAGCGAGGAATGCTTAGATGAAAGACACCACTTGGCGCCTGCCAACCTTTGGTCTAACGTTAGGACACATCTCAAAACATATGATATATAAATTTAATATGTTTATCTTAGTTGAAAACATATACTTATGACTACACAGCATGTAACTAATCGATTTAACGATAAACGATTAGAAAAAAGGGGGCCTACT
>CALGLU010000078.1 GCA_937959275.1 uncultured Saprospiraceae bacterium | reverse complement strand
TCTAAGATAGTAAGTTTTTGTCATGACTAACATTGAAAAGCTGGATTCTTCCCAATTGTATTATAAGTATATAAGATAATTACTTTAGTCTTTCAGTTCTTTAATAAATGTCCTTTTAATTTGGTTTTTGTAGAATTTATGCATTTGTCTTAGATATTTCCAATTTTGAATATTACCTGGTTCGGTTAATTCTATATTTATTAATTCTAGTTTTGATTTGTATTGATTGACTTCTTGGAGTGTAAACTTGATGTTTTTAAGTGTATCTAGAATGATATTACCATCCGTGATAATGACATCATTGATTTGATAATAGGGTACAGGAATGTGGAATTCTGAATTTGAGGTAGTCTCTTCCACATGTGTCCACTGGTATCCTAGTTGATTGATTCTTGATAAGATAGTGTCTCTTGGTAGTTTTATAGAATAGGATTTACCTAAATAGATTGTCCCTTTTGGAATCTCAAATCTGATCATTGATGTCGCAGAAAATGCAAAACAAGCAATTATAAAAACACTTGCTTTTGCAATGCGCACATAACCAGAGGTTTTAAGATTCTTGTAACGCTCACTGGTTATGATTAGATGACTGAAGGGCAGTATTCCTAAAGCTAGCAAATCTGTGTAATCAATTACCCGATTGATGTTGAATAAGGGGAAGGTATTGAAAAAATGAATGAATGGACTACTTACAGGTGATTTCCAAATTACAAATAGAAGTCCAATGAGTAGACAAATTTGGTGCTTAAAACGAGGTGCGACTACGGTGATTGCAAGTGGCAATATAAATAGTCCAGCTAAATCTGATAGCTTACCAGTGACCATATTTGAAAATTGCCATTTCAATATCAGGTCATTCAGAATCAATAGTATTAATCCTGATAAAAAGAATGGATTTAGTAAGAAGTCTTTTGGTTTCACTACAAGATATAAACGCAATTGAATTATGCCTATTGTAATTCGATCGCGCGGAAGGGTGTTTTCTATGTAAAAAGTCGTTTTCTAGTTTGCTTAAAATGTATGCTAATAATTTAGTAATGCGACAACACCATTATAAGAAATAACTAGGGAGAAGAATAATGCTGCATACAAACCAATATAAACGCCAAAGCTTGTTTTATGTCCTTTCATTACTTCCGATTTACCTAACATTAAGATGATACTAATAATGACAAGGGGCAGTATAAAAACATTAAAGACTTGCGATAGTATTTGAATTTCTATGGGATTCGCACCAAATGCCGGACCAATTAATGCCACTCCACACGCAATGGCAGTGATGATTCTAAATTGTTTTGAATTAGTATCCAAAGTGCCAGATTGGTAGTCAGCTAATAGTAATGGCGCAATCAATAGGCATGGAAAAATAGAGGATAAACCTGCGCTCAAGGTACCAAAAAAGAAAATAGTGACTGCCCATTTTCCAGCGACAGGACCGAGTGTATCTGCCATGTCAAGCACTTGAGTGACCACTTTCCCTTCACGAAATAAAGCGCCAGAAGCTACAGCCATGATTGTCCCACTAATGATGAATATAAGTGTCGCTGCTATTATAGCATCCCTTTTTTGTTGTTGGAGATTGTCTATAGTCCACCCCTTACCTTTTACAAACAATGGTCGTGATAGAAAGGTTGCTGCGGCCATTGTCGTCCCTACAAATGCTGCGACTAACATTTTTCCACCTGGAACATCTGGTATAGTTGGCACTAAGCCTTTAATGACATCACTAGGTAGTGGTTGAACAAAAAACAATGAGACTAAAAAAGATGAGGCCATAAGTGTCACGAATATGACTAGAATCTTTTCGAAGAATGTATATTTTCCGACGAGCATTAATAAATAAAAAGTCACAATGATGGTGACTGCGATGCCGAGAACCATTTCATATTTATATGTAGAAAGACCTTCAATATTGGCAGATAGGATTTCGAAAATTAGATTGGATGAAATGCCTAGGATACCCATTAAAGAATTCCACTGCCCAAAACTGACACCTATAATGATGAGGATGGCGATTATCTTTCCAAATTTCAAATGCTTTTTGAAACCATATAACGCTGTCTCTCCGCTAATCAAAGCATATTTACCATACGCAAACATGAGCAATCCTGAAAACAAGCAACTTAACAGCAATACCCATGTCAATTGCATGCCAAACTTGCTTCCCGCGACAATCATTGATGTGACACTGCCTGTGCCTATTGTATAGCCGATAGCAAAAATACCAGGACCAAAAGCTAATATATAGCTTAGTATTGTTTTTAGAAATGATGTTTTAGTTTTCGGGTTTTCCATGTTGGGTGGTTTTCAACTTAGTTGTTATTCTGGACCGACTTGTCTTTAATGAAATTTATTGAATAACGTTTAGCCAAGGTACGATATCTCTTTGAGATGTGATATGTTCATATATACTTCATAATCATATTTGTAATCTCTCTGTCTAATTTTAGGTGTTACCTGGATAATGAAGTATGGGAATGCAGTAACTATAATAAGGAGCGCTAGTAAATCTTGGAGTATAAGATGGTGTGTTAAATGAGTGAATAAAAACTTAAATTCAAAATATTGAAAGTTCTGTTTCAGTCGTAAATAATTCCAAAAACTTCATGCCTTTATATGAGTTCCCCTTTTCATTCAGTTTTGGACTCCATACCGCAATACAGTATTTTTCTGGATGTAATGCTATAATGCCTCCGCCAACTCCACTTTTTCCTGGCAATCCAACTTTGAATGCAAACTCTCCTGATTCATCATAGAATCCGCAAGTTTGCATGATGGCATTAATTCTTTTTGTTTGCCTGACGTTTAGTACTGAAGTCTCATCGCTAAAAGCTAAAAACGTAAATGTATTTGCTAATTCTTGGCAAGTCATCTGGATCGAACACATATGGAAATAAAAATCTAGCACGACATCTGGATGATTTTCAATATTGCCAAAGGATTTAATATAGTTGCAAAGTGCTTTATTTCGAAAACCAACTGATTCTTCTGATTTGGCAGTTGATTCGCAATAGTTTATTTCTTTATAGGCACTTACTTCTCTTACGAATTTTAAAAAATCATGCTTTGGGTTTTCTAACTGACTAACTAACATATCGCAGATTACCAATGCCCCAGCATTGATTAAAGGATTTCTTGGTATCCCATTATCAGACTCTAATTGAATGAGCGAATTAAAAGGGTTTCCTGAAGGTTCAACGCCAACTCTTTCCCAGACTCTTTCTCCTAATAATTTATAGGCAAGACTTAATGAGAGTACTTTTGATATACTCTGTATGGAGAGTTTTGTTTGATAGTCTCCAATGCCATATTCGATATTCGAATTGGACAAGAAATATACTCCCAACTGATTAGGATTTACCTTATCTAATTCTGGAATATATTTCGCAGTCTCACCTTTACTTTCTATGGCTTCAATAGATTGGTAGACTTTTTTTAATATATTAATATAATTGATGGCGGTATTCATGAATGGGTAAATCGATATTTGGTTTGTACAAAAATGGGGATAATATGTGGTCCTGATAGTCCGATTACAATTTTAGACTTTCAAACAGACTTTATAAGCATTATTCAACTCTAGTGAATGAGCAAATATAAATAATAATAGGTAGGACTGGTATTAGATACTAATTACTGATTAATAATTTCAATTGCTTTTTCTAAAAATTCGTCTTTCCTTGCTCTGACACCTTCAATGGTTCTTTCTACAAATATATCTGGTTGAATACCAATTCCATGAAATTGACTTCCGTCTAGATTAACAATTTTCATTCCTGTCCATCTCATGTTGATATCACCCAAAAGAGTAAAGGGATTTATATTCCCATTTGTTCCAGCTGTTGGTTGTCCGATTATTGTTGCTAATTTATATTCCTTTATATCACTCATAAATCCTTCAGCTGCACTAATTGCTCGACCATCAATAATAAATACTATTTTTTTATCGCCTAAATAGGGCTCTTTTGCCTCTGTTGTCCCACCTCCTAAATCTTTATATCCAAACCTGTTTTTCTGATCGGGATAGATCGTTTGTGGAATTTTAGATGTAGATGGGGCAGTTACATCTTCTTTTAATAAATGAGAAATAAGTTGATAGTTAGCATACGAGTATCCTCTAAAATCACAAATGATGCCTTTCGATTGACTCAGTTGAGGTAGCAGCTTCGTGATGGTATCCATATCAATTCTATCCAAATTGAGATAATAGATGCTGTCTTCCAAAACTTTATATAAATTCTCTTGGATCGCTATCTCAGTAAATGCGTAGGAGTATTCTTTATCTCTTGTTAAATGGATTGTTTTACCGTTGACTTCTATAATTAGTTCAGAGTCTTTCTCACCTAGTAGACTTTTTGATTGAGCTCTGTGATTCAAATAACCTTTTGTTGGTGAGGAGAGCCTGGAGTAAATTTCTTGAAAGTATTCTTGTGCAGGTAGATTATTTATTTTAGTGACTTCATCGCCAAACTTAAGATCTAAGCTGTCAGTACCAACATGCATGATGATTAATTTATCTTCAACCCACTGCCATTGAATGGGAGGTGCAAAATTAGTTGGTTTGAGTGAACCACCCCAAATCCAAATGTGACCATCTTGTAAGGGAGATGTAAATTTCTCTAAAGTGATTTTATGATCCTCTATGTTCTGGTCAGTTAAACTTCGTTTTAAAGCTGATTCTAATTCCTTGTCCCAGTCGAGATCTACCTCATCAAAGTAAGGATAAAAATGTTGCATAACATTATAGGTATTAACGACATTACCAATTCGCAATGATAAGTCGTTAGTGCTGACTAAAGGGTTTCATAGATATTGTTTGCTGTGAATGAATCGCCGAAAGCTGGCAAGATTATACTTAGGAGGTAGGCTTGTCATCACTTCAAATAACAGCATGGTAATTCTTTTGAATTATAGTGTCCATGTATGAAGTGTCACCCTGACTTGATAGATAACGATTGATTTTTAAAAAAAACGTCTTCAAAAAGAGAATCTTTTATTCTGCTAAGCTACGGTGAAGAGAGCAAAGATAAAAGAGTACTTCTTGATAATCTAGCCCTAATCCTTTACACAACGCACGGAAAATGCATAGGGCTTAAAATAATTGTCGTGAATGTATGGAAGAAAATATCTGGCAGGGCCCGACTGGTGGGTCATGATATGACGAATCACAATGGTCCGTATCAATAATTCCAACAGGTTGTCATCATGTGATCATTCCTTCTGGAAGTGACTTTAAGGTGTTGGCAGGAATGGAGGCAATTGCATTTAGAATTACAATTGATAGGAGCTCCGTATTCGTGGGGGAAAAATCAGCTCTTGTGGCCTGTCAGCAATTCCAATTAGGATCCGTATTACAATAGCGGATTTATTTTGATTCCTTTAATGTCCAGTTCATACCAAATAGAACAATGTCATTATAATTAGATAAAGATTCTAAATGTACATTTTCAAATCGATAGTTATACATAACATGGAAAGACAACCCTTTGAATACCTTAAAACTAATCCGAGAGTGTAACTGAATATCATAATCTGCACTTTCCTTGAGTGAATGGAAATAAAATAGTTGATAAAAGAAATTGATTTTCTTGTTAGCTGTAGAATATCCATTATCTATCCTAAATAAAAACAAACCATTTTTTCGAATCAAAAAATCTCTTTCACTATTTACAAATTCTGAACCAGTATAAGATGAATGCTCATTGGCAATAGCTCCTAATATAGATAATTTCATGGTGCCCTTGTCTAGTTCAGAACCTATGCCTATGCCATATTGATGTCTCATCTTTATTCTATAAATTAAATTATTATCAAAGTGATAAAATACTCCTGGATAGAGTTTCCTTTTTCCATTGGGATAATATTTGAGAGTAGCTAAGTCATACCAATTGTCTTCGATCAGTCTTGTGTTTGTTTTGTTGTATCTGTATGTTGTATTGTTTTCCAGATGCCAATGATTGTAAAGTAAATCTAGATTTAATCCTCCACCAGCGACGACCTGACTGAAGGTTCCAGAAATTCCTCTACCCGATAGATTCACATCTACTTTATAGAGTAAGCTATCTTTGTGGTTTTGCCCATAGGAAGAATAACTCATCAAAAATGCACAAAAGACGAAATGAATATATTTAATCGCGTACATATAATTTAATTTAAAAGAAGCACCAATGTATTTGTCTAGAAAAAGTAATAGCGATTTGAATTGAAACTCAAATCGCTATTTGTTTAGACTTTGCTGACAGTAGTTAATTATTTATTTGCTGCTTTTAGAAGTTCAGTTGCAGCTAATTTCCCAAAATCGTTAGCTGCTAAAGGGCTGGCTCCTGTGATTAATTTCCTGTCCATATGGATGGTGTTGTCAGCTGCTTCATTAATAATCGTAACTCCCAAATTGTTTAGGCGCTCCCCATATATCCAAGGCATAGCACCAGGAGTGTAACCAATCATTGGTCCTTGCGCGTCAACAGCATCTGGAAACGAAGCAATTTTGTACCCCTTGTAAATAAATGAATCTTTGTCACCGTCCATACTTGCCGATAACAATGCTGCTGGACCATGACAAATAGCAAGCATATGCATGTCCTTGTCATGTGACCAATGAATTAATTTATTCAAGTCCTCATTGTCTGGTAAGCCTAGCATAGCTCCATGTCCTCCCGGAATAAAAATTGCCACATAGTCGGTGCTGTCATGCATCGAGTTTTGTACAAAGGCTGATAGGGTTCCTGGGTTCTCGAATTTAGCCTTGTATTCTGAATAGATAGTCTTAATATTTTCATCTTCTCCTGGCATTGCCCACATTTCGACTTTGACTGGTTTTCCTGTTGGCGTTACAATGTCTACGTCAAAGCCTGCATTTTTTAAATGTAGCACTGGGAGCAGCATTTCGACAGGGTGATTTCCTGTTGAAAATAGTTTGCCATTAGCCATGGTCATATTTCTTTCTTCTGTACAAACCATCAACACTTTTTTATTCCCTGTATGTGGGTTTTCATAAATAGTATTATCAAAATCTGTGGTAGGAGATGTTGCTAATTTTAATGCGAATGGAGATGGAATATATGCTCCGCCTTCAACCGCAGTTGGCTTGGATGCGAAGTAAAAGCTGATAAAGGCAATGACAAGGAAAACGGCTAAACCGATTAATATCTTTTTAAACATGATTTTTAATTAATTATTTATATGATTTATAAGAAGATTTTTGAATTAGGCAAAGGCTTATTCCTTTACTTCAAGTACTGGGATCGGCTAAAGGCTGCTTATTTATTTTATTCTATTTTAATCACAATTTTACCTTTAGCTCTACCTGACGCCAGGTGTGTGAATGCCTCTATACTTTTGTTGAAGGGATAAACTATATCAATGATTGGTTGGATTTTTCCATCTTCGATCAAGGTTTTAATCTTTCCTAAATGGGATCCATTAGGATGCATAAATATAAATTTATACCTAGCTTCTCTTTCTTGAATGACCTTTGATAGTTCTACTGGTAAAGTATAGTCAGTCATACCAAAATCTTTGGCACTCTGTTCGTCCATTGGGCCAACGACACTAACAACTGTTCCACCTTTTTTAATCACTTGGAAAGCTTCCCTTGTATAGTGTTTTCCCAATGTGTCAAATACGATATCGGCATCAGTTACAATGGTTTTATAATCCTCCGTCTTGTAATCAATAACCCTATCCGCTCCAAGCTTTTTGACCCACGTTACATTGCTTGTACTTGTGGTGGTGTAAACATAGGCTCCTTTTGATTTGGCATATTGAATGGCGAAACTACCTACGCCGCCAGATCCTGCGTGAATAAGAATCTTGTCGTCTTTTTTAAGGCCTATATACTCTAGGGATTGTAAGGCAGTCAATCCTGCTAAGGGAATACTTGCTGCCTCTTCGAAAGACGTGTTGCCAGGTTTTTTTGAAACGGCAATCGTATTGACAGCAACATATTCTGCTAGTGTTCCCATTTGTTCTTGAGGTACTCGAGCATAAACCAAGTCTCCGATTTCAAAGTCTAGTACTTCAGTTCCTTTGTCAACAACAATTCCACTGACATCGTAGCCAATCGTACTCGGGAAGGGAAGTGGTATTAGACCCTGGAGCTTACCTAGAATGATGCTTTTGTCTATGGGGTTAATGGCAGCAGCCTTCACCTCGATGAGAACATCTGTAGTTTGTACAGTTGGTTTGTTGACTTCGTTAAAGGCTAAGCTATCTTTAATTTCGCCATATGCGACTATTTGTAATGCTTTCATTGTTGTATCGTTTTATACGTAGATACAAACCTAGGGTAAAGCCTTGGGATAAAAATTGACCTATGGTAAGATTTACTGTTTTGCCTTATCTACTCTAACACGGCTTAGACTTTCTTGTGTGATACCTAAGTAGGATGCGATGTGATAGTTTCGAGTGTACTGCTCTATATCTGGGTATTGCCTTAGAAATAGATCATATCTCTCGGTAGCAGTCAATTGTAATTGATTCAAAATCCTCTTATGTAAACTCACAACATGACGTTCTAAAAGATTTCGTTGGAAGGGCTCGTATTCTGGAAAGCGTACAAGTATGCCGTTTAGTTTTTTAGCATTAAACTCAATGATGGTAGATTCTGTAAGACACTCTACAGTAAGCGTGGCGGATTCATTCGTGTGTATAGCTATGTAATCACTAATCCACCAATTTTTAATACCAAACTGCAGTGTATGTTCTTTTCCTTTTTTGTCAGTACAATAGGATCTCAGACAACCATCGGTCACATAATAAATGTTGTTAACATTGTGCCCTTCTCGGATTAAGATTGACCCTTTTGCAATCATCTTTTTTTTAGAGATAGATTTTAGATAATCTTCAGCTTCTGAGCTTAGCTGTATGCTACTTTTTATTTTTTGTATTAATTCTTCCAATCTCGTTTATGGTTTGATTTTCTGTTCAGGTTTAGGCTAATTGCTAATGGGGGCAGTGTGTATACTGCCGTTTTAACGTTTAATGTAAGGCTGTATCTTTTACACATCTAACCGAAAATTTACGTAATTTTTTCTTTTTTGTGGTAATGTGATGTTTGTGAGTATGAATGCCATAACCATCTTTATCTAAGTGCAGATGGAAATTTGGATCAGGCGAGTTTTCATGCTTCATCCAAATATTCATGGATCCGATGGCAACCATATTTCCAGCTTGCGTATGTCCAAGTCCTTTTAACTGTAAGGGGTTTGGTTCTTCGAAGGGTTTAAATATATCTTCAGAAAACATAGCACCTATTGATTCTTTGCCTTTCTTATTCGATTGAGAAGTATTGATTGATGATGATGGAATATTTTTCAAGTCTAGCAGGTGCTTCATGTATGTTTGCCAGTCCTTTGAATTGGGAATCCTAAATTCTTCGGGACAAACTTGAGGAACTTCATCATGTGGATAATAGTAACCATCTAACAACATAGGTTTATTGGTAAATTTATGCTCTTCAGAGTTTTCAGTTTTATACTTCATATTCTCTGCAAGCCATAGCGTTGCATCTATCTTGATGGTTTTATATGTTTTTCCATCTCGGAGGTCTGTCATCTCACCATAGCTTGTCGCAATTTGGCTATATAGAATTGAGTTTAAGAAAAGGCAAAGCGAAATATAGAGTATTCGTAGGTAGAGCATGATTCGTTCTTAGTGTACTGATAATAACGAAAAAAACGATGACTTTAGTCAGTGAGTAGTGCTTGTGCATCAAGAACTAAATATACAGCCATATTAAATTGTTCTTTTCCGCCTTCTCTGCGTTACAGAACCGGCCTTAATAGCTAAGACTATGAAAGCGAATCTGTGCCTTGAGTAGACGAAAAATAACGACTTTCATACAGCCATTTATTTAGTGCTTGAAACACTAGAGTTTATAAGCTCGCTGTGTTGTCATATTGTACCCCACAAAATAAATTACCTTCTGTGTCTAAAAATTTCGCGACCCAACCGACATGAGGTATTACTGTTTTTGGCATTAAAATTTGCCCTCCATTATTTTTGACCTTTTCTATTATGGCGTCAATATTTTCAACACCAATGGTGCACTCGAAACCAATAATGTTTTCATTAACTGTTGAATAGTTTCTTGATTGCATGGCACCTATCAATTCTCCATTTTCTGATTTGTCTGCTTTTATTTGTAGAAAATCGTCTTGTCCGTAAGAATTAAAACCCCAGTCAAAAACGCCTTCATAGAAATGTTTAGCCCGCTGAATGTCATCGATGTGAATGGCAAAATGTGTCAACTTGTTTTTCATATTACTAGATTTTAATAGTAGTTGAATCTGTTTGGGTTATGTGCTTGGGATTCATTTACTAATATAGCTCATCCTATGATTACATGAAGGATTTTAAAATATTTACCAATCCCATCTTGTCACCGCTTAAGTGCTGTGCTCCATCTACATAGAGCGAAATGCCAGTAATATAAGAGGCGAGAGGACTTGCTAAAAAGCAGACAGCATTAGACACATCTTCTGTTGTACCGAATCGCTGTAAAGGATTGTCTTTTCTACCTTCTGCAAACATATCTTGTATTTGCTGAGGATAGGTGCTGAGACCAGAACTCTCTATGGTGCCTGGAGCGACAGAATTAATCCGGATATTAGCATGACTCCATTCAAGTGCTAATGTCTTGGTCATATTTTCGACTCCAGCGCGGGCGGCGCCTGTATGTACCATGCCTGGAAACCCACGATGTATATCAGCAATGATATTAACGATCACACCTTCTTTTTGAGGAAGGAAAAAATGATTCGCCATATCACGGGTCATGTAAAATGTGCCATTCAAGTTATTATTGATGACAGCATTCCATCCTTTATTATTGGTGTATTCTGCTAGGGTGGGGAACTGCCCACCAGCATTATTGACTAAAATATCGAGTCTCTCAAATTTAGATTTAATGAATTCTACCAGCTTCCCAATGGCTTCTTCATCACGAATATCGCAGGGTGTCGCTTCCACTTCACCAAAGGCTGAAAGCTCATTTTTTGCTTTCAGTAGAGGTTCTTCCTTTCGAGAACAAATCACCACCTTGGCTCCCATGATCAATAGGTCTTTGGCTATTTGATATCCAATACCAGAGCGAC
Organism: uncultured Saprospiraceae bacterium; assembly: GCA_937959275.1. Taxonomy (GTDB): domain Bacteria; phylum Bacteroidota; class Bacteroidia; order Chitinophagales; family Saprospiraceae; genus CALFUK01. Next base: position 5,988 of record CALGLU010000078.1, on the reverse strand, counting down.
CTCCTGTGACTACAGCGACCTTATCTTTAAAGGTGTTATTTTGAAACATAATGTTGATTTTAAATTAATGACATCTACATGCTTATGCTGGAGTATTTGATGACTCCATTTGACTGACTCTATTAATATTTAACCACTCGCGCGTCTCTGCAATTGACGATGGTTCTCTACCGATCATTCTTGCGATTTGAGTTGCTTGCTCTACTAATTCTCCATTGGACTTTGCCATCTCTCCACTCGGCAGGTAAAAGTTGTCTTCTAATCCAACTCTGATGTTGCCACCCAATATCACAGATTGAGCTGTGAGCTTCCATTGTTGACGACTAATGACGATGCTTTGCCAAAATGCGCCTTTAGGCACCTGCTTACTTTGATGGATAAGATTTTCCGCAGTCGCTGGTATGCCGCCCAATACACCCATGACCAAACTATAACAGGCATTGTCGGGAATTAATCCAATCGCTCTCAGCGGTTCTGCATTTCTGATGTGTCCAGTATCAAAGCACTCCATCTCTGGGCATACATTATTATCATTCATCACGGTGACAATGGATGACATCGTATCAAAAGAATTTTCAAAGACTGCATTCCACAAAAACTTTTTCTTTGATTTAGAGAATATGGCATAATTCATACTGCCCATATTGAAGGCTGCCATCTCTGGTTTAGTGATGCCAAGATGTGCCGTTCTCTCTTCTACAGAAAGGCCAATGGCACCCGTCGAGAAATTAATGATTACTTCGGGGCAGCGCTTTCTTACCTCTCTAGTAATATCTGCAAATACTTCTGAGCGCCAACTCGGCACACCATTATCTTCTCTAGCATGTATATGTACAATCGACGCCCCTGCATCTACTGCGCGCTTAGCTTCTTCACCTAACTCCACTGGTGTATACGGTATATGAGGACAATGGGATCTGTTAGTAGCAGCTCCTGTCAGTGCAGCGGAAATAATAATTTTGTTTTTATCCATTCTATATTTTTTTAAAATTCAGGCATATAATGTGAAATCTCTGACTTGAATGGCTTTCCAAGAGTAGAGAAATAGTTTTTGCCAAAATATGTTTTAAATGCTTTTAATCCTTTGTCTGTAAAATGCGGTACTAAGAGTATCCATAGTTTTTTCTCTCCTTCTGTATCATCTTCTTTTTTACTTCTTACCTCCTGTTGATAGATCCAAAAGAATGATACCATCCAAGCACTAAACGTGAGGTTGTCATAGTAGCCTTCGAATGGTTCTGGTTTCATATTGCCTGAGCTAATTGAAAAGGCGATGGCGGCTTTCATATCCATGATCCCTCTATCTGCCATGGCCTTAAATTGACTTTTAAACACAGTATTTTTCATCACATAAGGATCCAAGAAAATAAATGAATACTCCCGCTGTAAATTGAATAAGAGCTGAATCTCATTATGAATATTCTGAAATGACGGGAGCAGTTGCGTTTTATTGCGTTCTATCTCCAACTTGGCCCACATGACAGCTGAGATTTCTTGCAATAAAATATCTTTATTTTTAAAGTGGTAGGCTAGGTTGCCTCTGGTCATTCCTAATGCATCTGCAATGTCAACTAAAGTGATGTTTGCGAACCCTTTCTTGTTGAACAGCTTTGTGGCTTTGCTTAGGATTCGATCTTTAGTGTTTATTTTCATTTGTGTTTATCGTCTACACCTTAATGGTTAATTCCAATAAAATTAATTTGTCATGATTTTTATAAAAAAATCTCCAACCAGAGGTTGACAGGCATCAAATTATGGTCTAGATATTTTTCCACCTCCGTGATAAATCACGGGGCTATAATCATGTCACACTCTGGCGCTCCTCACTCTATTTCTTACTTTATTCTATTTTCAACAATAAGAAACCAGCTTCTACATTCTGCCCTTCTGTCGCATATACTTCGACGACAGTTCCTGCTTTTTCAGCGGTGATCGTATTTTCCATTTTCATCGATGAGATAATCAGTAATGAATCGTCAACATTGACTTGTTGCCCAGGCTCTACCAATACCTTGATCACTTGAGATGGCATAGGTGCTTCATAGCCTCCTTCTACCTTAACTATTTCTTTGACAGGGAATCTCTCTCTCTGTGTTAATTGTATATTGCCCGTCTCTGGTAGGTGTACAAAGTAGTCGTCCCCTTCTTGTGCAACGCTTGCTTTATACTGCACACCATCTACTCGAAATGAAATAAGCGGCATGGCTACCTCAGTTAATTGGATTTTTTTATTCGTCTCTCCTGATTTAAAATCGAATGTGTTTTTGCTCACAGCTAGGTATTCAATGGTTAGTTCTGCATCAGCGCAAACATAGTCGACTTGCTGATACGCATATCTATTATTTCTCCATCCTGATGGCATGCCTCGCAATAAAACTCGACTTTGATTTCGCTTGTACCAATTCAGTAAGGTTACTGCAATTCCCGCCAAGTCTATCTTGTCTTTTGCTATTTTTGTAAATGATGCTGCATCAAAATGATTGTCTATGTAATGTGTGTCATAATCACCGTCTTGAATTTCTTTTTGCTCAAATAAGTGCAATAAGAAATCCTGATTAGTGGTCAAGCCTAAGCACTTCAAATTCCTTAAGACATAAGCCATTTTTCGATGAGCGGTATGTCTATTTTTATCCCACACGATAAGTTTAGCAATCATCGGGTCATAATAAATTGAAATTTCAGAACCGCTGCGAATCGCTGTTTCTATTCTAAGTCCTTCTACTTCTGGATACTCCCAAAGGCGTACCGTACCTGTTGCTGGCATGAAATCATTAGCAGGGTCTTCAGCATACAGACGAGCCTCGATTGCATACCCATTTCCCTTTACTTCTTCTTGAGTCAAAGGGAGCGGCTTACCTTCTGCGACTTCTATTTGTAATTCTACCAAATCCAAACCAGTGACTTCTTCGGTCACTGGATGTTCTACCTGGAGTCTCGTATTGACCTCGAGAAAGAAAAATTCATTTGTCTTGTCATCAAAAATAAATTCAACTGTACCCGCATTATCATAGCTAAGCGCTTTGGCAGCTTTGACTGCAGCATCTCCCATTTTTGATCTCAGTTCTTTAGTTAATACAGGCGAAGGACTTTCTTCAATGACTTTCTGATAGCGTCGTTGTATTGTGCATTCTCGTTCTAAGATGTGTATAGCATTGCCATGTTTGTCACCAAAGATCTGAAACTCAATGTGCCTTCCTTTAGAGATATATTTTTCTATGATTAATTCATCATCGCCAAAGGCAGATTTAGATTCCCGTTTAGCTGCCTGAATATTCGCTTCAAGATCTTCTGCCTTATGCACGATTCGCATCCCTTTTCCTCCACCGCCTGCTGTTGCTTTTAGCAGTAACGGAAATCCGACCTCTTTGGCTTCTCTGACTAAACGCTCTACACTTTGATCATCTCCTTGATACCCTGGAATGACAGGAACATCATGCTCCTTCATGATTGATTTTGCTCTGGATTTAGAACCCATCGCATCTATTGCCTTGGAATTAGGGCCTATAAAAATAAGTCCAGCTTGCTCACATTTTTTTGCGAATGCTGTGTTCTCTGATAAAAATCCATATCCTGGGTGGATAGCGTCGGCTTTATATTGCTGAGCGATTCGGATGATTTTTTCTTGATCGAGATATGATAGAGCCGGACGACTTTCTCCGATGTGAATAGCCATATCTGCTTCTTGCACAAACAAGCCATCACTATCAGCATCAGAAAAAACAGCGATGCTTTTAATACCCATTTTCTTGCAGGTTCTTATCACTCGTGAAGCGATCTCTCCTCTATTAGCTATTAAGATTGTATGTATCATGAACTCTAATTCTACTATTCTAATTCTAAAAAATTAATGCCTCCAGACACCATAACCCGCTGTTCCTTTTATTTCCTGATTGTACACGATGGCTAAGGAAAAGCCGAGATAATTTCTAGTTTCTCGGGGATCGATAACGCCATCATCCCAAGTCTCAGATGTGGAGTACCATGCCGAAGATTTTGCGTCTGCTTCTGCGATTAGCATCGCTTTGATTTGAGCACCCAATGCTTCGTCGTATGCCTTTCCTTTGGATTTTGCGGAAGCTCTTTGGACAATCTCCATCACACCTGCCAACTGCTCACTTCCCATCACGCCAAGCTTTGCATTTGGATAGGTAAATAAAAACCTCGGGTTGTAGGAGCGACCATTCATCCCATAGTTTCCGGCACCATAAGAGTTACCCACCATTAATGTTATGTGTGGCACCTCGCTATTGGAAACGGCATTGATAAGCTTCGCTCCATTTTTGATAATACCTCCTTCTTCATAAGCTTTCCCGACCATGTATCCAGTTGTGTTATGGATAAATAAAATCGGGATATCATTCTTATTGCAGAGCTGTATAAACTGAGCTCCTTTGTTGGCTGACTCAGAAAAAATGACGCCATTGTTCGCTATTATGCCTATGGGATAGCCTTGGATTTTAGCCCAGCCTGTTACTAAGGTATTGCCATACTCTGCTTTAAACTCTGAGAAGTCAGATCCGTCAACTACGCGCATGATTAATTCTCTGACATCAAAGGGGACCTTTGTATTTGTGGGTATAACTGAGAGTATGTCTTCTGGATCAAAGAGTGGTTCATTTATGTCTTCTGGGATGAGTTGTGGCTTTGTAACTTTGACGCGAGTCATGATGTCACGTGCTAAGTTGATGCCGTCTAGTTCGTCTTCAGCTAGATAGTCACAGACACCTGAGATTTGACTATGCATTTCCGCTCCACCTAACTCTTCGTCTGTTGCCACTTCATTCGTCGCCATTTTGACTAGTGGAGGGCCGGCCAAAAAAACCTTAGCAGACTGTTTTTGAAAAATGGCATAATCCGACATGCCAGGCACATAGGCGCCGCCTGCAGTTGCATTTCCAAAGACAACTGAAATAGTAGATAGTCCATACTTGGATCGATTGGTGATGTCTTTAAAACTTCGACCACCAATATTGAAACATTTAGCTTGATCGGGTAGGTTAGCACCACCACTTTCTACCAAGTTAATCGCAGGCAATTTATTTTCTAATGTGATATCAGCTACTCTCATGGACTTGATCATGGTGGAGTAATCCACAGAGCCACCTTTGCGAGTACCGACATTAGAGTTGATGACACATAGCTTGCCATGGACTAGTCCGACACCTGCGACAGAGGTACCGCCTGCACCAAATCCTTTAGCTTCTAATCCTGCCAAGGGGAGTAATTCGAGAAAGGGGCTGTCTTCGTCTAGTAGAAGTTCGATTCGTTCTCTCGCTAGAAGCTTGTTACGCTTTCTAGCTCTGGCGATAGTCGAGTCTTTGCCTTGGGAGAGGCTTTCTTGCAAGTGGGTGTTGAGGCGATCAATCAAGGCTAGCATCTCTTCTCGATTCTCTTTCGCCTTGGCGCTGTTGACGTTTATTTTAGAACTTAATACTGCCATAATTAAAGTATTGCCTTAGTTTTTGTTTCTATCAATGAAAAACAATGGTCTCCAAATATAAATTATTTAGTCTTAATAGACTAATTTATTAGACAAAACATACATACTATACTGTGGCTTGCTAACTTCTATATGGCATGCGTTAATTCAGTCTATGGTAAAAGAATGATATTTGATGTGTTTGCTTCGTTTGCGGTATGGTGAGGCTTGCTTATTCAGTTGCTTGCTTATTCAGTTGCTTGGTATTCTAGAAAGCCTATGGCAAACTCCTTGTATTTATTACTAGTGCTCTGTCAAGATATACCTGACTAGTGCTTTTGGCGTATTTTGCACATGTACGTCGTTACAGAACCGGCCATGACAGTTAGTGCCTCAAGAACTAAATATACAGCCATATTAAATTGTTATTTTCCGCCTTCTCTGCGTTACAGAACCGGCCTTGATAGCTTTTACCTTTACAATTAAATCATAATACAGGTTGTTCCCTATTAGTTTTAACTTTAGGAAGTGACTCTGGGATCACGAGTTTATCAGATAGTTAAGAAGAC
>CALGLU010000077.1 GCA_937959275.1 uncultured Saprospiraceae bacterium | reverse complement strand
CACTCATTCACTCATTCACTCATTCACTCATTCACTCATTCACTCATTCACTCATTCACTCATTCACTCATTCACTCATTCACTCATTCACTCATTCACTCATTCACTCATTCACTCATTCACTCATTCACTCATTTCCTTATTTACTTATACAGTCGTAGGAAAGCGATTCACATTCTTATAATAAATATATACTGCTGGTTCTTTACCCAAAGCACCAAACCACTGTGGGCAATACGGTGCCATCCAAATGCTATCTCCTTTTTTTATAGGATACCAATCATCAGCTAATCGATACACGCCTTGCCCCTGCAAATAAATCAAGCCATGCTCCATGATGTGCGTTTCCACAAATGGAAGATTCGCACCAGGATTGTAGGTGAAGATATTAACTGCCATATCGAAGGACATGTCTGTCTGATCTGGTAATAAATTCTGCATTAGCAAATCCTCGTCATTAGCATATATCGTTTGAGGAATGCTCGCTTGATGATTAATAATTGGCTCTGGAATAGCTTGGCCTGCTAAAGTTTCATATCGTTTATGAAACGTCAATATTCTGGTTCCTTCTAATGCATGTTCAAATCGATAAGCTTGGCCAATTGGCAAGTAGACATAGGAGCCTTCTTTTAAATCGGATGTACTGCCACCAAGATTCAGCTGACATGATCCTTCTAATACATAAAAGAAAATTTGTGATTGCTTTGTCTTCCCTTCTAGTTTGCTCGCTTCGGTAAGCGTGATCAATAACTGACAAAATTGAGCGCCCATGGCCTCATTTATGACAACATTCACTATGCAATCGCTCCATCCTGGCACTTTGCTATTCACAAAACCATCTCCTGTGATAACAGCGTGATCTCGTTTTACAACGGAATGTGATAATGCAGTTAATTTTATTTGACTCATCTAAGTAGATTTTAAATTGTGTGAGCGGAGATTAATTCATCCATAAAATGGTTACAAACGATTAAAGCATCCTTAATATCTGACGACTCTACATATTCTAGTGGATTGTGACTGATGCCTTCTGTGCATCTGACAAATAACATGGATACAGGCGCTACTGCAGAAATCATAACAGCATCATGTCCTGCTCCACTTGGTATTTTTAATACCTGACTTATATTTCCTTTTTTTATACTTCTCTCTAACAACTCCTGCAGTTGGTCATCACAATCAATCGCTGGATTGAATTGCATGAGCTTCCAATCAAATTCAATAGTTCTCTTTTGGGCTATTTCCTTTCCTTTTGTCTGTATCAATTCAATCATCTCAGAAAGAAAAGAACCATTGGGACTGCGAATATCCAAGCTGTGTGTAACCATTCCAGGAATGACATTAGAGGTGTTAGGCGATACATTCAGCTTCCCGACAGTGGCAACTAATTGCTCCTTATTTTTTTTGCCAATATCTTCAATCAGTAAGGTGAATTCTGCGGCTGCACACAAGGCATCGTTTCGGATATCCATTGGTGATGTCCCGGCATGGCCTGCCATTCCTTTCCAGGAGACATTAACTCTCGCCTGCGCGGCAATTCCACTGACCAGACAAACGGGTAAATCTTGTTTGCATAACACTGGTCCTTGTTCGATATGTACTTCAAAATAGCCTAACCAATCCTCCTGAGGAATCTGATCATCTGAAATACTGTTAACCTGACCACCGTTTCCTTCTATCACTTCCTGAAAGCTCACACCTCGATCATCTTTTCGGCTTAACCATTCATGGTCAAAGTTACCTGCGATTACAGAGCTCCCTAAATAAGCTGTACTAAATCGAGAACCTTCTTCATCAGCAAAGGCTATGCAATTCAAATGAAAAGGCAAATCTATCCCATATTTTTTCAATCGCTGGGCCATCTCAATCCCTAGTAAAATGCCTAATGGCCCATCATACTTACCTGCATCATGGACCGTATCATAATGAGAGCCTATAACAAAGTGTTTTGCATCTGCCCTATCGCTTCGATAGATGCCTCGTATATTACCAATTGTATCCTTAGTAACATCCAATCCTGCTTCTTCCATCCAAGAGTGTATCAGATCAGAGGCTTGTTGATGAGCTGCTGTAAAATAAAATCGAGACAAACAGTCATTGTCATCGCTGATCGTACTGAGCTCTTCTAATCGTCTTAATATCCTGTCGTTTGCCACGGCTGTCTGTATCGTATTAGTCGATGTAATAATAACCATCATTTGTAAAAACATCGTATAACTTTAGGACTTGTTTTCGATGTTATTCATACAGGAGAATTTAGAAGGCTTTTGATTTTAACTATTCTTCATATTTTATTGAAGCCCGCTGTCTATACATTACTAATCTGATCTCCTAAACTAAACGCTTAGAATAACTCATTTCATAGATTTTGAGAATAATTACAAGTTCCAAATTCAGTTTGTTTAAGGCTAACTAGACCGATAATCAATAGAATTAGGGACAAACATATCAAGCCCCATTCAGACATCGTAGGTATTTCTTCAATTTCATTGCAATTAGCAGAAAACCTGAATGCTCCTTCATCATAAGAATGATAACCAGCAACTTGCAGTCTATATACTTTCCCAAATTCCGTTGGAATTGTAAAAGCTAAATTATCGGAACAACTATAATCAGCATCATCAAAATAAATAATCCCTGGATCTAGACAAATGTGTCGAACAGCACTTGATATTGTATCTGACACGTTGGGGAAATATGAAAAGTCTATTGGTGTATAGCTCTCTTCAAAACTAGATTTCTTAGCAAAGCAGATATCTGCTAAAAGATTATCTCCATTTGTTGAATCGACTTGTATCTTATTAAATGAAGTAAAATATATGGCACTATTAAAGACATCATGATTTACAAATGTGTTATTAATGAGATTGCTACTAAGATTTAGAAACTCCATTGCGCTCGTGTCATACGCTATATGTAACTGCGCGTAACTCACATTCTGATATTGATAAGCATATAGAGGAATGCAAAATATATCTTGATCTGCCTGCATACACGGCATTTGAAAACTGAGATTATCTGTGCCCATACAATTATCTAATTCAAAAAGCTTGTTATTTTCTAAGCTTGGAATATCTAGACAAGATAACTCCGAACAATCTTCTGTATACATTGTAACCACAGGCATGAATTCAAGACTTTGAAATTCAATATTCATGTCTTGACCATTTCCAACAAAGGAATACCACAAACCAGGCCCCTGTATCATTTCATTTGTACATGAATCAATTGCGAGACTTGAATTCAGATTCAAGGTACTTCCCAAAGTGGGTACATTGCAGCTTATTGGTTCGGCTAACAAGCAGCTTCTATTTTGAGGAATAGGTTCACAGGAGACATCAAAACCGATATTGCCATAATCAACGGTCTCTGAATCAAAAATAAAAATAGTATAAACTGAATCTAGTTCAGCATTGAATGATGCGTTATATACAAAAAGTTCATTATCCAACATGAAATCAATGTTAACACATCTAAATGCTGTACAACCTCCTGTCATCACAATGACATTGGGGGAAAAATCTCCTTCAAAAAATGTGAGAGTTATACGGGAATCATTTCCAACAACTTGATACCAGATTCCGCCAATATCATTTTGGCTATAACTACAAAGTATTGGATAAAGAGTTTCTGAATTTGATTTAGTATTCGTAATCACTTGATCGCCACAGTTTAATTGCGCTGCTTGCTCACAATTAGTATTAGAGACAGGAGCGCTACATTCATGTTGCATCGTGACATTGGCAAAGGTGTTATTTCGAGCCATAAACCTGATCAAATACGCGACGCCATCTTCTAAATAGACTGATTCTGAGTATTCGTTACTATCATACAGATAGTTCTCTTCACATTCGAAAAACTCTTGACACCCGTCTGTATAAATTTCTAAGTGGCTAGAAACTTGACCGCCCGTAGATGTAAATCTATGAATCATTCCATCGCCAAGTATACTAAACCATAGATCAGGATTATCTTCATCAGTGCAGTTATTACAAGCTCCAGAACTGAATGCTGTATTCAAATTCAAAGCGAAATCTTCTCCGCATACCATAGCTTGTGCAGTTATGCAGTTATTATTAGTAGATGGTGGAGCGCAGCTATAGTCGAATTCAATTGGGCCGTTATTAGAAGAATTTATGGAATGAATTCTTAAGATGTAATGTTTACCTGCTTCAGCAAAAAACGTCTTAGTTGTCAGACTATTATTAAAGGTTAAAAAAACAACACAATTATTATCATAGTTAGTACAATCACCTTCGTATACCTCTATTCTAGTTCGATCATTTATTGCATGTATTAAGAAGAATGAATGAAATTGGTTATCTCCGACTACAGAATACCATAGATCATTATCATTCTCATTTGCACAGTTATTGGATTCATTACGTGTTGTAGCATGCGATGTGTTTAATTGAATAGTCTCCCCACAGACTAATGAAATAGCATCTTCACAAAGATCATTGTCTGCTATATCATGACAGCTGAGTTCGAATGAAAAAATAAAATCTTCAGTGAAACAACAAGCAATATTAACTTGGATATAATATTGAACACCCGATTCTGCGAAGAAAGCATTTGAACTAGAACCATTGCCACCTAAATAGAATTGATCTACACAGTCTTCAAATGAATCTGAATTACAAATACCCTTAAGGATGCTTACGACAATACCATTAAACCCACTCTCTAACAATGCAAATTCATAGATCTGATCATCTCCAACTAATGTATACCATGCATCTTCTGTGTCTGGTGATCCGCACATTGCACTCTCTAAGGAAGCTGTAGCCATAGATAAATCTTCAGTAATGATATCTCCACAAATTATAGCCATAGCACTTTCACAATCATTATTTACAATAGGGTCAAAACAAGATAAGCTCGCTATAAAATCCCCTACATTAAAATTAGCAGAAGCTCTTATTAGATATGTTTTATCTGCTTCTGCTATAAAGTTTGCTGCAGTTTGGAACTCAGAAAGATATAAGGAAACTGGGCAGTTAATGAGTGTACTTCCGCAGCTTCCTTCAAATATTTCCAAATTTAGATGGTCATTATTTATAATCGCATCTAGCGTAAATTTATAGGCTGTACCATCCCCTACTATTTCATACCAGAGATCATTGCTATTACTGGCAATACAATTTTGATTTTCATTAGCATAACCAGCATACAATAGATTACCTCCAAAGCTATCTCCACAGTTTATTTGTATTGCCTGTTCACAAGAGTCGTTGATTTGGGGAATTTCACAATTATGTGAAAATGTAATATTACCATTAGTATCAGCATTTTGAATTGCCACAACACGAATTAAATATTGCTTCCCAATTTCCGCTAAAAAAGAGTGCTGATTCGGATATGCCCCTAACTCTACATAGACACTACACACAGTATAGCTATCGCTACAAGATTCTTCATAAATACTCAGACCAATTCTCCCTGTCTCACTTTCTATAATTGAAAATGAATGAAAATTTCCATCTCCACTAATTGAATACCAGACATCATTTTCATTTTCCTGCTCACAGCCATTAAAAATATTACTGGAGCTAGCAAGGTCTAAATTAGCACTTATCGTATCACTACAAATGAGTGCTATTGCATTTTCACATAAGTCATTACCAAGTGCATCTGAACAACTAAATGTCATTTCAAAAGAAGGAAATAAGCTATTGCTGTTTTCAGCCTTCACAAGTATAAAATATGTCTGGCCAGGTTCAGATAGAAAACTTTTGTTCTGTGTCAAACAATCTGAATCATCACAGGATCCACTATAAACACTAATTTCCAAGTCACCACCTGGAGACTCAATTTGCATATCTACAATTGTACCATTTCCTTCTATTTGATACCAAATACCAGGATTGTTGTTATAATTTGATTGACAAATATTATGATTAACGTCCTCCGTTGCTGCTACTAGACTGCCAATTACGACATCATCACATGTAACCAAAGTCGCTCCACTGCAATGGTCATTGATTGGTTTATCAAAACACTCATATTGAATAAAGTCATTCTCAAAACTAATATCTGACAGAATGCGTACTAAATAATCAACTCCTGCTTGCGCTATAAATCCTTCTGATGGACTATAATATCTTAAATTAAACCTGAATTCACAATATAGTTCACTACACACATTCGTATAAACTTCAATAACTGCGGTTACAAATATATTAGGATCCACAGAAAACACATGATACAAGTCATCTCCTTGGACAGAATACCACTTATCTTTTCCATAAGAAGAATAACAAGGAAAATCTTCATATGACAGTATCGCTCTAGAAAAATCCAAAGAAATTTGTTCGTCACAGGTCAATATCAATGCGGATTCACAATCATCATTTTCGATGGGTTCTTTGCAATCTTGCTTGACTTCATATTCTCCACAACAGTAATTAAGCTCAATGATATAGCTGTGTCCACTCTCCGCAAAAAAGGAAAAGGCCTCATGTTGATCTAAAAACATTCTCTCAGTACAAGAGTTATCACAGGAATCTTCGTAGAGAATTACATTTAATCTTTGATTTTCTTCTCCTGCAATAAATTCAATTTTATGGATAGAGTCATCACCACCAATCCTGTACCACATATCATTTCGAGTGTTACTAGAACAATTACTATAAGTATTGGAAGCGAATTTTGAATTTGCAATTATACTCTCACCGCAGATCCAATTTTGAGCGGATTCACAATTATTATTCATGACTACTTCGTCACATTGGTGCTCAAGTTCGAATGCACTATTTTCTGATAGATTTGATTGTAATCGAATTAAGTAAGACTGACCTGACTCAAAGAAAAAATTAAAACTCTCTCCAGGATTTAATAATGATGCATAATTGCAATTAGGAATAAAACCTTGACACATTCCTTCATATATAGAAACTGAGATTGAATTCCCTTCAGTATTTATACGTGTGAATGTGTGAAGCATATCATCTCCGACAAACGAATACCAGAGGTCAGGATAATAGCCCGTACAAAGAACAGTTGCTGTTGATGAAATTGAAGATTCTCTAAAATCTCCTACAATATTCTCCGAACACAGAACAGGAATCGCACCAGAACATTCATCATTTGGTGCTTGGTTATTACAATGGTGATCAAATACAATTTTACCGGATATATATGGATTGTGAACTCGTATTAAATAGCTTGTCCCAAGTTCTGCGTAAAATGAAATAGAAGGATCATAAGTACTTATTTCAAAAGTATTATCACAATCAGTGCTAGGTAAAGAAGAACAATCATCTTCAAAAATATTTATATATATCGCATTTGACTCTGCAGCTAAAAATTCAAATTTATGAATCATATCATCGCCCTGAACTAAATACCATAAATCAGAAGTTAAATTTGGACAAGTGTTATTAATTGTTCCTGTCGCTAACGTGGTATTAGCAACAACTCGATCTCCACATGCTAAAGGTAATGCTCCTTGACAGCCATCATTCTCAAGTGGCTCTCGACATGTTTGTTGGATCTCAAATGCGACTTGATCATAGGATGTTCCAATCGCTAAATAGTAGGTTTTTCCGCTTTCAGCAAAAAATGAATTCGTCAGACCAACTGAGTAAAAACTAAAATCAGAACCACAGTTCGCATTATCTTGTTCACAAGTCTGTTGAAAAACATGCATCGATACATTATTATCAGGATCACCTAACGAAGCAAGTGTTAGATCATGAACCATGTCATCCCCTACTATGGCATACCATAAGTAGTATTCATAATTTGATAAACAACCTACATTTTCATTGTTGGTGGTGGCCAATTCTGTATTGCCAACTATAGGCTCTCCACAATTAACAAATTCAGGTGTTTCACAAGAATTATTTGTTGCTGCCACCACACAGGTTTTCGATAATAAAAAGCCTCCATCTTCACAACAGCCTAGATATATTCTAAATAAATAATTATTTGCTGCATCAGCTACAAATGTGAAACTATCTCCTTCATACAATCTATAGTCTAAGTTGCAATCCATGTAGCTGTTCCCACAATTTTCTGTATATATTTCAATATTAACAGAATTTGACGAAATCGAATCAACTGTGAATGTATGAATATTCCCATCACCTAGCATTTGATACCAAAGGTCATTTTCATCTTCAAATTCACAGCCGTTGTAGATATCTGAAGTAGTCGCGGCAAGTGTATTGCCTTCTATAGTTTGCGTTTGACAATCTATAGTTTCAGCACTTTCACAGAGATCATTTTCTGCTAAGGCTAAGCAATCATGCAAGATGGAAAACTCATTATTGTTAAGATAAGTATCACCGCCAATTCTAATATAATATGTTATACCAGCATTCAAACGAATCGTGTAGTTACTTGAATATTGGTCTAAAGAAAATTGAGCAAGACAATCTGTGTCAGTCAATTGGGATACTTCACACGAACTTTGATAAATAAACACCTCAACACCATTGTTATCGCCGTCTTCAAAATCAAACAAGTGTAAATTATCATCACCCTGAATGGTATACCATAGATCATTTAGAACATAATAATATTCGCATGGAAAATCCTCTGCAGTTGGTGTAGCGATTGAGGTATTACCACTTATTGTTTCATTACAATTTATGTCTATTGCGTCTTCACAGCTATCATTACTTGATGGTTGCTCACAAGTGAGATTGAGTTCAATCCCCCCAGGTTCATCGGAGAATTGAAAGGTATATATGCGAATTAAATATTCAGAATTTAGTTCTGCAAAAAATCTAAAAATAGATTCATTTTGACCAATTTGGAACTGATCTACACAACTCAAAGTCTCGGCATCTCGATCTATACAATCTCCCAAATAAATGTCTGCTCTTAACGTTACATCTAGGGAATTAGCCACCTCAAAAATATGATATAAATCATCTCCTAATAAACTATACCATATATCATTCTCGTATTCAAAATCACAGCCATTATATAAATAATCATTTGTTATAAAAGACAAATCCCCAGATACAGATACACCACAAGCCAAGTCAATGGCTCCTTCACAATTATCATTTATCCTAGGGGTATTACAAAAATGATTTAATGTGAAATTGACAGGCTCTGCACAACAACTATGCGATACTTTTAGATAATAATCGACTCCCAATTCTGTATTAATTGTGAAGCTAGGCCTGTAATACTCCAGCTCAACATACACAGGGCAATTATCAGAATCAATATCACATGACCCATTAAAAATTTCAACTTTCAATCTATTTGAATATAAATTCGAACCATCTACCGTAACGATTGTATCAAGTTCTATAGAGTGCACCAAACCGTCACCCATAATATGATACCACACATCAATCTCATTCGTTTCTGAACAACCGTTATTTAAAAGCGAAGAAGTTGCTCCATATGTCGTCCCACTAAACGATTCATCACAATGAATGGTTTCAGCATTTATACAAAGATCATTTGGCAACGGATCAATACATTCATGACCAATATTAAATTCATTTTTGAATTGGTGATCACTATAAAACACTCTAAACAAATAACTTATACCTAATTCTGCATAAAAAAAATATTGAAAAGATTTTCCCATAAAAAATGGCTCCAGACAGTTATCTTCTAAATCCCCACATTGATTGGTATCATATATTTGCAGGACTAAATTAGGTGTAGAAAAACCGTCTATTGATTCATTAGTAAACTGGTGTACCGCATTGTCCCCATCTAATACAAACCACAGATCATCGAAACCTTGGAAGTCACAGCTCACATCTTCTTCATAAGATGCTAAGAGTGTGTTTCCTGTCATACTTTCACCACATGTGATTACAATAGCATTTTCACAAAGATCATTTGATGATGGAGATACGCACATGTGTCCGATACTAAAATAGCCGTCACCTGAATACCCTGAAGTCACGCGAATGATATAGTTTTGACCAGCTACGGCATAAAATGATCTAGTCATTAGGTTATTTTCTGACAACCAAAAATTGGTTATGCACTCATAGGTATCACCACAAGATCCATTATAAATCTCCAGTCTTACTTCTCCTGTTTCTATACTATCAGTCATAAAAACATGAATCATATCATCACCAATGACTGTATACCAAATATCATTTTCATTTTCAAAATTACACCCATTGTAGCCATCTTCATAGTCTGCAAATTGAGTATTACCTATCATGCTTTCACTGCAGTTGAGTCGTATCGCATCCTCACAGTGATTATTTGGCTCCACCATTTGACAAGAATGCTCAAAGCTGAATGTACCCTCATCCAAATCAGAATAGTTGTATACTCGAATAAAATAATCTGTACCAGCATCAGCTTTAAATGTATATTGATCGTTAAAGCTGTCAAACACAAAACTTAAAGGGCATTGCATATCTCTATCACAACTATCTTCGATAATGTCAAAATATAATTCTAGATTATCATTACTTATCTGTTCTATGGTATGGAGCATGTCATCACCAATAATTTTAAACCACACATCATTTCTATCTTCAAATGTACAAACTGTTAATTGTCCTGAAAACGTGGCTAGTGCTAAGTCTCCACTTACAACTTGAGTACAATTCAGCTCAATTGCATTTTCACAAAGATCATTTAAGACAGGCATTCTGCATGAATGATCTAATTGAAAGCTTCCAGTAGAACAGCATCCAGTTGATATTCTAATGGCATAAGTCAGGCCAAGATTGGCATGAAAGCTTATGCTATCACTAACTGCTGATAAATGGGCATTGATGGGACAATTATTAAAATCAACATCACAATCTGTCAGAATATGCAATTCGATTTCGCCACTTTCGCTTGATGTATAATGTAGTGTATGAACCAGATCATCACCCATAATTTGATACCAAAGATCATTAACATTATCTTGATAACAACCATTAAATATGTCTCCATGTGTTGCATCTGATGTGTCGCCATTTAGGGATTCTCCGCAGATAGAAACAGCTGCATCCAGGCAATCATCGTTTGCGGGAGCCTGTGCATAGACAGAAGTGTAGCAAGTGATATATACTATAAATAGACGTATACATGTTAAGGTGTACGATTGATCGTTCATTGTGTTCTCAGTAAGTTCTCTTACAATATATAAATTAAAATGAAAGAATTGCCTTCATATGTGAATTATTAATATATGATTTCCTGTAGTTTGGGTGAGTTGATTGTGGAAGTTAATTTACTCCTTGTGATCCTTTATCCTAAATATCTACGGTGTTAAAGAATCTTGACAATCCTAAAATCCTATAAACCTGATTCAGACAAAAGATATTACTGCTCTTTCTAAAAGATGAATGGAAACGGATTGACTTCGTCAATTCCTTGGTGGAGGCTTGCTCATTACTTTGAAAATACTTGCCGGTCCCCCACTAATTTTTTATTTCTCCAAACCTTTATGACTGCGAGCTGTCAACAGGTTGTGGCCAAATAATAGAAAATCGATAGAAACGGATTGACTTCGTCTTTCCCTCAGTGGAGGCCTGCTCATTACTTTGAAAATACTTGCGGGTCCCCCGCCAATTTTTTATTTCTCCAAACCTTTATGACAGCGAGCTGTCAACTGGTTGTGGCCAAATAAAAAAGACTTCGCTTGCGCGAAGTCTTTTCAAAGTAATGGGTGGAAGATGGGATTCGAACCCACGACCCTCGGTACCACAAACCGATGCTCTAACCAACTGAGCTACAACCACCGTTTTATAATTGATTCTACCTGTAAAGTTCAATTTCTGAGCCCTGCCTGACGGCAGGCAGGTACAACCACTATGTCTTTTTACAATCAGGATAACTTCTACCTGATTCTTTATATGGTACGCTCAACATAAAATATCAAGCAAACGTTTCAATTAAATACTAAAAGTCAACCCAGTCAGGACTTCCCGATGTTACGCTTACGCTACAATCGGGATAAACTTCTCGTCTCTACAATCATCTTCACTCAACACTCAACACTCAACACCCAAAACTCAACATTTCAAAAGTGATCCCGTCAGGACTTCCCGATGTTACGCTTACGCTACAATCGGGATAAACTTCTCGTCTCTACAATCATCTTCACTCAACACTCAACACCCAAAACTCAACATTTCAAAAGTGATCCCGTCAGGACTCGAACCTGAAACCTGCTCATTAGAAGTGAGCTGCTCTATCCAGTTGAGCTACGGGACCTGGATTCGCGAGTGCAAATATATCTACCTATCTAGTAATATCAAACTTATTTAAGGATTGTTAATTGGAATCTTTGTTTAAAATGAATGCCAATTCCAATTTTAAAGTGCTGATACCTTATATTTTGAAATTTTTCATTAAAAATAGGGTAAGCAAAGCTTTTAAATCTTGATCATCTGAATAAATCTGTGCGCCAATGGCAGATATATTCTGACAGTTTACTGCCGTTGATTACAATTATTGATGTCAATCAGCAATTCTCCACCAGAATCAACCTCAAAACCTGGCAAAATATCAACAAAATCACCTGCAACGAACTCAACTTTAGCTTGAGAAGCAATGGATCCTGATGAAACAACCTTGGTTGAGGCTCTAAAGCTAGCATCAAAGGTTAAGGGTAAATTACTCAGATCTCGTTGGTCTGGACATTGATAGAATGTTTTACTATCAGAATACGTTGACCAATCATCCTCTTCACACTCATATCGAATTTGGTATTCATAACCTTGAAGTGAGAAAATATTATCAACTCGCTTTATCCGAGTCGTCGTGATGTCAAATTCGGTCCAGGCTGTTTCATCCAATTCTCTATACCTAAATTGCTGTTTGAGCGGACTTATATCTGGGCCATATAATCTGGCATATGTTGAAAATGATTTTGCTGACATGAGATCTTGATCAGCTTGTCCACAACCTTCATTCGCAGGTCCTATTAAGTGAAATTCTCCGAATGCATTAGCCCCCGTCTGAACATCCGTAATGTAACCAGTCGTATGCTCAAAACTATTGATACCAGATTCTGCGCCTAGATCTTGTAATAATGAATTCAAAGTCATCTCTGCTTCAGCAAGTAATTCTTCATAAAGGCCACCAGAAACTAATGGTAGCGATCCTGTTATCATAAATCGACGATCATCTACTGGCCCAGAAAAAACTACAGAATTCACTGTAACTGCATTATTTGAAGTAATTACAGCTTCCTCTAGCATGTCTTCACTTGCAAAATCAACATCCTCTGACAGTAAAATATCCGTTACCGGCGTTTGCCATAAAGCTGGTTGTGCTACTTGCTGACCTATGTGTTGATGATATGCTGTATTTTCCTGATTACTATTTTTATAATAGTTTACCACAGCATCAAAATTAGCCAATTCAGAATGGCGTATATAGTCAAATATATCTTTAATAAAGCTCTTGTTATTCTCATACCAAGATGACCAAACCATCGGCCCGTACACATAAAAGGCATCAAAATTACCAGAACTATAACTCGAATTGAATACATCAGTCAAGCTTTGATAGCTACCTTGATTCAATATCATATCTCTGACGACATTCAAACCTAAGACCCCCTGACTCGCTGTACTGCCAGCTAGAAATTGTGCCATCCCTTCTTCAAACCAGACTAATCGATTGTTATCGTAATATGGGCTAGCTCCCCATACACCTGGCACTAAATATCTCCCTTGCAAATAGTGCGTATACTCGTGTCTAAATAACTCCTCAACGGTATAAGCGCTTTCCTCCGCTGTTCGCTGATAGGTATAAAATGTACCATAAGCTTCAATATACACACCTCCCGAATTCGGATAGTTAACATCATATAAAATGCCATTATAATTTTGGTAATCAGATGGACTTCCATAAAGTTTTACACGAATGATATCATTGGTGTCTCCAACCAGCGGTGTATCATCTTGCAACAAACTGAAGAACTGTGCCTTTACTTGTTGTGAACCTTCATAGAGAGTTTTGCTTTCTTCAAAACTAAGGGGTGTAGAAATAATAAATTTACCATCATCAAATTCAAAATCATTTGGCAGAAGAGCGGCTTCTAAACTTTCTATAATCTCATCTTCTTCTAAATGAAACGGTAAGTCATTGGTGACTAAAGCAATTGCAGCCGTTGTCCAATGAACGCTATATTCATCATACGCCTCCGTCACGTCTTGTAGAATGGGACTAACCACTGATGCTAACTGTGGCCAAGTCGCGTATCTACCCAAGGATTGTACAGAGAAGTTTGAAATATCATCAAAATACTGAAATGTCTCATTGTTAAGATTCATATTCACTGCCACATTGCCTAAGGCTTGTAACATGCTTGGCTGTGATACAATGTGATTGATGTGGGCACTATTGTTGGTTGCGAATCGAAAATACACGTCTAAAATAAAGTAGTAACAATAGTAATAGTCATATAAATCACTCTTTGAGCTATAACTGTTATTAGCCAAATTATTGAGTAAAGTCTGAGTGTGTGGAATTAATTCAGGCATATCATTCGCTTCAGTTGCTGAAATCGTATTGTACATTTCAGCATTAATTCTAAGGCTAAGATTAGTCTCTGACAAACTATTGGGGTTATTGATAATAGCCCTCGACAACGTTTTAATTCGATTCCAAGTGGCTGTCGAATATGTTTGATTATAGTATGTCGACATTTGAGATGCTATACTTAAATATGATATGATCCCAAACAGGCCATTGTTTGTTGTCCCATTATAGCTATTTGCGTAAGCGAGACCTTGTAAAGCGACATAATTCACCTTGGCATTTGTGAATACGTTCGGACTAGACACCGTATTAAAATCGAATAAGTTTCGGTAGATACATTCGAACGGGTCGTCTTCAGAAATGAGGTAATTAAAGAGTTGAGCTCTAGTCAATGTTGCAAATTCTGCGGAAGTCTCGTAAAGACATGGTACGCCGCGCTGGTTAGACTGATCAGTCTCACGACTTGCAGGATGAGGCATACTATCCTCTATTTGAGTCACCCGAGAGCAGATGTGAGAAGATGGGTTTGGGATGGCCTGTGCGTTAGTTAAATTATACAAACACGTGCACATTAAAATCAGCAGACTCACTTTATTCATGAACGGGGGGATTTCAGGTTTTCTATATCAATTACAACCTTATTCAACACCACATCTAAAAATCAGACGTTTAACATACTGCTGTAAATCAGCGACTTATAGACACAAAAGGGCGAATAAATTATAAAATTGTAAATAAGGAATTGCTCGGAGGATAAGTCAAATATAGAAGAATATAATTGTTTGGCAAACTAAAATGCTGTTGTAAAGCGACATTTACAACTTTTCAAAAGGAAGTAACTGTATCCCATACTTAGGATATAATTTGTCTGTATATATAAGCACTTCATTACCGTGCAAATAGCATGCACGACATATGGCATATTTGTACTATATAATCATTTAAACAATTGCATTATGGATATGAATATTAAAATCAGCACAACAGGAGACTTAGTTATTAATGGGTTTTCAGAATCCCCTCGAGTTAGAGATGTATTCAATACAGATCTCATAGAATATTATATTCAACTCTCACGATTTCAGGTTATCAAATTGTTAGACGTCCTTTCCAATAGCTACAATTATGATGAACAATCAGCCTTGCCTAACTTTCTTGAACGTGCTTTTTTCTACAACGGATCTTGCCGCGGGTTTTTAAGTTTATTGGAAAAGGAGCGGATCAATTATGATTATCAGAATTGGTTGAATTAAGTCAAGGAATCAAAATGAAAAAGAAGACAATTAAAATTAGAAGTCGAGTTAGAATTAAAATGTCTTTGTCCTTATTGGTTTGTTCTGTCGACTACCGTCGGAGGGTTCAAGTTTATCGATCAAGTAGCGATTTTATATATTCTGGATCTTAATTTCAATGAATATGTCTTTGATTCGTTTCTTATTTCCCAATATGTCAATATGCCTTCTAAACGTTCTACAGCTTCAGCAGACCAAATTATTTTTCTGCCCATTGTTGCACTTTGCTCATTACTTGCTCATTGGTAATTGTGTTTCCAGCTTTCATCTGAGCAAGCCCTATGTCTATACTCTTTATATGAGATTCAGGTATTTCAAAGGTTTCATCAGACGTTTCAGCTTCAATGATACCAATGAGATGTTCAAGAAGGTAATCTTCGTTAAGCTCATCTATCTTCTGCTTTAACTTATTCTTCAATTCTACTGTAGACATATTATCTCAATTTCATTACTAATATAACGGTTTTGGAGGTAAAATGGTCCATTTGACTTCAGCTGGTGTTGGTCTTCTTGACCAACGGCAAATTTGACAAACGACATTCGAATGTTCTGATTATCTTAAATCATGTCTATCATGGACATCCAAAAAATCCTGTTCTAGCAGAAGAGGAGATCTTATAGCAATAACAATAGGTGTCTCAGGCAAGATGCCTGAGTGACTGTATGTAATGTTAGTAACTATGTGAATAAGTCGTACGTAATAATTATGTTATAAAATAGGTTGAGTAGGCGGATACTGCCATTTTTAGGTTCGAAAACAAAACAGCATTGATTGATCCACAATCCGTACAGGAAGTCCTCAATATCACACAAGTAGAAGATGTGATCGGAGAATATGTTCATCTCAAGAACAGAGGGATCAATATGATTGGTTTGTGTCCCTTTCACAATGAGAAAACACCTTCTTTTACAGTTTCTCCTTCGAAAAATATCTATAAATGCTTTGGCTGTGGTCAAGCTGGTGGAGGTGTCCAATTTCTCATGGAGCATGAGGGGATGAGTTTTCCTGATGCCATTCGTCACTTAGCAAAAAAGTATGGCATAGAGCTCGTCGAAACGAAAAGTGAAAATTATGATGAATCAGCTCAACTTGCCCGAGACAGCTTTTATCTTTTAAATGATTTTGCTAAAGATCTATTCATCACAAACCTTAAAGAATCGGCTGAAGGCAAACGAATTGGGCTCTCCTATTTTAAAGAACGGGGCTTTAGAGAAAATACAATTGACAAATTTGAATTGGGTTTTGCAGTCAAGCAACGAGATTTTTTGACTAAGACTGCACTTGACAAGGGCTATAAGGAAGAGTCTCTCAAAAAATTAGGCTTGACTTCACAAAAGGATTACGACTTTTTTAGAGATCGAGTCATGTTTCCAATTCACAACTTAAGTGGAAAGGTAATCGCCTTTGGTGGACGGACTTTATCCTCAGATAAGAAGATCCCGAAATATATTAATTCACCTGAAACAGAGATTTACAAGAAGAGTAATAGTCTGTATGGTATCTATCAAGCCAAATCAGAAATACGACGACAGGATGAATGCCTCCTTGTAGAAGGCTATACGGATGTGATTTCTCTGTCTCAAGCAGGGATCGAACATGTCATAGCCTCTTCAGGAACGTCCTTGACAGAAGGTCAGATTAGACTCATTAATCGATTCACGCCCAATATCACAATCCTCTATGATGGTGACCCCGCTGGTATGAAAGCCGCGCTTAGAGGGATTGACCTCATCTTAGAGCAAGATATGAATGCGAGTGTTGTCTTACTACCTACAGGTGAAGATCCAGATAGCTTCGTCAAAGCCAATGGCTCTACAGGATTGACGACTTATATCAATGAGCATAAGAAAGATTTCATTTTCTTTAAAATAGATCTATTGCTGGAAGAAGCAGGTAATGATCCTATTAAGAAAACTGGCGTCATCAAAAATATTGTACAGAGTATTTCTTTTATCCCTGACTCTTTAAAGCGAGCCTTATATATCAGAGAGTGTGGCCAATTACTCAACCTAAGCGAAGATGTCCTTGTAGAAGAAACCAATAAATCGATTCGCAGTCGGCTAAATTTGGAAAAGAAGCGTGGCAACTTTCAACGCCGTGATGAAAATGAAGCGATACGGCCAAAGCCTAAACGATATGATGATCAAACTCCAACAAACAAAACGGAGGTTGGTGATGACTATCAAGAACGTGACATCCTAAGAATACTGTTAAATGGAGGTAACACGTTTTATGATGAAGACAATAAAACAACCGTAGCAGATTACTTAATCGCCAATATCAAAGACCTCATTGATTCATTTTCCAATGAGTTATATAAATCGATTATTTTAGAAGCTGTTGAACAAATCGAAGAGCATAAAACCTTACCAGCTAGCTACTTTGTCAATCACGAAATCAAAGCAGTCAGACACGCTTGCATTGATCTGATGCAAGAGCAATATACCTACGCTGAATGGGATAAGCAAGGCCTTTTTCTTCAAACACAAAAAGAACCAGCCTTGAATTTCGTCAAAGATTCTAAGCAGGCCATCCTCCGCTTTAAGGAACGCAAGCTGAGAAAAAACATGAAGGAAATTCATGATCGGCTCATTGATCCAACGATTGATGAAGAAATGAAAACCCTCTTAATCTCTGCACAAATCAAATATAAAATGACTTTGATGGAGATTCATAAGGAGCTGGGGACTGTGGTGCCGGTTAAGTTGTGAATTGGTGATTTGTGGATTGGTGATTGTTTGATTGAGAATTGGTGGATCGAACATTTGCTGAATTTTGTATATTATGTACACAGTGAAAAAGAAAAAGTTGCAAGTCTGAATATACCAGCTGCAACTTTCTCTTTATTTTATCGAATCTAAATCATTGAATGATTTAAAATTAATTATTGGGGGCCACCAGGTGTAGTACAATAATTACAACGAGTTACTAAATCTCCACAACAGCAAAATAGTACGTTGTGAGACTGCCAGGCACAGTATTCCATATAATATGTATAACAGCATGTTCCTCTTGATTCCGCTACAGCAGTATTTTGATTGGCCGATATCAGAGTAGTTTTCAACTCATCAATTTGAGCTTGGTCAAGATGCTCCAATAAATTTGCATCTGTAAAATTAGCAGCAATAATGTAATCTGCATAGTAATTTTCCAATTCTAATTCTTCTAAATACTTCATGATTAAGTATGCGTTTTGATGCGCTATAAAATCTTCATTCGAAAGATTTGCTACATAATTGTCAATGGCAGACTCATCTTTCTGCATAATGTCTGATGGTAATAACATGTAGCCTTCTTCTGCATTTAATTCAGTTTCAGCTGTAAGTTGTTTTTCAGTCCCTATGTCATCTGAGCATGCAGTAAACATGATTCCTAATGCAAATAGACTGAGCATAGTCCAAGTGATAAATTTCATAATAAGAGTTTAAAAGTTAAAAAATAATTTCATTACACTCCTATATGTAAGCTATCATGAATTTGGTATACAGAATTTTCTTTAATCTTAGATGTTCACAATAATCTAGGGCAAAACGTCTGAAGGAACAAAGGCTTATTTATCACCTTACAAAACGTGCCAACTGAAACCAGTTGGCACTATGATTTTATATTTTACGAATGCAAAAATAGCGGGAATTCACAATGAAAAATCATGGAAATAAAGAGCTACTGGCTGGACTTCTATCTAAAGGGATATCATAAAGAAATATCCCGAGCGAATTAATAATTTCATCTAAATAAAAACGGTTGCTAAAGAGCTGCCGAAACAAAGAGATCAAATCCTAATACAAAGATGAGCCAATTTTTAAAACTCGTCAAGGGTATATAAATGGCTGGCTATTCACATGACCCAACCAATTAGCCACCCTTGACAGAACTTAAAAATTAAATCGACTGTGACTTAAGATTTGGAAACCACGAATTATGCTCCCCACTCAAACCAACAAACTTCGAAAATATCTCCACAACAGCATAATATGGTGAGGTCAGGCTGCGCCCAACAGTATGGCATATAAACATCCCTGCAGATCCATCCTCTTGATTCTGCTTCAGCAGTATTCTCATTGACAATTATTAGATTCTTTTCTAATGCATCAATTTGAGTTTTATCTAGTTGATCAGACAAATTTGCATCTTTAAAATTTCCACTTAAAATATAATCAGCATAGTGATTTTCCAATTCTAATTCTTCTAAATACTTCATGATTATATATGCATTATGATGCGCTATAAAATCCTCATCTGAGAGATTTGCTAAATAATCGGCAATCTCAGACTTATCTTTTTTCATAATGTCTGATGGTAATAACATGTAGCCTTCTTCTGCATTTGATTCAGTTTCAGCTGTAAGTTGTTGTTCAGTCCCCATGTCATCTGAGCATCCTGTAAACATGATTCCTAATGCAAATAGACTAAGCATAGTCCAAGTGATAAATTTCATAATAAGAGTTAAAAGTTAAAAAATAATTTCATTACACTCCTATATGTAAGCTATCATGAATTTGGTAAACAGAATTTTCTTTAATCTTATATGTCCATAATAATCTAGGGCAAAACGTCTGAAGGAACATAAGCTTATTTATCACCTTACAAAAAATGCCAACTGAAACCAGTTGGCACTATGATTTTATATTTTACGAATGCAAAAATGGCGGGAGACCTTTTACAAACATTGGTAAATTAGTTTACTGGGGTATTGGTCATTGGAAAATCGTTATCTAGCTAAATAAGTTAAAAAAGAATTTATAATTCGAATGAGCCATTCATTGCAACATTATTAATCCAATTTCAAACTACTAATTACTAATAACCAATAACAAATAACCATCCACTAATCCCGATTCATACAATCCAAATCCTCATACGCTTTTGTCAAGCGCTCCACAAATGACTGCTCCCCTACTCGTAACCATTTTCTCGGATCGTAGTATTTCTTATTTGGCTTATCGTCACCATCAGGATTACCAATTTGTCCTTGTAAGTACGCATTGTTCTTTTCAGAATAGCCCTTTACGCCATCCCAGAATGCCCATTGCATATCCGTATCAATGTTCATCTTAATCGCTCCATATTCAATCGCTTCTCGAATCTCTTCTCGCGAAGAACCTGAACCGCCGTGAAAGACAAAATTGACTGGTTGTTTATCCTTCGTGTTGTGCTTCTCATGAATATGCTCCTGACAATTTTTAAGGATAATCGGCTTTAACTCTACATTGCCTGGCTTATAGACACCATGTACGTTGCCAAATGCTGCTGCAACCGTAAAGTTTTCGCTGATCTTATTCAATTTAGTGTAAGCATACTCGACCTCTGATGGTTGAGTGTATAATTTTGAGCTATCGACATCCGAATTATCAACACCATCTTCTTCTCCTCCTGTCACACCTAATTCAATTTCTAATGTCATCCCCATCTTATCCATCCGCTTCAAGTAGCGCTCGCAAATTTCAATGTTCTCTTCAATTGGCTCTTCTGAAAGATCTAACATGTGTGAGCTGTACAAAGGCTGGCCTGACTGCGCATAATATTTTTCGCCTGCATCTAACAAGCCGTCGATCCATGGTAATAATTTCTTCGCACAGTGATCCGTATGTAGCACAACTGTCACACCATAGGCCTTCGCCATATTGTGTACGTGTAATGCACCTGAAATACCACCTAAGACGGAGGCTTTTTCATTATCATTTGATAATCCTTTTCCAGCCATAAACGTACAGCCTCCATGAGAAAACTGAATAATTATAGGGGATTTAACCGCTCTTGCTGTCTCTAGACAGGCATTGACCGTGTTTGAACCAACAACATTAACTGCTGGAATGGCGAAATTGTGTTCATTGGCGTGATCCAATAAATCTTTGAGTTCTTTACCGTGAAGCACTCCTGCTCTAAATTTTCTTGTTGCTGACATGTTTAATTTTTTTGCTGGTAGGGACTACAAAGAAAAATATAATACCGCAGTAAAACAAATATGCGCTATCGTGACCAATTAAATTCCGTTTTATCTAACCTTTAAAGAATATGATTTAGTCAATGCCGTGCTCGACAAGGTATCTTTCAGCATCAAGTGCAGCCATGCAACCAGTACCTGCCGCTGTGACCGCTTGCCGATAGACTTTATCGGCAGCATCTCCACTCACAAAGACTCCCTTTATTGCGGTTTTACTTGTACCAGGGACAGGGATCAAATACCCACTATCGTCAGTCTCTAGCCACTCCTTAAAAATGTCTGTGTTGGGTTTATGACCAATAGCGACAAAAAATCCTGAAACAGCAATCTCACGCGTCTCTCCCGTCTTTGTATCTTTCACTCGCACACCTGTCACCTCAGTCTCTCCTAATATTTCTTCTGTTGTTGTATTCCAGTGAATTTGGATGTTCTCCATCTTGTTAACACGCTCTTGCATGATCTTAGATGCACGCATCTCATCTCGTCTTATGAGTAAGTGAACTTTAGGACAGAGCTTGGCTAAATAACTAGCTTCCTCTGCTGCTGTATCACCACCACCCACGACAGCTACTTCTTGACCTTTAAAGAAAAAACCATCACATACCGCGCAGGCTGATACACCCTGATTCATTAATTTTTGTTCTGAAGGCAAGCCTAACCATTTGGCACTAGCACCTGTTGATATCACGACACTATGAGTATGAATTTCTTGGCCGCTCTCTGTCCACAGTTTATGAACAGGTCCTGTAAAATCAACCTTCGATATCATTTCGTAGTGGACCTTAGTATCAAAGCGCTCCGCTTGCTTACGAAACTCCTCCATCATCTCAGGTCCTTGTACGCCATCGGGATAGCCTGGATAATTTTCAACTTCTGTTGTAATGGTGAGTTGTCCGCCTGGCTCTGGACCAGTATATAACTCAGGATTCAAACCTGCACGGGCTGCATAAATCGCTGCTGTATAACCTGCTGGTCCTGAACCGATAATAATACACTTTTTTACTTCTGTCTCTGCCATAATACTATAATTGAGGATGCAAATGTAAGTTTCTTTAGACGATTAAGAAACATATTACTGCACTAGAAGTTGTCTAAATGACAGTAAATGTCGAATTGTTTGAACGCCGGATCATTTTACTATGACCCAGACTGCTCTCATTTCAAACAATTGTGATACGAACAAGTCGATTGTCCATATTTATAAAACATAAAAATACAACGCTTCTAACGATTACCTCTAGAGTTCCAGCAATAAACGAATGATAACAAAGAAATCAATGAGTAAAGAAGATGTATTGTACTTTTACATCTATGCTTAACCGATTCTACGATTGGCCTTGGATCGTCAAATTTTTGATCTTATTCCCATTGACCTGTTTAGGTTTTCTTGTTTTTAATACGACAATAAGGCTCCCTTTTGGATTAATCCTAATGCTGCTTGTCGTACCCGTACTCAGTTTTGGACTCATTCCTTTGATGCGCATATTAGGTATGTGTACGTATTTATCACCGATGGTCTTGACATTTGGAAAAGATGTCAAGGATTATCAATTGCACAATGTCATGAGTTTTGATTACTTCATTAATTTCAAATGGTCAGAACGAGGCCGGATAGCTAAGAAGAAAATGCTGTCCTATTACTTTGAAGCCTTGTTGGAAATTATTCGTCGAATAGAATCGGGAGAGTTACCCGAGACAGTCAATATTGTTGGCAATAGCTATTTCTTCAATGAGAGAACCGCTACAAAACTTGGTTTTGAATTAAGCAAAGCTAGCATCTATCGCGTGATCAATTCATTGTTTAGTATTGTTGAAATTTCGCTTTTATACTCGTTTACTGAGGGTAAGCTCACCATACCCAAATTATGGAAGGTGAAAAAGGCAGCCATTACAGGAACTGAATTGGTGCTTAAAAAAGACCTGCTGCTCAGATATGTGGACAAGCTTGACTGAGTGGTATCTATAAACTATACGTTTTGATTTAGAATGAATTCGTGGCTAAAATTTCCGAATCAAGAATTTCAGTTTCATTATACAAAAATGATTCGATCGAATTCAGCATGGCTCCTTTACGATACAGCTGACCATCGCTATCAGTTGTATGGATTCGAGAATTACTAAAATAAGACTCCTCCTCATCTCCAGCAATTTCAACCAAGGTATGATTGACAAGCAAAGACAGTGCTGAGTCGTTTTGTTGCAAAAACAATAAATAATGTTGACCAGTATGAAAGCTATTCGATTCGATCAATTGATGTGGTATATCACCATCATAAATCGCATCCGTATTAACAGATAGAAGAGATTCAGTTGTTCCTCTAAAGGTTTGAGTCACATCAAAATGGATATACTGCTTGGTGATCCCATCTTCGCTAACTTGGCAGCCATCTATCGCTTTTGCATAGACGATAAGATTACTTTCAACAATGATCTCATTTAAGTCCGTGGAAATGGTAGTATCAGAAACAGTGATTGAGAGGAAGAGAGGGCTAAGCAAACATGTAAGAAGTGCATATTTCATAACATGACAGATTGGTGGTCTATCAAATTTAGCTAGTCGTTTCTCTTCACACACCCTTGTTTACACTAGTTTTTGTACTAGTATAAACCCTAGGTTGAGGTTTCCCCACAAGTTCAAAATTGAGTTGTTGGCCCCTCATCGGTTAGGCAAAGTGGTCAAAGCCTTTTGCTCAATTGGATTCCAAATCTGGTTTTGCACGATCATTGAGATGAAGGGCTTCGACCTCTCATCGGTTTGGCAAAGAGGTCAAAGCCCTTTTGCTCAATTGGATTCAAAATCTGGTTTTGCACGATCATTGAGATGAAGGGCTTCGACCTCTCATCGGTTAGGCAAAGAGGTCAAAGCCCTTTTGCTCAATTGGATTCCAAATCTGGTTCTGAACGATCATTGAGATGAAGGGCTTCGACCTCTCATCGGTTAGGCAAAGAGGTCAAAGCCCTTTTGCTCAATTGGATTCCAAATCTGGTTTTGCACGATCATTGAGATGAAGGGCTTCGACCTCTCATCGAGTTCATCTATTGTCGATAAAAAACAAGTGCTCATCTAATAAAATGCTCATCTTATTAAATAATTCTGTAGTTTAATGATTATACTGGATACTAGAGAGCTAGATTAACTTGCTCAGTCTAGAATTCTAAATGCAACTAACTGCTGAACTTTATAACATCAACTTTAAAATATGTTTAAAGGAGCCCTGATAGAAAACAACAGATATTATCATCTGCGAAGAGAACAAGTGTTACTTATTATCATTCCTGGAATATTCGCTAGTCTACTAATCAACTTCCGTATTTTTCCGATCTGGATTACAGATATTTTGTTTGGCATTTACATCTATTTAAATATCAAAACTTTCAAGAATCAGAAGAAGATGAGCTCTATGACTGCAAAACGGACAATCGAAATTGATGATACAGAAATTAGAATAATACCAAAAGATGGCACAACTAAAGAAATCATAAATCTAGGCAACATTGAAAAAATTAGTATAAAATATACTTCAGTGGAAGCGTCTATGAAAGAGCTGAAAGAAGAAATCAAGGGCAAGTCAAAAAAGAATTTTCTTGTGATTACTCAGAATAACAAAGAGAGACAATTAGAATTTGAAATTAGATCTAGTTATATGCTTGTTCAGTTAACAATAGCAATAGAAAAATGGAAGACTAAAAATTATCCTTTAGAAGTTATTCCAACAATCCAATAATTGGAAAAAGAAGTCATTTGTATTGTTAGTTAAAAGTGAAGCATTTAGAAATTATTTATTGATCATAATCGTTTAACAATCATGAGCCTTTATATACTTGCAGTCCTCTCTACCCTATTTACACTAAGTTTATGGCACGTCCTCTATAAAGGTGTGCTCGGTAAATTAGGCAGTGTACTCTTCTATCTGTCATTAGCTGGCTTTGTCGTCAGCGCTTTGAATTTGTATATGAATGATCAGATTGGTGCACTTGCTATCCTTAGAGATATCATTATCATCGCCGGAGTTTCCTTTTTCTTCATGATGGTCAAAGAGAATAAAATTCTATCCATTGCGAGTTTGTTTATGTTGGGGTCAGCATTGCCCTACATGTATGAGTATCTAAAAGACCATCAGCCAAAACCGAAGCCAGACCCCAGTGCACAAGCTATATCAGCAATTAGTGACAGTCCTCAACTGGATGAATTAAATGAATTACTCATTGAATTAAAGCCTGGTTTTTCTATCGCAGAGCTAAACAAACTTAAGTCTGAGTATGGGCTTGAATTCGAAAAAGCTTTTGATCCGGCAGACCATAATCAGACCGATTTAGACGATTATTTTGCTGTCAATATCCCAGATCGCTATACTCAACAGTTAGCTGAGATCAAATCAGCACTAGAGTCAAAGCGCGCTGTCGAATGGGTAGAGACGAATGAAGTGATGTACTACGATCCTATTGAGTCCTCTTCTGATGTCCTTCCTCCTCCAGTTAAAAAATACCTTGTTGATGATCCTCTTAATGTCAACAAATGGGAATATGGTGCATTGGAATTGAACAAATTCTACGACTATATAGTAAAACAAAAAATAAAGCCTCGCAAGAAAACGAGCTTGTTCATTTTAGACACGGGCGTTGATGGAGAGCACGAGGATCTGAAAAAACAATTCAAGGCATTTGACAAGGACAGCTCTAAGGATGACGTCGGGCATGGCACGCACTGCGCGGGTATCGCCGCTTCTGTGTCGAATAACAAACTTGGTATCAGTTCGCTAGTGCCAAATTCTAAATTTGTGGAAGTCAGTAGTATAAAAGTGTTGGCTGGCTTTGGCTTTGGGACTCAGAAAATGATTATTGATGGGATGATAAGAGCGATTGATGGCGGTGCTGATGTGATCTCCATGTCCTTGGGTGGTAAGAGTACAGATGCGCGCGAAAAGGCCTACACTGAGGTTGTTGAATATGCCGCGCTACATAATGTCATCATTATCACGGCGGCTGGAAATGCAGCAAGGGATGCCTCTTTATTTTGTCCTGCTAATAGTGCTGGCGTAATTGCCGTTGCTGCAGTCGATCAAAATTTGAATCGCACTTCTTTTTCTAATACCTTGCAGCATATCAAGTTCGGTATTTCAGCTCCAGGCAAAGACATCTTCTCTACGTATCCTAAAAATGAATACAAAAGCTTCTCAGGTACTTCTATGGCTGCGCCGTATGTTGCCGGCTTGGTTAGCGTACTCAGAAGTGTCCGACCTGATCTTAGCTCTGCAGATGTTTTTCGAATCATGCATACAACAGGGAAAGTAACAAAAGAACCTTACAAAACGGGTCACCTCATACAGCCCTACGAAGCCATTAAACTGTTGAATGAAGAGATGCTAAATTAGTGATCGCAACGATTTGTCTAGCTGTCGCTTTTTTGGATTGCTCGGCATTTATGATGTGAGTCGCTCTCTTATAAAATGGTGCCCTGACTTCGATTTTACCCTCTATTAATTGTTTTAAAGATTCATCGGATAATTGCGCGATGAGTGGTCGTTTTGCTTTTCTAGTCACCAAGCGCTGGAATAAAGCATCGTTCGATTTTTCCAGATAAATACTTGTGGTTTGACTAATCAACTTCCAATTCCTTTCAAAACACGGGGTACCACCACCTAGAGGCAAGATGAGCCTCTTGTGTGTACCGACAAGCTCTTTTAAATAGTGATGTTCCAAATTTCGAAAATACTCCTCTCCTTTCTGCTCAAAAATAGTCCTGATTGCCTTGCCTTCTTGGCCTTCTATATACAAATCCAAGTCTATAAAATTATAGTCTGACATGTCAGCAACAATCCTGCCTACACTCGACTTACCACTAGCCATAAATCCTATAATTGTAACGATCATAAGCATAAATGTAAGGATAAGTCGATTTTCTAGTGCAAAATGTCAGTTATTCCCCTTAGAAAAGTAGAACATGTTTTACCTTGCACTATGAAGTCGAGTGTTTGGTTTATGATCGTACTATGCACCTTTGTCTCGTGCAAAGAAGCCGTTCCACCACCAGAGCCACTCGATCCAGCGCTAGTCGCTATGGCTGGTGAACACTACAAAGACTATATCGTAGAAGAAATCAAACCAGCTGAATCAGATACAATTCAGATGCTAGCCTTCGACACCACTCACTTTACTTTTGACCTTAAACCAAGACAAGAACGGATTAACCATCGGTTTCTTTACAAAAATATAGGAAGCGAGCTAAGCTACATCCAACACCTCACCTCAGCATGCAATTGCATGACAGACAAATCGGAAAAAGAAATCTTAAATCCTGGAGACAGCAATGAGTTAAATATTACCTTTGACCCTGGTTTATGGGAGCCAGGTGAATCCAAAAGTTTGTATGTGTTTACCAAACACTTCCCGCACCAAGTTGAATTCATTATAGAAAGAAATAAATAGCAATGACGAGTCCTCTTATGATTTTCCTCCAAGCTTCAGGTGGCATGAATGCCATTATGCAGTTTGCCCCTCTAATTCTGATCTTCTTTGTCTTTTACTTTTTCTTTATCAGACCTCAGGCCAACAAGCAAAAATTGCAGAGCCAATTTATTACTGACTTAAAAAAGGGTGATGAAATCGTGACAGGATCTGGACTGATCGGACGTATTAACAAAATTGAAGACCACGAAGTGTCACTTCAGCTAGATCAAAAAACATTTATCCGTATTGTAAAAGGTGCCATTTCTAAAGAAATGACTGATTCCTTCCATGCAGAACGTAATCCAGTCAAAAAAGAATAATGTACCCCAGACATTCCTGTCTGGACAAAACATACCTCAAAGATTCCGTGTTTTAAAGAAAGTACCAAAGGGCTTCCTATACGAGCAGCTTTGATATATCGTCAGTCACAAGACCGACAATGAATCAGTTAGAAGTAGAAGTAACTTATGTTTTACTTAGGCAGGAATACCTGATATACGTACACACAAAAAAGCCAAGCTCTATTTCTAAAGCCTGGCTAATACATGAGTTTGGTTATAATAATCTTTATCTCAATATGGATACATTTCCTTGTTGGCTATACTCTTCTCCTGTAAAACAAACAGCAGTCAGTATATAGCCATAAGCGTCTGGAGGTAATTGATCGCCATCGTTTTGCCAGCGCCCATTCCATCCAATATCTTTGTTATTCGTTTGAAACACCTCTCTTCCCCATCGATCAAAAACAACTAGGCTGACATCTCGTAGCGAATTTGTTCTTACAAAAAGCTCGTCATTCGATCCGTCTCCGTTAGGTGTAAAGGCATTTGGCAAGAATATTCCAGAGCCACTACAATCTGTCATGACTGTTATATCGATTGTTTCGACTACTGAACATCCATTTTCATCTGTGATCGTTACTGTATAGCTCGTATCCTCAGTTGGTTCCACTGTAATCGTTGGCGTTGTTTCACCAGTACTCCACGTATACGTTGGATTCTCTGCATCAGTTTCTGCTAATATCTCGACATCTGAGCCTAGATAAATTTGTGCACTAGGATCTGCAAATAACTCAAGCATAGGGTCACTTATAGCGATTGGGATTTGAACTTCTATGACACAGCCTGTTTCAGGATTTGTCACTCTGAGAGTAAACTCGGTTTCCTCTGTTATATTGATGATCGGCGATGCTGTATTGCCTCCTGATTCGATCGCTCCAGTTGGTCCCCACTCATAGATTAATTCTAGATCTGTTAGATTGGTTACATTTAATGGTGTCGATTCTCCTGAACAAACGCCATCCGGAATCCCACCTGTCTCTCCAAGATTAAGATCGAGGATATCATCAATATTGAAAGGAATTAACGTAATCGTCTCTGTTCGGCTTTCACAGCCAGAAGCACCGACAACTGTACCATAGATCATATTAACAACTAAAGGATCAACATCCAACGGAGATCCTGTGCCTATCAGTTGGTCTGTGTTAGCATCAAACCACATAATGTTTTCTGCACCAGCATTTGATGCTGCAGTGATCGATGTTGTCGCTTCATCTCCGCAAAAGGCCAGCGTATTGGTTTCAGTATTCAAACCATCAATCACAATATCGTTTTTAGTGACTGTATAGCTCTCTATATTAGAAAAACATCCTCCTGCGAGTAACTGACGTGCGTAGTACGTCTGATTAATGTCTTCTTGCATTGTTGATAGCTGATTCCCTTCTGCCAAAATCGTAGTGAATGATTCATCCAATGACCATTCGACTGAAGCGCCTTCTATTGGGCTAGCCATTAGATTAGCACCATCTCCACAGATATCAGCATCTCCAGTAATCTCAAAGGTCATATCATCGTCAGAGATTCTAATTGGAATCGTTAGCTGATCTGTACAACCAGTTGATAAGTTCGTTACTGTAACAATTAAATCTTTATTCGCACTTGCGTTGATGACTGGACTTGATGTCGCACCGCCTTCAACAATGCAAGGGTCTGGCGCCCATGAAAATTGCAAATCGCTATTTCCTGTGATTGCCAAACTGATTGGCGTATCAAGACCAGTACAAAATACCTGAGGTATATCACTATCATCAATTGAAATATCATCATTGACATCGTAGGGCACGAGTGCCGTATCATCAGTATTCACAATACATCCGTTACCGCCATCTAAGGCCGCTCTTATATTCATGACTTGCGTGGCGTCTACCTCAATCGATGGACCTGTGCCAATGACTGCATTAGTCGCTTGATCGATCCATTGGATATTTGCTGGATTTCCATTCGTAGTGGCATTAATAGTCACTAAGGATGAACCACAAACTGGCAATTCAGATTCGTTTGTTATCGGATCTATCGTCACTCCCGTAATATCCAGGCTTAAGTTTTCAATTGTAAACGATTGTATTGGTGATACACATCCACCTTCAAATATTTGTCGTACATAATAGCTAACTGACACATTATTTTGTGTCGTTGATAAAGTACTTCCCGTTGTAAAAACATTGTTAAATGCTGGATCTAAAGACCATTCAACGCGTGCACCAGGCGCAGCGGCTACAGACAGATTCACTTCACCATTACAGGCATCTATTCCTCCATTTGTAATCGAGAATGTATACTCGTCAGCAGGAATCACTGTAATTTGCCCCGTTGTCGTACACTCTCCTGCAGTGACAAGGACCGTATAAGTGGTCGTTTGACTTGGTAAGGCCAATGGATTCGAACGATCGTCTCCATCAAAGATTAAACCATCCATTGGTGACCACTCGTAAGTCCAAGCTGGATTAGGATTGGAGATCAGAGGTCTAGCTTGTCCATCACATACCACTATGATTGCATCCTCCCCTCCATTTCCAATACCATTCCCCATATCACCGCTAGAGTTCATTCCTGTCCCATCACCGGCTCCTGTATTTCCTCCATCACTTCCGTTTGCACCACCGTCTCCATTACCATTTCCACCCTGATTTCCAGAATTTCCTCCGCCTGACATTGTGATTTCTGGGAAGTCATGAAAGAACTCGAGATCCACTTCTTCAACTGTGAATGTTTCATTTAACATTAGAATACAGCCATTATCAAGCTCCATTGTCAACATCACATTGACTTCATCTCCTACATTTCCTGTAAATGAGATCTCATCACCTGTACCTGTTATCATGGTCATGCCACCACCAGACGAAGGTGAAACAACGTCGACTTGAGCTGCTTGAAGACAGGCGTCAACTATTTGTAAATCTTCGTTTGTAATTTCTATTGCTAAATTCTGGATTCCAGTAAAGGATATGTCGGTTGAGCTTCCTGTAGCACCAGCTACATCAAAACAAATCTCGAACAGTGTTGTATTATCTTCAAGTGTTACCTGTGTCGTGGTGAATCCGACCAACCACACCATTCTCAATTCTCCTGATGATACAAATCCAGTATTCAAATCAATATCTGGGAGTGCTCCTTCATTAAACGAGCTGAATGTTAACACTGCTGGATCCCAATTAAAGGCAGTTTGAATACTGCCTACCTCGGTAAAATTATAGGCATTAAACGGGACACACATTGTCGCACCTGGGATCGCCTCAACGGT
Source organism: uncultured Saprospiraceae bacterium (assembly GCA_937959275.1). Taxonomy (GTDB): domain Bacteria; phylum Bacteroidota; class Bacteroidia; order Chitinophagales; family Saprospiraceae; genus CALFUK01. Next base: position 32,470 of record CALGLU010000077.1, on the reverse strand, counting down.
TTGGCCCAATATGGAAATGGTATTCTCATTTTCACAAATATTTCTTTGAGTAGGTGCTTGATCACCTGGGCTGCCTGCATCTCCAGGAGCTGTAATTTTCCACTCCTTGCTGATCACCCTCGCCGTATTATCTAATACAAATGTCGTCCTGTTGTTGATAGAATAGGTGATTTCGTCTGACCCACAAACTTGCGGATCTATATTGATCTGCACATCATCTTCTCGATCGATACCATCTCCAAAAATATCATCAAAAGTCAATTCATCAATCAATGAATATTCACATCCATTATCATAAGAAATGCCTAATGCCAATTCAACGAGCTCATTCATATTAACATCTAACTGAATCACTTGCCCCACTTCACTAACAGTATTTGCTCCATTATCTACATCCCAAGTATATTCTACGATTGGCTCATCGATTGGCAAACCATCAGCATTCGCTGTTAATTCTATTGTAAATTGATTCGGCCCATTACAACTTATGAGTCGCACATCATAGTCCAAGGCATTTCCAAAATTGAGATCAACAGACTCAGTTATAGTCCCACGACAACCATTAGAATACACAACATCTAACATCACTGAAATGAGATCATTTTGAGGAAAACTTTGAGTTGTACTAGCACCCGTCCCTGAGAATACTTGACTCGTTGATGTTTCAAAAACCCAATTGATTGATTGCTTTACCGCTCCTCCTATGCTTGGACTTGTATCCACAAATTCTAATTCAACAGCTCCTCCTGAACACGCGACCTGATTGATCTCATATGTCAAGACATCATCTGGATTTACAATCACATCCTTGCCAACTATATCTTCGCAACCGCTCACATTACCAGTATCCAAGCGCGCCTGAACTTCATCATTTTTATTCACAGTCAAATTGATCACACGACCTGTTCTAACACTTGTTTGACCATTAATCGTAATAATCCAAGTTGATGTGCTGGAAGCATCATTATTATCTGTCAAGCTTATTGTCACATTGTCACCGTCACAAGAAAGAATATCTTCTGTAAAATTAATAGCTTCTTCATCTAATGGGCTAACCGTTTTAGTATCTCTCAATATGAAGACACAACCATTATCCAATTCTAATCGGAGACTTATATCTAATTCAGTTCCATTGGGAGCAGTCAGATTAATTTGATTGCCTTGCCCTGAAATATCGATACCTTCTCCTCTGACAGTCCATTGTTTATTAATAATTCTGATACTATTTGAAAGCACAACTGCTGTGTTGTTACTCAAGCTAATCGTAACATCATTACCGTCACACGAGATCGGTGTTTGAGTCACGTCTACATCATTTGCATTGTCTATGCCATCTCCTAATATATCATCAATGGTTAAGAACCGTGTCAGCGTAAACATACATCTGTTACCATATGAGATTGAAATATTGATCTCAACAGGTTGATCTAAATTGACAGTTAACTCTATACTTTCACCAGACTCATTATTGGCAACACCTGCATTATTCACTAGCCAAAAAATACCAGAGACTGGTTCGCTTGGAGGTAAGGCATCTGTATCCGCCCTTAAGATTAATGAGAATTGATTAGGGCCGTTACACTCGAGCAACTCAACATCATAATCCAAGTAATTTGCAAAATTTAAATCCAAATCCTCTGAGTATATCGCTAAACAACCATTCGAATACTGAATTTCTAATATTAATTTAATGACTTGGTTGGCAGTAAACGTTTGGAGCGTAGAATTACCAGTATCAGTAAACACTTGTCCATCAGGCGTTTCAAATCTCCAAGAAACAGATTCTTTATTTGAACCGCCGATCAATGGACTTGTATCTACAAACTGCAATTGTACTTGACCAATCGGACAATCAATTTGATCAATACTATAAGTTAATAAGTCGCCAGGATCTGTTATGATTGGCTCTCCTAAAATAGCATCACATCCACTTACATTCCCTGTGTTCAATCGAGCAAACACATCATCCTCCTTATCGACAGTTAGATTAATCGATCTTCCTGTCCTTGTGCTTGACACGCCGTTAATATTAAGTATCCAACTTGTACTTGACTGCCCTGTTCGGTTATCTGTCAGCGTTAAGTTGACATTTTCTCCACTACATGAATTTATGACTTGAGTGAAGTCGATCGCTTCTGAATCATACGGTCTGACAGTCCTCGTATCATTTATGATGAAAATACAACCGTTATCCAATTCTAAAAACAAGCTTATAAATAGTTCTGTCCCATCAGGTACTGTAATGGTTTCGGCATCCCCCGTGAAAGCGAGATTTACACCTGGTCCAATAACTTCCCATTCTTTACGAATAATTGTAGCTGTGCCATCCAAGACGATCGAACTCATATTATTGATCGACAGCGTTACATCTTGACCATTACAAGAAATTGGTGACAATCTAATATCCACATCATCAGCATCACTTATCCCATCTCCCAATATATCATCGACAGATAATGTTCTGACTAGAGTAAACATGCATCTATTTCCATAGGACACTGATAAATTAATATCTACTGGCTGATCCATGTCAACATCTAGTGCCACTGTATTACCTGATTCATTCGTAACGGTCGATCCATTTGTAATCAACCAAAAAATACCAGATACTGGATCGCTTGGCGGTAATGCATCTGTATTCGCTGTAATTTCCAAAGAAAATTGATTCGCAGCATTGCAACTAATCAGCTCAACATCATAGCTAAGAAAATTCGCGAAATTCAAATCAAGTGATTCGACAAGAGTCGCTCGACAACCATTAGAATATTGGACATCCATCATGATTGAAATGACATCATTGGCATCAAACAATTGGAGCGTGGAAGATCCTGTTGCTGATACCGTTTGTCCATCAGATGTTTGAAACACCCAGTTGACAGATTCCTTTATTGCTCCGCCAATCGATGGACTTGTATCTACAAATTGCAACTCAATGCCACCAAGTGGACAATCAATTTGATCAATGCTGTAGCTTAATAAATCATCCGGATTTGAAGTAATTTCTTTTCCACCGGCTTCTCCACAAGCACCAGTTGTGTCTGTTTGCAATTTCACTTTTACACTATCATCTCGATTCACACGAATGATTATTTCTCTACCTGATCGATTCGTCTGCACACCATTCACATAGATCACCCAATCGGTCCGATCACTCGCTCGATTATCTGTGAGCTTGATCGATATCTGGTCGCCATCACAATCAATAATCTGATCTGTAAAGTTTAGAGCGGCATCATCGACACCCAGTACAATCGTTTTTATTTGCTCGAACGCACATCCATCATTTGTATTAAAAATATAATAGACTTCTATGATCTCACCCTTCGCACCTGTATACTCGATTGAGTTTCCTGTACTTCTAATCATGGTGCCATCTGCAGTCGTTATATGCCAAGCTTTTTGTAAAATAATTGCCCAGTTATGCTCTACTCGGCCGCCATCATTAAAAAATCGTACAGTCACCTCATCTCCATTACAGTTTTCTATACTCGAATTAATAGACACATCACCTCCAAATAATTCATTGAGAGATATCTTTCGTTCTTCATTAGCTGTACAACCATTTGAATATTGGACGGTATGCCCTACCCAAACTGGACTTGTAAAATCTAGGTCCAAGGTAATTTCAGTTTCAGTTGAATTAAATTCTGTTTCACCATTGACGACCATCCACTCTTGACTGATAATTGTTCCATCTACGGGAATATCGCTAGGTGCTGCTCTAAATGTTACGGATGCCTGATTTCTTTCACCAGGTGTACAAGATTGTAAAACAGTTTCAAATTCAGCAAGGCCGTCTAGATCCAGATCAATGTCTTTGAGTTGAGTTGCTATACAACCGTTAGTAAAAGAAACTGATTGGCTAATTGATAAATTTTCATTTTCAAAGACTTCAAGTTCAAATTCTTCGCCCGTTCTAGTGATCACGTCGCCGTTCTCTCTGGTGATACTCCAATTCAAAGCACTCGGTATTAGATCTACCTCCAGCACACTTTGATATGAAAATCTAAGATTTACGACTTGGGTTTCGCAACTCAGCAATTCGTAAGCAAACTTGACTTGATTGTCAATGTTGACATCTATTTGTTTTGATTGACTAATTAAACATCCAGTCTGTCCATTTACAGTTAAGGATGCAGTAATCTGAGCATCTCTATCAGCTGTAAATTCGATACTTTTTGATGTTCCTGATATCAATCTGCCATTCACTATGACCTCCCAAACTCTTTCAAGAGCATCTAGTCCAGTCTCATCTGACAATCTAATATTCAATTCATCTGAAGCTGTACAGGACAGTATAGTTGTACTAAATTCAGACTCTGTTCCGTCCGAAATCGTAATATCTTTATCGATAATTGACTCGCAATTCGTCTGTGGATTTTGAGCGATTAGACGGATAGAATACCGACCCGGTGTCGGATATGAAAAGGATGGTGATTCTTCATTCGATATGAAATTAGGATCATCCGATGGGTAATCAAAAAACCAAGTATAATTACTCCCGGGGGTACTTTCATTGATAAAGCTGATATCATCTAAGCCGCATTCATTTTGTGAAACCTCAAACTCTGCAACGACCTGTCCTTCATCACAATTCACAACATTGTATTGAAACTCGCGATGCGTGATGGATAATAAAACACCGTTTCTATATTCTTCTACACATAGGCCTATCAGGTATTGACCAGCGAATCCTGGGGTACCTGTCACAGCTCCTGTGTTCTGATCAACATTAAAATTATCATTACCCAAAGCATTTTCCGCATCAAATCCAGATGACCAAGCAACTGGTGTATACGGTGGAGCTCCAGGTGGTTGAGGCTTGGGCTGCTCTCTAGTTGCTCCCGAGAACGGTGCACAAAGAGAATAGACTAGCACATCACCTTCCTCATCTATAGCTGAAGCATCAAAACTTAACTGCTCACCAACGCAAATGAATATATCAGGTCTGAAATTAAATCGAGGGCTATTATTACACAAGGACAAGGCATCTGGTGTGATGTCGATGAACAATGTCATTCCTGTATTCAAAGGATCGATAACGTTATTCAAAGATGCATTTCGACAGCAGCGTTGATACGACAATGTGTAACCACCATCTCGCATTGGTAATTCTAAAATGCCAACATATTGTGTAATGTGGACACAGATAGAAGATTGATTTGCGTAACAGATCTGGCTGATTTCATTATTCAATGTTTGATCTCCAATAAATGGTAATAATAATTCACCATTGTCTCCAAGTTCAGTAACCAAATTTCCATTCTGATCAAAAATCCCTACAGAGGCAGGATCATCAAATGGTGCATCTTCAGCTCCGAGAATACAATCTCGTCTAACTGTTAATGTCACCTCATATTGATCGTTACCCATACATCTATAGCTTATACTTCCACCGACGATGTGTGTCGACCAAGCAGAACTAAGTGCAAATACCATCAGTATGGCTAGGCTTATAGCTAAGCGCTGTATCATCGGAAGAAGTCTATGTTTTGCTTTATATATATGATTCATGTCTCCCTATTTAAGCGTACTTCTAATTTTAATAATTTCAACACGTCTTTCCTTTGATGCCTCTACACTGAAAATCGATTCAGTCAGATTCGTTGGTTTGTCATCTACCTCAGATGGAGATAAATCTTCACCATACGATACATCAGTTATAATGAGTTGATTGGCATTCATATACGGAATTAAGATGCCTCCACTATATTTCGCCAATTCATTTCTCACACTGTTAATCCTTCTTTGGCTTAAGTTTTTATTATACTCACTCGGCGCCAACGGACTTGTATGTCCTTTGATCTCAATTTCAAACGTGTAGCCAGTACTCAATTTTTGACTCACTTCATTTAAGAACAAATACAACTTGGCGTAACCACCTTTCACGTCAAATTCGAAGAAGTCTTCCATTCGTTGCTCTTCTGTTTGTTTGAAATCGCCCCCTTTGCCACTACCTACTCTTTGTAAGAAATACGGCATGCGTGAGATGTATGGATTATAGGTCTCTGTATATGTTTTATCTGTTGTGACACGCATCGTTTTACGATCTGGTCGATCATTATCAAAATACAAGTAGGCAGGTAAGAATACATTCAAGTCTCTTTTCTGCATAAATATTTTACGTCTAATGATACCACCATCATGACTTGTGTTTTCATCAATAACAAAGGTCTCAGGTTCATACCCCTCTCTTTCGACTGTGATTTGATACGATTGATTAGGGTCTAACTTGATGATAGTCCTGTTACTATCTGGATTCGTGATGACAATATCTTCTGCATTGGGATCTGATAGATTTCGTATGGTAACTGTAGCGCCATCAAGTCCGTCTTGGCTTTCTTTATCAAATGTTGATAGATCAAGGCATACTTGCTCAACTGTTAAAAACAGATTTTTAGTGATCTCTTCTGAGCTATACATATCCTTAGTGCTAAACATTATGGTATCAGATTTGAAATTCATTTTCTCACCAATGATCATATATTCTCGATCAGGTTCAAGATCAAAATTGTGATCTATCCCATCTGCTGTATTGACCTCAGCAATCAATTCTCCTGTTTCTGCGTCAATCAATTTGACCGTCGCTCCAGACAAAGAATCCATTCCTGGATTGATAAATGTTTTTGCATTGAGCTTTAAATCCACCTCGGCAATCGCAGCTTTATAAATATCATAGCAACACGCTTCTTGTGGCATGTCAATGTAATTCGCTCCATATCGGTTAGATGAAAAATAGCCTTCGTCACCATCACTGTCTAGCGAATAATACACATCATGGTAACTACTATTGATGGGCACTCCTAGGTGATCGGGTTTTCCAAAAACACCATCCGTGTCTTTGGACTTATAAATATCATACCCACCCATACTCATGTATCCATCACTACTGAAATACAGTGTCCTAGAATTCGAGTGATAAAAAGGAGTGATGTCATTTTCTGGAGTATTGATATTTGGTACATTCATCGGCAATGAATAGTCGCCAGCTAAAGAAATATCTACATACCATATATCGAGTTTCCCTTCACCTCCTTCTCGATTAGAGGAGAAGTAGAGTCGTTCAGTACCTGTCACTTCATTATACGCATAGGCAGGTTGCGTCGTTGTAAAACCTGGAGTATTAATCGGCTCACTTAGTTTTTTAGGCATTGACATTTCTCCTGTACTAGAGAATGAGCTTTCGAACAGATCACACCTAATATTGGAACCCAAGTCATATTCGCAAAGTGTATAAATTACTTTAGACTTATCTCGATTATAGGTGGTGTGAGCTGAAAACAAATTGTCTTCATTAAAGGCAACTTCTAGCGTATCCGCAGTTTCGTCATTCGTACTTAAGAGTACTTTTGAAATCAACTTATTTGGTTTTGAATCAGGCTCTAATTCCTCAAATCGTAAAGAGGAAAAGTATAACCCTTCATCTTCTTTGACTCCTGCAAATTCTGAGTACGATGTATTGATACCATCTCCCAATCGTTGAATCCGTACATTTGGTCGAGGATTATTTTTTAGATCTGAAGCCCATTCACTGGCTTCTATTTCTTTATTCGCTCGTCGGGTTAAGTATTCATCTTCACCTTCATGTTCAGTTGCATATAAGGTATAATTAAGTTGAGCCTCTTGGTATTCGCCTAACATTTGTTGTGAACGAGCATACCAGAATAAGTCTTCTCCATATTCGTTGCTTGCATCTAAATCAATGACTTTACGGTAGTGTTTCTCAGCCAAATTAAAGGCATCAAAGCGTCTGGCTGACTCAGCAATCGCGTGGTTAACAGCGATGTCAGTTGAGTCAAATTCATACGCCTGCATATAGTATGATAGAGCAGCATGAAAATTACTTTTGACAAACTCTGTCTCAGCCGCTTGCATGTATGCCGTCTTGGTTTGGGACCATCCGCAGACAGTCATCCAAACAAGTAAGGCAATCGTTAATAAAATTCGGTTCATATCAATGGGCAATTGAATATTCGTTAGTATATAGGGCAAATTTTAAAGGCTTTTAAAGGCTTCACATTCGTAATGATGTATCTAAAATGCGCTTCAAAACCTGCATTGTTATTTGTAGCAATTTGAAAATCAGATAAGTCTCTTTCGAAGTTGAAAGAGAAATAATATCGTTCTTGAAGTTCAATCGCAACAATCGGTACAAAGAGAGATCCAGACGTTCTATAGCCGATCCCTAGATGCAATTCTGCTTCTTTTCCTCGTTTATTGTTAATATGGATTTTGATCAATCCACTACCTAAAATTTCATGGTATTCATTTTGGAGTTGCCCTAAAGCTTGTAGCTGTATATCAAAACGGCTTGAAACCTGCTTCGTTAAAATCGCGGATAAATTGAGTCGGCGTGGTAATGTAATATCATCATTTGCATAAAATCCAACTTCTGGTTCGATCAAGTGATATCCAGAAATACCTATATCAAATTTATTACGTCTGTCTTTCTGCCATCGATAATTAATACCAAGCGCATTTTCAAAATAATTGATCCGCTCTGCATCAAAACGCTCTCCTGTCGGTAATGACGCATCGAATGTGCTTCCATTCCATTGGCTATCCCATTGCAAATTTGTCAGGTCAAAGCCACGTGTAGCAAAACCTAAACCAAGACCAATAGTCAGCAAATTGTTTTCGCTGAGAACTTTAGTATAGGATGCCGATAGATTTAAATTTGACAAACTCAGGTTAGAATCTCCTTGTCGATCATAATTAAAATTCAAGCCGCCAGAAAAGAAATACTTGTCTGACTTTTTGGGATAAAATTTTTGATCATAGCTACCCGTAAATGTACGCCACGGTACTTGGACAGAACTCCATTGATCTCTATAGCTAAGATTCAATCTCTTATCCCCACTAAAAATGCCTGTTTTTGCAGGATTGATGACGAGAATCGGATTGTAGAATTGCGAGTAATGGATGTCCTGACCGTGTAAATTATTAACATATAAAAATTTACATGATATGAGGATTAACCCGATTAAGAGCGCTCTTTGGTTGACTATGTTTGTTACATGATACATTTCACTAATGTATTTTGAACTGATTAGCAACGATTTAACTTGTTGACAATCAATTAGTTATGATCTATATCCTATGGTGCAAAAATTGTACTAGGTTTTGTGCCTGCGGCAGTGTTGAGTGTTGGGTGTTGGGTGCCTGCGGCAGTGTTGAATGTTGGGTGTTGAATGTTGAGTGATAGTCTGGACCATATGTAAGGTCTCTGAGACCTGACTTATGTAAACACGATCAAGTCATTTTGTTATAAGGAAGTTATATTCTGAAACATCTTATATTTCTTTGAGATATATCATAAGCAAGCTTTACTAGTTTATATATATTGAACAAAAAGCATATCGGTCATTAGCTTTTCATCATTTGTAAATAGATATATTTCAAGTCTCCCATAAAGTTTACAGTCGTACTTGTCTTCTAACTAGATTTGGAGCAAAAGAGAAAACATGAAAAAAAGTACATTGTTAAACATGCTCATTAGTTACTTTATCTTTTCTGGTATTGGCTATTCTCAATTAGCACTTGACTGGCAATCTACAGATCCGATGAATTGTGATGCCGATGGTTACATTACTATATCAAACTCTGGACAATTCGTTGAAATATCTGCAATGGAGGGAAGGACTTGTGAGCCGTGTACCACAAATGGTGTTGGCGGATGTGCTGTGTCTTCTGGCTTATGTTCTACTCAAGCTGGATATTTAGGCGCCTCAATAGATGTGTCTTCCTATAATCAAGTATCCATCAATTTCAAAATGACAGCAGAATCGTCAACGTTAAACTGCTCTTCATGCAATGACAGCGATGAAGCATATGTAGAATTCATTTCTACTACAAAAGGTCTTATTTATACAGAATCCATGTGTGGCTATGAATCACAAAAATCCTTTTCGACAATCTTTACTGTTGATTGTGATGAGACTATTCACTTATTTTTAAGATCCAAGTCAGATCAAGTCGATGAAAGCTATTCATTTGAAACATCCATTATTGGCATTGGTAGTGCAGCTCCATTTACTTACTCAGAAGTTGTTTCATTTGATTATTCTTCAACTTGTGAGGGTGAAGAATTGACTGCCACCTTGGTTGTTACAGATTGTGAAGATTGTGAGATTGAACTTGTCACTTACGAGCCATATGTCATCTACCCCACTTATGAGGAATTAGACCAGCTTACTGTGAATACATATAGTAAAACAATCAAGTTTGTGCCCCCTCAATTTGGGCTTTATCCCATTCAGTTCAACATTAGTAATGCTGATAGGTGCTACACTGTTTTTAGTGATTATTATGATGTTATCGAATATCCAGAATTTGAAATAATTGGTGACACGAGTACCTATATAAACGATGACTCATTTAAACTTGTGATTTCTGGAGAATATTTCTCTATATATACAGTCACTGATTTAAACTCTATGAATCAAATCGAATTCACGGCGTTAAATGATATCGTTGATTTTCACCCAAGCGACATAGCTGGCTTTGGTGACCAAATTGGTTTAGTGCGTTTGCGATTTGAAACAGACTATTATGATTCAGGCTTTTGTGAAGTCACTGAGTATATTAATATCATGGTCAAAGAATGTAAGACGAATGATTACCTGACACAAACATTTAATTCATCTGATAACTTTCATTTTGAAGCAGAGCAAAGTATTGAATCTAATAGTCAATTATTGGCTAGAGCGACTATTACTTTTGATGCTGGTCAATCTATTAATTTGAATCAAGGATTTGAAGTGTCTTCTGGAGCGTCATTCGATGCGTTTATTGGCGGCTGTGACAATTGAAAATGCTTATCTTGGTTTTGGATGAAAAAGATATTTTCAGCAGAGCAGATAAAGCGTATTGATGAACAAACAATCCAGACGCAAGGTATCTCTTCTGATCGTTTGATGGAGCGTGCTGCCTATGCTTTTGTTGGGGCTTTAGATTTGACCTTGTTGGCCTACAAGCCAATAACGATTATTGCTGGAACAGGGAATAATGGTGGCGATGCCTTAGCGATTTCTAGAATACTTCTTGACAAAGGCATTCTTAATAAGCTCGTTTTTTGTCAGGTCAGTCCTCAACTCTCCATCGACTGCGCCTTGAACTTAAGTCGGCTGATGCAGTATGGAGATGCTAATATTCAAACAATAATAGAGAATCAAAAACTGCCTGACTTCGAAGGCATTGTGATTGATGGCTTGTTTGGTAGTGGTTTGAATCGACCTATCACTGGCTATTGGTCTACCCTAGTCGACAAGATCAACCAACAAGCAAAGCGAATCATCTCAATTGATATTCCGTCTGGATTTTTTACTGATCAAATAACGCGTTCAACACATATCCATGGCGCAGAAGTCATCACTTTTGACTCACCCAAATTATCTTTTTTATTGCCAGAAAGTCAATATGCTATTCAATCATTTAAGGTCATCAATATTGGTCTAGATCAAGAAGCTAAAGATGACATCGAAAGTAAAAACTTCTATGTCTCAAGGGAATCGATTTCTTCCATGGTTTCTAAGCGAAAGAAGTTTACGCACAAAGGCTCTTATGGTAAAGTGTGTATCGTCGGTGGAACTGACACTATGATCGGCGGTGTTACGCTGGCTGGCCGAGCTGCCTTGGCATCTGGCTGCGGGTATGTCTTCTACGAAGTCCCCATGAATAAATGGGATGCTGTGTTGAATCAACATCCAGAAGGTATCGTTAAACGGAAGACCTGGATATATTCAGCGACAGCAATCAATTCTATGCAAGCCAATGACGACTATATCTATGGTATTGGCCCTGCCATGGGCAGCTCAGAAAAAACAGAAAAGGCGGTTCTCAAATTTATAAAAGAATACAAATCACCCGTCGTTCTAGATGCTGATGCGCTCAATATGATTAGCCACGTCGGCTTAGGTTTTGCGGACATCAGTCCGATGAGCATCCTTACGCCGCATCAAAAAGAATTTGAACGATTGATTGGCCCAACGCAGGATTCTTTTGATCAACTAGCTAAGCTTCGCCAGGCAGCGATGGTTCATCAGCTCTACATTTGCTTAAAAGGCCCACATACCATTTTAGCCTGCCCCGACGGACAATGCTATTTTAACTCGACTAGCAATCCAGGCATGGCAGTCGCTGGTAGCGGCGATGTATTAACCGGGATGATTTGTTCATTTCTTGCTCAACGAAAAGATCCCAAACTTGCCGCATTGCTCGGCATCTATCTTCATGGCTACGCTGGTAATCTCGCAGCCATCACAAAAGGTGAATATGGTATGACAGCAAATGATATTATCCACCACATTCCTCACGCAATCAGTCAACACATATGCTAAAAAAAATTGCAATATTAACAGGTGCCGGCATGAGCGCTGAAAGTGGAATTCGAACATTCAGAGATGCCAATGGCTTATGGGAGGATCATGATGTTATGGATGTTGCCTCCCCACAAGGCTGGGAAAAAGACCAAGAGCTCGTCCTTCGCTTCTATAATGATCGACGAAGACAATTGAAAGAAGTCGAACCCAATCAAGGGCATTTAGATTTACTTCATTTTGAGCAAAACCACGATGTCGTCATCATCACACAAAACGTTGATGATCTTCATGAGAGAGCTGGCAGCCAACGCATCATCCACCTACACGGCGAACTCAACAAAGTCCGCTGCACACAGCAAGAAGATCTCGTCTACGACTGGGACAAAGACCTCGTTACTGGCGACCTCAGCAAAGCAGGTCATCAACTTCGCCCTCACATCGTCTGGTTTGGCGAGATGGTCCCTATGCTCGAACGAGCCGTAGAAGAAGTCGCCACAGCAGACATCATTATCATCATTGGCACATCCATGCAGGTCTACCCTGCTGCTAGTCTTGTCGGCTATGCTAGACCACACACACATATTTATTATATCGATCCACATCCACAATTAAATTATGAATTAAGGCAAGCTGCAAATGTGACTGTTATTGAGGAAGTCGCGACTAAAGGGGTTAATACTTGTTATCAGCTAATTAATGAAAATCAAAAATAACTTTGCCGTTGTTGGTCTCCGAACCAACGACTTGTTAATCAAAATTAAAAAGCTAAATCAAAATCAAAAATAACCTTGCCGTTGTTGGTCTCCGAACCAATGGCCTGTAAATCAAAATTGAAAAGCTAAATCAAAATCAAAAATAACCGGGCCGTTGTTGGTCTCCGAACCAATGACTTGTTAATCAAAATTGAAAAGCTAAATCAAAATCGAAAATAACCGGGCCGTTGTTGGTCTCCGAACCAACGACTTGTTAATCAAAATTGAAAAGCTAAATCAAAATCAAAAATAACCGGGCCGTTGTTGGTCTCCGAACCAACGACATGTTAATCAAAATTAAAAAGCTAACTAACTCAGGCAGGATGCTTGAGCAACGGTGGTTTTTTAACGAATGACTAACACTGTTCCTGTTCGTTCAATGATATTACTTCTGCCATCAATGGTTAAACGAATAATATAAGAGTATATATTTTCAGAGACGTCTTTAGAATCAAATGTTCCATCCCAACCAGTACCTGGGTCTCTTAGATCAAGGCTTACTCCATTAAATACCAAATTACCCCATCGATCATAGACATCAATATCTGCACTGCCCGACACCTCATCTCGCACATAAGGAAAGAAGAATCGGTTATTCACATTAGCTGGATCTTGAGAAATGGCATTCGGAATATAGATAGACGGATCAGGGGTTTGGACAACATTTATCCGTGCCTCGTAAACACAGCCCGACTCATCGACAACTTGTACTGCAAAGAATTGTGACTCTTCGCCCATGACAAATGTTGGATTCACACAATCAGTACACTCTAATCCATTCCCCGCCCATATGATTTGAATCACTGAAATATTATTCAGCACAAGCGGTAGCTGGACGGTCTCTCCCGGATCTGCGAATATCTGATCTGGTAGCTCAATTGACTTACCATCGATATATGTTTCTATCCGAATACTATCTGAAAACTCTGCCAAACAGCCTCGGCTATCTCTCATAGACACACCGTAGGTACCTATGTCTATAAAATTAAAGGACTCATCTAAACCAGCTTCACCGTTTAAAAAATATTCAAAAGGACCTTCTCCGCCCTGCACATCACTTATGATAATTTCTCCATCTGGAAACGTAGGACACAGTGGCTCTGTAAAGGCCACTGAAAACTGGATTGGATCTGTATCTACCACATCCAATACTTCACTTTCACTCACACACTGATTGGCGTCTGTGACCATCACGGTATAACTCCCCTCGTCCACATTGCGCAGCTCATCATCCGTATCGCCGGTGTTCCATTCAAAACTGTATGGGCCTGTACCTCCACTTGCACTTGCTCGAATGACAGCATCAGCATCACCAGAACAAACGATTTTTGAAACCTCGATGACTTGCGCCAGTAATTCTTGTGGTGCGCTAATGGTGACAGTATCACTAGCAGCTATCATGCCTTGGTCCAATGTACTAATGACATATTGCCCTGCTGGTAAATCAGTGACACTACCCATTAATGTTGTCGGATCTATAATTATTTCTTGTGCTCTGCCTGCTGGTCTTACTCTCGTCCACTGGAATGTATAGGTATCTAATTGTTCTTGCACCACTGAAATACTAAACGATCCATCATTCGTATCATGACAATTTGTGCTAGACGTAATGGATGAAACAACAGCCGATGGTCGACAATCATCCAAGATAAAATCGATGAACGCTGTGTCCTGACCGCAGTCCGGATCTTCAACAATATAGTTTATCGTATACGATGTCCCTGGAGCTAAATTCACTGTAAATAAACTATCCGCTCGTATCACGCCAACAAATCCCTCTAGGTCATAACTCCCATTTCTCATCGGAATAATATCACTTAGAATCAGCGTATCTCTAAAACAAACTTGGTCAGTCACAGTCATATCATCTCCTGCTGAAAGAGGTACAAGAGGTGACAAGGTTATAATTTGTCTACCATTGCTCACGCAGCCAAACATATCAACAGCTTCAGCATAAAAATTCTTATTACCAACTGGTCGTTCTGGGGTAAAGACGCCCTCTCCTAAAATAGTGCCTCCACTATCAGCATTATACCAAACGACTCGTTGATCTGGCTGCACTCTCGCTCTCAACTCTGGTACAGGATCATTTGGACAAAATAATTGAAATACATCGTTAGGTGCAACGACCGGATCTGGTATCGTCCCACACATAATCGAATTCATCACAGGTATCGTATCAAAACATGAAAAGGCACCAGCCAATTCTAAGACCAGATCAAATGACTCCGTAAGAGGAATATTACGAATCCTAAATGTATCGTTGACAACGGGATCTACAACATACTCATCTGTATCAGCGATACTCCCTCCTACTGAAATACCAAACTCAATCCCATAAGTCATGGCTGTATTATCAAAATCGACGACATTATAGAAGGTCGCTTCTACATCTCTAAAGATGTTAAAATTAAATGTATCTACATCGGGACAGGTGGCTCCTGGAGTCATATAGATCACTTTGTATGAACCCTCAATCTGGGTCGTAATCTCTCCTGTCTGTGAATCTATCTCTGCTCCTAGTGGAAACTCTTCAAACGAAAATGTTCCTCCTGGAGTCCCAAGTATAGTCGGTATCACGAGGTCACCCTCACAATTACTTGCCACGTAAGCCACACTGGCATCCTCTCCTTGTATCAGCATGATATTCACCGTCAAACTATCAGAACTCACACAAGACGCACCATCTGTCGTCACACCTTTTATCTCACCACCAAATAGTTCAGATTCATCTATCGTAAATGTACTCCCCATCCCTATCAATGTGCCATCCTTAAACCATTCTACAGTAAACCCTGAAGGAACCATAGTTTCGATGGTTGGGTATGGACCATTAAGGCACCTAGAAAACTCTGTGACTGTCGGGTCAACTAGGGCTGGCGCGTCCAAATCAGCAGGACAGACAACACACGACATCATATCAGTCTGTACACCACGCTCGGTAACACAGCCATCAGCACTAACTGCGCCGACTAGAAACGATAACCCCGCAGGCAACCCGCTAATTGTCCATCCTGTCGCTCCATCACCTGTGACTGTTCCAAATCCCTCAGTTGTAATCGATACGGCATCAGGCGCATCTAAGGTAAATCCATAGCCACCCACTGCTAGATCACAAACCGGATCGATTCGATTATTCAAAATCTCAGGAAGCGGCGAAAATATAAGATCAATCGGAAGCCGAGTACTCGTACAATCCGTATCCAAAATCGCTTCATAAAAGTAAGTACCACTTACCATAACATCTAGCTCAGGTCCCGTCATTAGGGCTACTGTCGCGTCTGCATCATCGTACCAGGCGATTGTAGTCCCAGGGTCAGCCTCAGCTAAGATGGTGAATATATCTCCCTCACAGATCGGCACATTTAAATCTGTTAATATGATAGGACTAGCTGGAGGTGCAGGACATGTTACTGAGACAGTCGCTAAGTTGACTGCTAAATCCAAGGGACATCCATTCCCATTATCTATCGTCACTGTAAACATCACTGAATCTATCGGAATCCCAGTGATCGTCCAACTAGGTTCTACGCCTGATACCACACCAACAGGTGAAGTCACCATCGCTTGGACATCAATCGTAAACGTGTATGTACCATCTGAATCTAAAAAGGATAGCGTGTCTAAAACAACTGGCAATGGTATTTCATCAGTTGATACTTCTAATCTGGTGCTGCTCACACAACCAGCTGCATCGACGGCCTCAGCAAAATATGTACCATTAACTGTTGGCTGAAACATGTCTGTCGTTTCAATTGGTGTTATAGCATCCGCCATATCATACCAATTAATAGATCCGCCAACAGGTACATTATTAACCGTGAAGACGGGGATTGGGTCTAGCTCACAATATGGTTTAATGGTATCACCATCAATGGTTGGAATAGCTACTGACACTCCTGCACATGCAGCACTCGTCCCCAGTGTTACTGGCAATGGTGCGGATTCACAGCCTTCATCACTCAATAGTGTTATTTCAAAAGATGTTCCTGATGCAATATTGCTCAAGGTCAAGGTCTGTGGATCCATAGCGTCAGTGGTCACCACGATATCTCCTACAGGATCAACGACAATACTTTCTCCACCACCAATCTCTAGGGTGAATGTATAGCTCATCGCTGCGGCATCAAAGACACTTGAGGTATCTGCCAAACTGATAATTGGTGTTGGAAAGAAACTGTAGACAAAGGAATCGATTTCACTTGTACAGCCATTAGCGTCTATCACCTCTGCATAATAGGTCCCCGCATCTGAAGGTGTAAAAGCAGTGAGCATATTAATCGGCATCATCCTATCCCTGTCAGCGTACCACTGGATGGTCGTACCCGCAGGTATGACAGGCGTCACAGTTGGAGCCATTCCTTCAGCACATGTTATATACTCAGCTTGAGGCATCATTGGCGGATCCGGTAATACTGAACAATCACCAATAGCTGGCAAGGTGAACGTAAATGGATCTGATTCACAGCCGTTGAAGTTTTCGATTATAATCGATGTCGTTTCACCAGGATTCAGATTACTTAAGGTGTACGTGCCCCCGCTTTCATCAAGATTACCAACCGTTGCAGTTGCATTACTTGTTGATGTAAAGGTGACCGTATATACATTTGTCGTACTATTAAACATGAGTGTCGTATCACTCGCCATTAAACTGGCAGGACGATCAACCACTTCTATAGTTTGCTCGAGGCTATCTTTACAATCATTAAAACTTGTGAAGTATTTGATCGTGTAGGTACCTGTAGGAATAGAAACAAACTCACCCGTCGAATTATTAAAGGTAGGGACTGAGACGCCAGCTGCATCGACTGCTTCCCATGTGCCTACAGTTGGGTCGGCTGGACTGTTAGGTAAGAATGTGTCGCCATCACAATACACTGGATCATAATCAAAAGCTGGATCTGGTGCAGTTTCAGCGATTAAAAGTTTAGAGATCGCAGCAGATCGACATCCGCCAGGTAAATTATCTGTCAACAAGACAAAATATTCGCCTTGCATCATCGGCGTAAATTCAAGTCCTGTCGCAACCAAGTTACCCGGAACATCTGGATCACTGATATACCATTCAATGACTTGTCCAGCAGCTAAACCTGGATCTTTGACGCGAAGAGTCGGTTCCATACCCAGACAGTACGTATCATCAGGAAGACCATCTTCGAATTCGGGGGCAATACAATCTGCTGAACAATCAAAACCTGGAGACAATTCGAATGTTTGAAATCCGCAATTTCCTCCAGCATCAATGTCAACAAAAACAGCTTCTCCTTTTGGTATATTTTCAATGACATAGTCAGGTCCGCCTCCTGCTACTAGATCTCCGTTTGTCGGATTTGACGGGATCGAAGTGGTAGTAAAATTGACGACATAAAAATCACCTGTCGCATCACATTGTGTATCAGTGACGTTTGGTGGTACCAGACTAGGGAAATAAGTAATGACTGTTTCTGTGAAATTCTGACATCTCGTCCCGATATCATAGCGAATGGTATAGGATTCGCCAGGTGTTACATTTGATAATTCACCAGTCTGTTCATCAATGGTAGCTAATGTACCTACGTCTGTTATCGAAAACAAGCCATTCGGTGTCACTGGTATCGGAAGACTTGTTGTCTGCCCTTCACAATAATCATCATAAACAACATCGGCATTTGGCAAAGCTAACTCTTGTACAATAACTCTGGTCCGCGGTGCGAACTCACAAACTTCATTGATAACGCCTGGAGATGAAAAATCAATCCAATTTTGTGCTGCCCAAAAGGTGTCTGCGCGTGTAGGTGTAAAGGTAAAGCCCCTATGGAGTGTATCTCCACCTACAGCTTGATCATACCAAAATACTTTTAATGTGTCAAACAGAAATGAAAGCTCAAATAGATCATTATTTAATAGAATAGCCATCGAATCTAGATCTGCAACTCTTAGCGTTGGAATTGGCTCTCCTTCGCAAATAGGATATAACATCGAATCTAATGTGATTTCAAATAGCCCAAGCCCAGAACAATTCGAAGTGAGATCTGGTGGAAATTCTGTCCTGATTTGCATACAACCATTTGCAGAAAAACTCGCCTCGATCCGCACTTCCACATCAATAGGAATGTTATCAATGATCCAACTATTCATATTACAAGCCGGTGCTGGCAAGGTACAGGTTGACAGATCTAATAATTGAATACCCGTCGCCACATCGTATACTTCAATCACATCTCCATCAGTATCAAAAATAATATTATAAAAATCGTTATCTGGAGTGATAGGCTTCTTATCAATTCCTGAAATAAATGGTTTTGCTATCACACTGACTGTCTGATCCAAAGTACCTGGACAGGTGGTTGGATTGACCGTATAACGCACTTCGTATACGCCATCTTCACTTGGTGTGGTAATGACTCCAGTATCTTCATCAATGCTTGCTCCATCCGGAGGTGAATTGACAAAAGAAAATTTTCCACCCATCTCTCCCGTAATAATAGCAGCTTGAGGATCACCAAAACAAAAATCTGGTATTGTAAATGAGGCATCTGACATCCCCGTAATTTCGTAAGTGAACTCTGTCACCTCTGAAGGCGGACAGGTGCCATCTACAATATTCACAAACCGAGCTGTATAGACGCCTTCAGCAGGCAATGTATATTCATTACCAACACCAACAGAATCTAAGCCGTCTGCTCCATCATACCATACGACTTGAAAATTAGTCGCATCGTTGTTATTACTCACTCGTAACACAGGACGAATAGTATCATCACAAAATGGAGGGCCTCCAGGACGCGAATCTATATTTGGAATACCGCGATCAGGAAATGGAGGACAAACATTGGCTGCATCACAAACCATTGTAGCTGTTATATCAAACACAGTCGGATCACATGTCGGATCACCTACAATTGTTACCGTTACGTTATCTTGAACATCCGTTGCAAATCGGATCACATAACTGCCAGGTGTTGTTTCTGTAATATTTCCATCAGCACTACCAAAATCGACAGTGACTGTGCCAGGTGTATCTAGATTATAAACGAAGGTATCTTGATCGCAAGCTGCACTAAAATCAGGCGGCGGTGCTGGTATCTGACCAAAACTTGTAATACCCGTCATCCCTATCACCGGACTTGAGCACATAGGATCTCCTATTTTTTCAACGCGAATTGAAAATTCACCAATACCATTTTGTGTTAAACTGGTACCTCTTAAAATCTCAACACCCATGTTATCTTGCCAGATATATATGAAGTCTGGATCTGGATTTGTTATCATTATGTCAACAGGAAAATCAGCTGGTGAACAAATACTCGAGCCGACCAAATCAAAGATAGGATCCGCAGGAAATACACATCCTCCCCCCACACTACAATCCGCCGGTGGCTGAATCTCAAGTGTATCTGTGCAACCTGTGACAGCATCAGCAAAAATAAGCTCAAATACGCCATCGCTTGTACTCAATCCCGTCACCGTATATGTTGCTATATTTCCAGAAACAACTGGCGTCAAGTTTGTAATCGGCCCGATCTCTGTGGGAATCGCATCTGCTGGTTCGACAGTTATAATAAAGCCATAAGCATCTACTGTGGGATCACAAGCAGGCTCTCCATCTACAACAGCAAAACTGAGGATTGGATTTTCATTTATGATCACATTGATCTCTTGTGTATCGATGCCAGTGGCAGTGATTAACTCCGCGATGACTGGCGCTTCTAAAATGACATTCGTAGGATCAGGAATCTCTAAGTTAGCTGCGTTTCCTTGGTCAATCCATATGGCATACCAAGTCACATCTGATGATGCGCCCATCAGACTTGTCAGATCAGTGGACTCCCCTCGGCAGATCGTTACTGGCTCTTCAATCCCTAACTCGACAACAGCAGTCATCGTAATCGGAACGATATCAAAATCAGCACACACACCCGCAGCTTGGGGTCTAAATGCTGTGACCTCAGTCAACATCGATAAGTCCGCCATTGATGGATTCATGACAAGAATATTCCCCGGGTCTCCCTCCGCAATAAATGTCTCGTACCACTCCAAGCCTGGTGTGGCATCATGGCTTGTTAAATCATACAGCTCAGCTCCTGTGATCACAATATCATTAACGATGTCCAACGTGGAGGTCATTAGTGAATTGACATCAACAGTTGTTTGCTGAGCGCAATCTCCAGCTGATGGTTTGACAGCAATTACTGTTGTCAAACCACTCAAGTCTGCCATAGTTGGATTTGGTATCGCCACACTATTTGCTGGATCACCTTCAACATATGTTGTATACCATTCCAAATCAGGATTTAAAAAATCATGAGTAGTCAAATCGACTAGATCAGCAGGACACACTTCGATTGGTAACACAATCAATCCTGCACCTCCTGCTGCCACAATATCGACCATCACAAATAAACTGTCACTGCATCCCGCAGGATTGCCTGTTGTTGGCGTATATTCTAATTGTAATACAAAATCATCAGTCTCTGTCAAGCCAGACACGTCGATATTTGACAGATCTGCGACGCCAGTGATGGCATTACATTCTGCGCCTGTACACAAGGTGCCTGCGCTTACTAAATCTAATGTTAGTGATCCTTCGCAAACTGAGACAGTCATGTCAGCAAGGGTATCAATCTGTGTTACAGACAATACAAACTCTGTCGTATCAGGAATACCTGGGCATGGATCATCACCTTGGACGATATGATAAAAATTATAATTCTGAGAAGCTAAGCCTGTAAAATCCGCAAAGACATCTGTCATGACTGGCACCTCACCTGTTAACACACTTTTGAAGGTACCTATAGAGGATGGAGATGTGACAAATTGAGTTAGGTCGACTGCTCCAGTCGCACAGACTTGACTACTAACAGGATCTCCCGCAAACACCTGCGTGCGTTCGATATCAAAAACTGCACTTAGTTCTATACAACTGTCATCATTATTACCATCCGTCGCCTGAAAGATAATTTCATAGTTATCATTGGGATAGTTATTGGGTAGAAAAATCTTTGTTGTTATCGTTTCATCTATAGGAGGTTGAATCATACTAGATTTTAGCAAATATTGACCATCCACAATCGGTCGCATTTGACTTGTAAAAAACAAGCTATCCAAATCTACTCGACCAAAATCAACGCAATATATATGGCTGGTCGGCAACACCTGATCGACGTCGGCTGCAAGAACTGTAATTTGAAATGATAAGTTCACACCAGCTCTACAGCCATCGGGCTGTTCCATATATTCAAAATTAATAGTCCTACCGATTAATGGAAGAGGATTAAAAATAATCCCCATGTCCAATGCGACAGTATTACCGTTAGCCACGAAAGTGCCAGTACCTGATTCATTTGACAATAATTCTCGCAAGTCTATGGATTCACTTTGGCAAGTCATGGTATCTCTGACCATAGCCATATTGGTTTCTGCAGGTGTAATCTCAAAGGTCAGTGCGAATGTCTGGCAATCATTATTTAAATCAGTCGGCGTATAGATTGACGTGTAGGTCCCCTCAGGTAAACTACTTGGTACAAAATCTGGTGTGTCTGGAATACTTGTACTTGTTCCATCCAATGAAAAAGTGCCGCTATTGGGAATGCCGATATCAGTAAACATTTGTGATAAGCTAATGACTGCATTATCTTGAATACAATAATTGGCACTAGCTGTTTGAGTTGGATTGACCACCAAAGGCTCCACCGTTATGCTGAAGGTTATATCTCCTAGTGGACAATCGTCATAATCCGCTGGCGGTACATATTGGAGATTATACACCGCAGGAGCTAACATTGACGGATTGAACATCTCAGACTCCGCGCCGCTAAACGCTGGATTAGACGGATCATCTCGATCAATGAATTGCCCACCTGTCGCGGGTAAAAATCCATTGTTTAAATCTTTAAGATTAATTGCTGGACCTTGCTCGCATAGTTGTGCATCAGTGAAGCTGCCTAGTTGGTCTAGGATGGTGTAATTCAATGAACCTGTTTGACACGTGGCATCTGTCACTGGTACACTTTGGTACTGTGCTGTATAGGTTCCAGCAGGTATATTTAAATCTAATTCTTGTGTGACTGAATTAATGTTAACCCCAACATAATCAACAGTGACACCATCTTGTCGACTAAAAGGCGCTACGTTTAGATCTTGGGTCCCATTGTCCATGCACAGATTAGGCCAGTCATCAGAACTCGGGTCTGGATTATTTGGGTAAACTGTAACGTCAAAAAATACGGGATCTGAGCATCTGGTTTCTATAAATTCAAATGTGTGCATATCACCCGGTGCAATACCTGTTAAGTTAAAAACACCTTCTGGAGTCACCCAATTATTCCCTGAAGGGTCTAGGAATCTACCTGTAATGCCACCAATTTGGCTAGGTGCTCCGAATATAGGTTCTGCAATGGCACTCACTGAATAGAATGCACAATAGCCAATATCTAGGTCTTCAATAATCTCAAGAAGTGATAGTTTACTCGGCGTCAACTCCCAATACAGTGTATCTGTATTCGGCACACTGGCACATGGATTCGTATAGGTAAATCCAAATGAATTCTCGG
The DNA here is from genome assembly GCA_937959275.1 of uncultured Saprospiraceae bacterium. Classification (GTDB taxonomy): domain Bacteria; phylum Bacteroidota; class Bacteroidia; order Chitinophagales; family Saprospiraceae; genus CALFUK01. Next base: position 8,866 of record CALGLU010000077.1, on the reverse strand, counting down.
TAAGAAGGAAATCTGCATAGCCTCCTCCTGCTGCCATAGCTTCTGCAATAGGGTCGTATATGATAATCGTTGTATCAGTCTGGTCAGAAGCTCGCCAATCTGCTCGATCCGAATCTTTCCAGAAAAAAGTACAGCCTGAGCAACCTGTCAAACCTGCAGCAGATAATGTCACGGATTGGTTAATGCAATAGGTTTGGCTATTTAAGTTTAGCGTATCTCCACTTAAGGTAAATGCTGCACCACCACTACCAATAATATCGAATTGGTCAAAGGCACCTGTGACACAGACACCTGGATTTGTAATAAATTCTAAGGTATGTGATCCAACACTTAGAGTATTAAAATCGACTAAATTAGGAGGAATACTGCCGTCTAAATTCCATTGGCCTCCTGTTAGGTTATATGGACTCTGTGTTAAATCTATAACGACTCCTGAGCCTTGGCATTCTGTAGTGAAATCGGGGATAGAGACAACACTTCCTGCTAGGATGGTCACTCTTTTTTGATAAGCTGTAGTTGTACAAAATGAAGGGCGAAATTCTAGATTATACACATTAGCTGATGCCAACCCACTTGCATTAAAGATATTCCCACTAATTTGAAGGGAACCTCCCCAAGTACCTGTCACACCTGTTGGTAAAAATTCTGTTAGATCTAAAGGAGCTCCTTCGCAAATAAGAGTGTCTAGACTTCCTCCGAGCTGGAATAAATTGATATTCACATCAGGAGTGACAACCATTGGCGTTGTAACTGGGGGCTCAGTATATCTCAAAGTATATGAGTCACTATCACCAGTGCCTATAATAGTTACCGTTGCTGTTGGGTCACCAACACCATTGCCAGGAGTTACATTTCCTAGTTGGTCTGTCCAATCAAATAGACAAGTTGCGCAAGTTCCATTTAAATCTGCTGTTAAGGTGATTTGATCACCAGTACAGTAAAAATTTGCAACTGGATTGACTCTAGGGTTTGTCACATCAGCAGCAACAATAGCCGAGCTACAATTCTCAAGAGTCAAATTTTCATCAGACGTAACCAATATGGTTTTGTCAACATCAATATTTCCACAGGTATTCGTTGAAAAATTAACAGTATATGGCTGTTCGGCAAGACTTGCTGCTACTTCATTAAATATGTTATTTGTGACTAACATGCCTCCAGTCCAAGAACCATTTATTCCTAAACCATCTGATATACTCTTCAAATCGATGGTTGCTGTTGGACAAACTGGATCAAAATCTATGAGGTTATCAAAAAGAGTATTGTCAAACACATCAAATGTTATTGGGAAAGATATAGGAGAACAATTTCCATCTGTATATTCAATATTATAATCTAAAAAACCACTTGCTGAACTTGGAATCTGAAACGTAATTGAGTTTCCGAGCTCCGTTTGAGATGAACCTCCGGAGGCAGGAGTCGCTGTTATAGACTGACAAGAATTGCAGTTGTCTAAGCTTAAGGTGACACTTTCCTCTGGACATACAAAAGTACTCGTAATCATTAAGCCCGCATTCCCTGGTGTTGGTAAAGAACTAGAAGGAGCTAGCTGAGTCGAAAAAGCAAATCCAACATTATATGATTCGTCTTTGGATGTTGTACCACCAGCTAGGGTTATAACAAATGATCTGTATTCAGAACAAGTATTATCAAACATGACTGGTACATTTTGATCTATACTTTCTCCTACCATTAAAAACAAATCCATTAAATCACTATTGCCATCAGTCCTAACCAAGGTGACTTGCCCAACGAGTCTATCCATTGAGGTACAAGTTTCTTCTAAGGTTCCTCCTGAAGAAAGTGAAGCTGAAATCTCAACCATAGAATATGCTGTGACATCAACTGGATCTGTATTTATAACTGAACTAAGATCACTACAATTACCCACACCAGTGTCACAGCCATTAACTGTAGGATCGGTGCAAGGACCACAATTTGATGGATCACCTTCAATATCAGATATAATAACAATGTTTCCTGCAAAAGACGAACTATTCCCATCACCACAATCTTTGATTCCTGATAAATCAGACCACTCCAATGTAATTTGGCCAAAGGAGGAAGTGCCTAATCCTAAAACCACAAAAAATAAAATCAGAATTCTTCGGCTCACACTCATAGAATGGTTAGATAAAAATAGCTTACTTGTTATAGTCATTGGCGAGGGGCCGAATATACAGGAATTATACGTTGAGATAGCTGATTCAATTGCCTTTGAGTCGCTATTTTGAAGACATTTTGCACAGGATTGTTCACACCGAACAAAGAGCAAACGAAAATCAAGATTTTAAGCACGATTATTTGGTTAGGTTAATGAAGTGATTTAAGCGTAAACAACTGATAAAAAGACCCATTTAGCCATCAATTCGAACGATAGATGACCGAATGATACCTTATGTAGACATGTTTTTAGCGGATCAGCCACAAAATTAACGATATATATGGGATATTAATATATGTTTTGGGTATTTATATAAAAGTGAATAGTGAACAGTGGACAGTGGATAGTGGATAGTGGATCATTGAGGCGTGAAAACTTCAGATATCAGGTCGTCAATAGTCCATAGACGATGGTCTATAGATGTCTCGGATCTTCTAGGCATTCTGCCTCGAAGCAATGCGATTGGATATTCAGGGTTTTTAACCTCGAATCAATATGATTGGTTTTCAATCGTATCCCTCTGACGTTGAAAACATGAGAGATCCAATTGTTCGTCAATAGTCTATGGACGATGGTCCATAGATGTTTCCATCTCGGATTTTCTAGCCATTCTGCCTCGAAGCAATACGATCGGAAATTCGGGGTTTTTAACCTCGAATCAATATGATTGGTTTTCAATCGTATACCTCTGACGTTGAAAACATTAGAGATCCAATTGTTCGTCGATAGTCTATAGATGATGGTCTATAGATGTTCCATTCTTGGATTTTCTAGGCATTCTGCCTCGAAGCAATATGATCGGATATTCGGGGTTTTTAACCTCGAATCAATATGATTGGTTTTCAATCGTATACCTCTGACGTTGAAAACATTAGAGATCCAATTGTTCGTCGATAGTCTATAGATGATGGTCCATAGATGTCTCGTATCTTTCAGGCATTCTGCCTCGAAGCAATACGATCGGATATTCGGGTTTTTAACCTCGAATCAATATGATTGGTTTTCAATCGTATCCCTCTGACGTTGAAAACATCAGAGATCCAATTGTTCGTTGATAGTCTATAGATGATGGTCCATAGATGTTCCCATCTTGGATTTTCTAGGCATTCTGCCTCTAAGCAATGTAACCCTGTGTACGAATGTGAGTCAAAATATAAATCTATATCTTTAACGTCCTTAATATAACACAATCACGCAACATGACTAACAAAGCAATCTACTGCACATTTCTCCTTGTTCTGGGTTTAGTTTTCAACCCTGCTATACAGGCACAAGACCAAGACGCATCTAAGCAAGAACAACGATTTCATGACAAAGAAAATAGTCGATTTGTAAATGAAGTCGAGTCACTTCAAGAAGACATCCAGCGTATCCGTAACGATAAGTCCTTAACGGCAGCAGAACAAAAAGCTAAAATTAAACCGATTTTTGAGCGCATGAATGAGCTCCGTTCTCAAAACGTCAATGCTCGAAGCTTTAATGATGGATCAACACAGGATCAACGAACAGCAAAGGGCCGCCAACGAGATATGGCTGATTCAGATGGCAAACAGATGTCAAAAAGAGATAGAAAGTCAAAGGCAAAGCGCAAAAAAAGTGAGGTTAAGCGCATGCGAAAAGAAATCAAACGAGTCAAAAAGGACAAATCTCTAACTGAGGTTGAACGTGTAGCAAAACTCGAAATGCTGCAAACCGAACTGAAGGGTATCCAATCAGGTAAAGCGAAAGCCAAAGGCATGGCCTCAGCGAATACACCGATGGGCAAAAAAGACAGAGGTGGCAAATCAGCTGAAAAAAGAGCCCGAGATCAGTGGAAAGCCGATACCGATGCCAAGCGAAAAGATAAAATGGAACGCTCCATCGCAAAGCAAAAACAATCGCGCGAGGTCGCCCGCGCCAAACGTGAGAAAAACATTAAGGAGTGGAAAGCACGAGCTCGACAAGAATCAGGTGCTATGCACTCTACTCCATCCATGTCAAAAACGGGCAATAAAAAATCACCAATGACGCAGACTGCCAATGTCAATGTCCCCAATCAAATGGACGTCCCCAATCGACCAGTGACACAAAAAAAATCACGTCAAACCAGTCAGCAATTGATGATGGATAGACTGACGCGTATGTCCAGCAAGTTAACTCAGCAAAAAGATAATGGTCTCATTAATCTTAAGCACTTTGATCAGAAGATGGCGCATATTCGATCATTGCGGGAGAAGTTGATGAGACCTTAGGGGTGAGCTCCCGTTGGTCGCAGTGTTGGGTGTTGAGTTTTGGGTGTTGAGTTAACGCGTTTTTGCAGTGGATTGGTTACTATCTAACGATCAGCGGACTGGCACAAGGCACTGAAGCACATTGGAATGCTTAATTAGTTTGATATGATTTCCGAAACTATCAATCCCGACGCTCACTTCGTTCGGTGCGAGTATTTTTCCCGACGCTCACTTCGTTCGGTGCGAGTATTTTTCCCGACGCTCACTTCGTTCGGTGTAAGGATTTTTCCAGATGCTCACTTCGTTCGGTGCGAGTATTTTTCCCGACGCTCATTTCGTTCGGTACTAGGATTTTCCCCGGCGCTTACATCGTTAGGTGCAAGGAACTAGCACAAGGCACTGAAGTACCTTGGAATGCATCCTTGATTTTATAAGGCTCCCAGAGTACACACTGTCCACTATCCACTATCCACTATCCACTAACAACTAACAACTAATAAAAGTGTATTTTTGCGTCTTACAAAAATCAAAGAGTGTGACACAGCAATTAAGCGAACAAGAAGTTATCAGGAGAGACAATCTTGCTAAGATTGAGGAATTGGGTATCAACCCCTATCCAAGTGAATTGTACCCAGTCAGTCATATGGCTAAGGCAATTAAGGATTCGTTCGAAGGGACAGAGGAAGAAAAAATAGATGTCGTCGTGTCAGGGCGACTGATGATGAAACGGATTATGGGTAAAGCATCATTTGCTGAGTTGCAAGATAGTAGTGGTCGAATACAGTTGTATGTGAGCAGAGATGAGATTTGTGAAGGGGAAGACAAGACCCTCTACAATACTGTCTTTAAGAAGCTATTGGACATTGGAGATTTTATCGGCGTGAAAGGTTATATTTTTAAAACTAAGGTTGGTGAAACATCGATACACGTGTCTGAACTGACCTTGCTTAGCAAATCCTTAAAACCACTACCTATCGTCAAAACAGATGCTGATGGCAATGTGCATGATGAAGTAACTGATCCAGAATTTAGGTATCGGCAGCGGTATGTTGACCTCGTCGTGAATCCGTCTGTCAAAGAAACGTTTATCCAACGGACACAGATCTATAATACCATGCGTCAGTTCTTGAATGATCAAGGCTATCTTGAAGTGGAGACGCCGATCTTGCAGCCTTTGTATGGCGGAGCGGCAGCGCGACCTTTCAAGACACATCATAACACCCTTGATATGACCTTGTACATGAGGATAGCTAATGAGCTGTATCTCAAGCGGTTGATTGTTGGTGGATTTGATGGTGTCTATGAGTTTTCCAAAGATTTTAGGAATGAAGGGATGAGTCGATTTCATAATCCAGAGTTCACGCAGATCGAGCTGTATGTTGCGTATAAAGATTATGAATGGATGATGAATCTAGTCGAAGAGATGGTGGAGAAGGTCGCGATGGATTTGCATGGGACGACGGTGGTCAAGGTGGGTGAGCACGATATTGATTTTAAACGGCCTTGGAAGCGGTTTACGATGTTTGAGGCGATAGAGCATTTTACGGGTGTGGATATATCGGCTATGGATGAAGCCCAGCTAAGGGCAGCAGCTAAGGAGATGCATGTGCCGCTAGACGAATCGATGGGTAAAGGTAAAATCATAGATGAGATCTTTGGAGAGAAGTGTGAAGCGCAGTTGATACAGCCGACTTATATTACTGATTATCCAGTCGAGATGTCACCGCTGGCTAAGAAGCACCGGACGAAGGAAGGCTTAGTCGAGCGCTTTGAAGCGATCTGCAATGGCAAAGAAATCTGCAATGCCTTTAGTGAGTTGAATGATCCCATTGATCAACGTGCGCGATTTCAAGAACAACTTGAACTAGGCAAGCGTGGTGATGAAGAGGCGATGGTGTTGGATGAGGATTTTTTACGAGCCTTAGAATATGGGATGCCGCCGACGGCGGGACTTGGGATAGGCTTGGATCGGCTAGCGATGATTATGACGAATTCGGATTCGATACAGGATGTGTTGTTTTTTCCGCAGATGAAAGCTGAGTAGCTTCCTTTGGTCGCTAGTGTTGATTTTTGAGCCTGCCTGTCCGGCAGGCAGGTGTTTAATTCGTTGGACTGCTTGGTATGTCTTTACTATTTAGCTAGCACACTATGTTTAATTTATTCTTGCATACCCTAAGGTTTCTAGGTCTGTTATATTTTTAGTTAAGTGAGTTTTTCCATCACGAAGTACATATAAATCATCACATATTTCAACGATGTGTTCATACAAATGATCAGTTAAGAGGATGCCTTTATTTTGTTTTTCTCTTAGGATTATCTTCTTGAATGTTTCAATGTGGATTGGCATAACTTGAGAGAATGGTTCATCAAGCATGCAAAATTTTGTCTTAGATACGAGAATTGAGTAAATCTCTATAATTCTTCTTTCGCCACTTGAGAGGTGTTTTAATTTTGTTCTTTGTTGATTCTTGAAATTCGGAAACGCCTCAAGCAATCCTTGAAAATCTAAATTTAAATCTTTGAACACTCTATTTATAGTGAGTGTTTTAGGAATAAAGTTGTTTTGAGGAAGATATCTTATGTCGCATGGATTACGATGTTTTCCTAATATAGAGGTATGGTTCAATCGAATTGATTTGCTACTTGGATTTAGGTTCCCGAACAAGACTTTCATCAAGCTAGATTTGCCAGAACCATTTCTACCTAACAAGCCTGTTATTCTCCCTGTTTCTATTTTTAAATATACGTTTTGAAGAATTCTTTTTAACCCGTATTCCAATATGACACTATCTATTTCAAGCGAATTTCTCATCTTATTTTCAATGTAAGGGATACGAGAAATATAAATACGCTCAGATCTAACGACAGTGCCGCTACCCATAGCATCCTTTTGGATATCCCTAAATTTTTATAATAGCAGAAATCATCTCTTTTATAAGAATTGATATGGTACAGTATTATTGATAAGCTTATACATTTAAAATATATTAAAGCCGTTAAGGTGTCAATTCCCCATTTGTGAATTATAAATAAACACAAAAGAGTAATCACAATGCTTGCAAAAGCAAATGAATTATAAAAACTAAGTATTGACCTTATTTTTAACATTATGGATTGTCACTATCTGTTCTTTCTAGTCACACCTCGTTTTTAAAATCACCTAAGTTCTTTTCATAAGTAGGCAGCAACTGAGCTAAATGATGCTCCAAATGATCGATGTAATTGAGTGCAAGATACTGGATCGTCGTAGGGTCAGACTCAGTGATGGCTTTCATGCCTAAGCGGTGATAATTGTGTTGTGCATAAGCTTGGGTGAAGCGCTGGTCAGGGATGGACTTGATGATTTGAATTATTTGTTGATTCATACCACGCCACAGTGCGATGATATCTGCTAAATGTCGATTTTGATAGTCATTGATTTTGACTTCATTGTTTTGATCGTAGCCATCAAAGACAAGATGCTCCTGATTGAGGAATTGGTTGAAGCGACGATGGTTATTGACAGCCGAATCAATGAGGTGACCTAGAATCTGTTTTTTCGACCATTTATCTGGAGTGTCTCTAACTGCAGCATCTGTATCTGTTATTGCGCTGAGTTGAGGAGCTGCAGTGTCGATGATTGCTTTGAGTGTTTCTGTTATTTGTGCTTTCAAGATGGGATATGTTTGGTAGTGAGTTGATGAAAAAATTAGGATTCAAAATTCGTGCACAATTGTGGACAGACTGGATACAGAATGACTGTATTCGTTTTGACTAAATTAATTTAGGCGGTCCAGAATGGGATTTGGTTTGGCAGCATAGTGGATACTGCCTCAGGCAGTATCTACTATGCTTTTGATTTTTTGAATTGTTCTAAATCCATTTCTTTGTATTTGCCTGATTTTGCAAATTCTAACTCCGTCATGATTTGATCTGCTTTCTTGTAACCGGGAGAGATCATAATTCGCTCCATGGTCTCATTAAAATAGACGAAGGCTGGATAGCCCATTCGACCATTCAACATAGAATGTGCTAATTGATGATAACCTCGGCGCCCACTATTGACAAACTTAAACTCGAAGCCTTCATAGGTGATTGTCTCTTTTTGCTCTGCGTCAAATTTAACAGCATAGAAGTTGTCATTTAAATAGTTAATGACTTCTTTATCTTGAAAGGTAGATGAATCCATTTTTTTACACCAGCCACACCATGACGTGTACATGTCGACAAACATGCCTTTTGGTTCTTCTTTCATTTTTACCTGCGCTTCTTCCCAGGTTAACCAGTTGATTCCAACCTTATCACTTTGACTTAAAGTGGCTTTGTCTTGTGCTTGAGTGCTGATTGAAACTAGAAGACAAACAGCAAATACCAGGATGTTACGCATGATTTTATTTTTTCTTTCTATAAAAGTAAGTCAAATTCAGGATACAAGCTTAGCAAATCGGTAAGAAAGATGATGATTAACGTTTTTTTAAGGCATTAGGCAGCTTGCAAACGCTTATATCTTAAT
>CALGLU010000076.1 GCA_937959275.1 uncultured Saprospiraceae bacterium | reverse complement strand
AATTTGTCCAAGATCTTCACAACAGAATTTAACATGATCTCCTGCTACTGTGATCTGACCAATGTTTTCACCTGTGGCGTCACAATCGTTTTTAAAGACTGACGCGCCTAAATCTATATCCGCTGTCAGTGGTGCACATGTCTTTGGTGCATAACCAACAATATTTTCTTGACAATCTCTGATAGGTTCTCTCCAATCTTCGATACGAACAGCTGTAATGGTTACTTTGCCACAGCCACTATCATGGCTACCTTCATCAAGATCTGCAGCATAGACTTTAGCAATGCCAAAGTTATCACTTGATCCTGTTAAAGATACCTGAAGTGATGTCTCACACACAGGTACAGGAGGTACATCATCAACAACGATGACATTGAAGCTCACTTGGCTTACATTATTACAGTCATCTACGACTGAGCCTGTAACTGTAATAGGACTTTGATTTAGCCACAGATCAACTAAATAGCCATTCTCTACTCGTCCTTCATCTGTATCCCAAATCACTGTTGGCTCCAGATCACAATTGTCTAAAATCTTTAAGTCAGGCAATCTCAGCTTACCAGTACAAGCCCATGGCTCGATACTCGCGCTCAAATCACTTAAGCTAGTAATCTCCACATATTCTCCATCAATTAATTCTACAATTTGTGGTGGAGTGACATCAATGATTTCTATTGTTTGATTACCAGTAATTGTTACATCACTCGTACACCAGTCAATCAGATTCCATGTTCTAAGTATTTTCTTACCCTGTCCGCAGGCATCAAATTCGACATCAGAATAACCGGATAGGACATTGCATAATCTATCGACGATTGGGATGACTGCATCCATAACACCTATAGTATCTAGGCTTTCTGTAATCTGCTCTTCGTATATTTTATCAACCACTGTTTTAAGTACCCAAATTTCTTCACCGCCTACAATTTCTTTAACCATTGTATCTCTCAATACTTGATCAATTTCAACGAGGGTAGTGTCGAATAATGTAACCACTTGTGGCACAGTGTAATTAGCGAAATCGAAGCCATCGACTGCATTCGGTGTGAACGTAGGGTAGGATAAACTACCACTACCCGTCGATGCGAGTATTGAAGCCGGCTCACCTAAAATATAAATAATTGGGTCTTCTCCTTCCGGTACGACGATATGATCTAAGTAATCACAATCAAGCACAACACTTCTAGGGAAATCAAATGAATTGTTATCTACTTCTAATTTAATCGTAGAGTATCGCTGACATAGAATCTCAACGGTTTCTACAGTGCCATGTCGTATGACTTTTCCAGTATAGATTAATTCAACTATTTCTCCGCCTTCATCACAAATATCACCAGTAACTGTTTCTGTAACTTTTATTTCACCTAATAGGTCAGGACCACATTCTCCAAAAGCAGCAGTTGCTTCTTCCACAGTGATTAGTGCTGTCGGTACATTTTCTACTATACCACATAAGAGTTTACATTCATCAGGGATTATTCCATCTTCTGTACATGCACATGGTGAATCCAGTTGTGGGATGATATTCGTTTCTACGATTATATGCCCCCAACATGAGTTATCTAGACAACTGATTTGATATAATATTTCCATTCCTGCTTCAGCAGCAGTTAAGGTGTCATCTCTTATATAGTCACCATGTTCATCATAGAGCATAATGTCATACAATCCTGGCGCTGGTGCTTCAAGAAGCATGTCAGGCGTCAAGACTAATTCACAGGCTACATTTAAACTGATCTGTAAATCATTATTACAGACTAATTCATCACAAATGCCATCTACGAAATCTTGATCCGTTTTATCTTCTCCCGGATCCAGTACACCCATAATAACATTCGGATCACCTCCATCTGAATCTGTAACTGAAAAATAACCTTCTGGATCTTCTTCAATAATTGTAAATGGTCCTGGTACGACATCTGTAAATGAATAGAAACCATTTTCGTCAGTTACTGTAACCAATGTATCCCCATTAGAATCAATTAGAGTGATAGTCACATCTGGAAGTGGATTGTCTCCCGTCGAGTTGTTATCAATGTCGTCAAATACAGTACCTGAGATATCACCTGGCGGTAAAAGTATTGGCGTATACGTCGGATCATCATCTCCACCAGTTTCATTTGGATCGTTTGGATTACCCGTATCGGATAAATCCATCACATCATCACCACTTGGAGGTGTACCCGTTGCTAATGCTTGGTTATTAATACCTGTTGCATCAATATCAGCTTGCGTAATCGCGTACGTTGATGTGGCAATTCCTGTGTCTCCTGGAGCTAGTGTTGACGGTACCACTGCAGAAGGTACAGGTAAAGGTCCAGCACCAGTAAACATGATATCTTCTTCAGAAATATTGACATTCATTAAGGTCACATTTCCACAGTTTGTAACCGTATATGTATATGTTATGATGTCACCAACATCTGCCATCTCGTTAGCACCTAAGTCTAGACTTGACGTTTTGATCAACTCAATACATGGAATAGTAGGTACTGGTATGTCATCCATATCAGTATTAGTTGTTGGATTACCACTTGGATCAGTACCAGTCACACTTGCGGTGTTTAGAACTTCACCATTATCTATGTCAGCTTGTGTTAGTGTGTATGATCCACTAAACGTCGTATTGTCAGATTGTCCAGGTGCTAAGGAAGTGATTGGTCCTCCTGATACTGTGACTAAAGGATCATTGACGACGATTTGAGTTAAGGTTACATTACCAGTGTTTGTAATGACAAAGCTATATGAAATACTTTCTCCAACTTGTGCTATCCCATCTCCGTTTTCATCATTTAAAGTACCTTCTTTTACGATTTCAATCGCAGGCATCGGTGGCACAAGAACGATTGTAGGATCATCAGGATCACCATCTCCATCTTGATCTACATCCGTTGGGTTTTGTGGATCATCTGATATATCAGTTACTGGATCACCATTAGGATCTTCTCCAGAAGTGATCGCTGTGTTTTCAACCATCCCTGCATCGATATCAGCTTGAGTGATAACATACATACCCGTAAATGTTGTATTGTCTACGTCACCTGGGTTAAAGACTGGAATTGGACCTCCTGATACTGTCACTAATGGGTCTGTGACAGTCACATTTGTAAGTGTCACATTACCAGTATTGATAACTGTAAACACGTATGTAATTGTTTCACCCGCTTGAATAATCCCATCTCCATTGCTATCCATTAAAGTACCAGACTTCAATAAACTGATTTCTGGATTAAGATCATAAGGTGTTTGATCATCATCATTGTCAGTTAGAGTGCCACCATTGGGATCTTCTCCTGTTACAGTTGCTGTATTTAATACTTCTCCGTTATTGATATCCGTAAGCGTTAAAATGTAAACTCCTGAGAATGTAGTGACATCTGTTACACCTGGTTCTAAGATAGCAATTGGACCTCCAGAGACTGTTACAATTGGATCAGTGACTACAACATTAGTCAGCGTCACATTTCCAGTATTTGTGACAGCAAAGGTATAGGAGATTGACTCACCAACTTGTGGTAATCCATCACCATTTTCATCTTGGAAAACACCTGTTTTAATTAATGATATGCCTGGTTCACCAATAACTGGTGTCTCTTCCATATCGTCATCATTTACAGGGCCACCATTTGGATCTTCAGCTGAGACTGTTGCTGTATTGAGGACTGCACCATTATTAATGTCAGACTGCATCAAGATATAGCTACCAGTGAATGTGGTATTATCAACTGCACCAACTGCAAGTGTTGCCAATGGCCCACCCATAACAGTGACAAGAGGATCAGCAACTGCAATATTTGATAGGGTTACATTCCCAGTGTTCGTCACGACGAATGTGTATGCTATTGACTCACCAACTTGTGGTAAACCATCACCATTTTCATCTTGGAAAACACCAGTTTTGACGATGTCTATACCTGGTTCTGCTATGACAGGAATATCTTCTCCATCATCATCAGTTGTTGGGTTACCACTTGGATCAGTACCAGTTACAGTGGCTGTATTTAGGACCTCTCCATTATTAACATCAGCCTGTGTTAGTGTATAAGTTCCACTAAATGTAGCATTGTCAGATTGTCCAGGTGCTAAAGAAGCAATTGGACCACCAGAAACTGTGACTAACGGATCATTGACAACAATTTGGGTTAAGGTTACATTTCCTGTGTTGGTTATGACAAAACTATAGGTTATGGTTTCTCCAACTTGCGGAATACCATCTCCGTTTTGATCATTTAAGATTCCTTCTTTTACAATTTCAATGGCTGGCATTGGTGGTACGAGAACAATTGTCGGATCATCAGGATCTCCATCTCCATCAGGATCTACGTCTTCTGGGTTTTGTGGATCATCTGATATATCAGTCACTGGATCACCATTCGGATCTTCTCCAGACGTGATCGCTGTGTTTTCAAACATTCCAGCATCGATGTCAGCTTGAGTTAAAACATATATTCCCGTAAAGCTTGTATTATCTATATCTCCAGGATTAAAGACTGGAATTGGTCCTCCAGATACTGTGACTAATGGATCAGTCACGGTAACATTTGTAAGTGTCACATTACCCGTATTAATAACTGTAAAAAGGTATGTAATTGTTTCACCGGCTTGAATAATTCCATCTCCATTGTCATCTACTAAGGTACCTGATTTCAATAGACTAATGTCTGGATTAAGGTCATAAGGTGTTTGTTCGTCATCATTATCTGTTAAGGTATTACCATCAGGGTCTTGGCCAGTCACAGTTGCTGTGTTTAAGACTTCACCATTATTTACGTCGATCTGTGTTAAGATATACGACCCAGTATATGTAGCTATATCAGATTCACCAGGTTCTAATATTAAAATTGGCCCTCCAGCAACAGTTACGAGAGGATCAGTAACAAGTATGTTTGTTAAGGTTACATTTCCAGTATTTGAAACAACAAACGTATAGGCGATTGATTCACCGACTTGAGGGATGCCATCTCCATTTTCATCTTGGAAAATACCAGTTTTAACAATGTCAATTCCTGGAGCACCTTCAACTGGAGTTTCTTCCATATCATCATCATTCACAGGCGTACCATTTGGATCTTCAGATGTGACTGTTGCTGTATTGAGTACTTCTCCATTATTGATATCAGATTGTACTAAGACATATACGCCAGAGAATGTTGTATTATCAGTCGCACCTACTGCAAGCGTAGCCAATGGACCACCCATTACAGACACAAGTGGATCCGCAACTGCAATATTTGAAAGTGTCACATTTCCTGTATTCGTAACGACAAATGTGTATGCTATAGATTCACCTACTTGAGGGAGACCGTCTCCGTTCTCATCTTGGAACACACCTGTTTTAACGATTTCTATGCCTGGCTCCTGAGGAGTCGGGGTTTCTTCAGGATCATTATCAGTTGTAGGATTACCATCCGGATCGTCTCCACTGGCTGTTGCAACATTGGTTACACCACCTATATCAATATCTGCTTGTGTCAATATGTATGATCCTGTAAATGTCGTGTTATCAATTGTACCTGGTGCAAGTAGCGCTATTGGACCTCCAATAACAGTAACAATCGGATCTGTGACAGTCACATTTGTAAGATCAACATTACCAATATTCTCAACGACAAAGACGTAGCTGATTGTTTCTCCAACCTGTGCTATACCATCTCCGTTTTCATCTTCAAAAGTCCCCGATTTAATAATATCGATACCTGGCATTTGAGGGATAAGTTCATCCTCCACATCATCATCAGTAACTGGATCTCCGTTAGGATCCATACCACTCGTAACAGCTGTATTTGGCACATTACCATTATTGATATCAGCTTGGGTTAAGACAAATGATCCAGTAAATGTCGTATTGTCTGTTTGTCCAACTAATAAAATTGGGATAGGTCCACCACTGATTGTCACAATCGGGTCCGTGACAGTCACATCAGTTAATGTAACATTACCTGTATTCGTAACTGAAAAAGTATAGCTGATTGTTTCTCCAACCTGAGCGATGCCATCACCATTTTCATCTGAGAAAGATCCTGATTTCATGAGTAAGATCTCTGGATCCTGAATATAGGGAGTATCCTCTGGATCGTCGTCAGTCACAGGGTCACCTGATGGATCTGTACCAGCAACAGTGGCGGTATTCATGACACTTGCATTATCAACATCTTGTTGAGTTAATATATAAGTGCCAGTGAATGTCATGTTGTCTGTCGCTCCGACAGGTAATACTGCTATTGCCGCTCCGGCAACAGTAATTAAAGGATCAGTTACAATTACATTAGTAAGTGTCACATTTCCAGTATTGGTAACTGAGAATATATAGCTCAGCGTTTCTCCTGGTTGTGCTACACCATCACCATTTTCATCATTAAAAAATCCATTTTTGAGTATTTCAATTCCAGGTTCTAATGGCGTTGGAATGTCTTCATCGTCGTCATCTTGTGTTGGATCTCCATTTGGATCTTCTCCAGTAGTGACTGCAACATTCATGACTCCACCGTTATCTATATCTGCTTGTGTTAATACATAGACTCCTGTGAATGTAGAGTTATCAACTGCTCCAACTGCAAGTGTTGGGATTGGACCTCCATTTATCGTAACAATAGGATCTGTAACGGTTACATTTGTTAAGGTGACATTTCCAGTATTACTAACTGTAAATGCATACGTAATGGTTTCACCCACTTGTGAAATCCCATCACCGTTTTCATCTGTAAATGTTCCAGATTTGACCAAATCAATGCTCGGTGCTTGAGGGGTAGGGATGTCTTCTGGATCAGTGTCATCTACTGGATCTCCATTTGGATCTTCGCCATTAACTGTCGCAACATTAGCAACTCCACCATTGTCAATATCCATTTGAGTTAGAATATAGACACCAGTGAAGGTTGTATTGTCAACAGCATCAACAGGCAATACAGCAATAGGACCTCCCATTACTGTAACAATAGGATCTGTTATAGTCACATTTGTAATCGAAACATTACCAGTATTACTGACTATAAAAGTATACGCAATTGTTTCTCCAACTTGAGCAATCCCATCACCATTTTCATCTTGGAAGACTCCAGATTTAACCAAATCAATTGAAGGATCTTGAGGTGTTGTAACATCTTCTGGATCGTCGTCAGTCACAGGGTCTCCATTAGGATCCATTCCACTGGTTGTTGCGACATTCGCAACGCTGCCATTATCAACATCATCTTGGGTTAAAATGTATGTACCTGTGAATGTTGTATTATCACTTGTACCTGGAGCTAACACAGGAATTGGTCCACCCACAACAGTCACTAAAGGATCTGTTACTGTGACATTCGTTAATGTTGTGTTTCCAGTATTTGAAACAGTAAACATATAACTAATGGTTTCGCCAACTTGAGCTGCACCATCACCATTTTCATCTTGAAAGACACCTGTTTTTACAATTGATATTTCAGGTGATTGGGTGAACGGCGTTTCTTCAGGATCTTCATCCATCACAGGATCGCCATTCGGATCATCACCTGATGTTGTTGCGGTATTCATTACAGATCCTGCATCGACATCCATTTGCGTTAAAGAATATGTACCAGAGAATGTTATGTTATCCATCTGACCTGGGGCCAATGTGATTGGGCCACCCATAACAGTGATCAATGGATCCATTACTGTTACATTCGTTAAAGTGACATTGCCAGTATTCGTAATTAAGAATGAATAGCTTAGCGTTTCTCCTACTTGTGCAATTCCATCTCCATTTTCATCATTAAAGACACCATTTTTGACTATGTCAATACTAGGCATTTGAGGAACATCGGATGTTTCTGGATCATCATCTGTTACTGGAGTGCCCGTTGGGTCATCTCCTGAAGTTGTCGCTAGATTTTCGACTTCGCCTGCATCAATATCAAATTGAGTCAAGATGTATGTTCCTGTGAATGTTGTATTATCAATTTGACCAACAACTAGGGTAGGAATAGGTCCACCTATCACAGTCACTATTGGGTCAGATACAGTCACATTTGTTAAGGTGACATTACCTGTGTTTGAGACAGAAAATGTATAGGCGATTGTTTCGCCAACTTGAGCAGCGCCGTCTCCGTTTTCATCTTGAAAGACGCCAGACTTAACTAGGTCTATGGCAGGATCTTGTGGCGTCGGTACATCTTCTGGATCATCGTCTGTCACAGGATCTCCAGATGGATCATCGCCAGACACAACTGCTAGATTTAATACTTCACCATTATCTATATCATCTTGAGTTAAGGTGTAGGTTCCTGTAAATGTTGTATTGTCAGTAGCTCCAACAGGTAGAGAAAGAATTGGACCTCCTATAATCGTAACAATTGGATCAGTAATCGTAACATCTGTTAATGTGACATTTCCAAGATTGACTACTGAAAACGTGTATGCGATCGTTTCACCTACTTGTGCAGCACCGTCACCATCCTCATCTTGAAAAACTCCATTTTTTGTTAGTTGTATAGCAGGATCTTGAGGTACCATGACATCTTCTGGATCATCATCCATCACTGGATCACCATTCGGATCATTTCCTGAAGTCGTGGCAACATTGGCGACATTACCGTTGTCTACATCATCTTGCGTTAAAGTATAGACTCCAGTAAATGTTGTGTTATCCGTAATACCAGGTGCTAGGGAAGCGATTGGTCCTCCTATAATTGTTACAAGAGGATCGGTTACTGTAACATTTGTGAGAGTGACATTACCTGTATTTATTACGCTAAATGTGTAAGCAATTGTTTCGCCAACTTGAGCTGCACCATTTCCATCTTCATCTTGGAAAACACCTGTTTTAATAAGCATGATCTCAGGCTCCTGAGTGTATTGCGTATCTTCTGGATCATCATCCATAACTGGCATTCCGTTTGGATCTGTACCAGTTGTTGTTGCCACATTCATGACCGATGCATCATCCACATCAGTTTGGCTTAATGTATATGTACCCACAAAAGTAGAGTTATCCACCTGTCCAGGCACTAAGGTAATAGGACCACCTGTCACAGTGACCAATGGATCAGTAACCGTAACCCCTGTCAGTGTTACATTTCCTGTATTCGTTACTATAAAAATGTAAGAAATTGTTTCACCTGGTTGTGCTAATCCATCACCATTTTCATCTTGAAAAATACCGTTCTTGACGATGTCAATGGCCGGATTTTGTGGAGTAGGCACGTCTTCTGGATCGTCATCAGTCGTTGGGTCTCCATTTGGATCCATGCCTGATGCTGTTGCGATATTGGCAACATTACCATTGTCTATATCCGTTTGAGTCAGTGTATATGTTCCTGAGAATGTAGCATTATCGATTTGACCAACTCCTAAGGTAAGTATTGGGCCTCCGACAACAGTCACAATTGGATCTGTAATTGTCACATTAGTCAAGGTTACATTACCTGTATTCGTTACGACAAATGTATATGCAATCGTCTCCCCAACCTGTGAAATACCATCACCATTTTCATCTTGGAAAACTCCAGTTTTGACTAAGTCAATTGCTGGATCTTGAGGAGTAGGTACGTCTTCAGGATCATCATCAGTAGTAGGATCTCCATTTGGATCCGTCCCAGATGTTGTTGCTACATTGGCAACGTTTCCATTATCTATATCTGTTTGAGTTAGTGTATAGGTTCCAGTAAATGTGCTATTGTCAACAGCGCCAACTGGTAAGCTAGGAAGTGGGCCACCAATGATCGTTACAATAGGATCAGTTACAGTTACATTCGTTAGTGTTACATTTCCAGCATTTGAAACCACGAAAGTATACGCAATTGTTTCACCTACCATTGCTACACCATCACCATTTTCATCTTGGAAAACGCCAGTTTTGATTATTTCAATCTCAGGATCTTGAGGTGTAGGGACATCTTCCGGATCATCATCCATGACTGTCATACCATCAGGATCCATTCCTTGAGTCGTTGCAACATTTGCAACATTTCCGTTATCTATATCTGTTTGTGTTAAGGTATATACACCTGTAAATGTTGTATTATCTGTCGCACCTGGTGCAAATGAAGCTATTGGTCCTCCAGATATTGTTACAATTGGATCAGTAACTGTGACGTTGGTTAATGTGACATTTCCTGTGTTTGTTACAATAAATGTATAGCTGATAGTTTCACCAACCATAGCGACACCATCACCATTTTCATCTTGGAATACTCCAGTTTTGGTAAGCATGATTTCTGGTTGCTGAGTATATGGTGTGTCCTCAGGATCTGTATCTACAACGGGATCTCCATTAGGATCATCACCGGTAGTCGTTGCCAAATTCAATACCATTCCTGCATCGACCTCGGTTTGTGTAAGGGTAAACACACCAGTGAATGTGGTATTATCAATTTCTCCTGGCATTAAGATTATAGGACCTCCATTTACAGTCACTAGTGGATCTGTTACAGTTACGCCAGTTAATGTGACATTTCCTGTGTTCTCAACTGTGAACATATACGTGATGGTTTCTCCTGGTTGCGCTAGTCCATCTCCATTCTCATCATTAAAGATGCCATTTTTGATGATGTCAATCATCGGCATTTGAGGGACAGGCACATCATCTGGGTCATCATCTGTTACAGGATCTCCATTTGGATCAGTACCCATGGTTGTTGCCACATTTTCTACATTTCCATTATTAATATCAACCTGCGTTAGCGAATAGGTACCAGTAAAGCTTGTATTATCTATTGCTCCAACGGGAAGAGTAGGGATAGGGCCACCAGTTACTGTCACCAGCGGATCTGTAAGAGTGACATTTGTCAATGTGACATTACCAGTATTTTGCACAGAAAAAGAATATGAAATTGTTTCCCCAACTTGTGCAATACCATCACCATTTTCATCTTGGAATACACCAGTTTTAACTAATTCTATTGCTGGTTCTTGTGGGACTGGGACATCTTCTGGATCATCATCAGTGACTGGCATACCACTAGGGTCAGTGCCCATCGTAGTTGCGACATTCGCTACATTTCCATTATCAATATCGGTTTGAGTTAAGATGTATACACCAGTGAATGTCATATTGTCAGAAGCTCCAACTGCCAAAGAAATTGGAATGCCACTTACTGATACAATTGGATCTGTTAAAGTGACATTAGTCAAGGTTACATTTCCAATATTTGTAACGACAAATGTGTAAGCTATTGATTCACCTACTTGGGCATCACCGTCACCGTTTTCATCTTGAAATACTCCGGTTTTTACGATTTCAATTGCAGGGTCTTGCGGAGTTTGGACATCCTCAGGATCATCGTCCATGACAGGCATGCCATTTGGATCATTTCCAGATGTTGTAGCAACATTAGCTACCATACCATTATCAATGTCAGCCTGTGTCAATGTATAAATTCCAGTAAATGTTGTATTGTCAATAACACCGACACCTAAAGATGGAATGGGGCCGCCCATGACTGTTACCAGTGGGTCTGTAACTACGACATTTGTCAATGTGACGTTACCTGTATTTTCAACAACAAATGTGTAGGCGATTGTTTCACCAACTTGAGCAATACCATCAGCATTCTCATCTTGAAAGACACCTGTTTTCATTAAATCTATAGCAGGACTTTGTGGTGTAGGGACATCCTCAGGATCATCGTCCATGACAGGCATTCCATTTGGATCATCCCCCATAGCGGTAGCGACATTTGCAACCATCCCGTTATCTATATCCGTCTGAGTTAATGTAAATGATCCAGTAAATGTGGTGTTGTCTGTAGCGCCTACACCAAGTGTTGCTATTGGACCGCCGCTTACTGTAACTATAGGGTCTGTGACAGTTACATTTGTCAGCGTTACATTACCAGTATTCATTACGGTAAATGTATACGTAATTGTTTCTCCAACCTGAGCTATTCCATCACCGTTTTGATCATCAAATACACCTTCTTTTACAAGGTCAATAGCTGGCATAAGAGGTAGCATGACATCTTCAGGATCGTCATCCATAACCATCATTCCGTCGGGATCAGTACCTGTGGTGGTGGCAACGTTAGCAACCATACCATTATCTATATCATCTTGAGTTAAGGAATAGCTGCCAGTAAATGTCATATTGTCTGACTGCATGGGGATCAAAACAGGGATTGGTCCTCCACTAACTGTCACTACAGGATCAGTTACTGTCACATTTGTCAAGGTAACATTTCCAGTATTTACAACAGTAAATGAGTATGTTATCGTCTCGCCAACTTGAGCTAATCCATCTCCATTCTGATCATCAAAAGCTCCTGATTTAGTTATCATGATTTCTGGTGATTGCAAGTAGTTTGTCGTTTCTGGATCATCATCTGTGACAGGCATTCCGTTAGGGTCGGTACCTGTGGTGGTTGCCGTATTATCTACCATGCCATCATCTACGTCTTGCTGGGTTAGTGTATAGGTCCCAGTAAACGTAGTCATATCCATAACACCAGGTAGTAAAACTGGAATAGGACCACCCGAAATAGTAACTAATGGATCGGTCACCATGACATTTGTTAAGGTTACATTACCCGAATTGCTTACTGTGAAAATGTAACTTATTGTTTCTCCTAATTGAGCAAGTCCGTCACCATTCTCGTCATTAAAAACGCCGCTTTTTATGATTTCAATTAATGGATTTGCTACTAATGGTACGTCCTCATCATCGGTATCCATGACGGGATCTCCATTTGGATCTGTACCTGTAGTCGTGGCAACATTCATGACACCTTCGTCATCAATGTCACTCTGCATCACTGTATACATGGCGGTGAATGTTGTATTATCACATGTGCCTGCGACCAGTAATGGTATTGGACCACCGGAAACAGTTACAATAGGGTCTGTCACAGTGACCATGGAGAGGTCAACGTTACCAGTGTTACATAATTCAAATGTATATGTAATAATGTCTCCGACGACAGCTGGATCGTTGACATTAGCTGCATTTGCTGTTTTCGTTAGCATGATCATAGGTGCTAGCACTAATGGAACATTCTCATCATCTGTATCAGAGACCATATTAGCTTTAGGGTCTGTACCTACAGTCATAGCAGTATTCATGACCATTTCTGCTGCAATGTCATCAGAGCTAATCGCATAGGTTCCTGTATATGTAACCATATCGCAAGCACCAGGTGCTAAACTCGCTATGGGAGCCCCCATAACAGTTACAAGCGGATCGGTAACAGAAACATTAATCAATGTTGTATTGCCTGTGTTACATACCTCAAACATATACGTGATGATATCACCAGGTTGCGGAGGCGTCTGAAGCCCAGCCGTGTTGGCTGTTTTAGTCAGCATAATTGATGATGACTGGGGCAACATAACACTATCAGGGTCTGTATCCATTACAATTGTGCCATCGTTCGGGTCTGAACCTTGGACCATGGCGACATTATCAAACATCATATTGTCAATATCTGTTTGTGTCAGCGTGTAACTACCTGTAAAGGTTGTATTGTCCATTTCTCCAACCAATAGATTTATTGGTCCTGCACCCATAACGGTAACTAGTGGATCTGTTACAGTAATTTCTTCTAAGTCCGTATTTCCTGCATTAGTGACTACGAAAACGTAGCTAATTGTTTCACCAGGTTGAGCTAAGCCATCACCGCTCTCATCTTCGAACGTTCCGGTCTTAACGATATCGATCATTGGTAAACATGATGACACCGCTATGATTTGATTAATGTTAGAGAAAAACCATGTATTAATTGTATTGGACTCTCCATAACCTAAGGCAGATGCATCTTCTTGATCTTCCCAAATATGAGTTGGTTGAGATGTACCGGTGAGAGAAACAAGTGGTTGAGCTGGAAAGCCACTATCATTATCTGCAGGATCAAGTAAGGCGTCGTCCCAGTACATATTAAAATCAGGATTAGCACATGGTGGATCTACAATATTGACCTCCCAACCTGGGTTATTATTTTCAACATCATACATCATAAAGTGTGTCTCACCTTGGCTATATCTACCGAAAATATCATAATCAACGCCTAAATCAACGATGTTACCCATACCATCTTCGCCATCCCACGGAATACAACCAGTTAGATCATCACCCTCAACGATTCTCTCTGCTAAAAAGACATCCATAGAGTTTGGCGTAAAAATACCATCTCCATCAATGTCAAGAAACAACTCTATTAGACCAGGTTGTGTGACCTCGTACGCAATACAAAGCGGCTCTGCACAATTTAAAATGGGTCCAAAACTGATCTCTCCGCACATACCTTCTTCATAGCAAGTTGGATCTGGAGGATTTAGGTAAACATCAAATAAATCTGGATTAGCAAAGGTTTGATTTGAACCATCTTTGGATTGTCGATCATCTAATACAACACCCGTATTACCAGGACCTGTCAGATTAAAAGATAGACTAAATGTTAGTCCTCTAAAGCCTTCGCCGAAAGCACTTCCTCCGCCAAAGTCAACTTCTTGAACGAAGTTGTCACTTGTTAGCACGTATATTTTCCCATCAAATGGATTTTGAAAAGGTTGAAATCCTGCGAAGAGTGAAGTCACATTAGGATCTTCATTACATCCAATAATTGTTGAAACACAAGGCGTTCGAATTGCCCAGTTTTGAGAAAATAGCCTTCCGTCAATAATGTTTCCCGCTGCACCCGGACAATCTGCTACGCTGATATCAAAATTTCTAAGGTGTGCATCACTGATATAGTTATCAATTTCTATACAATATTCACCGGCAACAGTTGGCTGAAATGTATATTCGCCTGCTGTAGAATACCCTGACGCATTGAAAACATCGGGACCTGCCATGACTGGCCCAAAATCATTTCCATTTGCATTAGCATTTGTTAAAGTAAAAGGACCATGCGCAACTCCTGCTGGACCAACTATTCTCCAATCAAAGCCACCGTTACACGTTCCTCCTGAAGTTGCTGCTCCTGATAATGCGATGTAAACAATCTCCTTTGGATCTTTAATGGTAAAACATATCGAATTGGTAGTTCCATATGATCCGAAACCAGCAAATTGTGGGAAATCTGCATTTATGGAATACAGTCTTACCATTGCAAGATCTCCTACATCCGTGGCTCCATTACAGGGGTCTCCCGCAATTCCATTTGGATTGAGTTGTACTGAACCTTCAGAAAATAGAGTGGTTGTTGAAAGTAGAATGGCAAAAGAGATGCTGAGAGCGCATGCTAATGTTCGGTGGCAATTAAGCAAAAACATCATGTTCAGGTCGGTTATTAATCTATAAAACTACAAAGCAGAAATACTTGTCCTAAAATATTTAATTACTGTAATCTATGTAGTTTTCTTACAGAGAACGAGGACAAGCATTTCATTTTACAGGTTAAAAATAGGAATATATCTTTAAAATCACTGTTATTTTGATCAAAAGTTAAATTATAACTAGCTGAATTACAATAAAGTAAAAGGAATGTCGATTTCCTTTGATGAATTCACATATATCAAAATTTGAAATATATTGTCAGTTGAAAATGAAAACCTTAAAAAGTAACCCGAACATTGTCAACGTAGCTGACAATAAATGCTCCTTTGAAACCTTTATTTCTCATTATTTCTCTTGCAGAAAAAGCCTCATTTAAGTCTTCGAAATGACCCGTCAGGTATTTGTACATGTTGTCTTCTTTTCTAATTTCTAAATCATCAATATCCGAGAATGTTGGGGCAGATGATTTGATTAGTTTTTTGATACCAGCAGCAATTTGGATTTTATAAATTTTATTATAAGTACCTGATTCTAAAGTAGTTGTATTCACTTTTTCATTAACTGATTTGTGGGTAGAAACCACAGCATGTGTAGATGTTTCATGAGTTGGTGAATATGCTGTTGCCCCGGAATACGTCTTGTGAGTTGATCTGTTTATTGTTTGAGATTCTGAATTTGGATCTTCTGGATGTTTTGAATGTTTTGATATTTGATTCTTATGCTCATCATTCTCTATCACCCCTGAATAGGTGCTTTGAGTTGAGCTAGTTAGAGTCTCAAACTCAGATGCAGTATTCTCAGGTCTAGCTGATGGGTGGTTTTGAATATTTGTGGCGCTGTTGTCATTTACACTGGACAGTTCATTTGATTCAGTGGCCCAATATTCGCCTTCAATCTCTCTTTTATATTCCGTAATTGCCTTTAGAATTGCGCTGGCTACTTCATTTTGACCTGTGTCACTCACCAAATAGGCTTCATCGTTTTGATTACTTAAAAAGCCAGTTTCGATTAGAGTGCTGGGCATTGTTGCTTTTCTAAGCACAAGAAATCCAGCCTGTTTGACACCTCGACTGTGTAGGACTGTGCGCTTTGTAAAACTGTTTTCAACCTTTGTCGCAAAATTTATACTTTTTTCTAAGAATGAGTTTTGAAACATCGATAGCAAAATATGGGCCTCAGGGGAGTTAGGATCATATCCGCCATAGGTACTTTGATAGTCTGTTTCATATAAGATTGCCGCATTTTCTCGTTTGGCAACAGCTAGGTTCTCTTCAGCCCTATGGAGTCCCATTACATATGTTTCAGTACCGTGTACATGCTTTTTATGAATGTAATTAGCATGAATGGAGATAAATAAGTCTGCTTGTTGGGAATTAGCAATGCCTATTCTAGTATCTAGTGGAATAAAAACATCAGTGTTTCGTGTGTAGATGATTTCAATCTCTGGATGATAAAAGCGGATTAAATCGCCAAGTTTTAGCGCAATATCGAGGACGATAAATTTTTCTTTAGAATGGGCTCCAGAACACCCATGGTCCTTACCTCCGTGCCCTGCATCAATTACAATTTTATCCAATGTGCCAAATGAGTTGAGCTGTTTGATATTAAACTTTATGATACTATTAACAACGTCAGTTTTATCTGAGTCGTTTAGACTAGTATTTCCATATAATCCCAAGGAAAACAGGAATAATAATATGGTTATAGCTGTGTGGAATAGCTTTTGACTTACTTTCATTATGAGACCTTTTGAATATCTTGCGATAATAACTGTGAAAATACATAATAATTAGTATAAATCATTTGAAATTAGATACTTATATAGTATTATTTTTTGTAATATGTTTTTGTGGACCAGCACTTACACAAGACCCTATTCGCCAGAATGAATTCACAGATTCTCTACGTATACTGCCAGGCTTAACTGATTCTTTATCTGAAACCATGTCTCTTTTTGGAGATAGCACAATAGTGATACCAATATCTGATCAAACAATTGATGGAGAAATAGAGCATGGTGCAGTGGACACACAATGGGTAGATGTTGTGAATAATCAGATTCACTTGATAGGGGAGGCTTATGTCAAATACCAAGGCAATGAAATTAAGGCTGGTTACATCATCTTTGACTTTGAAAAGAAGGAAGCTTTTGCACAGAGCGTCAAAGGGAGGGATGGAGAGGACGTAGGTGTTCCCACTTTCAAAACTGAAGGCCAAGAATTTCAGTATAAAAAAATGAAATTCAACTTTGAGACTCAGAAAGGGATTGTCTATGAAGCTTTTTCTCAGCAAGGTGAATACTTCATACATGGAGCCGTGACAAAATTTGTCAGTAAGGCAGGCGATAGTCTATTTGTTGATGATGTCGTATTTAATAAAAATTCTCTTATTACGACATGTAACCATCCTAACCCGCACTATGGCATTCGTTCAAGTAAATTAAAGTTAATACCTGATAAGTTAGCAGTTATTGGCCCCTCAAGGCTTGAGATTGGTGGTATACCGACGCCTTTGTTTATACCGTTTGCGTTTATGCCCATGATCCAAGGCTCGCACTCAGGGATTATTTTTGGTGGCCAGCAAGGGTTTGAATTTTCAGAGCAGCTTGGATTTGGTTTTCGTGAGATAGGCTACTACTGGGCATTGAATGATTATATGGATTTGAAAGTGACTGGCGATATCTATTCACGAGGGTCATATGGTATTCGACTAGCCTCTAATTACGCAAAGCGCTATAAATTTAGAGGTAATCTACAGCTTGGTTATTCTACGCAGTTTTCAGAGGTCGAAGGCGTATTGGAACGAAATGCAAATAGATCGTTTACTTTTGGATTAACCCACAATCAAGACAGCAAGGCTCATCCGTATATGACAATCGGAGGAAATTTTAGATTTACGACGAATGATTTTGATAGAAATAATTACAATGATGCTCAATCACAATTAGAAAACATTATCAATTCTAACTTTCGAATTAGCCACAAATTACCATCTATTGATGCTTTAAGTTTGAATATTACTATTGGTCACAGTCAAAATACTCGAACTCGGAAAATAGATTTCACACTTCCTAATGTAGAGCTGAGGATGAAGACTATTTATCCATTTAAAAGAAAGCAACGTAGTGGTAAGGAGAAGTGGTTTGAAAAATTAAATGTGAGCTACAATTCAGCACTCAAGAATTTTGTGAGCACTCAAGACACAATCCTATTTAAGCAAGAGACCTTAGAGAATTTTCAAACGGGGATGTCACATACAGCTCAAGCAGGTGCCGCGTTTAATATATTGGAGCATTTTCAACTTTCGCCTTCAGTCAACTATGAAGAGTATTGGGTTCTAAAAACACTTGAAAGAGAATTTGCACCACATTGGGAGATTAGTCGTAATGCGTTTACAAATGAATTAGATAGTACGCGAATCGTTGTTGAAGATGTATTTAATGGTGGATTTGCTCGGTATAATAACATAAGGTCAAGTCTTAATTTGTCGACTAATTTATTTGGTACTGTTTTATTTAAAAAAGGAAAGATACGTGGCATCAGACATACGATAAAACCTAGCATCGGTCTGACATTTACGCCTAGCACAGAGCGATTTATTAAGACAGTTAGGACGAGCGAAACTGACTCTTTGCTCATGCAAGAATATACTGAGTTTGACGGTGGTATTTTTAGAGCTCCAAATCCTGGAGAGAAGCAAATGGCAATGACTTATTCGATTACAAACCTTTTTGAAGGGAAGTATTATTCTAAAAAAGACTCTACAGAAAAGAAATTTAAAGTATTTAATAATATCAATATTGGTGGGAACCATAATTTTGTAGCGGACTCACTAAAATGGAGCGTTGTGTCTATGCGGGGAAATGCTTCTTTGTTTGGACGGATTTCAAATCTAACCTTTTCAGCTACATTCGATCCTTACATTGAGCAGAATAACAGGCGAGTGAATCAAACTGTCTGGGGTGAACGGAAAAGACCTGTGCGATTTGAACGGTTCTCATCAACATTGTCCACTCGTTTTTCAGTCAAGGATATACGAGAATTTTTCCAAAAGCGTAAAGACAAAAAAGAAGAGGAAAATGATGAAGACCTAGAGGATGAAAATCTGTTATTAGATCAAATGGAAAATGAGATGCGAAATCAACCATTTGGTTCTTCGCAAAGAGATCAATTTGGATTAGACCCTGAACGAGAACAGAACACTGAAAGAGAACGGAACCTTGAAGAGGGAGAGAATCCTGATGAAGGCGAGAAACCTGAAATTTCTATCTGGGATATGTTAGACCGATTTACGATCAATCATGTGATTGAGTATCGTGTACAGGCAAATGATGACGTTAAAGAGTCATCAATTCGGACCAATAGTCTACGCATGTCAGGCAAAATCCCATTAACAGATTTTTGGGATGTTAATGTGGGTAATTTTTCTTATGACTTTGTGAACAAGAGTTTTGTCTATCCTTCTATTGGTTTTAGCCGAGATTTACATTGTTGGAATATGAGGTTTGATTGGCAACCAGCAAGGGGCACATTTAATTTTTTCATCGCTGTCAAATCATCACAGTTGGGTGGTTTCCTTAAATATAATTACGGCAGAACTCAATATGATAGAATATTTTAATAGTTCTGAATCGGGATTTCATTACATTAGTACGTAAACTAATGGGAGAGTTTTATTTTGTAGGTCACCTTTAAAAATCAGCATCGATATAATCTTAGTGCATATGAATTTCAGAAATGTCTTACTTGGTTTTCTATTCTTTGTTTTGATTTGTGATCTCGCAGTGGCACAAGCGCAAGACGATAAGCGTCAACTCACAATTGATAGAATCTATCATTCTAGTGAATTCTCACAAGAGAGAATGTCTCCGATTACTTGGGTTGACGAAGGCAATAGCTATGTGATTGTTGAAAAAGGATTGAGAGGAAATGAGCTCATAAAATACAATTCAAACACCCAGGAAGAATCGAGTTTTCTATCTGCTTCTCAGTTGAGAGATCCACAGAGCCAATCAGTGATTCCTGTTGAAGCTTTTACATTGTCAAGTGATGAGAGCAAGGTCTTGCTATTTACAAATTCGAGCCGTGTTTGGCGAAGTAATACGAAAGGTGATTATTGGGTTTATGATTTTGATACGGAGGTTTTATCTCAGTTAGGTGCGCAGTTTACGCCTTCATCTTTAATGTTCGCAAAATTTTCTAGCGACAATCAATATGTTGGATATGTACAAGGCTTTAATGTCTATATCGAAGAATTTAAAACAGGTACAATTAAACAACTAACCAAAGATGGGAATACCGATATTATTAATGGAACCTTTGATTGGGTGTATGAAGAAGAGTTCGGTTGCAGAGATGGATTTAGATGGAATGAGTCAAGTGATAAAATAGCATATTGGCAATTAGATGCCAGTGGTACAGGTGTGTTCTCTATGATTAATAACACAGATTCTATCTATCCCCAAGTGATACCTATTCAGTATCCGAAAGTTGGAGAAAAACCCTCTTTATGCAAAATAGGTATAGTGGACATACAATCAGGCGAGACAACTTGGGTGGTTATTCCTGATGCTAAAGAAGATAATTACATACCTGCGATCCAGTGGATTAGTGAGTCAAAGATCCTGATACAACAATTAAATCGACATCAAAATCATTTGACATTTTGGGTGTACAATGTATCATCTAAATCGATATCACTTCTCTATGAGGAGAAGGAAGATACGTGGGTAGATATTAAGTATCCAGATATTACAGCAAATGGCTGGGCTCGAACAGATATGCACATGGCGAATAAAGGACAATCATTATTACGAATGACTGAAACTGATGGCTGGAGACATGTGTATGCGATTGATATCAAAACAGGTGAGACAGAGTTGTTGACTCCTGGTGATTACGATGTGGCTTCTATGCAAAATTCAACTAAAGATGGCCTCTATTTTATGGCCTCTCCAGACAACAAAACGCAGCGGTATTTATACCATAAGCAAGCAAATCAAAGTGACAACAAAAAGCGGATTACGCCTGCAGAGTTTGATGGCATTAATAAATACACGATAGCACCAAATGGTAAATATGCGATCCATACACATACCTCTCACACAGAGCCATTTACTGCTCGATTGGTGAGCCTGCCTTCACATAAAACTCTAGAGACGTTTATTGGTAATGATATCTACAAGCGAAAATTAGGTACACTTGACCTTCCTGCAATTGAGTTTTTTAATGTTGTGACAGAAGAAGGCATTCGTATTGATGGGCGGATGATAAAGCCAATTGATTTTGATCCCAATAAAAAGTATCCAGTACTGTTTCACGTATATGGGGAGCCTTGGGGGCAGGTGGCACAAGATGCGTTTGTTGGCTTGTGGAATATTATGCTGGCACAACAAGGCTATATAATCATAGATATGGATAATCGCGGCACACCTGTTTTAAATGGCAGTGAATGGCGTAAAAGTATCTATCGGAAGATTGGTGTCATCAATACGCGCGATCAGGCCTTGGCAGCTAAGGAGGTGTTGAAATGGGATTTTATTGATCGTGATCGTACAGCCGTTTGGGGGTGGAGTGGAGGCGGTTCAATGACCTTGAATCTGATGTTTCAACACCCTGAAATTTATAAAACAGGTATGGCTATAGCGGCAGTTGCGTATCAGTTGACATATGACAATATTTATCAAGAACGCTATATGGGCTTGCCTCAAGAAAATGAAGAAGACTTTTTAAAAGGATCGCCCATTCACTATGCGGATCAGTTAGAAGGGAATTTATTATTAATCCATGGGACAGCTGATGATAATGTGCATTATCAAAACGCGGAGATGTTGATCAATGAATTAGTGAGACATAATAAATTGTTTGATCTTATGATTTATCCGAATCGGTCACATGGTATTTGGGAAGGAGACAATACGACGAGGCATTTGTATTCGATGATGACAAACTATTTGTTAGAGCATTGTCCACCCAACCGTTAACTAAAAAGAGCCGAGACAAGTCTCAGCTCTTATTAAAGTTATACACTCGTTAATTTCTTTGAGGCACGTTTTCTCTCGTGCTCTTTAAGATAGATCTTTCTAATTCTTAATGACTCAGGCGTTACCTCTACATACTCATCACCTTTGATATATTCTAGCGCTTCTTCTAGAGAGAATTTAATCGGTGGGATTAGTTTTACTTTGTCATCAGCACCCGATGACCTCATATTGGACAGCTTCTTAGTTTTGGTGACATTGACATCAAGATCATTTGACCTAGAGTTTTCGCCAATGACCTGACCCTCATAAATTTCCTCATTCGGATCAACAAAGAATTTCCCTCTTTCTTGAAGGTTATTCAAACTAAATGGAATTGATTTACCCGTTTCCATACTGATAAGAGAGCCATTAATTCGGCCTGGTATTTCTCCTTTATAGGGCTGGTATTCAGTAAACCTGTGAGACATAATTGCTTGTCCAGCCGTAGCCGTTAGCATATAACTTCTCAAGCCAATCAGCCCTCGTGATGGTATTATAAATTTGATAATCGTACGATCTAATTTTTGCTCCATGCTCAGCATCTCTCCTTTACGCAAGGTCACCGCCTCAATCGCTTTACCGGATAATTCTGAAGGTAAGTCAATATTCAATTCTTCAATAGGTTCGTTTTTGCGCCCATCTATTTCTTTTAAGATCACTTGTGGTTGCCCAATCTGCAATTCATATCCTTCTCTACGCATAGTCTCAATTAACACAGACAAGTGCAATACACCACGACCAAACACTTTGAATGAATCAGCTGTATCGCCAGGCAATACTCTGAGCGCCAAGTTCTTTTCAAGTTCTTTTTCAAGTCTTTCTTTAATGTGCCTAGAGGTCACGTATTTTCCTTCCTTACCGAAAAATGGAGAATCATTTATGGTAAACATCATACTCATCGTTGGTTCATCGATACGTATAGTCGGTAAGGCATCTGGATTGTTGATATCTGATACAGTATCTCCGATTTCAAAACCTTCAAGACCCATGATCGCACAGATTTCTCCAGCTTGCACTTCTTCAACCTTTTTCTTGTCAAAGCCTTCAAAAATATATAACTCTTTAACCTGAGTTTTTACTTGTTCCCCATCTCGTTTGATCAAACACACTTGTTGACCTGTTTTGACAGAACCTCTATAGACTCTACCGATGGCGATCCTTCCAATATAGGCGCTGTAATTCAATGAAGTAATCAGCATTTGAAATGTTCCCTCTTCAACTTTTGGATAAGGCACATGCTCTAGGATCATATCCATGGCGAATGTGATATTATCTGTTGGGTTTTCCCATTCAGGGCCCATCCAACCATTTTTTGCAGAGCCAAATACAATGGGGAAATCCAATTGATCTTCAGTTGCATCTAAGGACACCATCAAATCAAATACCTTGTCCACAACTTCGTCTGGTGTACAATTTTCTTTGTCTACTTTGTTGACGACTAATATTGGCTTTAAGCCTAATTCTAGAGCCTTTTGTAGCACAAATCTTGTCTGAGGCATGGGACCTTCAAAAGCATCAACCAAAACAAGAACACCATCAGCCATATTCAAAACACGCTCTACCTCACCTCCGAAATCGGCGTGACCAGGCGTATCAATGATGTTGATCTTGTGATCTTTATATTGGACAGATACATTTTTGGCGAGAATGGTAATACCACGCTCTCGTTCCAAATCATTGTTATCCATGATCAATTCACCGGGTGTTTCATGCTCTTTAAAGAGTTTTCCGGCTAGTAGAAGTTTATCTACAAGTGTTGTTTTACCATGATCTACGTGTGCGATGATGGCAACGTTTTTAACTTTTTGCATTAGCTTGTCAATTCAGCGTGCAAAAGTAATCTATTTGTCCATATGAAGTTTGAAATCATATGAAATGTAGTGTTAATACAAATTTAAACTGCAAATACGAGCTTATTTCGTTATTTTTGGAATGATTACACGTCCTAAATTTATATAAGACAGAGTTTTGACAAAATTAAAGAGACAAATACCAAATATCTTATCCATTCTACGCATATTTCTTGCGTTCTTTTGCTTTTATATGGCTCTTGAAAGCACGCCTTATGCATTGAGCATCTCTTTAGGGATATTTGTCATTGCGGCGATGACGGACTATTTAGACGGTTATTTAGCTAGGAAATGGAATTTAATCTCCAGTTTTGGCAAGATTGTAGATCCTCTTGCCGACAAAATCCTCATTTTAGGTATTCTATTCATTTTTAGCTACAAAGGAGTCGTTCCTATGATTTTGGCTTCTATTATCGCTTTTCGCGAAATATTACTCACAGTCATCAGATTGCTTCTTTTATCTAAGAAAATCGTCATTGCTTCTATACAATCAGGGAAATTCAAGACTATATCTCAGGTGATGGTTGTGATTGCGATATATTTGATCCTTATTTTTATGGGATCGATCAAAGAATATGTAAGTCCTAGTGTGATTAAGTCAATCATATTAGCGATGATTCTATGGGTGACTACAATTACTTTGTATTCGGGTTTTGAATTCTTTCAGCACAATACTAAGGCGATTCGAAAGCTGCAGTGGTAATTGGTTTAACTAAAGAAACGACTTATTCTACTACCCACCAATTGCTCTGTTAAGAATGTATGTATATGTAACAAGCGCATCTTTTACAGAATGATCCTCCAAAAAGATTAAATCTACCAATGTTTTCAATTTTATCAGTTTAAAGAAATTGGCACAATGAACACAAAAGTTATACAGGTATCCACGCTATACGCGGAGACAATCAGGCAAATAAAATTCTAAGTTTTATATACACGTTTAACTTATACCTCCTGTACTAGGTTAAGAAAATTTTAAAGCCTGAAAAGGATTTGTATGGCATTGACTTTTTATGAAGATTAGCGTCCTAAATTAAGAAGTTAGAAGTTACGTACATCTATTGTTCAAATAACTAGAAAGAAATGAGAAAATTGACACTGATTATTGTTCTGCAGGTAATTGTATTTTGCGTGTTTGCTCAAAGTAAAACCAAAGTTCAAATTAGTACAGAGTTTGGTGATATGATTATTGAGTTACATAATGATACACCGCTACATAGAGATAATTTTATTAAAAATGTATCCAATGGTTGGTATGATGGCACATTGTTTCATCGTGTGTTACCATATTTTATGGTTCAAGGTGGAGATCCAAATTCAATTGGTGCGACCGCTGACCAATCATTAGGTGTGGACAGATGTACGAAAATCCCAGCTGAAATCAGACCTCATTATTTTCATAAGAAAGGAGCCTTAGCAGCAGCGAGGTTGCCCGATAACATGAATCCAGAAAAGGTGTCGAGCGGATGTCAATTTTTCATTGTTCAAGGCTATAAGCATTCTGTGGCTCAATTAGATGGAGCAGGTAAAGTGATACCTCCTAAACATCGTGCTTGGTACAAGGCCGTAGGAGGCTATCCATTTTTAGATGGAGATTATACGATTTTTGGCCAAGTGATTGAAGGCTTGGAAGTATTGGACTTAATCAGCGCGATGCCGACACATAAAAATGGTGGGATCAAAGACAGACCTACGGAAGACGTCTCTATGACGATCAAAATTATTAAGTAAGCTTTTTTGAATTCTTGATTGAAAATAGATTTCCACTTCGGTCGAAATGGGTTTTATGCGGTTCGTAATATTTCTCGAATCGGCTGAAGCCTCCCTCGAAATAACAGCTTTATCTAATATGTAAAGCCTTAAATAACAGAGTATAATAGAACTTGTCATAGATAGCCTACCACAATCCATATGGGCTACAAATTATACTAATGCAAAATGGAATTTACCTTAGTTTAAAGAACAGCTACTAAAATATAGCCAGATTCCGGGTCGAGCCCAGAATGACGGTTGCTTTTGTTTGTCATCAATTTAATTTTTTTTGGCGCGTTGTGGGAATTGGTTTCTGGGAATAACGCAGGTTTTTTAAACACCACAATTCCAGTTGTACGGTTTGATTCAGGATCTTATACAGACAGTAGAACATACGAAGCAGTTTTTTAGAAAGAACAGTTATATTGGTAACATAATATGACCTGTTAATGAATTATAGTAAATACATTTTTACAGTCTTTACTCTTTGTATCATATCTGTGTTTGGAATCGGCCAAGTCGATCATTGGGAGACAGCTGTGTTTGCATCTGATGACTGCAGGTATTTCAAAGGAACAACTGCACCGCCGAGCAATTGGAATCGACCTGAATTTAATAGTGCGAATTGGATAAAGGCAACTGGTGGGATAGGCTATGGTGATGCTGATGACCAAACGATCATAGAGCCAGTCATCTCTGTATTCATTCGGTATGAATTTACTGTGGAGAGCATTGAAGAGATAGCAGAAGTTATTTTGGATGCAGATTATGATGATGGATTTGTAGCTTATGTGAATGGGGTAGAAATAGCCCGATCATTGGTAGGAGGCAATCCGCCCGCTTTTGATACGCATGCTTCTGCTTTGCATGAAGCGACACTTTATCAATCAGGTGTGCCAGAGAGATTCTCATTAAACCAAAATCAAGTTGACATCTTTTTGCGTGAAGGCACGAATGTCCTTTCAATACAGGTTCACAATTTTGACGGTCTTCAGAGTTCTGATTTGAGTTCTAATTTTTTCTTAAGTTTTGGAATGAAAACGGCGAGTCAAACGTATAGAGAGCCGCCCACATGGTTTATATCTCCGATTGGAATCGTCCAGACGAATTTACCCATTATTAAAATTGATACTGACAATCGGACGATCCCAGATGAACCTAAGATCGGGGGACGTATTGGCATCATTTGGAATGGAGACACTATGAATCAAAGCAATGATGCCTTTAATGAATATGAAGGAGCGATTGAAGTCGAAAAAAGAGGACAGTCATCTTTGTCCATTTTTCCAAAGGTTAATTATGGATTTGAATTAAAAGATGAGGAAGGGAATGATATTGATACTTCTTTTTTAGGGTTTCCTAAGGAGGAAGACTGGGTATTACATGGACCTTACTCTGATAAATCATTAATGAGAAATGTGCTTGCTATGCACCTTGCAAATCAGCTCGGCGGCTACCATAGTCGAACACAATATGTAGAGTTGTATATCAATGAAAACTATGAAGGTATTTATGTCCTGATGGAGAAGATAAAAAGAGATAAAAATAGAGTTGATATTGCAAGACTAAGAGACGATGATATAGAAGGTGATGAATTAACAGGAGGTTATGTTTTTAAAATTGATAAAGGCATTCCTGATTGGAGATCGGATTTTGATATCGTGACTCGGCCTGGCATTAAAATCGGATTCCAGTTTGTGTCTCCAACGAAAGACAATATCCAACCTGAGCAAGAAGCCTACATTGAGACGTATGTTGATAGCTTTGAGTTGGCCTTAAGAAATGGATCATATGGAGGCAAGGATTGGCAAGACTATGTTGATCTCAATTCATTTGTAGATCACCTCATCATTAAGGAATTGGCAAAAGATGTCGACGCCTATCGGATAAGTTCTTATTATTATAAAGAAAAAGATAGTGAAGGCGGAAGGCTGTTTGCTGGACCTGTATGGGATTTTAATATTGCATTTGGTAATGCAGATTATTGCAATGGGAATTTGACTTCAGGTTGGATGTATTCTGCTAACTGTGATGATGGAAATCCATTTTGGTGGAATTCATTTATGGCTGAAGAGGAATTTAGAAATCAATTGTCTTGTCGATGGACAGATCTCAGAGCGGGAGCTTTCCGGCTTGACAGTATCACCAATTACATTGATGAGCAAGTCAATTATTTAAGACCTGCCATAGATAGAAATTTTCAAAAATGGCCGGTTTTGAATCAACGGATTTGGCCTAACCCTCAGGTCAATAATAGCTTTCAAGGAGAAATTAATTATTTAAAGCAGTTTATTTCGAGTAGACTTCGCTGGTTGGATTCTGCTATTTCTGGTGATTGTATGACGACAAATACGGTAGATGTGGCGGAGTTAGAAGACTTAAGAGTGATGCCCAATCCATTTTTAGATGAGGTCAATGTTCAGCTTTATAATACCTCAAAAGCGGACTTTGACATTTCAATATTTACTGTGTTAGGCAAACAAGTTTTTAGTCAGCGCTATCGACAACTTCCGATTGGAGAATTTCAAACGACTCTAAACCTAGCTGATCTTCCGCATGGTACTTATGTTTTATCTATTAATTCGAATATAGCATCTAGTTCGACCTTAATCATTAAGTAAGTTTAAAAATAAAAAACACTTAAGGCACATAAGCCTTGTGGTGATTGTACCAAACACATAAGGATTGCTAAACAATATTATCTTTTACCATTTAAAATAATTGTCTGAGTTTCAACTCACTAAAGTGAGTTGGAATTAGGCGCTCTATAGAATCTTGTCATATGTTTTACATATGGTCATCAAGCTCTTGTGCCATTCCCAACAAAAGATGTTATCTTCAATTCATTCTAAAACTTCAAGCTTATGGCAAAGGCAGACTTGAAAACGAAAAGAAATAAAGCTAGTGTTAGTGGATTCCTCAATGCTGTTGAAAATGATAAGCGACGTAAAGATGGTAAGGTTGTACTTAAGATGATGAAAGAGATTACTGGGAGCAATCCCAAAATGTGGGGTCCTAGTATTATCGGCTTTGGTACATATCATTATACATACGAAAGTGGGAGAGAGGGTGATGCGCCTAAAATTGGGTTTTCTCCAAGGAAGAGTGCGATAACGATTTATATTATGCCCGGCTTCCCAAGATTTGAAGAACTCATGAATACGTTGGGGAAATTTAAAACAGGTAAAGCGTGCTTGTATATTAATAAATTAGAAGACATTGATCAAGATGTTCTTAAAAAGCTAGTCAAACAATCCTGGGATTATATGACTAAAAAATACGGATAAGAAATGAATCAGAAAAACCATGCTTTATATTGGAAACGAAACTTGAGATACTTGGCGATATTGCTGAGTATTTGGTTTGTAGTGTCGTTTGGATTTGGAATCATATTGGCAGAGCCACTGAATGCATTTCAGATTGGTGGGTTTCCACTGGGATTTTGGTTTGCTCAACAGGGGGCAATTTATGTATTTGTTATTCTGATTTTTGTTTACATGTATCTCATGAACAAGCTGGATTTAGAATTTGATGTAGACGAAAAGTAAGGAATTATGAGCGTACAGACATGGACATTTATTTTAGTAGGGATCACATTTACCTTATATATTGGCATAGCGATATGGTCAAGGGCCGGATCTACCAAAGAGTTTTATGTAGCTGGCGGTGGTGTTCATCCAATCGTTAATGGGATGGCAACAGCTGCGGATTGGATGTCGGCGGCATCTTTTATTTCTATGGCTGGCCTCATCTCATTTATGGGCTATGATGGGGCGGTATATCTATTAGGGTGGACTGGAGGCTATGTGCTTCTCGCCTTGCTACTTGCACCTTATTTAAGAAAGTTTGGAAAATTTACCGTACCTGATTTTATTGGTGATCGATATTATTCGAATACAGCAAGGACTGTAGCCGTATTTTGTGCACTGCTTGTCTCATTTACTTATGTTGCAGGACAGATGCGTGGTGTCGGGGTGGTTTTTTCAAGGTTTCTAGAAGTCCCCATTACGCAAGGAGTCGTTATAGGCATGGCGATTGTTTTTTTCTATGCCGTCTTAGGAGGCATGAAGGGGATCACCTACACGCAGGTCGCGCAATATTGTGTTTTGATATTTGCCTTTATGGTACCTGCAATTTTCATTTCGATTCAGATGGTCAATAATCCTATCCCGCAGCTCGGTTTTGGTGGGGTGACTGCGGATGGCAGTTATTTGTTAGATAAATTAAATGGCTTGCAGACAGAGCTTGGCTTTAGTGAATATACATCGGGGACTAAAAGTATGTTGGACGTCTTTGCGATAACGGCTGCGCTGATGGCCGGTACAGCGGGCTTGCCCCATGTCATTGTTCGTTTTTTCACCGTACCTCGAGTTAGAGATGCGAGGCGCTCAGCGGGCTTTGCTTTACTGTTTATTGCGATTTTGTACACGACTGCTCCTGCTGTAGCGGCGTTTGCCAGGACTAACTTGATTAACACAGTGAACAATACAGAATACGAACAATTGCCGGAGTGGTTTGGCAATTGGGAGAAGACGGGCTTGCTGAGTTTTACGGATAAAAATGGTGATGGGAAGGTCCAGTATTATAATGATAAAAATTTGGCATTTTCGGATATAGCAGATGAGCGAGGCTGGAAGGGGAATGAGTTGACGATCGATAGAGATATTATGGTGTTGGCAAATCCAGAGATTGCACAGTTACCGAATTGGGTCATTGCGCTCGTTGCGGCGGGTGGCTTAGCTGCGGCTTTGTCTACGGCGGCTGGATTATTATTGGTGATCTCGACTTCGATTTCACATGATTTGTTGAAAAAACAATTACGTCCCAACATGACTGATAAAGAAGAATTGTTTTGGGCTAGGGTAGCGGCGGCGGCGGGTGTTTGTGTGGCTGGCTACTTTGGTATTAATCCGCCGGGCTTTGTAGCGGCCGTTGTGGCACTGGCCTTTGGGCTGGCGGCAGCCTCCTTTTTTCCAGCTATTATTTTAGGAATTTTTGATAAACGGATGAATATGCAGGGCGCTGTTGCAGGGATGGTGATTGGGATTTCATTGATGACGTTTTATATGTTGAAATTTAAGTTTGGCATCTTTGATGGTGGCAAGGAAGCGGTTGCGGGACTCACTGATAGCTGGTGGTTTGGGATTTCACCTGAAGGCTTTGGTATGGTGGCAATGCTAATTAATTTTTTCATATCACTTGTTGTTTCACGCATGACACCTGCGCCGCCAGAGCATATTCAGGCTTTAGTAGAAGATATTCGGATACCTCGAGGAGCTGGTGCTGC
This sequence comes from uncultured Saprospiraceae bacterium, assembly GCA_937959275.1. Taxonomy (GTDB): domain Bacteria; phylum Bacteroidota; class Bacteroidia; order Chitinophagales; family Saprospiraceae; genus CALFUK01. Next base: position 3,480 of record CALGLU010000076.1, on the reverse strand, counting down.
GACTGATCACTGATTGTGTTGATTTGATCGAGTATAAGGCTGGATTAATCTATGGTGTTTTTGTAGAATGATAAGTTTGATTACCTTGGTGATGTAATTTTATTATTTAAAACTCCAACTTCCACTCATGGAGAATTTATCAAACTTGCTACTCGCAGTATTGGCCTTTGGCATCTGCACTTGGGGCCTTATTCTTTTAATCCGTCTTTTGAAAGGGATGGAAGAGCGTAAATTAGAAATCTGGCTCGACTTCATTAAAGTTTTTCTAGGGACATTTGTCGTTGGCTTACTTGGTTATTTTGCCAAGTTGAGCTTTGATAATCGAAATCTGGCGATTATGGAGTCTGACCAGATTGGACAATATGTTGAGCAGGCAATGGTTGACGATTTAGAGGTGAGATTGAGGTTTGCTGATTATTTCAACACGGTTTTACCGAAAGAAAGAACGACGGGTTGGGAAGAGTATTACAATGAATTAAAGGAAGAATATTTAAAACGTGAACTTAATATTGATTCACTAAGAATAGCATCCTCCAGTCGAGATTCTTTAGCTGAAATTATTAACTCAGGTGTGGCAAGGGAGCAGGATGTCCGACAGTATAAGAAGCTTGTCGAACGGGTCAATCAAAAACAAACAGCTATTAAGCTAACCGAGAAAATTGAGGGCTCGAAACATTCTGGACATGCTAGCATTATTGATCCAGTAAAAGATATGGTGACTTGCACTGGGATTACAAATAATCTACCAGTGAATGTTTCGACTAGATTACCCAAAGGGCGAGTCTATATGGCATGCAGGATTTATGCACCTAAATCAGAAACAGTAACAATTAATTGGCGTGATAGTAATCAAAATGTCCTTCATTCGAGAAGCTATGAAATAGCCAGAAATGAAGATGCTGGTTATCGTCTGTCTTCTTACAAGAATTTTCCAGAACCTGGAGATTATTCAGTCGAAGTTGTCAATGGTGTTGGCAGTAAAATAGGGATAATAAACTTTGAGATTGATGAAAGTGTTCAGTTCTAATATTTTTATGTGATTTATAAATGATTCATATGAGTAATTTAACAAGTTGGCAACCAACCCAAAAATCTTGGTTTTTAGGCATCGGAATTAATGCATATGCAGAGTTTCCTAAATTATCAAATGCCGTAAAGGATATCAAAGAAGTCAAAGATATTTTGGTGGATAAATATGATGTTGATGAGAAACATGTACTCACCTTATTTGATCAAGAAGCGACTAAGGAAAATATCATTGATACACTAGATGATTTAGGGAAAAAAGTGGAGCCTTCTGACAAATTATTTATTTATTATTCAGGTCATGGACATTTAAACGATCACTTGGGTCTGGGATACTGGATTCCTGTCGATGCTCAGAAAAATAAAGCTGCACGCTATATCCCCAATTCAACAATTCGGGATTATGTAAAGGGGATTAAAGCAAAACACATTTTATTAGTATCGGATTCTTGTTTTAGTGGTTCTTTGTTTATGCAAGGGCAGCACAGAAGTTCGCGAGCGATCAAAGAGTTGGATAATTTAACATCCAGATGGGCGATTTGCTCTGGTCGACATGATGAAGAAGTCTACGACGGCGACCCTGGTGAAAATAGTCCCTTTACAAAAAGCTTCATTGATATATTAAAAAGTAATGAACAAGACCACTTGAATGTTGGCCGAGTAGCAGATCGAGTCATTGAGCAAACAGCGTCTAATTATGAGCAATTGCCTGATGGTAGACCTTTGTTTGGAGTAGGGCATCAAGGCGGCCAATACATATTTAAACAAAAAGGAAAGGCGAGATCTACAGCCGCTGCCATTCCTGCAACTGCCGCTCCATTAGCTAGTATTCCGATGGTAACCAAGCCTCAACCAATAGAGGAAAGGCAGGGCGCAGTTGTGAGCTTGTCTAAAAATATGTTACTTAGCATCGCTGCAAGTGTCATCGTGGTCTTGGCTGCAGTCACTGCAATTGTGCTCAATAAGTCAGTGCCCGCCGAGAGTTTGGATGCAATACCAAATGCACAACTATCTGCTGCTACACTTCCAATTAATGAACAAAATGCTAACAGGGAAGAGGCATCGCTTCTTGCAGCAGAAGTGAATGAAGAAGCGAAGGGAAGTGAAGCTGATCCAATCGAAACGAAGGAAGTTGTTAATGTGAAGCCAAACCCTCAACTTTCTAAAAAACCAGTGTCTCCAAAGAAAAAAGTACCTGCAAAGAATGCCGTACCTACATTCGCAGCACCTTTAGTGATTAATAAAATCGAAGATGCAGTCATTGAGCTCTTTGAGTTAGAAAATTATAAAGGCAGATCATTAAAGCTTTATGGTGATCAGTTCTCAACAATTGAAAATCTTTCTAAAATAGATGTAGAAAGCATGGAGTTTAATGATGTCATCTCATCTGCTAAGATTCATATACCAGAGGGCTATAAATTCACACTATTTGAAAAACGTAAATTCAAAGGTGAAGAAGTAGAGTTTACTGGTTCAGGAAAAATGTTGTTGTTCCCCACGCTTGGCAATCTTCATGATCAAGTCACATCTACTAAGTTAGAGAGACTTAATTAGTGTTAATGCTAATGAAATATCAGTCTCATTGGATCTGAGTCCATCGAGGGCAAGAAACAATGATCAGGATGGAGTCTAAGGAGGGCAAGTAACAAGGGGCGGAGTTTTTAGGAAAGAGGCCGTCGTTGGTCTCCGAACCAACGACTTTTATAAAATATAATCTGAAAATATTATCTTTCTGATCATTGATTTTCCTTTCATCAAGAATCAATTTCTAATCCCATTAAATACGTATCCAAATATTTGCCGCCTTGGAAAGAGGCACGTGAACGTACCCCTTCATGTTTAAAGCCAAGTCTTTCGTATAATTTTACTGCACGTACATTCTGTTTTAGTACCGAGAGATTGATTTTAGTGAGATGTCCTTCATTTTTTGCCCAAGTAATCATTTCGGTTAGCATAATTGTACCGATCTGTTTGCCCCAATGCTTCTTCAGGATTGAAATTCCAAATTCCCCAATATGCTTACACCTTTTCCTATGTGATCCTGAGATGCTAAGCATGCCAATAATTTCGTTATTTATCTTTGCAAGTAAGATCAAGTGATTATTCTCGCTTTGATGCTTGAGGATGACTGCCTCTTCCTGCTCGACTGTGATTTTGAAATCGGCCCCATCAAATGTTAGATTATCGGTCTCGTCGCCTACTTTCTTCGCATAGCTTATCATGTCTGCCGCATCATTAACGGAAGGTTCATCAAGCCGTAGCAAATCGCCATTTTTTAGTTCGATTTCTTTCATAACAAAGATTCATTTAATACGTAAGCGTTCCAGCAACCGCGTGTTAAATTTCCGAGTTTCTACTATTAAATTTACTCCAAAAAATAAATGAGTAAACAACGCAACCAATCTCAAATGTTTCCGCTGGTTAAACGATACCTGGCTAGTGGTCAATCAAAAG
>CALGLU010000075.1 GCA_937959275.1 uncultured Saprospiraceae bacterium | reverse complement strand
CTTAAAATGCTGTCTACAACTTGTCTCGTCAGGGAAATTCTCGATAAATTTTAAGATATTCATTTTGAGTTATTTTAACCCAATATCAAAAGTAGCGTGCAGCTATAATGCACTTAGGTATAATTGCGGGGACTCATATTACACTATTAATTATTCAGGGCAGCCTAATTCCAACACTAATTAAAACTTATTTGATATCACTTGCAATTGGTGCAATAATTATTGAATTAGTTTTTAAATCAAGCATAATAAAAGAATAACGAAACTTAAGAAAAGTAAATTCAACTGACAAAAGTGAATAAATAACTGTGATGCAAAAAATAGCCAGTCTATAACAAATTGTCATCAGATCATGCTTTATCAAGTACGCTGGATACGGCCGATCCATTGTGGATAATTAAAACGAATGTTATGAAACAAATAAAATGGTTTGAACGAGAATTTGATTTTCCCTTTCAGCAGAATATTTTTCCATCAATTATTGAACGACTTGATGGAACCTTCATACGTTTAAAAACTAAAATTGAACGAATTCCACCTGAATTGTTGGAAATTAAACCAGGTGAAAAATGGTCTATAAAAGAAAATATCGGACATCTGATTGATTTAGAACCACTACGGCAAGGACGACTTGACGACATATTGGCAAATAAGGAATATTTAAGGTCGACTGATTTGGAAAATAAAATGACCGACATAGCCCTACACATTAAAACAGACATTAATAATTTGCTAAAATGCAGGAACGAATATATCTGGAAGAAGAGAAACAAAAGCTTAGATCGCCAATTAATTGCAAATGCGTCGAATAGCAGCTATATTCGTAGCATAATATGCAACGAAAAATTTACATCCATCAACATGATGCTTGGCCAAATTTCAAATGGGATTCTGCTCACTTACTACCATTTGTTGGAGATGTTAGAAATATGCAGGGCCATCTGTTTGGCAAAATGGAGGCACTTGGTTTTGAACTAAGAAATGAAGCTCAATTAGAAGCTCTTTCTCAAGATGTCATAAAATCGAGTGAAATAGAAGGAGAAATACTAGATAAAGACTAGGTCAGATCATCTTTAGCTAGAAGCTTAGGTATCGATATTTCTGGATTGGTTGATAGTGATAGACATGTTGATGGAGTAGTTGAAATGATGCTAGATGCAACTCAAAATTATGATAATAAACTAAGCAAAAAAAGATTATTCGGTTGGCATTCATCTCTCTTCCCTTCAGGTTGGAGTGGGATGTATCAGATAAAAGTAGGCCAATGGAGGAATGACACTACCGGTCCAATGCAAGTAATATCTGGAGCTTTAGGGAAAGAGAGAGTGCATTTCGAAGCTCCATCGTCTAAAATCTTAGATAAAGAAATGAAAGCTTTTCTGAAATGGTTTAATGAAGAACAAGGACTCGATCTAGTCCTAAAATCTGGGATAGCTCATTTATGGTTCGTAACTATTCATCCATTCGAGGATGGGAACGGTAGAATAGCAAGAGCTTTAACTGATATGCTTTTAACCAAATCTGAGAATTCAAAACAGAGATTCTATAGTATGTCAGCACAAATTAGAATTGAAAGAAAACAATATTATCAAATTCTAGAGAAAAGTCAAAAACATAGCTTAGACATTACTGAATGGTTAGAATGGTTCTTAAAATGTTTACAAGGTGCTCTTGAATTATCGTCTGAAATATTGAAGAAGGTGCTGTTTAAACATAGTTTTTGGATAGAACATAAAGGCAAGCTTAATCCACGACAAGAGAAAATGGTCAATAAAATGCTTGATGGCTTTGATGGAAAAGTCACTTCATCCAAATGGGCAAAAATAAATAAATGTTCAAAAGATACTTCAATACGTGACATTCAAGATTTAATAGAAAAGAAAATAATGAGGAAAGAAGCAGCGGGGGGAAGAAGTACAAACTATGAGTTATTTTCAAGATAGGAAGTATAAATTCCTCCAGATAAAAACAATTATGACAAGATATTATGTGAAGCAGGCACAACACAAAAATACACTGCATATCTGGACTATTTAATACCTACGACATCCCCAAAGTAGTCAACACTTCCGTACGCTTCCGAACAGACACAGGTATGTGACTACCATCCTTCAATAAAATATAACCACCTTCAGTTTTGACAAACTCCTTGACTTCTACCGCATTGATTAAGTAGGACTGATGTGTTCTGACAAAGCCATGAGGGCCTAATATCTTTTCGTACTCTTTTAAGGTTTTAGTGATGAGCAATTTGGATCCATCTAAAAAATAGAAGGTCGTGTAATTGCCTTCAGATTTACAATAAGAGATTGATGCAATATCTGTACTCACAATCTTTTCTTGTGTATGTAAAGCTAATTTAGTTGGATACTCGTCTGCAGAAAAACCGCCCTTTAAAATTGTCAGTTGTTCTGCTGTATAGGGCATCGTGCTTGCTGCTTTTTGTACAGCCACTTTTAAGAGCTCAGGATCTATTGGTTTTAATAAGTAATCAACAGCTGCAAATTGAAATGCTTTAATCGCATAAGCATCTGACGCCGTTGTAAAAATGACTTTGAATGGTTGTTCAGTTAGCAATTCTAGAATGTCAAAGCCTAAACCGTCATCTAGCTCTATATCCAGGAAGACGATGTCAGTAGTCGTCTGTTTTAATAGCTTGAGTCCTGTGACCACGCTATGTGCTTCTCCGACTAATGCTATCTCAGGGCAATGGTCTGAAAGCTCTAGTTTCAGGCTAGCTCTAGCTGCATCCATGTCGTCAATAATAATTGCTCTCATCTTTATTATGATAATTTTGGTAATTCTACTGTAACAAGGGTTCCTGTTGGTTTGTCATTTTCGACTTTGTCAACAATATTGATAGCCTGTAAACGAGAAAAGCTCGAATAGGATTGCAACCGTTCTGTGAGAATCTCTACGCCATGAGATTTATGATTTGACTTAGAGCTGTCACGACCAACACCATTATCATCAATGTCGACTAGAATGCCTGATTTAGTATTTGTTAGTTTAATCGTGATTTTGCCTTGACGCTCAATGCCTTTCATGCCATGTACGATAGCATTTTCAATCAGTGGTTGTAAAATCATAGGTGGTATCGGTGTGTTCGTATCTAGCAATGGGTCCAGATGAAATGAGTAGTCAAATTTATTGTTACGAGCGGCTTGTTCTAGATCTAAATATCGAGTTAAAAATTGTATTTCGTCGTCCACCGTAATGGAACCCTCACGAGATTGATCTAGCAGTGATCTCATTAATTGGGAATAGTGATTGAGTAAGTGTCGAGCTTTTTTTGTGTCGCCTAATGCAATGATCCCTTGAATTGTATTAAGGCTATTAAATAAAAAGTGAGGATTCATTTGGAGTTGCTGCGTTTCTTGCTTTGACTTGAGGAGTTGATTTTCAAGTCTATATTTATTTGCTGAATTTTGTATTGTCTGTAAGGCTTGACGTTGGCTATTAAATGAAATGCCCCAGATTAAAAGCAATCCACCTATCCCACCTATCAGCCAAGGCCAGAAACTATTCCAAAATGTTTGAGTCACTACAAAGGGAATGGGTTTAGAATAGCCCAATTCACTTGTCTCAGACTTCGCGCGCATTTGAAATTCATACTTGCCGGGAGCAAGGTTTGTCATATTTATTTCTGGATTGGAAGAATAGGGATACCATTGCTCTTGCTTGATTCTGTATTGATATTTGATGGCATGACCAGGTAGGTAATTGACTGTTGACTTAAACGAAAGAATTAGGTCTTCAGCATCAAATGCCAGATCTGTCCAAGGTTGTGCTATTGGCTTAAACGAGGACTGGATGTCTGTCAGTATTAATTGTGGAGGATTGGCATTTTTAGCATAAGGTTTATGAAACAGATTTGATTCACCTAATAGCCAGAGTTGGCTCCATTGATCTATGGTTATATCAGAAATATACTCTGTTTTTGGAATGCTGTATTCAATCAAATCATAAGAATTCTGTTTCCAGATAAATAATTGATTGGTCGTTGTTAAAATAAATAATTCGTTTTCATAAGAGGCAAGCGCTAAGATATTTTTCGGAATGGGCTGGTCTTGAATTATAAATTCTTGGATGCGTTGGCCATCGCGAATCCAAATGCCATTATTCAGAGTTGCCAGATAGAGTTGATCATTGTGGAGGACTTTATCGCTGATCGGTCCGATAGTCAATGAATCAACTGGATTGATGTCGATTGGGATGGTATCAGTGTCTATGGTATTAAAGGCATAGCCATTGTAAACGCTTTGGTGATTTGCTGCTGAGGTGAGATGAAGTCTTTGGCTGATAGAATCAATATCAATTGAGATGATATTATGCGTAAGCTTTGGCATCGGGGTGAGCTGCCATTGTCCGATTTGGCTATAGCTTAAACAGGCTTGTAGCAGTAAGACAAAAGTAAACGCGATTCGAAACGGCATATGTTGTAAACATAAGCACTTCGTTAGATATTTCAGGGATTGATGAAAAAAGTGTGTTATAAAATACCGGACTGCACATGGAGACAATCAAAAAACCTTATAGGTTTATTCAGTTTTTAAATCTGCTTTACTTTTAGGAGATTGTTGTTATAGTTAATAAAATCATCTTTACTTGTCGGGGAAACCTATAAGGTTTATCCAGTCTGCGAATCTGCTTTCTTATTACAGGGCCGTAAAAAAATGCCAAAAAGTGTGTTATAAAATACCGGACTGCACATGGAGACAATCCAAAAACCTTATAGGTTTATTCAGTTTTTAAATCTGCTTTACTTTTTAGGAGATTGTTGTTATAGGTAATAAAATCACCTTTACTGGTCGGGGAAACCTATAAGGTTTATCCAGTCTGCGAATCTGCTTTCTTATTACGGGGCCGTAAAAAAATGCCTGACTCAACTATAAATCGTTAAGTCAGGCTGGAAGGGTAAATTATTGTAGAGATTGTGCTCTACTTAAAAATACCGTATGTCTTGTAAGAAATCGATCATTGTTATTTTCACCTCTTCTGCTGCTTGCCAGATCAATTCTTCATCCTGTGGGAATCGTTCTGGGTTACTTCGCAATCGATTTCTTGAAGCATTAGATAAAGCTCTTCGGTCTCCAAAAAATTGTGAAGCGTAGCTTGTGAAAATGGCTTCAGATGAGATAGGAAACTGATCGATTAATTGCTTCCCGTTCAGGTCTATTATTTTCAATGAGCCTTTTACATAGGCAGTTTTCTCTCTATATATTTCAATGACATCAGCGGTGATCGTCACATATTTGTCTTGTGTTATATCGTTACCTAATGTGTCTTTGGCTACGTTGCCAGATTCGTCCAAGACGTAGTCAAAGCCATCTACGATTTCTTGGCTATCCTGATATTGGCGTTGCGTTTCTCGTTCGGGGCTCACCTCTAGGTCGTCAATTTCTAATACAGCTCTGAAATCCATTGGTGTATTATCTTCTAAGTCATAGGTATAGAATTCGGTCCAAAAAGAATTCAAGGCAGGGATACTGACTGCTAATAATTCGGACTGAAGATCTCTAGGAATGACAGCGTTGGCAGTATTGCGTGTTTCTAATTTTACGCGCGTTTTTCCAAAGTGGTGAGCTATTTCCATCAACGATTCTTTATTCTTGTAGTTTCTGAAGTAGCGATCAATTTTCTTTAATTCGTGAAAGGCCTCTGTTGCATCTGCTTTTCTCGAATAATTAATGTCTGTCAATAAGGCTTCAGCTCGTTGGTGGTGATATACAGACGCTCCTAAACTCGCTTCTTCAATTCGATCTGCTGTTGATATAAATTCAAAATGTCCCACATAGCCATCTTTACTGATCAAGGGTAAAAAAGGGCTAATCTTATGTTGTCGGCTATCGATGTCAAGCAAGATGTCATAGACTTTATCCCATCGCTCTGGGTATGCGCGTGCATTTAATGATTCGATATAGGCAAAATCTCTTGCGTTCACTTTCGCGAAGGCTTCTTCTAATCCTTTAATGTGCTTTGTCTTCTTGTTCTTTTTACCATGGAGTTTTTTAGCCGCTAGATGAATAGCGCCATCATAATCTCCTTTATCGACAAGATTCTGAACAGATTTACAAGAGGCAATTAAAAGTGTTAATCCTAAAATGTATATCATCCGTTTCATACGCTAATATTTAAAAGATTAGAGAATATGGTTTGTAAGAAAGACTTGATGCATAGGTCATAAGTAGCACCAGTCGATTGATTTACGAATTCTTTAACGATCGATGGATAATAGGGGATTAAGTAGACCTATTTTATTGCCTTATCAGATTGAAATCTAAATGTGGTGTTAAGGAAATTGGCTAGTGTAGGATTATTAAGTCTACTGATTATTCTTTATCATGAGTCATGATTCGATTAGTAGCATTAGGAATAACATTTTTTATTTCGATTCAGGTTGGCTTGCTTGCTCAGCAAATGTCTGCAGAGGAATTGATTGAAAGGAGTTTGCAAGTACATGATCCTAAAAATGAATGGAAGTCGTTTTCTGATTCTCTGATTTTCAAACAGCTTCGACCTTCTGGAGAAGTCTCCTATCGGCGAACGTTTATAGATTTAAAAAAGAATAGATTTTCGTTTAGGTCAAACAATGAAGAAGGCGTATTGGAATATCAAGTGGATAAGAAGGGTAGTCGCTACTTGTGGAATGGTGGGCGAGCGATTTCAGAAGAGTTGAAGAAAAAGTATAGAGTCAGTGATGAACGTGCATCGATGTATCAGAGTTATTATTTGTACTTATATGGGATGCCAATGAAGTTGTCAGATCCTGGTACAAACATTGATCCCAATGTCGAAGCTGTACGGTTTCAAGGCAAAGATTATTTACGGATCCGTGTTCATTATGATCCAGAAGTCGGCAAAGATATTTGGTATTTTTATTTTAATCGGCGGACGTTTGTGTTGGAAATGTATCAGTTTTATCATGATGAGTCTAAGAATGACGGAGAATATATTTATTTAGATGGTGCTGTCAAGTTTGGCGATTTGAGATTACCTCAATCTTTGAAGTGGTATATGAATGTGGATGATCGGTTTTTGGGGGAGGATGTTTTAGTAGATAGTAGATAGTTGATTAGTGGATAGTGGCTAGTGGCTAGTGGTTAGTGGATAGTGGATAGTGGACAGTGGACAGGGGAGTAGTTAGTTGTAGGATCGCGGAATAAAAATGATTTTAAATCCAAGGTACTTTAGTGCCTTGTGTCGTTTAGATGTTAATTTAGTTAATGAGTACATTTTACCAAAACCAAATTGAGTAATGAAAAAGATTAAAGAGAATATTGTGAAATGGGGAATCATCGGTGTTGGTGATGTATGCGAGGTGAAGAGTGCGCCTGCTATGCAGCTGATTGAACACTCAGATGTTGTTGCTGTGATGAGGCGCAATGAAGAAAAGGTGAAGGATTATGCTGAACGGCATTGTGTCTCAAAGTGGTATACCGATGCAGACCAATTAATTGCAGATCCTGATGTGAATGCCATTTATGTAGCGACACCCCCAAATGCGCATGCAGAGATTGTGATTAAGGCAGCGCAGTCGGGGAAGCCTGTCTATGTTGAGAAGCCGATGGCACGAACAGTTGAGGAATGTAGGGCAATGATTGAGGCTTGTGAGGCGGGGGCAGTGCCATTGTATGTTGCGTATTATCGACGGCGCTTACCGAACTTTGAAAAAATTAAGTCCTTACTGGAGGAAGGTGCGATTGGAGATGTGCGACTCGTTAAATTGGAATTATACAAAACAGTTGATCCGGATATCGTGGCTAATATCACCTCGTCTATGCCAGTGAATTGGCGTATAGATCCGGCTGTTTCTGGTGGTGGATATTTCTTTGATTTGGCGGCGCATCAGTTGGATTATTTGGATTATATTTTTGGGCCGATTGAGCATGTGCATGGGTTTGCGGATAATCAAGCAGGCATGTATAAAGCGGCTGATAGTATTCATGGAGCTTTTCAATTTGCGACTGGTGTAAGTGGAGTGGGGAGTTGGTGTTTTGCAGTTGATGAGAAGGCGGCGAAAGATGAAATGGTGATCATCGGTAGTACAGGTAAAATAACGATTTCCTTTTTTGGAGCGCCTATTGTTTGTCTTGAGCGATCTGGTCACCCGGGAAAAGAGGTGTTTGAGTTTGAGATGCCGAAGCATATTCAGCAGCCTTTGATACAGACGGTGGTGGATGATTTGCTTGGGGTGGGAGCGTGTCCGAGTTTGGGTGAGAGCGCAGTGAGGACGAATTGGGTGATGGAGGAATTGACGAAGAATTATTATAGCTAGAAATAAGTTCTGTTGTTGAATATCTTTGTTAGTTAAAAACTAAAATTAATACTGAAGTACTTAATAATCATATCTCTGCTCTTGTTTGGCTGTGAAGGAAATAAAGTTGTTCAAGGTGTTTCGGATATGCCTAAAATTACAGACAAAGAGAAAATAAATAGCACAAGTGGACATTTGACTAAAAAGGAGACTGAAACTCAAGAAGTTTATAATGACATCCATTGGAACGGAAACCGTGGGTTACAAGTGGATTGTAGCTATTTATCAGAAAAGTTCTCCAAAGTAAGAATTGAGCAAAAACCTGACCTTTATGATATGCTTAGCTGTGATAGCATACTGTATGTTAATAAAAGTGAATTCGAGAAATGTAATTCAAATGACTGTAGATTATTAAGTGTTGTGTTTGATGATTCAATAACAGAAGTTTCAATTGGCAACGAAACGATATCAAGAAATACTACAATCAATGAACTCAAGCAAATGTTCAAAGCTTGCAATACGCTATATGAAAGGAAAATATATGGGGATACCACACAATATAAAACCTGTCTAATCATGAGTAAATACCAAGATTTAGGGCTGGATGTATTCGCAAAAAAAGATAAGATTATTCAAATAGACATTTATGAACCATCATGAAATTAAGACGATACTTATACTTTTCTTGTTTGATAACAATGCTTGGTTTTTCTTCTTGTCATAATGCAAATGGGGATGAGGAATTAATAACTCAAGTTAAATTGGCTTATAAGAGTAGTACAATTCTAAAAGTTGATGGCTTCGACTTTAAAGACCTTAATCGTAACGGAACAGTAGATGCTTATGAAGATTGGCGATTGCCACATGAAGATCGAGCGGCCAATTTAATCGCTCAAATGTCACTAGAACAGAAAGCTGGGTTTATGATCATCAGCTCAACACGTTTAGAAAATGATTGGTCGTTTCAAAGAGGAAAGGAAAGTGGTGAAGTTGGGAGCGGATTTAATGAAGAAGACTTGATCATGGATGTCAATATTTTCACAAAAAAGCCTTTGGAATATCCCAATATGGGAGCAGCAGGTACAACAAAAGATGTAAAACAATTTCATAAAAGACATTTTATTTTGAGGGCTAATCCCTCATCAAAAATAGTAGCAGAGTGGGCGAATAATCTACAAGCCCTTTGCGAAAGTGATGGTTTAGGAATCCCTGGTATCATTACATCTAACCCACGTAATCATATTTCTACGGATGCTTCGATTGGATTAAGTGTAGGTAAAACTCCCTTTACGAGTTTCCCAGGGGAGTTAGGTTTGGCAGCCATGCGAGACTTATCCTTGGTCAGAGCATTTGCAGATATTTCTCGCCAAGAATGGTTGGCGACAGGTATCCGAAAAGGCTATATGTATATGGCTGACTTAGCGACCGAGCCCCGTTGGCAAAGAACAGAAGGGACGTTTGGAGAAGATGCCAAGCTAGCAGCAGACATGATGCGAGAAATCGTGTTAGGCTTTCAAGGCGAGACCTTAAGTCCCAGCTCCATCGCGCTGACAACTAAACACTTCCCCGGCGGTGGCGCAACTGAGGGTGGACAAGACCCGCATTTTGATTGGGGCAAACGAGAAGTATTTGAGGGCGGCATGTTTGCTAATAATTTAATTCCATTTAAAGCTGCGATAGATGCTGGGACGTCTTCCGTCATGCCTTATTATTCATATCCTGTCAATACAGCATACGAAGAAGTTGCTTATGCCTTTAACAAAAGAATTTTGCAAGAGGTGCTAAGAGGGGAGTTAGGTTTTACTGGCATTATTAATTCTGATACAGGTCCTATTGATATGATGCCTTGGGGCGTAGAAGAGTTGACGATTATTGAGCGGTACAAAAAAGCGATTGAGGCAGGAGTGAATCTATTTTCTGGAACCGCCAATCCTGCGCAGTTGATTCAAACCTTGAAACAATATCCAGCATTGATGCCTTTAGTTGATGAGTCGGTTCGTCTATTACTACTAGAAAAATTCCAATTAGGTTTGTTTGAAAATCCGTATGTTGATGTGGAGGCTGTTGCTGGAAAAGTAGGAAAGCCCGAATTTCAAAAGCGAGCTGATGAGGCGATGCGCAAGTCAATTGTCTTACTCCGAAACAGCGAAAGTATACTTCCTTTAAAAGCTAAAATGAAAGTTTATTTTGAAACACACGTAGAGAATAAAGGCAGTTCTCCATCTACCATCTTCTTAAGAGATAATCATAATTGGGACTTAGAATTTGTAAATGATCCAGCTGACGCAGATGTGAATATTTTATGGCTAATGCCAAAAGGAAAATCTTTGTTTCAATCTGACGGCAGCCCACTCCATGTAAATCTCAGTCGCAATGGGATTGATGTAAACCACATTAATACAGTAGCAGTGAAGCCAACAATATTAGTTGTGAATTATACCAATCCGTGGGCTATTGATGAGGTGTATCAAGAGGATTCAAAATATATACAATCCGTGATGGCCACCTTTGGCACAACACCCGAAGCTGTTTTGGATATCGTGACAGGGCAATTTAATCCTTCTGGAAAAATGCCGTTTACCACACCCATTTCTGATGAAGCAGCCCAAAATCAAAAATCAGATGTGCCGGGCTATATGGAAGGTGAACGCTATGGTTTATTTCACTTTGATGAAGGCTTAAGTTATATTGGAAATGAACATAACTAAATCAACAGGATAACAAGTATGCATCGATGGATTCGATAATTGTTGGGAGTGAATGGACGATCAATTTTGAAGATCATTCCGAAAATTTGATAAGTGTCGTGGAGTGTCCAAGTTTGGTTGAGAGCGCAGTGAGGACGAATGGGGTGATGGAGGAATTGACGAAGAATTATTATAAGAGCTGAATAAGTTGAAGATTAAAGCTATAAATCTACATGACCGACGGTTACGATAGTTTTCTTCTTAATAAAAAATACCGTAACTTTAAATATTGAAATATGAGTGAGGGATCCGCTAAGATCCCTCGAACGAATCACTTGCGTTCTCTGCGGTACGCTAATACTGCAATAACAAGAATAGCAAGCGATTCAGCGATTTGGATACCTTGTACCCAGATATCACTGATTAATAAGAATGTGATCATATCCTTATATATCGTCGCAACTCATATATCAATAAAAAATGGGTGGTTGTAAAGCTGCCCATTTTCGTTTTCTCAAAATACGGTTTTCTTTTCTAATAATAAAATAGCAATAAATTCCATAGTAGTTAATCTGGTTTGGCTCATGCGTAAAGCAATTAAAAGAGGACCTTTTCTTATAGCTATTGTTGGCCCTTGCTTTTTTAGTTCATCTGAATTGTCATTGTAAATGACTGCATCGGGAAACCAAAACCAGCTATTATTCCAGTAATCAACCTATTTATAATCCAAACCGAAAAAATGATTAAAGCCTATGAATTAAGTTCAAAGTAATGCTCAATAATTTATAAGATTGGAATGTCAAAAGATGTAATTGGAAGAAGTTATTTTATCACTGTACGAAAATATTCAAAATGCTGATTTTAATGTCAGCCATCTCTTTATAAATTTCGAATGATTAATTTTTTAAAACGAAACCATCGCCTTAATCACCCCCGTCTCCGGTTTAATCCAAGACTCAAAATGATCAACCATCTCTTCAAATGACACTTGATGTGTCACATAAGCTTCCGTTGGAAACGAACCAGCCTCCAATATATCTTTCACCCGCAACATATCCTCCATCGTCGCATTGCGGCTACTCATAATTGTCGCTTCATGGCTATGGATAAAGGGATGATTAAATGTCAAGTCACCTTTATACAAGCCAACCAAAACATACTTCCCGCCATGCGCCATATACTGCACACCCTTTTCCAATGCGCCCTTATTCCCCGTCGCATCAATGACGATTGTCGGTAGCTCCCCTTGATTCAACTTTACTAATTGTTCTTCCGGCTGTCCCAAAGCACTCAATACATGCTCAACCCCCATCACCTCTTTCACAAACTCCAACCGCTCCTCATTTACATCCATCACAATCACACGCCCGCCCGCCAACTGCACCTGCTTAATAATCCCCAGCCCAATCGGCCCACACCCCACAACCAACACACTCTCACTCTCACGAATCGCCGCCCGCCGCACCGCATGCGCACCAATCGCCAAGGGCTCCACAATCGCAATCTCTTCATCACTCAAGCTTCCCGCCCCAATTAATACCTCCACTGGCAACGCATAATATTCCTGCATCCCTCCATCCGTATGCACACCCAATACTTCGATAGCCGTACAACAATTCGTCTTCCCTGCTCGGCAAGCGATACAGGCCCCACAACTCAAATACGGCATAATAATCACCTTGTCACCAACAGCCAGCCCTTTGTCATTCGCATCAATCTCCACAATCTCTGCCGCCAACTCATGACCCAATATTCGCGGGTACGAAAAGAAGGGTTGATTCCCTTGAAAGGCATGCAAATCCGTCCCGCAAATTCCAACGCGTGTCATGCGCAACAAGGCCTCACCAGCTTTGCGCACTGGCATCTCTCGCTCCAGCAAACTAAATGTCCCTGGCTCATCACAGACTATATATTTCATAATTAGGAAATCAAAGTTTAAATCAAAATCAAAATTTAAATCAAAACCAATCCACAAATCCACAAATCATCAATCCACCAACTATAACCCAAACAAAGAAGGCAACCACAAACTCAACTGCGGTACATACGTCACCGCTATCAACGCCACCAACATCGCAATAAATAAAGGCATCAAGGGTTTAATCACTTTTTGAATCGTCGTGCCCGCAACACCCACACCTACAAACAAGACCGAACCAACTGGCGGTGTGCATAATCCAATCGTCAAATTCAAGACCATCACAATACCAAAATGTGTGGGATCCATACCCAATGCTGTCACAACAGGTAAAAAGATAGGTGTGAAAATTAAGACAGCTGGTGTCATATCCATAAAGACCCCAACAAATAATAAAGTCAAATTGATGATCAACAAAATCACAAACTTGCTGTCACTAACTGACAATAAAAATGTCGTGATATTTTGAGGTATATTTTCATACGCCATAATCCAGGACATACTCATCGAACAGCCGATTAATAACATGACAATGGCCGTCGTCCCAACAGATGCTAAAAATATATCCGGTAATTCTTTCCAAGAAACCTCTCTATAGATATAAGTTAATATCAAACAATACAACACAGCAACTGCTGACGCTTCTGTAGCTGTAAAAATACCTGCTACGATGCCTCCAATAACAACAACCAATAACAATAAACTTGGAAATGCTGACCAATAAGCATTCCACACTTCTTTTACGGTACTTCGTTTGCCCACTTTAAATCCTTTCTTCTTTGCCCAAACCGCAGCTACTGCCATCAACAACAGTCCAGTTAATATACCAGGCACATACCCTGCAAGAAATAAAGCAGCAATGGATACACCACCGCTCGCAAGCGAGTACACAATCAATATATTACTTGGTGGTATCACCATGCCCGTTGTCGAGGATGTGATGTTGACCGCAGCTGCAAATTCTTTACTATAGCCTTCTTTTTCCATCTCGTCAGTCATAAAACTCCCAATCGCAGAAGCCGCCGCCACAGCTGATCCAGCAATCGCGCCAAACATCATAGCCGCCATAATATTCACATGCGCTAATCCACCAGGCAACGATCCCACTAAGGTCCGCGCAAACGCAATCAACCGCCGAGCAATCCCTCCGCGATTCATAATTTGTCCAGCCAATATAAAAAATGGAATAGCTAATAAGGTAAAACTATCCAAGCCACTTGCCATGCGATGCGCCACTGTTGTGAATGCCGAAATTGTTGGGATACTCACCAACATCGTCAGTATACTACTGATACCGATACTCCAAGCAATCGGCACACCTATCCCTAATAATATGATAAACGAAAGAACCAATATTGCGATTTCCATGATCTAAATGTTTGTTGGATTGTTAAAAAAATCATGAATCTTATAGTAGACCACCAATAGACCAGCTAGTGGAATTGCCGCATAGACTACGGTCATCGGTATTTGTAATGCAGGAGACTGTTGCCCAAGCACATGCGTGACATAAATCAGTCGAAATCCTCCAATCACCAAGACTGCGAAAGCAAATACTATTATGATGACACGAATCAAAGCAGCCAATTTCTTTTGCCCGCTCTCTTTTAATTTAGGCGACAACAAATCAATCGCCAAATGCATATTTTGACCAGAGGCATACGCTGCACCCAAGATGCCAATCCAAATCAATAAAAATCGCGCCAGTTCTTCTGACCAACTCGCTTGATTACCCATGGCATATCTGGTAAACACTCCCCACAAGACATCGATGGTCATAATCGCCATTAATAGAGCGAGAAACATCCCCAGAACATAATCTATTTTTTTCCTCATTTTTAACAGTAGATAGTTGCTAGTATATAGTTAGCTAGTGATTTATTTAATGTGTATAGATTTTATCAATCCATATATTATTTTTCCAATTTCTTCACTACGTTTAGTGATTAAAAGTTAGATAGTTGCTAGTAGATAGTTAGCTAGTGATTTATTTAGTTTTGAATTTATATCTCTTTTCATTTTATTCGCCAATTACAAAATAGGCAAGACTTAACTCAAAAGCATCACTTTCTATGAATCGATATTTATCATATGAGATTCCAACTAAGAATGATTTAAACCTAACCTCAGAAATAAATGAGTAAACATTATTTCTAAATTTTCCTTGCAATTGTTTACCTGCTCCTATAAATAAACCAGGTTTTATGCTTTGTACTAATTTTGATGAATTAAAATTAAAACTTCCAAATAACCCATATCTGCAAGATTCATGTGGACCTTGATTTGAACAATTAAAACTTGGCATTATTTCTATTTCTTTATTTACAGGTATTCTTAAATTGCCATGAAAATTTAGTCGAGCTAATTGATTAATTTCAAACTCTTCATCAAAAGAAATATTTGGTTTATTGGCATGATTAATTGAAAGACCTAAATTCGTCTCGAAATTAGATTCAGCTTTATATTTCCATAATATTCCCAAATTTATTTTCAAATTACGTTTTGTTTGACTTGGGAATATATCTCCATTTGGCCAAAATCCTGACTCAATTCTTCTTTCGGATATTCCTATCGCTGTTCCAAAACCAAGAGTATGATTTTTGTAAATATTTGATTTTATTGATGCGACTATACTTGATCCTTGATTCAAATTTCTTAATTCTCCAACTCTTTCGATAAAATAGAATCCTCCTAGTCCAAATAGTGTTGACTCATTTAATTGTATACTTTTGTCAAAAGCTACAAAACCAGTTGTATTAGCTGCATCATTTAATATTGACCTCCATTGATCTCGATACACTATGCCAATCCGAGATTTATATGCTGTATTGCCAGCTTGACTGGGGTTTAAGAAAATATGATTTACATCAAATTGAGTAAATTGTACATCTTGGCAAATCACATATAAAGATTGTAAACAAAACAAAACAAATAATATAAATCTTGCTTTAATCATAATTGTTCATTAATTTGAAAAGCTTAGCTGCGTCGTACTCGCTACTCAACATTACTTAACAGCTTGTATCTGTTGAATCAACCCATACATCTCCTCATCATCTTTATAAGCATCTAACAACGCCCGCGTTTTCTCTGCAAAAACAGTTTTGTCAGGTCGCGTCACAGTCACACCTGCAGCCTTGACAATCTCCAATGATTCCTGCTCCGCTTCTACCCAAATCTTACGTTGATAGGCGACCGCTTCATCAGCTGATTCCTGCACCCATGCCTGTTCTTGTGGAGTGAGTCGATTCCAGGCAACAGTACCAATGATTAATAGATCAGGCACTGCTGTATGTTCATTCAATGAGTAATATTTACAGATCTCATAATGTCGCGAACTCACAAAACTTGGTGGATTGTTTTCAGCTCCGTCTACCACACCTTGCT
Source organism: uncultured Saprospiraceae bacterium (assembly GCA_937959275.1). Lineage (GTDB taxonomy): Bacteria > Bacteroidota > Bacteroidia > Chitinophagales > Saprospiraceae > CALFUK01. The sequence continues at coordinate 13,717 of CALGLU010000075.1, read as the reverse complement.
GCAGTGCGGTGTATAATTCGCCCCAAGAAATGGGTGTCGGTGCGCCACCAAGCGCTTTGACTAAACTCATCGCCATCACACTTTCTTGAACCCGTATTTTCATCCCAATCAAATCATCGGGTGTCATGATTGGTTTATCCTTTGTGTAAAAGGAGCGCTGCCCGGCATCAAAATAACCAAGTCCGCGCAACCAAAATTTTTCACTTTGCACTAATAAATCTCGTCCTACTTTACCGTCTTGCACAGCATACGTGTGTTCCCGATCTCTAAAGACATAAGGAAGGCTGAGGCATTTTATGCGCGGTGCAAAACTTTCCATCACTGCTCCCGACACTTTCGTCATGGCTAAACTTCCAATTTGTAACAATTCGACCGTCTGTCGCTCCGTACCCAACTGTTGACTCGGATAAATTTCTATTTGAAGTGTACCACCTGATTTTTCAGCCAGCCGCTCTTGCATGTAGACCATCCCTTTATGTACAGGATGAGTTGAGTCCAAGCCATGTGCGAGTTTTAGATACTTGGTGCCAGAAATATCGGCGCAACTCCAGATGAAGAGAAGTGAGAATACAGCTAGGTACTTTGCTTGCATAGTTAAGATTTGAGCGTTTGTATGAGAGCTAGGGCGTCTTTCGTTTTTTGTGTCAATGCAGCAAAGTCTCTATTGGCCAAAATCTCTTTTGAGATTAATTTTGATCCCATACCAACACAGGTGACGCCTGCATCAAACCATCCCTTTAAATTTTCTTCTGTTGGAGACACACCGCCAGTAGGCATAATTGTTGTCCACGGCTGCGGCCCTCTAATGGCTTTGATGAAGCCTGGTCCATACGTGCTGCCTGGAAACAATTTGACAATATCGCAGCCTAATTCTTCTGCCTGCCCGATCTCTGAGAGTGTCCCACAGCCAGGCATGTAAGGCACCTTTCTTCGATTGCATACTTTTGCAACGTCCTCACGCAATGAGGCTGAGACAATAAAATTTGATCCTAACTGCATATAAAGAGATGCTGTCCCAGGATCAGTGACACTGCCAACACCGAGAATCATCTCTGGTAATTCTGTGGCGGCAAATTTATTTAAAGCTCCAAAGACTTCATGTGCGAAATCTCCTCGATTTGTAAATTCTAAAATTCGAGATCCACCTGCATAGCAGGCAGCTAAAATGTCTTTCCCTAACTCTATATCTGCATTATAAAAAAGAGGCACCATACCTTGGTCTGCGGCTACCTGTAATACACTTAACTTATTAAAACGACTCATGGATTGTTTGATAATTTAATAAAATTGACTGTCTCTAATTGGAAATTTGTCCCAGTTTAATAGTTAGACTTGTTAGTCACTACAAATTAATAAAAGCTTAATGATAACTCGGTCATTTTTAGGATTCATTTTTAGAATTAGCTAAGCGGCTTTCGCGGGAAGATGTTCCCCTTGAGAGGATAAAGGGGTGGAAAAGTACTATGCAGATACTAACTCTAACTCCGTTTGTTGTACTTACTTTAAGTTCTTAGGTGAATATCAGTAAGCCTTACCTCTTCACAATACAAGCATCCGTATTCATAATCGTACTAATAACTACAGCATAGCTCGCAAGCTCAGCCCGGTTGTCAAGCGTAGTGGTTTCTTGTGATAGCCAACTACTTATCTTTTCCGGATGTTCTTTGTGCTTTGTAAGTTCTTTCGTGTACATGTTTGTGAGCATATCATTTTCTGAATGAGTAGGTGGACGTCCCGTAAGCGCTGTAAATACATGCTGTAAACTACCGCCACTTAAAATATCAGTTGCCATTTTCTTAGAAGCCTCGAGATATATCTGATCATTCATAAGAGCTAAGGCCTGTAGAGGGGTATTCGTTTCCTGGCGTCGTACCATGCACTCACTTCGTTCTGGAGCATCGAAGGTGGCTTGTGTAGGATGAGGCATTGTCCGTTTCCAAATCGTATAGAGACTTCTTCTGTATTGATCTGCTTCAGTTGGTTGCGGATATGTTTTACCAGCTAGCATACCCCAAAGTCCGTCTGGCTGGTAAGGGTAGACGCTCGGTCCTCCGATACTATCGATAAGAAGCTGACTAGCAGTTAACACATTATCGCGAATCATCTCTGCACTGAGTCTTCCCGAAGGACCTCGTGAATAAAGGTCATTATTTGGATCAGCAGCTATCGCGGTTTCAGTCGGCACAGAACTTTGACGATATGTTGTTGACATCACGATTTGCTTTATCAGCCGGTTGATGTCCCATCCATTTTCAATTAAGTCAAGAGCAAGCCAGTCTAGCAACTCTTTATTTTTGGGTAGCCTTCCTTGATTGCCAAAGTCCTCTGTCGTAATAACTAAGCCTTCACCAAAAATGAGCTGCCAATATCGATTCACTGCAACACGTGCCGTTAAGGGGTGGTCTTCGTCTAGCAGCCATTGAGCAAAGCCCAATCTGTTTGGCTTATAAGATTCTTTAAACGGGAGGACAGCTATTGGAGTATTCGGATATACTTTTTCTGTTGGGCTGTCATACTGACCTCGATCCAGAATATAGCTTTGTCTTGCTATTGGCATCTCATCCATCACCATCACTTCTTGCAAAGATTCAACCAGATCTGTTCGTTCTTTATGCTTTTGCAAAATGGCTTCATTGTGCTGTCTCGTCTCCTGATGTTGACTGATATAATATGCTTGCCAGAGATTTTTTTCGACTGCTGTCAACTTGTCTGCATCTTTTGAAGCCATACTGATCCATTTATCGTTATCAGCTAGTTGCAAAATTTCAATATCAGTTAACGATCTGTCATAGACAGTAATATCATCAATCATAGCTCCACCCACGCCTTTACCTCTCCATCGGGCACCAAATTGTAAACCGACTGGTTTGCCTTGTTCTAGTCTGACAATATCTTTATACAAATTATCAATGTCTATGTCAGTCTCTTGTTCGATGCCATTGACATAAACGGATAGGCCTGCTGCCGTAGAGCTTCCGTCATAGTTCAAGCTTAGATGAATCCATTGCGCCCTTGGGATTGGTGTTTTTGCATATTCGATGATGGCATTATAGGGCGCTAGATGGGCCATCATTAACTCTAGTTTATTATCCTTCAAAGCCAGATGTACACCTTTAAAATTATATAAGGCAGCACCTGTACCTTTGTGAAAAATCACGCCATCTGTCAAGTTTTTTGGAATTGTAATCCATAGGCTGACGTTGAATGGGTTGTAGCGATGGTAGGTGCCAACTGGAGTAATGTCTAGCCAAGCATCACCGTCTAGGAGCAAGCCATTTTTGTCTTTAGCTTCCACGAATGTCGGCGATTCATCAGCTGATGCTGCACGTTTCATTTCTCCAACTTCACGACTATTTATTGCATTTGTGAGTTCTTTGTTTAGTTTAAAATGTGCTCTGATATCTTTAGGGAAAGTTTGCGTAGAGAGAGGTTTATATCCATGATTTAACATCCAAGAATTCGCTTCAGAGATTAATTTTTGATTTTCATTTTTATTTTGATTTTCAATCTCTTCAATTTCCTCATTGATAAATGAGATAATAGAATCTGTCTTGGAATCTGTCAATAACATTGTTGGCACAGGCATACCACCGTCAAAGGATATTTGTCCTGCTTCCTTCACATTATTAAAAAAGCTGTACATCTCAAAATACTCCTTTTGTGAAATGGGATCATACTTATGATCATGACATTTTGCACAGCCAACGGTTAATCCCATAAAGGCTGTCCCAACAGTATTGATGCGATCAGTCACATATTCCACTTTGAATTCTTCTTCGACAATGCCACCTTCTTCATTTTGCTGGTGTAGTCTCAGAAATCCAGTCGCCAATCGTTGGTCTTGTGTTGGATCATCAAGTAAATCTCCCGCCAGTTGCCAAGTGACAAAGTCAGCATAAGACAAATTTTCATTGAAACTTTTAATTACCCAATCTCGCCATGGTGACATATCTCGATAGCGATCGGATTGATAGCCATGTGTGTCTGCAAATCGTGCAACATCCATCCAGTCGTTTGCCATTCGCTCGCCATAATGTTTGGATGCCAGTAAACGATCAACTTGTTTTTCATATGCTTCCTGACTTGAATCATCAATAAACCCGTCAAGCTCTTCAAGGCTTGGTGGCAGACCAGTCAAATCGAAACTGAGTCTGCGTAGCAGAAGAGATTTTTTACTTGGAGTATTAAATGTGAGCTCCGCTTCTTGCAATTTGTCGAGTATAAAATAGTCGATTTCATTTGTTACTGATGCATCAAGACCTGATGTTGGAATAACTGGTTTTTGAATGGCTTCAAATGCCCAGTGAGGGGTATATTCAGCGCCATCCTGAATCCACCTTGTCAAGATTGCTTTTTCTCTTGGGCTTAGGGTGAGATTTGATTCTGCAGGTGGCATGAGCAGTTCAGCTTCATCTGAAATGATTCGGTGGTAAACTTCGCTACGATTGAGGTTGCCTTCAGAGATGGCGCGTTTGCTGGCGTCGGTAGACAAGGATGATTTTGCATTGTCTTCGATATCTAGCCGGAGCTCAGATTCTAACTTGTTTTGATCAGGACCATGACAAGCAAAGCACTTGTCGGATAAGATAGGCTTGACGTGTTGGTCAAATGAAATGATTTCTGGTAGGTCGTTGTATTCACTCAGGATTTCATCGGGAATTGCAGGTTGGCAGGCAACGACCAAGAGGATCACGATGACTAGAGATATGATATAGATTTTGTCAAGCACATCTCAAGTTAAGGAAGTGCTAGTAGAAAATGTGTACGAAGTTCAAAATTGATCGCTTATTTTATAAAGTTCAGAATACAAAAACTAGTAAACACATAAGAGACATTAGAAAAACATAAGACACATAAGTTAGCAACCGATGTCTTCTTATGTGTTTTGTATGCGAACCAATTAACTTAATTAAAATTTTAGATACCTGCTTATCCTGATTAAATAGTCTATAATTTTGTTATTAAGTCTATGAAATACATAACTGGATCCGCTAAAATGACCTCCTTGCTGATCACCATGAGCGCCTACTAATACAGTATTTCCATTTATTGCTAAACTTCTACCAAAAAGGTTTACCTCATTTGAATCATTACCATTTATTATATCTACCTCACCCCAATTATCTGTACCTCCCGAATTCTTATAAAAGACATAAACCTCCCCTTTTAAGTCATTACCCATTGCACCAACTATTGCTGTATCATCACTTATCGATACAGCGATTCCAAATTGATCATATTCACGAGGAGCACTCGATTTGATCATCTTTACTTCACCCCAATTGTTTATACCTCCAGAGTTTTTTGAATATATAAAAGCAGCACCACCATTTTTTGTTCCTTCTTTAGAAATTGCTCCAACTATTACAACTTGATTATGTATAGAAACACTTCTGCCATAATTTGGAATATAATCTTCATTGCTAGGTTTTATGTGCTTGATCAAACCCCAATTATCTTGTCCTCCAGAGTCTTTTCCTATAATATAGGCAGAACCAATTTTATTTGCTCTTCGATCAGATTGGCCAGCACCTATGATTGCTGTATCACCACTGATAGATACACTTATTCCTAAGTTATCTCCAAAACCAAAATCGTTCGATTCAATTTTTTTTATTTGTCCCCATTTATTTACTCCTCCTTTATCCTTAGCAAAAAGAAATACTATTTCATTGTTATTATTTTGATTTGTAAAGGCAGATCCAACTATAACAATATTATCACTAATACTTACCGAAGAACCGAATTGACTTCTTGCAGTCGATTCGCTGCCTATGATTTTTGTAAGCTCTCCCCAATTATTAAAGCCTCCTTCATGTTTTGAGAATATATAGGCAGCACCAATATTTGGTCCGTTTAAATCATCATCACCTTTCGCACCTACAACGATTATATCATTGTTGATGGAAACACTACTTCCAAAAAAGTCTCTTATTGCTCCATCATGCGGCCTGAGTTCTTTTATCTTTTCCCACTTTCCTTGCTTATTACTTTTTTTTGCAAATAAAAATGCTGCTCCACTATCTTTACCATTTACATCGTCTCCAGGAACACCAACTATTGCAATATCTTTATATATGGACACACTCTTACCAAATTTCGCATTTTCTAAGTTTAGTTCGCCAGCTAATTTGTTTTTCATTCCCCAGTTATTTGACCCACCAAAATCTTTTGCAATTACGTAAGCTGATCCACTACCTTTTTCTTGATGTCCACCAGGGGCTCCTACTAATGCCAGATTTCCACTAACACATACACTATTCCCAATGACACTATTTGAGGCTAAATCACTAATTTGAACTTTCTTAGCTTGCCCCCAATTCTCATAGCCCCCAATGTCCTTCTGAAAGATATATGCAATACCAGTTTGATTGTTACAAAAATTAGATCCTATGATTATTATATCTCTATCAATAGATACACTACAACCAAAATGAGCACTGCCGAAATTCTCATTACACGCATCACTAGGAACTAATTTTTTTACTTCTCCCCAATTGTCTTTGCCTCCATGATCTTTGGAAAAGATATATGCTGAACCGCACGTTCCTAAATTGTCGATTTTATTTCTTACCGCTCCGACAATGGCTAAGTTTCCACTGACTGCAACACTACCTCCAAATTTATCTAGTAGTCCTGTGTCACTTCCGCTTAATTTTATCACTTCTCCCCAATTGTCTTTACCTCCCTTATTTTTTGAGAATATATAAGCCGCGCCACTTTCATAATCTTTATCTTCTTTTTTAAACGCACCCACAATGGCAGTTTCGCCGCTGATGGATACACTATTTCCAAATTTATCCACAGACATCCAGTCACGCGCAATAATCTTTTTTTCCTCGCCCCAATTATCGTCCCCGCCATAATCTTTTGAAAAGATAAATGCCTCTCCTGCCCAAGTGCCAACAATTGCGGTATTACCGCTTATTGAAACACTGCGTGAAGACCTTTCAATCCTTTTCACCTCGCCCCAATTATTAGTACCACCTTCGTTCCTATAATATATTGTAGTGTGAGTTGTGTGACGTGAGCCTATGATCGCTATATCACCAGATATCGACACACTCTTTCCAAAATATTGTGTGATATACGTTTCGCTTGGTCCAATAGTTTTTACTTCTACCCACTTCTCTGTTATATCATGATATTCAAATATGCGGGCCATACCTTGAACTATGCCATTCATTCCTCCTGAAGGAATTCCAATAATGGCCGTATTTCCATCTATTGCTACACTCTCCCCAAATCGTTTAGAGAATTGTCCTTTTAGATCTTGAGGCAACAACTTTTGAAACTCAATAATTGCTTGTGCATTTAGCTCCAATGGAATTGATGCTAATATGAAAATGAAAGTGATGAATAATTTTAAATGCGCCATTAAATATTTCCGAATCCGAATTAAACTTATCCTTTAGTTTAACGCTAAGAGATTACAAGTCTTAATACTCACTCACCTTTTAACTAATATTTATTTTATTAGCTTATCTCCATTACTTGCAGATATCTATCTGGTACTTGGATTACTCGAAGCCTTTCTTCACTTTTTTGGCCTTCTTCTCAGCTCTTTTTTCCTTTAATGTTTTTGTCGCTTCTTTTTTTACTGCCTTCTTGGCGTCTTTTCCCTTGCCCATGTCAATAATTTTAAAATTTAAAACTGCTAATATAGTTGTCTCTATGACAATCTACATAGAACTGACGTAATTTCACTAAGAAGTGTTCCTTAGAACCAATAAAGCTCTATGGGCTCGATCAAAGCGATAAAGAGACTGTCCCAAATAAATTATTGACAATAATAAGCCATGAATGGGCCAATAGCATTGATTTTATTTCAAACTCACCAAAAATTCTACCAAATCCCTGATTTCTGTCTTCTTCAATATTGTCTCTTGAGACAGCATGCCAGAGGGTAGGTTTTCTTGATTCTTAATGTTTGATTTGAGCAGTTCGTGCGTTTTGCCAGCTGGATCTTTTACTACAATCGATGTTGTTGTTTCTGTTTCGACAATACCAGAAAGCTCGGTGTCGTCAGTTAATGTAAAATAGATACTGCCAAATCCTGGGGCTATCCGACTATTAGGATCGACTAAAGACAATAACAATTCTTCTCGACTAAGCTCAGCTCCAATCTTATCTAGTGCTGGCCCAACTTCACCACCATAGCCTTGAATTTTATGACATCTCAAGCACTGAGCGGCATCATTGAAGGCTAAAATGTTTTTTCCTTTTTGAGCGTCACCACCGTATAAACTTTCTACATAAGCCGCCAATTTATCGTCTGCAGGTTTTGCAGACTCATATTGAGTGACCAGCTCATTTAGTTTTTCATTTTCCTGAGCTTTAGCGGCAGTTAGTACATCTAGCTGAATACCTTTTTCCAGCCTATGCAACTGCTTAATTTGTGAAGCCAATAAGGTGATCGCTTTTTCTGATTTGACTTTGGATAATGCGTTTAGCGCAGTTTGTTTTTCTTCAATAGTAGCTGTAGCTAATATTTTTTCGATGATGGCTAATTTATTATCATCAGAGAAATTGGATTGGTTTAGCATTTTCTGAGCTTCTTTCCTGAGGTCGACATCGCTGTCTTCCATGACAATATTAATGGCTTCTGTAATTCTTGATGATTCCATTAATCCAAGTGATGCCATGGCTGCTATGCGTATCGCTTTGTTATGATTACCCTGCACATATTTAAACACGGAGTCTTCGGCTTGAGTATAACTTAGCTTGCCAGCTACTGTGATGATCATAGCCTTGAGTTCACTGTTGGATTCTGTTTCGATTGTCTTGTAGATGTTTGCAAATGAAGTGTGTGCATCTTGTTTCTTGCCAGGCTTCAATTCGCGATAGCGATTATCAACTCTGTCATGCTCAGGTGGACTTAGCCAATAGCCCACAGACCACAAGGCTTGCATTCGCATGGCATCATCATGCTCTTTATTTAAGACATAAGCTGTTAGACGCTCAGCACTCGCTTTATCAGCAAGTCTAAGATTTGCATTGATCGCTCTTCTGAGGAATGCTTCTGTTTTGATAGTGGATGTAGTCAGTGATTTTGCTAGAGCTTCCATCGCGGCTGGAATAGAGAAGTCGTCATTGATGGCTCGCGCAGCTTCAGTTGCTACTAATTCATGTTTATCATTTAAGAAGCTGGAGAGTTTAGCCGATGCTTGATGTCTGAGTGCGAGCACAGCACCTATGCGGACATTGACTGACTCATTGGTTGCTAGCTTTTCCAAGGTAAGATCATCTGCAATTTTAGATAAGGCATATGAAACAGCATGTCTCATATGTGGATCCTTATTTTCTTCAAATCGCTCCAATTGATCGACTAGATATTGATACGCTTCTTGATAGCCTATTTTGCCTATGGCTTCTACTGCATGTAGTCTAACCCTTGGCGATTCGTCATAAAGCAGTAAGGAAAGAGATTGCCCAATAGTACTTTCATTTTTGCCAATATCCCCAAGCACTTTAGCGTACTGTGCCCTGACGTGCTCGCTCTCGGATTTATATAGGCCTGGCAAATCTTCATAGAGTTCAGGGTTTTCTCTCATCAATTGACCATAGCCCCAAATGGCATGTAATCTCCCAAATTCATTTTCACCTTTTAACGCATGCGTTTTTAATGTGTTAAGTTCATTTCTGTCGACTAATTCAAATTGTGCCAGTTGCCTAACGCGCATATCTGGATGATCTAAATATGCGTCTAATTGAGCAATAGTTAATTCAGAAGGGCCAGCTTTAAGTATTGCTTTGGTCTCATCTCTTAGCGCATTTTTTGTTTTACTATCTAATTTCCAAATGCGACCCGCCTCTTTTTTAGAATAACTTTCCTTCCAATCATTGACATACAGTGAGCCGTCGGGACCAAAATTGACACCAGTCGAATTGATACCCACAATGACATCTTGCTCATTAACGATTTCGTAGCTAGCACCTTTTGGTTTTAATTGGAATGCATTTATTCTTGACCGTTTTGAATTTCCAGTAAAATAGGAACCAAAGAAATAATTATTCCACTGCTCATCCATGGCTGTACCTGGATTGTAAGCTAAGCCAGCTGGGCCGTTTGGCGCAAGGGCTAAGGGTGGAGTGATATAAGCAGCTTGACCTTCAAAGTAAGGGACAGATAATTGTTCATCCATCCAAATCTTGTACTCTTCATATGGCTGGTTGTATTTTCCGTATTGCCAATTGATTCGCCATCCCGTATCAGAGCCTTCAAGAATATGGACATAGCGTTCGCGCTCTCCAGGATGATCACCATCATTATCGACACTAATCAAATTGCCATAGGCATCAAAAGCCAACTCCTGCGGATTACGTAGACCATGTGCAAATACTTCGAAGTCAGACCCATCGGGATTACAACGCATGACTGCGCCTTGGTTGGGATATTTCCATTGCTTGCCTGTTTGATCAGTCACGTTGACACCTATATCTCCAATCGACCAATACAGTTTACCATCATGGCCGACAGTCAATCCCGACATGTCATGACCTGCAAAGGCAATGTGAATGCCATAGCCATGACTGATCACTTCTTTAGTGTCAGCATCACCATCACCGTCGACATCTTTGAAGCGATAGACATCAGGTGCAGCTGTGACAAAGACGTCACCATTGTGATACAAGACGCCTGCCGCCACACCAGTTAGCATTGAATTCATGCCTTCTGTATAGATATGTGAGACATCAGCACGTCCATCGCCATCGCTATCATAGATTTTTCTGACTATTTCAGATTGCACTTCTAAGTCTCTATAATCGTGAATGCTGTCACCATTAAAATCTTCTTGCCACGTATTTTCGTCGCTCAGTTTAGTAGCCAGTTTTTGTAAATGAAATGCGCGAGTATCTTCTATACTTTGGAGTGCTATATCCTCAGTCATCCAATCACGATGTTGTCGGATGTCTAGATCAGAACTTTTACGACGTCTGGTCTCCGATACATAAGCGTTGCCTTGGTTATCAAAACTAAGTGCGACTGCATTGGCTAGCAAGGGGCCCGGCGCCCAAAGATCAAGGGTGAAGTTTTCGTCAAGGGTATAGGAGACATCAAGTGCCTCATCAAAGGCATCCGAATCAGCTACACTGACAATGTCTGGTATACCATTGTCTGGTATGTCTGAACACATGACACAGCTCATGACTAAGACTAAAATATAAAGACTTCGGAGTTGGGACTTCACAAATGAATTTAGATTATTTAAAGAATCCTTGATTTGAATCCATGATTTTTGGTGCCCATATTTTGATGTTATCAAAGCGACCAGTGTCATCAAAAGAACCAAAACCTATGCGCCCATCTACAAAATGAGTGTCGGTCGTTTCCATTATTTTTTCACCATCAAAAAAGATGAAGATCGTTCCTGCCTCTGTGTTTCGCTCTATCCTTACTTTATGCCATGAGTTAGTCTCACCCCAATTAGTGCCTTCTGTTGTTTTTGTAGCAATGTTTGTTCGTGGTTCATCATTGACCAAGAAAATATTATTCGCATTGTCATCCGCTACAGACGCGATATGCACATAATAGAAGTTAGTCGCACTATTGACATTAAAGAATAAGCATAAATCTCTATGACCATATTCACGGCCAGATTGACTTAAGTCTGCTTCTAGAATGAAATCACCTACTGACAAATCTTTGATCAAAGCAATATTAAAAGGTGAGCGGACCCGTGACTCATATTCACTCTTTCCAAATAATTCTAGCGTATGACTGCCTGTTTCGTCAGGACTAATTTTCCAAGCTCTTGAGTCAGTCATTTCAAAGTCTCTGATAGCTTGAGGTGATTCAAAATCTTGTGCATAGACTAAGTTGTAACCATCAGGTACAATCGATTCTTGAGCAATGAAACTTGCCGTCTTGCATTGGATGAACAGAATAGCGATTAATATTAAGTATTTCATGTGTTTAAATTATTTAACAATGGCTTTGGATGACGCTTCTTTATTAAAAGGAACAGCAGAAAAGCCTAATCTTCGGTTTAAAGATAGCAAATGGTGATCAACTCCGATTTCAGCGCCAGGGATAAAGCCCGGAACAGTGATTACCTGAACTAAAGCATTGCCTAAGCCACGATGCATCACACCACGGGGAAGATAAACTAAGTCGCCGACTTTCAATGAATGACTCTCCAATAATGTTTCAGAATTTGACTTAGTCAGAATTGAATTATTTTCAATCAGATCCACTTTATGACTCGTGATTAACTTAGCTGTTGGTGCTGCCATCTGGACTAAGTAGAATTCATCAAAACCACCAGTCTTAGGATGATAGTGAGAAAATGAATCCATGATTCGTACGCGATGTGCATTAACGCTATGATATACGTAAGGTCCAACTGATTCCTTCCATGTCAGTAAAATTCGACGGTATGCATTTGTAGCTGTCGCGCAGCCACCTGGCACATCTGTAATGCCTGGATCCCAATCAGGCCTGATAAATGAAGGAATCGATTTTGGAAAGGCATCTGGAGAAGAAATAACAAGTGCACTAAATAAGCTGTCTGCATAAATCTGATCTCCCGGTCTCAAGGCTAATATATCACCAACAGAGAATTTTGATGAACCATGTCCATTGATATCCATCGTGCCACCGCCTTGTTGAATAAAGACGATTCGATTGTCATTGTTTTTTATAATGCTGTTGGATTGATGAATGTAATCCATCGAGTAGCCAGGATTGTTTGTTGCGAATGTTGTTTGAATAGATTGAAATTGAGAGCTAATTCCAGTAGAAAGATTAGCGACAAGAAGAGGCTCATTGAGTTTCTCAATCACAGGTGTTGTTTTTTGAGAACAGCTATTAAATAGTATACAGCAGAGGACAAAGGAAATGGTGTATATGCGATACGTGTAGAGATTTTTTTTCACAAGATTAAAATACATAAAGGATATGTATTTTAAGTGAAAATCAGATGTTTATTGGATTGCAAGTATAGATATTGTCTTTGATTTTGGAGTAACTACTCGTTAATCAGCCTTAGTTGGAATTTTGTTGCTCTTGTTGGTGCTGTTATCGTAAGAACAAAACCATATTAAAACTGATATTTCGTTGGTCAGAAGTCAATCAATGGCTGGTCTTGTAATCTTTTAAGTATATTAAGTTTCATTACAATAAAAATTAAAATACCTATAAATAGATTTAAGATTAAACTTATGTCAGTTAGAGAAAAACTTTATAAACATCTTGACAATGTGAAAGATGAAAGTCTACTAGAATCATACTATTCATTACTTCTAGCAATGTCATCAAATGATCAGTTTACGCTCCTAAAAACTTAAGTAAAGAACAAAAGGAAGAACTTCTTAAGTCCACTGATGAGAGTTATGATGATTCAAATCTTATAGAACACGATACTGTTAAGAACTTAATTAAAAATGGCTTTACAAATCAAATGGAATAAACGAGCAATTGGAAATTTTGAACAGATTATAGCTTACATCTTGTAAATTTTGGAGAAGTTAGGGCATTTTTTTATTTGGAATACCTAAATCAAATAGAAAGTTTTAGCTGTGTTTTTGAAATTGACTGGAATTAAGGTTTGAAATAGATGATTGAATTTTATTATATATGAGTCCCCGCAATTATACCTAAGTGCATTATAGCTGCACGCTACTTTTGATATTGGGTTAAAATAACTCAAAATGAATATCTTAAAATTTATCGAGAATTTCCCTGACGAGACAAGTTGTAGACAGCATTTTAAGA
>CALGLU010000074.1 GCA_937959275.1 uncultured Saprospiraceae bacterium | reverse complement strand
AGTAGGCCCCCTTTTTTCTAATCGTTTATCGTTAAATCGATTAGTTACATGCTGTGTAGTCATAAGTATATGTTTTCAACTAAGATAAACATATTAAATTTATATATCATATGTTTTGAGATGTGTCCTAACGTTAGGCCTGCCGGCAGGCAGGCCCAACACTTAAAACTCAACACTTAATTAGCGACCAAAGGAAGCTATTTCAACCAATCCATCTGCACTCCATTCATATAAAAATAGATAGCAGCTACGATAACAGGAGCTAAAATGGTCGACAGGATATAACTATAATATGTTTTGGGAATTTTAGAGGGTTCGATCAATTCAAAGATAAAGGACAAGAAAAGGATTGCGGTAGCAATCACTGGTATAATAATCAACAACATGGAAGCAACATAGTCATCAAGGATCCACACGATGATATAGAACACCAGTTGAAGCATAAATGATTCTAGCACACTTAATCCTCTCATTTGTATAAATTTGTGTTAATGGGAGATTTTGCAAAACTAAACTCTTTTGAATCACGGTTTGAGAATATGATGAGGTACTTCACATTAATACTAATTCTATCGATTACAGGATTTACAGAATCTTGGGCCCAATCCAAAGCGGAAATGGATTCATTGAGGCTAGCCAATATGGACAAGGAAGAGATCAATGGAATGTATATACCTGCAAATATGTCAGAAGCCTTTAGAGAGTTAATCAACTTATCATCAGAGTCTTCTTTAGATAAATTAAAAGAGGCTCCAGAAGAAGTCGCCGCGACAAAACTTCATTTAGGTCTAGGCAAGTGGATCGCTGCTAAATGGAATTTCTACGAGGGATCTCGCTTTACAAAATACTTAAACGAGATGGGTGTGAGTTTTCCAGATGACATGATACAGTTTACCATTGTTTCATTTCATAGATTCTTAAACCAGCGCGATCTAGCCTTAGAAGAACGAGCAGGTGCTTACCAACGTAAGAGACAATTAGAGCATGAAGACCGACTCAAATCTGCACGCACCATCAGTAAGCGGAAGCGGAAAAAAGAATAAACAATAGCTTCATATACTGGCAGCAAATTTGCAAGTAATCAAGTACCGTCTTGAAATTAATTTGATGTATTTATTGGTTTGCATTTCATTATCCGTTACTTTTTTTCATTTTTGCACTCTTAAAATACTCGATCAACTGCATAAGATAAAAGCAAATGCCAAAAAATTTACTCATTGTTGAGTCCCCGTCCAAAGCAAAAACGATTGAAAAATATCTTGGAAAAGATTTCAAAGTAAAGTCCAGTTATGGTCATATAAGAGATCTTTCTAAAGGAAAAAAAGGAGTTGAAATAGAGAATAATTTTAATCCTGTCTATGAGATACCTGACGACAAGCAAAAAGTGGTCAAAGAATTAAAAGAAGCTGCCAAGAAAGCAACTGAGATTTGGTTAGCAACGGATGAAGACCGAGAAGGAGAGGCTATATCATGGCATTTATGCGAGGTATTAGGTCTAGACGAAACAACAACAAAGAGAATCGTTTTCAGAGAAATCACCAAGAGTGCAATCCAGGACGCGATACTCAAACCAAGATTAGTAGACAAGAATCTAGTCGATGCACAGCAGGCAAGGAGAATCCTAGATCGGCTTGTTGGATTCGAACTCAGTGAAATTTTATGGCGCAAAGTAAAAAATAAGCTTTCCGCAGGTCGTGTACAATCCGTAGCTGTCAAATTAGTAGTCGAACGAGAGAGAGAAATCAGAAGTTTCGCTCCAGAACCTTATTATAAGGTGACCTCAAATTTTTTAGTCGCTAACGAGCAAGGAAAACAAGTCCAACTCAAAGCAGAACTCGATAAACGTATATCTAAGCAACAAGATGTTGAAACATTTTTAAATGATTGTAAAGGCGCAACGTATAAAATAGATGACATACAGGTAAAACCAGCTCAGCGAAAGCCTGCGGCTCCATTTACGACCTCAACATTGCAACAGGAAGCAAGTCGACGGTTGGGTTTCGGAGTGAGACGAACGATGTCTGTTGCTCAGAAACTGTATGAGAATGGGCATATTAGTTATATGCGTACAGATTCTAAAAGTTTGAGCGACACAGCAACAAAAGCAATCTCGGAGCAAATAGAAAAGGACTTTGGCAGTCAATATTTAGAAGTCAGAAAATATAAGTCCAAAGATGCAAATGCACAAGAAGCGCACGAAGCGATACGACCTACGGCTTTCGAAAACACGCGTGTGGAAGGCACTTCAGATATGGAGCGACTCTACGATCTTATCTGGAAACGAACTGTGGCAAGTCAAATGGCTAATGCAAAATTAGAAAAGACGACAGCTAAAATTGGAATCTCATCTCGACCAGACGATACATTTAAAGCAGCTGGAGAGGTATTAGTATTTGATGGCTTTTTAAAATTATACATGGAAGCCAAAGATGAAGATGATGAAGACAATAGCGAAGCAAAAGGAATTCTGCCTCCATTGAGTCTAAATCAAGTGCTTGATCTCGATAAAATTGAAGGGTTAGAGCGATTTACGAGATCTGCAGCTCGATTTACTGAAGCAGGATTAGTCAAAAAATTAGAAGAGCTAGGCATTGGACGCCCATCTACCTATGCACCGACAGTTTCAAAAATTATGGAACCGGGTCGAGGTTATGTTGTCAAGGAAAGCCGAGAAGGTGTAGAACGAAAGTTTAATTTGTACACTCTTAAAAGTGATGTCCTCGATAAAAAAGTTGAGACCGAAATAACGGGTTCTACATCGAATAGACTATACCCTACAGATATTGGAATGGTAGTGACAGACTTTTTGGGTTTGCATTTTAATGGTATTATGGATTATAATTTTACTGCTGAAATGGAGGCTGAGTTTGATAAGATCGCCATGGGCAGCAGTGGATGGAAAGATATCTTAAATGGATTTTATCACCCATTTCACGAAAGTGTAGAAGAGACATTAGAAAATGCTGAGCGAGCAAAAGGTAGACGAGATCTGGGGGTTGATCCAGAAACAGGTCATACGGTGTTGGTTCAGATGACAAGATTTGGGCCTGTTGCACAGATTGGTTCTGTCGAAGAGGTTGCAGAAGATGAGAAGCCACGATTTGCGAGCATGAAGCCTGGCCAATCAATGGAAGATATCTCTTATGAAGAGGTAATGGAGCTCTTTAAATTACCTAAATCACTAGGTGAATACAAGGGAATTGAAGTCATCGTAGCTAGAGGGCGTTTTGGGCCTTATTTAAAATATTTCTGGCAAGAAAAGGATTTGTTTGTTACGATTCCAAGAGGTGAAGATCCTTTGTCATTGTCTAAAGAGCGAGGGATTGAATTAATCGAAGAAAAACTTAAATCTGAAGCACCAGTACATTCGTATGACGGTCTACCTGTAACGAAAGGTAAAGGTCGATTTGGGCCATACTTAAAATGGAATGACTTCTTCATTAATGTATCAAAGAAATACGACTTTGATAATCTGACTAAGGATGAGATGGATGTGCTGATCGAGGCTAAAAAAGTCAAAGAAGCTAATCGATTTATACAAAACTGGCCGAAGGAGAAAGTGTCTATTCAGAATGCGAGATGGGGGCCCATCATTAAGTTTAAAAAGAAAAACGTCAAGTTGCCAAGGCGAGATGGCGAAAAAATTCCTGTTGAAGAACTAAAGGAATGGACCTTAGATCAAGTTAAGGAAGTCATCCTTGCAGAAATACCAAATGCATTTGGTAAAAAGAAGGCACCAAAGAAAGCGGCGAAGAAAAAACCTGCAAAAAAGGCTAAAGCGGCAGCCGCAAAGAAATAGATCATCGATCACAGATAGTCGTTGGTCAATTTTTTCACTCGAATTGAAAATCATTTCGTGATTAATTTCGTTATTTACTGTGAATAGCTCAAATTAATAATCGTATGAAATTTTCGAGTCTTATTATCTGGGTAATCCTCTTGTTATTAGGCTTTTTGGGTGGATCTGCTTGGAAAAACAGTCCATCAACACAACAATACTCTGACGCATCTACTAATCATGAGACAGTAAAACCTCAAAATTATACACCCTTAGTACAAATCACTGATGTTGAAGCGGCAACAATTCAATTATTTGAGGACGTATCTCCATCGGTCGTGTTTATAACAACATCTAAGTTGAAAAGAGATTACTACACACGAGATATCTTTAAGGTGAAATCAGGTTCAGGTTCGGGATTCATATGGGACAGAGAGGGACATATTGTAACTAATTACCATGTGATTGAAGGATCAAGTAATTATACTGTGACTTTATCAGACCAACGTGTATTTGAGGCCGAATTAGTAGGAGTAGAAGCAAGTAAAGATTTAGCTGTCCTAAAGATTAATAGTGATAAAGAATTAACGCCTATCATGGTTGGTAGTTATGATGAGTTAAGAGTTGGACAATCTGTGTATGCGATTGGTAACCCATTCGGATTAGATCATACGCTAACAACAGGCATTATAAGCGCTCTTGGACGAGAGATAACATCAATATCTGGTCGCCCTATAAAAGATGTTATCCAAACAGATGCGGCTATCAATCCAGGTAACTCAGGAGGACCCCTCTTGGATTCCAGTAGTCGCCTAATAGGCGTCAACACAATGATTTATAGTCCTTCTGGTGCATCTGCAGGGATAGGCTTTTCTATACCTGTAGACGTGGTGAGCTGGGCTGTGCCTGACATTATAAAATATGGTCAAGTCAAAAAACCAATAATGGGTGTTGTGATTATTCCACAACAAACGTCTACTCGTCTTGAATTAAAAGGAGTGATGGTTAAAAGTGTATCTAAGAACAGTGGCGCAGATAATGCCGGACTCAAAGGCATTCGGATGAATCAACAAGGATATAATGACCCTGGTGATATCATTACTAAAATAAATGGTCAGCAAATCCTGACTAATAACGACTTATTTCATATTCTTGAGCAATACAAACCAGGTGACAAGGTCGAAGTAGAATTTTTAAGAGACAATAAAACTAAAAACACCGTGGTAGAACTAGGCAGCTCGATCTAAGACAAATCCTTAGTAGACCATTCAGTTGAAACACTTATGGTCATTTTGCAAAAACATTATGCTATATATGTTAGGTATCAGTTGATTCTTGTCAATACTTTGTAGTCACGAATAGTTAAAATGTAGGCAAAAGTTGCTTGACTAAATAGTCTTTTCTATATTTACTATCACACCTCTTAAGTATTCCCCCCTTTCACTGTATTACATTACTAACTAATATTAAGCAGTTTTTCCGTATTGCTACGGGTGTCGTATGGCTAAGGGTTCAAATAAAGGGTATTTAACAAAATTGAGATATGCGCGTGCAGTTCATCGACCACGAATTGACAACCATGAATCATACTTGCTTTCACAAAGCTATGATCCTTCTTTTATTCTTTCTCTAATTGATTATTCTATTCTGGATCAAAATGATGCATACTTAGAATTATTAGCTTTCTCCGGCTACTCTCCTGACTGCTCTCTCACCCATATTATCCCTAAATATCAACCAAACGGCAGAAAATCAATGTCTATACTACAAGAGTACAGACAAGAGTTATTAATCTCACAAAAGGCAAAGCGATTTACTTTATATATCAATGATTTAATTCACGAACAACTGACTCATGTGGAAGTCACAGTCAGTCCTTTGATTCATAATGAATCTACCTGCTTTTGTACACTTAGAAAAGGCTCTCATGTATATAATCAATTAGATAAAATACATGCTATAGCTCAACCGAGAAGCCATAAAAAGACTAAGAATATTGACTCTCCAGAGACAGTATCGATTGATTTATTACTCCAAAAATTAAATGAATATCAATCAATAGTTAATTCATCACCTGCTGCTATCATCAAGACAGATCTTTTGGGTACGATTAACTTTGTATCTAGTCAAACAAACTATATCCACGGCTTATCTGAGGAGCAATTATTGTATAAGCACATCGATGAATTTTTCACCGTTAATGGAAAATCATTCTTCTCTCTTCTAAAGCGAAAGTTGGAGGATCAGAAAAAAGGAGAAGGTCGTAAGATTTTGAATATCACGCATCCAATTAAAGGCATTAGAGTTATCGAATTAAAGTATTATTCTTTAAAAAATGAAGGACAAAATGGCTATCTGTTGTCGTATATAGACATCACTGAAAAAGAGAATTTTAAATCCTCGCTTGAACATTCGCAAGCAAAATTAGAATCCCTGATCGGGTTTTCAAATTCAGACATCCTTCAACTGGATATCGATGGGACAATAGAATCAATTTCTTCAACTGTCAATGTCTCATCACAACCAGCAGAATCAAATATATTAGGCGAAAAATTTAGCTCTTTTATTGCTCCAGAAGCACATGAAAAACTTAATATCTTTCTAACTAAAATTCTTCAAGAAAGCGAAGAGGATATATCTGAATTTTTCGAAATTCAATTTCCGCGTCAGGCTAAAAAACAAATTCAAGTCCAAGGCAAAGTCCTACTTGATAATTTATCAAACAAAGCAAGCATATTACTCATCTGTCACAATTGTACAGATAAAGTAAAGACAGAAATAGCTCTCCGCGAAAAAGAGTCAACACTCCATACTTTATTAGAAAATTCACCATTTAGCATTTATGCCATAGACAAGCAATTCAATGTCATTTTTATTAATAAAAATGCCATTGAAGATTTCAAAAATTATCAAAAGATAGATATCCAACTAGGAGATAATTTAAAACATATTGTTCCTGAAGATTTATTGAATAATTGGAAGAATAAAGTTTTCTCAAGAGTATTTAGTGGCGATAAATTTAGTCGCTCTGGATTGATCAATGGGGTTAAAGATGTTATCATTGAAAACAAATACTCCCCTCTAATCGACCACTTAGGCAATGTAACTGGATGTGTAGAGGTGAGTCAAGATATAACAGATCTTAAATTAAAAGAATATCAACTGATCGAGCGAGAGGCCTATTTGTCATCTCTTCTAAACAGCTCTCCGAATGGCATCTTAGTCTTTGACAATGATTATAATATCACTGGGACTAATCCTATGGCAGTTGACAATTTTAAAACAATCTATGACCATGAGATTAAAGTCGAAAGCAATTTAAAAACCATATTACCTAAAGACATATTTAAAACAATTCACCAAATACAAAAAAGAGTCTTTCAAGGAGAGATTGTTACATATGTTGAAAAAGTAATTAATAATAATGAATGCTTTTACTTTAAGCATACATATAGTCCAGTAAAAGATAAAAACAACTCTATCATTGGTTGTAAGCTATTACTTTTAGATGAGACCAAAGTCATCGAATTTGAAGATATCCTGCGGGATAAAAACAAAGAATTAGAAAGATATATTGAGTCAAATATTAGTTTGGAAAATTTTGCAAACATAGCATCACATGACTTAAAATCTCCGCTCAGAACTATCATAGGTTTTACACAACTTCTAGAACGGGAAATTAAAGACGATCTATCTGACAAAAATAAAGTCTTCTTCTCTCACATTATTAAGAGTTCAAAAAACATGCAAGCTCTTATAGATGACATACTTCTTTTTTCAAAACTAAATGCGGTTGAACCAACACTTGATGAAATAGTATTTCAGCCACTTATAGATTTTACAATTTCTCAAATTCAAGACGAAGTAAATGAGACTAACTCAACGATAAAATTTAAAAATATTCCTCAATTTATAAAAACAGATCATGTTAAGTTAGGCCAAGTCCTGCAGAACTTAATCAGAAATGGAATTAAATTTAAAAGGCCAAACACTTTACCAGAAATTACAATATCCGTTGTGAATCAAGAATCAAACTGGCAAATAAATGTGGAAGATAATGGCATCGGCATTGAAGACAAACATGCAGATGAAATTTTCAAAATATTTAAAAGACTACACAGAAAAGGGACCTATCCTGGAAGCGGCATTGGATTAAGTACCTGCCAAAAGATAGTAGAATCATTGGGTGGTAAAATCTGGGTCAATTCCATTGTTGGAAAAGGATCTACATTTAGCTTCACGATCCCGAAATAAATCTAATCCTACCCTTCGCAATAATTTACTCCTTGCTCTTTAATTTTAATTTCTTGAGAAGAACGAGTTCATTTTATTTTGACAAACAATTTCCAACCTAGATTCAAAAACAGCATAAAAAAAAGTTGCCTACTAGGTAAGCAACTTTCTGAAAAAACCATTATATAAGTATGAAAACTCTGCTCTATTCTTTAGCCAGCTATATTCATTTGTTTGAAAGATTTATACAAGCCACTTCTTAAATGGCAAATTTGTCGACTCCACTCATTAATCATTTGATAGTATAAATTTATGTCATAAGCACCACTTTGAGCTTTTTCATCAATCTCATGTTTAATCGCCAATACCTGATCAAAATTAAAATAAGAAGAAACCTCTTGTACGAACTGACAAGAATTAAAAACTGTCTTCTTGTTTGATGTTAAAATAGCCTGTTGAAGGTTTTGCCATTCATCTGTAGAGGATGAAATAAACTGGGCCAATATAGATGACTTTTGTGCTGGATTAAGGCCACCATCTTTCAATCTTTTGTAATCAACTTTTAAAACCATAACGCCTGCATTTAAGCAATCCTTAAGCGGATCAATTAATTAAAATTAAAATAATACAGTTGAATGTGAAGAGATTAGTAATTGAATAGACGAACAACCAGTGGTCTGTATTTAAGTCTCCTCAAGTCGTGCAGATGTTGATTAACTTCTTTGTGTTTATTTAACAATCACAAGATAGAAAACTCTAAAAGGATCTCAGGGCTACATAAAAACATCATCTTACCTACAAGTCCTATACAATCCAAAAAGAGGATATGATCTAGTGGTCTGTCAAGATATAACTGACTAGTGCTTTTGGCGTATTTTGTACATGTACGTCGTTACAGAACCGGTCTTGATAGCTAGGCTATCAGACCGAACCTGCGCCTAGTTCATGCACAAACTACTCTCAAATTCAACTAGTCAATATATACTTGACAGACCACTAATCCAAAACCAGAAAAAATTCAAAGTGTTCTTGTGGTCTTATTTGATTAAACAAGCCTAATGACTGATGTGGAATACATGCTATACGCGGATATCCTCCGGTCGTCTGACCATCTTGAAGAATCACAATCGGCGATGAATTATAGGGCGCTTGGATAACACCTGGAAATACAGGAACTGAGCTCATGTTTGCAGACGTTCTAAAGCTTAATGATCTGCCAACAAGCAGAGCGCCCATGCGATCACTGTCTGCATTAATTGTCCAAGCCCCTTGCATAAGTGACTCCTTGGATTGCTGATCCAGCAAATGCCATTCTGGGCCTCTATGGATCGGAATGAGCTTCGGAATAGATAATTTAAGTCGCTCTTCTTCGGCAACAAATCTAAATTCCCATTTTGATCTACGTTTTTTATAAGGTATTTGATCTCCCTTTTTTAATAACTGACCATTTAATCCACCCATGCCGGCTCTACCATAATAGGAATAACTCCCATTCGTCGCCTCCAGATCCATTTCGCCTTGGACGGCAATATAGGACCGAATACCCTCTCTAGCAGAAGCACCTGATAAGACACTTCCTTTTCTGACATAAAGAGAGGTATATCGAGGTATTGGATTATTATCAATCGTCCATCCCATATTTGCCCCTGTAATCGAGATGATAAAGTTCTTCCCGAATTCAATGGAAGGCGCAGTATACGTACATTCTATAACCGCGCTACCCGATTCATTACCGACTATTCTATTCGCAAGCTTGGCCGATACAGAATCCATATAACCCGACTGAGGTATCCCATAAAACGCAAGTCCAAATCGTCCCTCATCTTGGATTGAGGTATGTAAGCCTGATTTCTTGATTAACAAATAACTCATCTCGCTATATAATCTTGAATAGTAAAATTCTCTCTGTCCAACTCTTTCCACTCTGCAAGACTAACTTTCTGAAAGCTAATCGTGTCGGCTATCTTTAGCACAGGACCTGAAGGCTGTTGGAATGGGAAAACATCTATCGGACAATGGCCAATGCTTTGCCACCCTCCTGGGCTTTCTAAATTATACATGCCCGCATATTGTCCCCCCAAGGCAATCGTCCCCGCATTCACTTTTTGACGGGGTATACTTTTACGCAAACACTGAATCGCCTCAGGCAATCCTGTCAAATACATAAATCCAGGTAGAAACCCATATGCCTCAAGCTTAAAGGTCGTCTTCAAAAACATGGTTATCACTTTATTTTTTTTCAGTCCTGTTTGCGTCTCTACAATATCCCAATCTAAGCCTTTTGAAAAACAGACTGGTAACTCATAATGTGAAACCTTAGACACTTTTGGCATCTGAATGTCCTTCATTCTTTTCGTGATCAAAGGCAACGTATCCGTGTGGCTGATTAACATTTCAACGTTAGTGCTCACAACATCAATCACACCTTGTATTTTTGATTCTAAGATATATTCAGCGAGTGCGGGTAAGGATGTATGATCGTTACCATTTTGCTTCACCAATCTGGTTCGTCGATCCGAAATAGGGTCTACTTTAAATTTTACCTGATCTATTTGTATTGATTTCAACCTTAGATTTTAGTAAGTTAAGATATATAGATTTTGCTATTTCTACTGCATCGGGTGTATCACTATGGATACATATTGAGTCAATTGATAATGATTTAATTGAATCAGACACAGTCCTCACAGCGCGCTTAGCTACAAAAAGCTCCAATTGTTTAATCGCATCATCGTGACTCAATACCGCATCCAAGTATCTTCGGTTGCGCAATTGTAAATTATCCTCATATGCTCGATCAATAAACACTTCATGACAAAATGAAATATCTCTAGAGTTTGCGAGTTGACCAAACAAGGAATCAGCTAAGCCATATATTTTCAATGACGCATCTATTTCTTCAACAGCATCTATGATTGCCAATGCATAGGTAGTATTAATTGCACATGTATTATAAAGTGCGCCATGTGGTTTGACATGGTGGAGTTTCAATCCTTGTGCTTCGACCATGCCCTTCAATGCAGCAATTTGATACAATACCATTGCCTTAACCTCTTGTTGACTCATCTCCATATAACGTCTCCCAAAGCCCTGTAAATCAGGAAAAGACGGATGAGCTCCAATCAACACATTATGCTGCTTTGCTAATTCGATCGTTTTTGTTATTGTAACAGGATCGCCAGAGTGAAAACCACAGGCGATATTACAAGAACTTATATACGGCATAATCAAGGCATCCTGATTCGGAGAGCGCTTACCATAATTCTCTCCTAGATCACAATTGATATCAACAGTTAGCAGAGAACTCATGATTCAGATTTACATTTTAACGCATATAAAATGAATGAGCCTAACCAATGTCCACCACTATAATGATCACCAAAAATATCATCAATCGACGCGTTGATATGATTGTCGGCCATAGCTTTCATCTTAAAATCATCTTCAGGCACATAATTTTGGAGTGGATACAGACACCATGCTCTTGAAAAATTCAAACCTGACAAGTGGACCAATTTACCATCGGACCTATCCAGCACAATCCCAGGCTCTAAATCGAAGGAGCCATCAAGCAGCTCAGGTAAAAACGAGGCCAGCCAAGATTCAAATTCTTGTTGAGTCAGGACTTTCCTCATGATATCTACTTCTTGAAGACAGGGCGAAAGGAAATCATAGCCACTTGGCTCCCAATCTATCGGACATCCTTTGTCGTGCATATAAAAACTTCGTGCTCTTTCTTCGATCATCTGTGATAATGCCTCATCCCCAAAATGCTCCGCATAGTCATAAGCGAACGACATACCAAAGGCAGTATTGCTATGCTCCCCCACTCGAATCGGATATGCCAATTTAGGTAAATACGTGATATAGCCTTCGGAAATAAATGCAGCTAGTGGTCGGATGTTATCTAATAATTGAGCTGCAATTGGATCATCCCACTCATCGAGTTCTTCTGCCAATTTTAATAACCAAGCCCAACCATAGGTACGCTCAAAGCTCTTTGTATACTCATTTAAAGAAAAATAATCCAATTCGGCTTGAAGGTTTTCCTGACTTAGATTTTCGACTAACATTCTTTTAAGTGTATCTGACATCTCCAAATCTGGAAAGGTCGACAATAGATAGACGACAGACCAATGACCATGTACCGCACTATGCCAATCAAAACATCCGTAAAAAGCAGGATGATGCTCTCGCGGCAACGCTAGATCATCAGCACTACTTATTGTAAGGCCAGCTTTATATGGAAATTCCTTTTGAATGCAATCCAATGGAAGCTGGACCAGTTTTGCTGCTTGTGCAGCTGTCAGCGAAACTGCTCGATTGCTTTTTGTCTGAGTCGCATCTGAATTTTGCGGGCTATTTGTCTCTGGATTACATGCGATCATGACCAAACAAAAAAGAAAGAGAAGCGTACGGATGAACTGGGAATGAGCTTGAACTAAATTAGACATAGTCATAAATGTAAAATAAAAATGGTATACGCTATCATAGATATCATATATACCCAACGCACTTGTATTTGACCTATTTACTGCTGCCTATTTTTTCAATCTCTGTGTTACAAAGTCTCGTCATAGCACCACTATACGATCCCCAACGAACTTGAATTTAAACTATCTACTACTGCCTATTTTATCAATTTCTTCGTTGCACAGCCTCGTAATAGCACCGCTAATACTATGTTTTGCGCCTTGATTTTGAAAAAATATCCCATATATAAATAGTTCAATCCCAAATGCGTTGGGTATGTTCTGTTTTGTGCCTTGATCTTCAAAAAAATATCCACACAATATACAGGTCAAACCCAAATCTGTTGGGTATACCATTTTAATTATCAGTCGGGATGAGAAGATTCGAACTTCCGACCCCACGCCCCCCAGACGTGTACTCTAACCGGACTGAGCTACATCCCGATGTCCATTGATTTAGACAATAAAATCATTCAACAAATCAAAGTAAGAACTAATACTCCCTATTGATTAATATTTATAATCGAAACCAAAATAACATACTGACAAATTTAATAAATTTCTTTAGCTGCTACTTTTTTTGTGCCACCTACTTTACTCCACTATAGAATCCAGTTTAATAAAATTGTAATGTTGATCTATTAAGGTGACATAGTCCAAAAGCAACAGCTACCACCTTATTCTAAATCAGAATTTGAGTGCTATTGTAGTTTAAATTCAAACCACGGAAATTAGTTTCGCACATTTAAATGGGACAAGTTTATCCAGAATTTATGCCAAGTCATGTTGAAAGAACTAGGCGGATCATTTGATCAAAATAAAGTCTAAACTAGTGCTTTGTCAAGATATAACTGACTAGTGCTTTTGGCGTATTTTGCACATGCACGTCGTTACAGAACCGGCCTTGATAGTTAGTGCCTCAAGAACTAAATATACAGCCATATTAAATTGTTCTTTCCCGCCTTCTCTGCGTTACAGAACCGGCCTTGATAGCTAAGGCTATCAAAGCGAACCTGTGCCTTGAGTAGAAGCAAAACAACTGCTTTCATACAGCCATTTATTTAGTGCTTGAGACACT
>CALGLU010000073.1 GCA_937959275.1 uncultured Saprospiraceae bacterium | reverse complement strand
TTTGTCCTTGTGCTCGACGATGATCAGGAATTAATGAAAGAAAGG
Organism: uncultured Saprospiraceae bacterium; assembly: GCA_937959275.1. Taxonomy (GTDB): domain Bacteria; phylum Bacteroidota; class Bacteroidia; order Chitinophagales; family Saprospiraceae; genus CALFUK01. The sequence goes on along the minus strand of CALGLU010000073.1, from coordinate 47,926 downwards.
AGACTAAAGATTTCATATTTTTAGACAAACATATTAAAATTATACATAATATGTAAATAATAATCATATGTTAAATTTAGTACTGTGCAGCCCTGGGGCGCAGGGGATGATGGCTGATCGGAGTTCAAAGAAGGGCGGTCTAACCTTCAATGTCCCCATTTTGATTGCTAATCGAATAGTTACTATATTTACACAGTAAAACACATAAATAATTAGACGAGTCTAAAATAATAATTAAAATAGCTGAAATTATGGCATTAGTTGAAATGAAAGTACCGACTATTGGAGAATCAATCACAGAAGTGACACTTTCTCAATGGTTAATAGAGGATGGTGGTTATGTAGCCATAGATCAGCCCATCTGCGAATTTGAATCTGACAAAGCCACACTAGAATTTCCAGCAGAAGCAGCGGGTAAACTCGTCCACATCTCCAAAGAAGGTGATGATATCGAAATCGGGTTTGTTGTTGCCACAATTGACACAAGCATGGCCGCCCCTGAAGGGCAAGCAGAGCCAGCCAGCCCTGCAGAGACGCCCGCAGTCGCAGACAGTCCAGCACCAGCTAGCGGCGCAACCGGTGGCCATCCTTCTCCTGCTGCAGCTAAGATTATTAGAGAAAATGACTTAAATCCAGGTGACATACAAGGGACAGGCAAAGACGGGCGCATCACCAAAGAAGATGCAGTCCAAGCATCAAAAACAAAAGCCGCGCCAGCTCCTGCAACTCCAGCTCCAGTTGCCGCAAGTATACCAAGCAAAGCCTTTAGTAGAGACACACGGCGAGAAAAAATGTCCCGCATGCGCCGAACCATTGCATCGAGGCTCGTCACAGCTAAGAATAGTACAGCAATGCTGACTACTTTTAATGAAGTAGACTTGACGAATATCATGGCACTGCGCAAGACCTACCAAGAAAAATTTGTAGAAAAATATGGCATCAAGCTTGGCTTTATGTCCTTATTCGCAAAAGCATGCGCAAAAGTCCTGATGGAGATGCCTCAGATCAATGCACAACTTGATGAGAATGAGCTTATCTACCATGATTATGTAGACATTTCAGTTGCCATATCGACTCCAACGGGGTTAGTTGTGCCTCCAGTGCACAATGTTGAGTCTTTGCACTTTGCAGAGATCGAGCAAAAAATAAAAGCCCTCGCAGTAAAAGCGAGAGACGGCAAACTCACACTTGATGAAATGTCAGGTGGTACCTTTACGATTACAAATGGAGGCATTTTCGGATCAATGATGAGCACCCCGATACTTAACCTCCCACAGTCAGCAATCTTAGGCATGCACACCATAAAAAAGCGGCCAATCGCTGTTAACGGTGAAGTACAAATCAGACCTATGATGTATCTAGCGCTATCCTATGACCATAGAGTGATAGATGGCAGCTCCTCTGTTACATTCTTGGTCAAAGTAATTGAGTTACTAGAAGATCCGACGAAGTTGTTACTGGATATATAGGGTCAAGTCAATTGTCCATAGTCCATAGTCCATAGATACATTTGATCGTGTACGTTTTTTGGGTTGTTAGAAAAGTCCATAGGAAGTGTTTCAACCTTATGATTCATACATCATATAAACATGCCGACCTACGTCGGGTCAACGTGTAGACAATAAGAACTCGTTGGATCGGAGACCAACGAGGGCGGGACAATGCGGCATTTTAAACCGTTATTTTAAGTATCACGTTCAAGGCTTTCCTTTTCACTTTGATTTTCATTTTCATTTTGCTTTTCATTTTGCTTTTCATTTTGATTTTGATTTTGCTTTTGATTTTCATTTTCATTTTGATTTCAACCGTCTTCATGCTCATAAGGATGATATAGCTAAATTGATATTGTCATTGATATTGCAATTGATATTACAAACTTGCTTACCTTTAAAGCAAAGTAGAACCATGACGCTTCAAGAGTTTTTGGATTTATGTTCTCAAAATCCATCGATCATTTTATTATACTTTTTGTGTTTGCCCTTAACGGCTTTATTAGCTGGGATTTTTGGAAAAGGTGAAGCCGCCCTAACGCCATGGAAATATCTGTATTCTGTATTGATGTTTTTAGCTTGTGTACCAGGGATTTTTGCCATTACCTTAAATGTATATCTGTTTTTATTTGAGCGTAGATCCATTTTTGAGGCAGACATGTTTTCGCAGATCGTTCCGATTTTAATTATGGTATTGACCTTATTTCTCATTCGGAAAAACACCTGTTTTGAAGACATCCCCGGCTTTAATCGGCTAGGTGGATTGTTACTCATTATTGGTGCGGTGCTGAGTGTGATGTGGTTTTTAGATAAAACTCGTATTGTTATTTTTAGCTACATGCCTTTCTACACCGTACTCATCATCCTTGCTGTTCTATTCTTTGTCATTCGGATAGGCTCCAAACAATTATTTAAATAATATGCCGCTTACCGACATTGCGTTTTACATTCTTCTGGTCATTTTTAGTGGCTTCTTTATTTATGCTGGCATTTCCCATTTTAGAAAAGCTTGGTTCTTTTATAAGATCACGCCTCCAGCACTTCAAAAATGGAAGAAGCCAATCAATGTCATTGTCGGTGTTGCTGAAATATTGGGTGGGATCGGCTTATGGATTCCGCAGACGCGAGTGATGGCTGCGTGGGGCATCTTTGCATTATTGATTGCTGTCTTTCCTGCGAATTGGTATATGTATACGTCAAAAGGTGCCGGGATGAAGATCAGCCAGAAATTTTTATTGATCAGACTCCCCTTACAGCTTGTCATGCTGGCGTGGGCATATTATTATACGTTATGAATCTTGTAGAAAATCAGTTTATTGGTACCGGAGGTAAGTCGATTCATTATTTTAAATGGGCTGATGCTGAGCCTAAGGCTGTGATACAGATTATGCATGGCATGGGTGAGCATGCAGCGCGGTATGAGCGTTTAGCAAAAGATCTAGTACCTCTAGGATTTGCGCTTTATGCGAATGATCATCGCGGTCATGGTAAGACTGCTGCGGGCTATGACAACATTGGCTATTTTGATGATGGTGATTTTTGGGAAGATACGCAGAGTGATTTACAACAGTTCAATGAGTTGATCAGAAAAGCGTATCCAGACAAGCCTTTATTTATACTTGGGCATAGCATGGGTTCACTATTGGCTAGAGATTACATTTCAAATAACACTGACAGAATACATGGTGTGATCTTATCAGGTACAGCTGGAGATCCTGGAGTTCTAGGAAATGTAGGACAAATGCTTGCAAAATTATTAGCTGGTATTCATGGTCGAAAAACAAGAAGTGAATTTTTGCGTGGCTTATCTTTTGGAAAATTTAATAAAGAATTTGCGCCTATGCGAACTCAGGCAGATTGGATTACAAGGGATGAAGCAGTCGCCGATGCCTATGTCGCTGACCCGATGTGTAGCAAAACGTTTACAAGCGGATTTTGGATTGATTTACTACAAGGCGTAAAAAGAATTAACAAAGCAGAGGCATTTAATTCGACATCTAAGGACTTAGCTATTTATCTTTTTGCTGGAGATCGAGATCCTGTGGGAGATTTTGGCAAAGGCGTTACTGAAGTCTTTGAAAAATATAAGAAAGCTGGTATCAAAGATATCCAGTGTACCTTATATCCAAATGGGCGGCATGAGATGCTGAATGAGGTAAATCGGGATGAGGTGATAGAGGCAATGGTAAAATGGATGGATTTATATTTAGTGAAATGAGTAAACACTGCTTAGAATTATTACTTTTGCTCCACAGAATCTATCAATTTAATCGTTAACACAAGGAAGACATCTTTATATCTAATAACAATTAATTCTATTTACCATGTGATCAATAAGCATGATTCTGGTAGCTTTTTATTTAATAAACAATTTTAAATTATGACAAAGATATTTTTATTTTTAGTCACTTTATCTCTATTCGCTATATCATGTGGAGACGATGAAAGTGATTGTATTGCCTCAATGTTGGAAGGCACTTATAGTGGGAGTTCTACTTGTTCGAATCCTCAAACCGAAGGGCCTACTGCACTTACAGTGAGCGCAAATGGCAATAGATTAACAATAGTAGATCAAGATGGTTCTTCTTTCGATGTTGATCTTGATGGCTGTACTTTTGAAGTCCCAGAACAAACAGTTGAATTTCTTGGTATTGAAGTAAAAACAAGCTCAAAAGGAGAATTCCTGGGTTCTACATTGGAATTTGAAGTAGATATAGAAACCGATGGGGAGAAAGAGAATTGTGTATTCAGTGGAACCATTTGATTACCTTAACACGAAAATCACTACATTAAAATAATCTTGCATACTAGTGGTCTGTCAAGATAAACTTGACAGACCACTAGTCGCGCTATCAAATTAGGTAGCGCGACCTGTTATGTTATTGAGTATCCGTTCTCCTATTATTTATTATTAATTGAAGAATGGGTTAAAAAACATATCACGTATTAATAACATCCACCAATTCTATATTTCTATTCCTTAAATCAATGCCACCTTCCAAAATTGATTTTAGGTTTGTCATATAAAAAGTCCAGCCTCGTGTACAGCCAACGTAATTATTCATACGTGACGTATCATCAAGTGCAATTTCACTTTGCACTAATTCAAGTATTTGTTCTCCACGATCTTCATTCACACTAACAGACACAATACAGCCTACGAATGTAAATTTGATGACGGCATTGTTCACCTCTATAACTTCTCCTTCTGTTACAATATCACTACCATGCCACATCCATTTATACCGATCTCCACTAGCCATTTGATCCAATCTTTCTTTTGTTGCGCCATCAGGAGTATAAAATTGTGCCAAGCTTAAAAACCATTTTTCGAGATTATCTTGGCTAGACCAATAGTCCAAAATTGTTTCTTTAGAAGCTTTAAGGGCTATGCGTGTTTTAAATTCAGACCAGTCGAGTTGTGTCATCTTATTTGTTTTATTTAAAGCTATAAAAAATTTAGAGTAGAAAATAAATAAGGTATCGATAATCTAAATTATTGGGGTGCGAACCGCTCCGTCTTAAAGATGGATTTCTGAAGTTTTCGACTTCAGATTAGAAAGCGGGCTAACCAATCTCTCTCTTTGGTCAAGCTTGGGAATTCCTTGAGACTACGATACAAAAAAAAATTTGCTCAACCAAGGGCCTGATCAATGTCATTCAAAATATCATCCACGTGTTCTAGCCCAACTGATAATCTAATTAAGCCATTCGTTATTCCATTCTTTAATCGCTCTTCCTCAGGTACCCGCAAGTGGGTCGTCGATGCGGGATGAGAGGCGATGCTTCTCGTATCACCCAGATTAGCGGTTAAGGATAACATTTGTAACTGATTTAAAAATGATACGCCAGCTTCTAAGCCTCCTTCTAATTCAAAGGTGACAATACCTCCACCTTTAAGCATCTGTTTAGTCGCCAACTCATATTGTGGGTGATCTGGCAAAAAGGGATAATTCACTTTCGCAATTCTTGAATCCGACTGCAAGGCCTGAGCAAGTGCCAAAGCATTAGCACAATGCCGATCCATCCGCACTGCCAGCGTCTCCAAACTTTTAGATAAGATCCACGCATTAAAGGGCGACAACGAGCCTCCCGTTCGCCTGATAAATTGAAAAATCTGAACAATCAACTCCTCACGCCCAGCAACAGCACCACCCAAAACACGCCCCTGCCCATCAATAAATTTTGTAGCAGAATGTGTAATCAAATCCGCGCCCCACTTTGCTGGCTGTTGCAAATACGGCGTAGCAAAACAATTATCAACATTCAATAAAATATCATGCGCTTTGCAAAAGCCTGAGACACGCTCCAAATCAAAAACAACTAGCCCAGGATTTGACGGTGATTCGATATAAAACATTTTAGTTTTTGGTGTCAACGCTTCCGCCCATGACTCAGGATCTCCACCATCCACAAAACTTGTCTCAATCCCATAATTACCCAAGGTCTGACTGATCACCTGAAACGACGATCCAAAAACAGCTCGCGAAGCAATCAAGTGATCCCCTGCTTTCAAAAATGTCATAAAGCTGGCAAAGACGGCAGCCATCCCCGTGGCAGTTGCCATCGCCCGATCCACACCTTCTAGCTGGGCTATCTTTTCCTCAAACTCTTGCACTGTCGGATTAGAAAATCGACTATAAATATTGCCTTGCTCTTCTCCAGCGAAGAGCGCTTGCATCTGTGCTACGTCATCAAAGACGAATGAGCTGGTCGGGTAAATTGGTGTGCTATGCTCTCGATGTTGTGATCGATCTGTTTGTATACGAATAGCTTTTGTCTCGAATTTCATATGTCTGATTCTAAATTAACGACATACTTAAAAAGAAAAACGAATGGGAATGTCAGAACTGAAATCTGACTTCTCTTATCTTAATCACAGGTATATGTGATCAGGAATTAGCACCTTATTTGAGAACAGGTTGCTAAGGTATCATAGGGCCTTTCCCTCCACCTTTCTTGATAAGTATGACAATGAACTGACTCAAAGGTAAAACACTTTTTGTCAAGATTCTATTTTTCATGATTTATTTACGAAAACCCATTGACTTTAACTCCTCCAAAATGAGATTTATTTCATAGCCTTTTGTCTGAAGGAAGCCAATCGCTTTTTGATCAAGTTGCCGTTTTGGGTAGTGTTTGTTTTTCTCTAAATAAGTCGTCAATAAAGAGCTCAACGTATCGATATATTCTTCTTCATCTATTTCTTCCAAACCCTTCTTGATACAATATGCTGATACTCTACGCTTCTTAAGCTCCTGTGTAATCTTGTATCTACCCCACTTTTTTATTCTGAATTTTCCACTGACATAGGCTTTGGCAAAGCGTTCTTCATTGAGAAAATTTTCATCAATTAATGCACTGATCACTTCTTCTAAATCATCACCATATACCTTAATCTTCAATAATTTACTGCGGACCTCTTGGTGACATCTCTCTTGATAGGCACAGTAATGTCTTAATTTTTCTAATGCAATTTCGTTTACCAACTTATTTAATATTTGCTTTGTCTATATACGTCTGTAATTGCTCAGTAATTTCAGTCTTAGGATCATGGCGAATGGCGCGTAAGCCAGCTGCGATAGCACCATCTATATTTGGCTGTAAATCATCAATAAATAAAGTCTCCTCTTTATTCAACTGATTCTCTCCACATATAAAATCAAAAATTTCTTTATCTGGTTTTCTCATTTTAAGCAATTGCGAATAATAAGCCTTATGAAAAAACTCATCATGAAAGTCTATATCGCCAAACATCTCGCCTGTTAACTTCAACATCTCATCATAATGGATGTGATTTGAATTACTCAACAGATAAACGCCATAGCTTGATTTTAATTCTTTTAGCATCTCAAAGCGTTCGCGGCGCAATCCGATCAGCATCGCATTCCAAGCTTCAATGATGGATTCATCTGTAGCAAGTTTATTGGAGTTTGATTGCAAAGCCTTGATAAAGTCCTGACTAGAAATGCCATCTTTTTCGTAGCGCTTGAATATCTCCAAAAACCAATTCATATACTCTTTATCCTTAAAATCTACAGCCAACAAATCCGCCAAAGCACGGACCGTCAAGCGATAGTTTAAATCCATCAGGACACCTCCAAAATCGAATATGATGTGTTTTATCATAGTGCAAATAATATATATAAATAAATAATAACAGGCTACAATTATAAGAAACCACCTCGTCATCCGCCAGTTGTCGGCTGCCATTCCTCCGCCAGCTGGCGGAGGAGTGGTCACGCATCTCATGCGGGATCGAGGTGGTTTCCTTTACTTTTTTGTTCTGCTAAACAATAGCAAAACCCTCACAACCACTCCACATATTTCAAATCATCCTCCACATCTACATCAGATAGTTTTTCCAATTCTGTAATCGATAAGTCGTTTTCAAAAATGCGCTCCAAGGTTGTCCCATACACTTGTGCCGTACTCCATGGCATAGCTGTAAACAATGCAGGATGACTCTGCTTTAGGCCCAAAAGATAATACCCGCCATCTAGTGTAGGGCCAATCACAAGATCAGTTTCATCCAAACTATCAAAAGCTAAGTCAATATGATCTTGTTTTATTTGAGGACAATCACTACCGATAATCAACACTTTGGAATGATGCTTTAATACGTCTTCAAAAGCATGTAAAATTCGGTCACCTAAGTTGCCTGGATGCTGGACTTGTTTTTCAAATTCTGATGTCTTCCATTCGTCTTTCTGGATGATAGCCTGATCATAATAGACGTACCGACTACAGTCAACTGTCAACATTGTCTCTCTTGTATACTTACAAAGTGCGAGGTACATCTCTAAGGCCTTAGCATCGCCAATCGTCTTGGCAAGCCTTGTCTTAACTTTCCCTGCAACAGGGTTTTTTACAAACGTAATAATCGCCTTATCTGTCAATCTAGCTAGGATTTTGATGAATCCTTCTTGTTCTTGTCCTCTTCCTCCTTCTGCCTTAACTCTGTCCCCTCTTCTATGGTTTTAGAAATAGCAGTATACGGGCCTGAGACGATCTCCTGACCAAGATCAAGACCTGACAACACTTCTATATAATCATCATCCTGAATGCCTGTAGAGACAGGAATCATTCTAGCAGTATCTGCCTCGTAGACAAATACCACTTCCTGAATTTTCTTATCATCATCCTCTCTCACTGTGACTGATTGTATCGGAATACTAAGAACATCATTAGCAGAATTTGTGAAAATATCTACAGATGCTGACATCCCTGGCCTAAATGGATATTTAGAATTAGGTCCCGACATACTCGCATATGAATCTCTATCAATTCTTGCTTTCACAATAAAATTGGTGACTTGATCCGTATTTAATGATGTGGTTCCTGCCGTATTGGTATTCGCTGCTGAGTTTGCTATTTCGGAGACTACTCCTTTAAAGATTTTATCGACATAAGCGTCGACTTCAACATTAACTGAATCGCCGACTGAGACTTTTAGGATGTCATTTTCACTCACTTCTACTTGCACTTCCATCGTATTCAAGTTAGCGATACGCATCATTTCTGTACCTGTCATTTGAATCGTCCCGACGACACGTTCTCCTTGTTCGACTGACAGGCTTGAGATGATCCCGCTTTGTGGCGCTCTGATTGTCGTTCGATTTAGATTTGTTGTCAATTCTTTTAAGGACGCTTCTGAACTCTTGACTTGAAACTGTGCTGCGTTAATGCTTTCTTCTGAAGAGGCGATGCCTGCTTCTGCAGCTTTGATATTGGCTTCTAGGGCACGTAGATTAGAGAGTGATTGTTGAAACTCAACTTCAGAGATCACACCATCATCTTTTAGTTTTGTATTTCGGGCATGGACCTGTGTAGCATTTTCTAGACTCGCTATAATTTGTTCTTTCTGAGCAATATTATTTTGCTTTTGAGATCTGGAAATCGCAACCTGGGCTTTTTGATTGTCAAGAGATGCTCTCCCTCGTTCGACCGCTGACACATAGGCTTCCGGGTCAATCTTGGCTAGTATCTGACCCATCACAACAGAATCCCCTTCTTCAACTAATAGCTTTACAATTTCGCCTGATACATCAGAACTAATCTTAACCTCTACTTCTGGGAAAATTCTTCCACTTGCAGAGACTGTTTCTTTGATGGTGCGTTTGGAGACTTCTTCTATGGTGACTTCTTCTCCTTTTGGCTTATTTTTATTTTTAAAATAAGCAAAAGCAAGAGCCGCCAAAAACAATAGCAATAATATGAGCAGTAACCACCGTCTTGATTTTCGTTTACGTTTAGTCATAGGTACATCAACTTATTGAAGTTCCTACAAAGTTAACGGTCTCCCGAGATAGAAGTCTAATATTTTCGTTTTAAATATATAATCATATTTAGCGATGATGGCTCTAACCTGAGAACTGTCGAATTGATTTTTAGCAGAAATGTAGTCATAGGTGTTAATTGCACCCAAATCAAAGCGTTTTTCAGCATTTTGGAAGGCAGCTTCTTGCGCTTCTACACTTTTTTGCGAGGCTTCATAGGCCACTTTGGCTGTTTGTGCATCTGCCAATGCTTGTTGGACTGATGCTCGTAAGCGCTGATTGAGCTGTTCATTTTGATTTTGAGTATTCAAAACATTCAGTTTAGCTCGTTCGATTTGAGCTTTAGTTTGATAGTTGTTGTAGATCGGAACGTTTAAGCTGACCCCAAATCCATAGCCTAAATTTTCGTCAAGCTGGTTAAAATAAGGGTTTTTAGACGTGAGGGGAACAGTAGAAGGAAATCCAACAACTGCATCTTGTCCGTTAAAAATAACTCTAGTGTCATTGACCACTTCGTTAAAGCCATCGATTCGACGTCCTTGATTAGAGTAATTTGAAGATACCCCTACACCAGCAGAAACAGATGGGTATAGTCCAGATTCTGCTATTTTTACACCCATTTCAGCACTGCTTAATCTAATTTTTCCAGCTTCTATATTGGGTTGATTTTCGATTGCTTTTTTATAGACGTCTTTAAATGTCAATAAAGCGGGATCGCTGAAAACGGTGACTGCATTTTCATCAGGTACTTCTAACACAATGTCTGTCTCGACATCATAGTTCATGAGTTGCTTGAGTGTGAGCAGAGCAATCGTTTCGGTATTACTCATGTTGATCAACTCTTGTTCGTTAGTCGCTATTTGGGCTAGTAATTCCAATCTTTCGTTACGAGGCCTTGATCCTGCAGCGATGAGTTTATCGATTTGATTTAACTGTTCAGTGCTTAGATCTAGAGCGTATTGAGCAGTGTTCATACTTTCTTGAGCAAATAGGGCATTTAAATATGCACTGGCAACATCAAGAGCAATATCCTGTTTAAGTTGTTCTGTATCTTTTTGAGCGGCATCCAGATCGAGACCTGATTGTTTCAATTGGTTCTTGATTCTAAATCCATTGAACAACGTCATCCCTGCATTTACTGAATATTGATTGGAGAAGAATGTTTGAGTCGTAAACGCATCCGTAGTCGGATCCAATGATCGTCCAAAATTCCAGTTGAGGCCTCCTGAACCGTTGACGCTTGGGTTTCGCGCATGGCGGGCTTGGGTCACATTTATCCCTTCAAGTTGTTCATTATATTGAGCCTGTGTGAGACCTAAGGAGTTTGACCATGCGTATCGTACGCACTTTTCCAAATTCCATACTTCTTGAGCTTGAGAAGTAAGACAACATGATAAAATGAGGCAAAATGTCCAGATTGTTTGTCGCATGCTTAAAATTTTCATTGCAATGATAGCTAATGTATTCTTTCTGTAGATTATAATTCTATGAAAACCAATGAGTATTCGATTAACATACTATTATTCAATGTTATAGACGAGGTAAAACTGATTTTAGTTGCAACAGAGTGACGAAATTCTACGTTTTAAAGTCCATTTTTACTTGTCAGATAAAGATAACAAGTGAAGCAAATTCTTTTTTACTTAAAAGTTTCGAGACCTGGATTATGGTTCGCTACACTTTGGCTGTATCTACTACCAACAGGCGGCATGACAGCTATATGGTCAGATCCCATCTTTTGGCTTGGTTTTGTCTACTGCACGTTCCCATTAAATCTTCTTGTTTATGGCTGGAATGATATCGTAGACAGAGAGATTGATGCCAAAAATCCAAGAAAAGATAGTTTCCTCTTTGGAGCCCGTGGTACGGAGGTCCAATTGGCAAAATTATGGTTACCCATTGTATTGGTGCAGATCGTATTCTTACCCATGTTCTTATACCTCGATCGCCTGCCTATGTTTTTGCTCTTGTTGGGTTTGATTGGAATCAATTGGGCCTATAATCTTCCTATCAAGGGACTTCGAAGTCGGCCACCGTTTGAGTTGCTTTGTCAGATTGGGTATTTGCTTGTCGTTCCACTTAGTGTTCTGTTGAATGATACTGCCAGTATTCAGCCCATGACCTATTGTTATCTTTTACTTTTTGCATTTCAATCACATCTCATTGGAGAGGTTATGGATATTGAGCCAGATATTGCCTCAGGTAGACGGACCACTGCGACAGTCATTGGTATGCGCAAAACCAAATTGCTCATTATAGGCATAGTGACCGTAGAAGTCGCTATCCTCATCTTCTATTTTAAGGCCTACATATTTGGAGGGATGTTAGGTCTAGGCTTATGTTGGTTCATTGCTGATCTATTCCTGATCTATAAAACCAATCAATATACATTAGGCCAGATGAAGTTTTTTGGCTTTGCTAGTAATGCCGTTGCTTTTGTCACGATGACTTATGTCTGGTATTCAGGGTGTTTGCTTTGATTCCTCCTTTACACACATGCCAAGTTATTCTAGTGGTCTGTCAAGATAAACTTGACTAGTGCATTTGGCGTATTTTGCACATGCACGTCGTTACAGAACCGGCCTTGATAGCTAAGGTTATCAGACCGAACCTGCGCCTAGTTGATGAACAAAATACTATCAAATTCAACTCGTCAAGATAAAATTGACAAACTACTAATGCATTAGCAGAAGTTCATGCATTGTTAAACCAAAAACAATAACTTTGTTGTGCAAAGTGATTCAACAACAGAAGTAGATTTGCACTTGTATATTCCTTATTAAATTAATAAGCTCAATTATTATATGTGTTATACCTCTGATGTTTTGAAATCGTTTCTATTCTTCTTGATTCTGTTGTCAAGTCATGTTAGTCTAGCGCAACAAAATATAAGAGAACTATTAAGCAATGCTGTCGAGTATGAAGAGACGGTAAAATTAGCAGAAGACTACTTTACAAATAAATATCCTACGCTTTCAAGGTCTCAATTAAGTTCTGGTGAATTTAGAGATGGTGATTTTGTAAAATATATGAGATGGAAGAGATTTTGGCAGAATCATTTAAATGAAAAGAAGACTCATCTTGGGAATATACCAGCGGAATTAGCCAAAGCCTCAATACATAAAAACCAGTCTTTAAGTGTGTACAGTAGTATTCCTTGGACCAATATTTCATATAGTGATTACATAGTGGGTCAGATAGGTTTAGGTCGAACAACTTCCATGGCATTTCATCCAACTGATCCCAATATTTTTTATGTGGGGGCAGCTATTGGGGGCATATGGAAAACGATAGATGGCGGGCAAAGTTATACACCATTAGGAGATGAATTACCGTTTATGGCTGTCAGCTCAATTGTTGTAGATCAGCAAAATCCTCAAACAATTTATATTGCAATAAGCGACCACGTTTGGTATGGTCCACCTGGAATCGGTATTTACAAATCCACAGATGGAGGTCTGACATGGAATCCCACTTCTTTAAGTTTTTCATTTACAGATAATATTAGAATCTACTGGCTCCAGGCATCAATCGATAATCCTAACACATTATTCGTAGCAACGGCAGATGGTTTGTTTAAAACTGATGATGGATTCTCAACTCATACAAAAGTTATTTCTCAAGGATGCTTTGATGTCAAACCACACCCCTCGAATAACAACATTATATATGCCGGATCACTAAATGGTCAGTTTTTGAAAAGTGTGGACGGAGGTTCCTCATTTAATACAACTGCAACTCTAGGCTCAAACCCTGTTTTTCTAGGCATTAGTCTAGCAAGTCCAGGTCGAGTGTATGCTCGTCATTCTTCGACCTTACATAAGTCATATGATGAGGGGCAAACGTTTACTGAGACGAGTAATTTTGCGGAGAACAATGAAGTATTCGTCCTTTCTCCGCTAAATGCAGACATCATCGTTAGTGGTAATTTTGAAACCTATCAGTCGGATAATAATGGAATAAATTTTACAAAAACGATGAATTGGCTTGGCAATAATAATCTACCGGAAGTTCATGTTGATCAACGAAATATGTACATAAATCCCTTAGAAAACGATAAGGCATATTACTGTAATGATGGAGGATTATATAGGTATTCTATATCATCGAAAACCTTTGAAAATTTATCAAATGGATTAAAAATTACTCAATACTATGATATTGCAACAGCACAAACTGACCCAGTCATAATAGGAGGAGGATCTCAAGACAATGGTAATATGTTTCGAGAAGCCGATGGTGTCTGGGACGATTATGCTTCTACCGGAGATGGCATGAATCAAGAAATTGACCCAACTGACGCCAACACGAGATATTGGGCTTATCAACAGGGCGCTCTGAGAAGGTGGGTCAATGGTACAAATACTCAGATTTCTCCACCAGGTCAAAATGGGAATGGTGCATGGGAAACACCTTTTAGATTAGATGAAACGAATCCATCAAGAATAATTGCAGGCTATACTCAGGTTTACGAATCTTTAGATAAAGGTGAAACATGGTCAATTATTAGTTCAAACCTTGCTGGTTCAAACCTAGAGGAGATTGCCATTTCGAAAAGTAATCCAGATCGAATCTATGCAACAAACAGTAATCAACTCTTTGTAAAAGAGATCTCAGGAAATACTTGGGTAACGAAATCAATGCCTTCAGGTGGTTTGATTTCTGATATTGAGGTTGATCCTTTAGATATGAATACTCTATATATTTCTGTACCAGGCTATTCGCAAGGCAGTAAGGTCTATCGATCGCTTGATGCTGGTGATAGTTGGATTAATATAAGTGGCACTTTGCCCAATGTGTCTATAGGAGCTATTGAATTATATCAGGATGTCCCAGAAGGCATTTTTGTAGGAACAGATGTTGGTGTTTTTTACAGAGATGTGAATACGAATGACTGGTTAGAATATGGTGACTTACCAAATACAAGAGTAGAAGATATCGAGATACAGTATAGTATTCAAAAAATCAGAGTAGGTACTCATGGACGAGGTATTTTTGAAGCTGACATCGAGATCGAATCTTGCATGCCCACAGATCCTGACGCCGATAATGATGGGATATGTGATCTATTTGATACATGTCCAAACCTTGATGACACCCTCATTGGTCAAGCCTGTGAAGATGGGAATCCCGACACAAGTGGAGAAACATATTCCATGGCCTGTCTTTGCGAAGGCGGCATTTCAAACCTAAGTTACTGTAACGCCATGGGATCAGCAGGTACAGGAGCTGACTGGATTAATAGAGTAAGACTGAATACACTAGATCATAGTTCAACCAAAACCTCTTATAGTGATTTCAAAATCTATAGAACGACATTAGATAAAGGGATCAATCACACACTGACTGTTTCACTCAATTATTCATTTCCCTTGGATGAGGTCTATGCCTGGATTGATTTTGATAGAAATGGCGTTTTTGACGCTACAGACCTAATCCCAATGTCACCGATAAATAGATCCATACATGAGAGTATCGGTAACTTCAGTATACCAATGCTATCTTCTGGTATAACTACGATGAGGGTGAGGGTGATATATGCAGATCCAAACACTGCTGAACCATGCCAAAACTACTTTGGTGAAGTTGAAGACTATACGATTGATATAGGATGTTATCAAAACTTTGACAATGCAAATACATTAATGGGAATACAAACTGTGGATGAGAAATTTGAAACAGATGGCATCATTCGGTCGGTACAAAACATCAATAATAATTCTGATGTAATTTACGATTCGAAGCAGGCTATTATTCTAGACCCTGTTTTCGAAATAGTATCTGGTGCAATTTTCCATGCATTTATTGATGGTTGTGGTGGTCAATAAAAATTGAACTACCGTCGGTACAAAATAGTCGCGGGTTGCATTAAAATCTTACACGGATCACCGTACAGAATTCAAATTAGCAAGACCAATCAATCGATCATAGCGCGAGCCGAATTCTGAATAATAGGCTAAGACTGTATATTCACTTTCTGTTTCAAACCAATTGCCTTCCAAGGCAGAATAGTCAACTTCGTCTCCTTTTTTAATGGCATACAAATAGTCATAATAACCCTGCTTCAGCTCGATCGACTTGGAATACATCTTTCGAAAAGAATCATATTCCATTCTATTCTCTTCTCTAAATTGCCAATCCGTAAAAGAGCCTATCACGTATACGTCGCCCTCTAGTACTGGTTCGTCTAAATTCAAATTGAAAAAGACATTCATGTATTCAGACTGAAGTTCACTATTCCTATCGTCTGCAGACTCAATCACATATTGGCCATTAATATCGTCATAGGTATGATAATTTTCCCAATATCGATTCTGATCTAAATTGACAAGCATATCAATCCCGTAGGCATTTCTATCTATCGAATGAACACCATTGCCTCTATATTTAGTACTTCTCAAATCCACTCCTCTGAATTCTTTTCCAGCAGGAAAATTATGTTGGTCAACAAAATTAAAGTCAATGTTTTCGCCTCTGACAAATCTGGGTTTAATCCCTGTCAAGGCATTGTCCCAGCGATTGTTTTGTAGCAGTGCGACTTGTATCTCATTCATAGGATTGATAATCCTAAAGTCTTTAAAATTGATACTAAAATCGATTTCATGATGCGTCCTAAATTTAGATACATTCATTGGTTGATCAACTTGCGCTAAAATTGTCACCAATGGCTCTACCACCATAAATCGTCGCGTAATGGCTGGCACTTTATCGTATTCGTCTTCGTAGACCACCAACAAGTAATTTCCAGAAATGGTCCAAGAGATATCATCATTAGGTAAGACCAATTCGTAATGAGTGTAATTTATAAATGTGCCTACCGAGTAATTGACTTCATTAATTTCTTCTCCATTAAATCCCTCAATAAAATCATATTCATCAAGATCAGATGGCTGCCAGTTTTTATCACAATGGATAAGCTCATAGGTAAAGTCTTTATCTCCAGCTTCTAGGTCGTCAAAACTCAACATCAAGCTACCTGAGGTTCCTAAATCGATAATTGGCATCGATGTAAATAAACCAGAATGATGAAACTTGACGCTTTTGATGTATTCTAAATAGATCTCGTCTTCATAGATAAAGTCATCTTGCCCAAACGAAATAGCAAGTGATGTGATTGTAATCAAAAATATATAGAGCAACCTCATTATACAAATAACCTTAATTCGGCACTAAAATGTGATAATTCTAAGGATTTAAGCAAACATTAACCTAGATGATAAAACAGGCTTTTCAATAAAAAGTCTTTATTCTTTCCATTTATTAAGTCGAAGTAAACACTCACGTTCAGAGTATTCAGATATGATAGGGCACATAGATTTCTTTTGAACCACATAGGATGATAGAGCACATAGTTTTATTCTTATGTGTCTTGTCCAAGTACCACAGGTCTAATGTGTCTTATGTGTTTCAGGTAGTGTACCTTCTGCAATACTTCAAGTTTTTTTTCTTCTCTTTTCATCACTAAAGCTCATGATACCTCAACCTATTGAACCGTAGGTCTGGCTTATGGATCGAAGATTATCAGACGTATACAGACTTAGATATCATAACAGGGCCACGCGTCGGGATGGCAACCGCCGAAGAATGTTCAAATTGGCCATTTCGGTTTCGGACTAAAAATAACCCTTGGACAAGTAAACCAAATCACGTTTGGTATGATTTAAATGAGTAAGAAGTAGATTTTAAGTCGAAATGGTACATCTTTGCTTTGAATTGATTTAAATCACTTCATACAGTTATTGGAGTGGAATTTGCAATATCTACACATCATATGCACATTCTAATTAGTCACGAAGATTTATTATTATAAAACGCAAATACAAGCTGTGAAAGTAACAGACTATTTTAAGAATAATCAAGGAGAAACATTTGTATCATTTGAGATTCTGCCGCCAGTAAAAGGTGGGACAATGGGACAGATTTTTGACATTCTTGACCCGTTAATGGAATTTAAGCCTCCTTTTATTGATGTCACCTATCATCGAGAGGACTATATCTATAATGTAAAAGAGAGCGGCTATTATGAGAAGGTCGCCATTCGAAAACGTCCTGGTACAGTCGGTATCTGTGCGTCGATTATGCATCGCTATGGTGTAGATGCTGTGCCGCACTTAATCTGTGGTGGCTTTACTGTTGATGAAACAGAGAATGCATTAATTGACTTGAATTTTTTGAACATCAATAATGTATTAGCACTGAGAGGCGATGCTAGACATTTAGAAGACAAATTTATTCCTGAACCAGGTGGCCACAAATTTGCCTATGATCTGGTTAAACAAATCCAAGGAATGAATGAAGGAAAGTATGTTGATTCAGCTATTGATGATGGAGCGAAGACAGATTTTTGCATTGGCATTGCGGGATATCCAGAAAAGCATTTTGAGGCACCGAACTTAGAAAGTGATATTTACTGGCTTAAGAAAAAAGTTGAAGCAGGTGCAGATTATATTGTCACGCAGATGTTTTTTGACAATGATAAATTTTTCGCTTTCGTCGATGCTTGTCGAGCCGCAGGTATCGATGTACCTATTGTGCCAGGTCTAAAACCTTTGACAAAAAGATATCAACTCACCACGATCCCTAGAAAATTCTTTATCAATTTTCCGGAAGCTCTAGTCAAGGCAATGTACAAAGCAAAAGGACCAGAGGCTATCCTTCAAGTTGGTACTGAGTGGTGTATACAACAGTCAAAAGAACTCAAGGCAAGAGGTGTCCCCTCTCTCCATTATTATACAATGGGAGATGTTGAAACGACCAGAAAAATTGTAGAAGCTGTTTATTAAAGACTAAAAAAGAATCATGATTAAAAAAATCTTAGCTCTTGGCTTTCTCATATGTTTAGTTACGCTCATGCCAGCACAATCAGATGTGCCTGATGTCACGTCGACTTACGCCATAACAAATGCGAATGTCGTTGTGAAACCAGGCCAAATGTTGGAAGGAGCGACAATTATCATTAGAGATGGTCTAATCGAAAATGTCGGAAAAAACCTGCAAATTCCTTTTGATGCAGAGGTCATTGCTGCGGATAGCCTATTTGTCTATGCCGGTTTTGTTGCAGCTCTCTCGCATGCAGGACTGCCAAAAGCAGATGATAAAAAAGGGGGCAACTCTAACTCAAATGTTAAGAAACATGACCCACCAAATGATGTAGCTGGTATTACTCCTGAGCAATCTATCAGAGATTTACTTAAGCCAAGTGATGGCTCTATTAGTGCGCTTCGTAAAGAGGGCTTTTCAATTGCTCACGTGGTGCCTAATGGGCGAATGATGTCTGGAAAAGGATCACTCATTATCCTATCAGGTAATACTGTAGAAGACATGGTCTTAGCAGAAAACATGTCTTTGTATGGTTCCTTATTACCCTCAAAAACAAGAGTCTATCCTGCAACATCAATAGCCGTCATGTCTAAGTGGAGAGAGCTCTATAAGCAAGCAGAGCTAGCCACTGACCATGAGAAAAAGTATAAGTCTGCACCTTCTGGTATGAAACGACCTAGTTTTGATAGCTCGATTAAAGCTTTATACTCCGTAACGAATAAATCAATCCCTGTCTTTTTTCATGCACCTAAGACACTAGATATCAGTCGAAGCATGGCTCTTCAAAACGAACTTGGCTTCAACATGGTACTTACAGATGTGAAGCAAGGATTTAAGTTGAAGGATAAGATAAAATCTAAGAACATTCCAATGGTGATCTCTTTGGGTTTACCAAAGAAAGCAAAAGAAGACAAAAAGAAGAAAGTTAAAGACGAAGAGGCAGATACTGAAATGAAACAATTGATGGAACGTGCAAAGCAAGCTAAGCTAGCCTACGTGTCCCAAGCTGCGCTCCTAGAAGACGCTAATGTTGCCTTTTCGATGTCAATCAAAGATGTAAAGACTAGTGATATCAGAGCTAATCTAAGACGCATGATTGAAGCTGGATTAAGTGAAGATGCTGCCTTGGCATCCCTTACCACGAGCCCTGCAAAGCTATTAGGCATCAGTGCGATGGCAGGCACTATTGAACGAGGCAAAATGGCAAATCTTATTGTAACTGATACCACATACTTTAAAGAGAAGGCAAACATAAAATATGTCTTTGTCGATGGTAAAAAGTATAAACAAGAAGTCAAGAAGAAGAAAGATAAAAAAGAGGGAGACAAAGATGCTGTGATTGATTTATCTGGAACCTGGTCCTTGAGTATTGATGCGCAAGGCATGCAAATAAGTGGCACTATGGAAATAGAGAAAACAGATGATGGATATACAGGAACCATGACAACAGACATGGATGACGAAGAAGAGACATTTGATTCAATAGAAGTAGACGGTTCTTCGGTGACCCTCAAAATGACGAGTGATGTTAATGGCAGTTCTGCTCCCGTTGTTATCTCGGCGGTCGTCGAAGGAGACGAATTTGAAGGCTCTGTTGATATTGCCAATGGTATGATGACAGCAGAAGTGTCTGGCTCAAAAGTTTCTAACCCTTAAAATGATTAACATGAAAATCTTAAGCATACTCACGACTTTATTGTTGGTTGGCTCACTTACAGCTCAATCACTACAAGGTGATGTTTTAATAAAAAACGGAACCGTCATAACCATTACAGACGGTATAAAGGAAAACACTGATGTCTTAATCAAAAATGGAAAAATAAAATCAATTGGTGAAGGCCTCAGCGCAGGTGATCAAGTCAAAGTGATAGATGCGGACGGCATGTATGTCATGCCTGGCATTATCGATGCACATTCACATGCTGGAATCGATGTGGTCAATGAACCGACTGCTCCCATAACAGCAGAAGTCTTTGTCGGCGATGTGATTAATCCCTACGCAGTCTCTCTATATCGGGCTTTAGCTGGAGGTGTGACAGTCTCACATGCTATGCACGGCTCAGCGAATGCCATCGGAGGACAATGTGAAACAATGAAACACCATTTCGGCGAAGAAGATCCTGAGGCCTTCAAAATGCAAGGCGCTCCCCGAACGATTAAATTTGCATTAGGCGAAAATCCAATGCGTGTCCATGGTGAAGGTAACGGCATCCAACCAAAATCGCGAATGGGTATCGAGCAAGTCTTCAGAAAAGGCTTTTCGGAGGCCCTAGAATATCAAAAAGCCTGGAAAAAATATTCTTCAGGAGGCGCTAATGTTGCCCCTGCTTATGATTTGCGCAAGCAAGCTTTAGTTGATATTTTAAATGGCGATATTATCATACATTGCCATTCTTATCGAGCAGATGAAATCTTGATGCTGATGAATGTCTTAGAAGATTATGGCGTCAACAAGATTTGTTTTCAACACGTCAATGAAGGCTTTAAGGTTGCTCCTGAATTGGCTGCCTTTGGTGCTCACGCATCGGTCTTTGCTGATTGGTGGGCTTATAAATTTGAAGTCTATTATTCGACAGCATATAATGCCGCAATACTAACAAGAAACAATGTCATCACGTCTATTAATTCGGATTCAGGTGAGTTGATACGTCATCTCTATCACGAAGCTGGTAAGACACAAAAGTATGGTGACTTAACGGATAATGAAGCGCTGAAATTAATCACTTTGCATCCTGCCATACAACTCGGCATTGAAGATCGAGTCGGTTCTTTGGAAGTCGGTAAAGATGGCGATGTAGCTGTTTTCAAAAATCATCCGCTCTCCATTTATGCTGTGCCACAGTATACGATTGTAGACGGCTTGGTCCGATTTGACATCAATGAAGATCCTGCGGATATGCGTATGGATCTGAATCCAGATGAGACAATCCCAGCTTTTCATGAGATCGACGCACATGATCATCACAGATGTATGGAAGGTGCTTTTGAATCATTATTCTCTCACCATTAATTAGACATTATGTTACGTACAATTATAATTATCGGTTTAGCCTTAGCTTTTGGATTGGGAAGTGTAAGCATGCAAGGGCAACGCATTGTTAAATCAAAGAACGGCTCATTTTTACTCAAAAATGGCACATTAGTCACCGTATCTAATGGCACATTTGTGTCTGACTTATTGGTTGAGGATGGCAAGATTGCCGCCATTGGAGAATCATTGGCTGCGCCGGAAGGAACCACTGTAGTGGATTGCCGTGATCAATTTGTATATCCTGGATTCATTGATAGTGGCACTCAATTGGGCTTACGTGAGGTGGGTTCTGTGAGCTTGACATCTGATCATAGCGAAATCGGAGATTTTATTCCACATATGGAGGCGTTAACAGCGGTTAATCCAAATGGTGTCGCTATCCCTGTGACTCGCGTGAATGGTATCACATCTGCTATCACCAAACCATCAGGTGGGACATTTCCTGGAACGGCAGCGCTGATTAATCTACACGGCTATACACCCGACCAGATGTTTGCCGGCTACAAAGCTGTCATCATGAATTTTCCAAGCACTGGAAAGCGTGGGTGGAGAGACCGACGGAGTGAAGAAGACATCAAAAAAGATGCAGAGAAGGCGATCAAAAAACTAGACGAAACCTGGAGTAAAATCAAGCTATATACCAAGATTGATTCAGCCACAATGGCTCTTAATAAGTCACGTGATGATTATAATCCTGCGATGGATGCGATGCTTGAGGTAGCGCGAGGCAATCGACACTTAATGGTTGAGGTCAATAAAAAATCTGATATTGAATCCGCTATAAAGTGGATCACAGAGAACAAATTAAATGCTATTCTGACTGGTGTCAAGGAAGGCTTTAGAGTGGCTGATCAAATTGCAGCAGCAGGTATTCCAGTCATTGTTGGGCCTGTGATGGATATTCCTGCCAGAGAATCTGACAGGTATGATATCGCCTATGCAAATGCAGGGAAGATGCAAAAGGCTGGAGTCAAGGTTGCACTGCGAACAGATTCTTATGAAAATGTGCGTAACCTACCCTATGAAGCAGGCTTTGCTGCGACCTATGGGATGGGTGTAGATGAAGCACTTAGAGCCATTACACTCAGTCCAGCAGAAATGTTTGGAGTTGCCGATCAGCTCGGCAGTTTGGATGTGGGTAAGCACGCGAATCTTTTTGTTTCTGATGGCGATCCGTTTGAGACGAAGACTGATATTCTGCATTTATTTATTGGTGGTTGGAAGGTGCCTTTGGAAAGTCGACATACTTTATTGTATGATGAGTTCTTAGAGAGAGACCCAATAGGCCAAAAGTAAAAAGATTGCGAGGCTTAATTATTGAACGGTATGGTTTGCGATGGCACTGACTTATGGTGTGGTCTATTCCAACAGGAATGTAGCATAAAGACACCACAGACTACATCTTCTTAATATTTTTTTGAATTCTTTGCGTTGTTGTAGCGTTAGTTTTGGTATGGGTCGGCGATATTTATACTTGTTACTATTCTTGTATTGTTCACTTCGTTCATTCGGACAGGTGGCTCCTGATTTTCAGTATACCACATTAGACGGCCAGGTTGCGCAATTATCTGATTACCAAAATCAAGTTGTGTATGTCAGTTTTTGGGCGAGCTGGTGTAAACCGTGTTTGGTCAATTTTAAAAAATATAAGGCGATGCGGGATGAGCTAGCTGAGATGGGCGTGGTCTTACTGAATGTCAACATCGACAAATCAAAAGAGAAGTGGGAAAGTGCACTGACTAGGCATACGATTGATGGTGTACATGTGCGCGGGAAAGAGCTTGATGCACTACAGGAATTGTATTCTTTGTATAGCATACCTGTATATGAGATCATTAGTAAAAAGGGAGAATTAGTCTATCTGTCAGATGAACCAGATCGTAATATTCTCGAAGAATTTAAGGCTTGGGTTAATGAATAAAGCCTGACAAATAATGCCAGGCTTTACGTGCATGAAAAAACTACTGTTCTTAACTATAGATGCAAAATTAAGACTTAAAGTAACCTCCCGCAATAACTAAAAATTGGGATATTTTAAATAGCTGAGATATGTTTGAATCAATTCTGGACAACTGGCTTTCCTTCATTGTGACAGCCATTATATTTTTTGTACTATATATCAGTGTTCGCTATGTACTGAATAGGCAGGCGCAGGGCAAGAATGACAGCTCAGTGATCAGATCCATTATTTTGTTTACCATTGGTTTGATTGGGATCATTGCTATCATTCTCGCTATACCGATGGAGGATAGCATCAAAGGGCAAATTACGAGTTTGATTGGTATTGTTGTGTCAGCCGTGTTTGCTTTGAGTTCAGCTACCTTTATTGGTAATGGCTTAGCTGGTATTATGATGCGTGCCATTAATAACTTTAAGCCAGGAGATTTCATCACAGTAGGAGACCATTTTGGGAGGATATCAGAAAGAGGTCTTTTTCATACTGAAATACAAACGGAGAATCGGGATTTGACAACACTCCCGAATTTATTTTTGGCTAATAATCCGGTTCGCGTGACGCGCGCTTCTGGTACATTTATTACTGGCGAAGTATCGCTAGGCTATGATGTGTCGCGTATAAAAGTGGAGCAGCATTTACTCGATGCAGCGAAAGCAGCGGGCTTAACAGATCCTTTTGTTTATGTGACATCGCTTGGTGATTTTTCTGTTGTCTACAAAGTACATGGTTTACTCAAAGATGTCAAAACCATTCTTACAGGGCGGTCAAAATTAAATGCCATGATATTGGATGAACTCCATAACGCAGGTATCGAAATCATGTCTCCAACATTTGTTGGTCAGCGACAAGTGAATGAGATAGAGTTCATCCCTAAAAAACCTAAAGCAAAAGAAGTCGAGAAGCTAGAAAAGCAAGTCAATGTAACTGGTTCGCCTGAGAATATGATGTTTGACAAAGCAGAAGAAGCTGAATCCATCGAAAAGAGAAAAGAAAATGTTGAAGGGATTGATGCTAAAATAGTTGAGCTAGAAGCACAGATACTTACAGAAGAAGATACAGTCCAGCAAGAATCATTAACAGCAAAAGTAGAGCAACTAAAACAATTGAAGGAAAAGATAAAAACAAGGATTACAGAGAAAGAGGTTGAGTTGGAGAAAGAAAAGTAACACTAGGACAAAGTGTAGGTCAATCAATGCCACTAACCAAAGGAAATTAATCGCTTATCACAAAACTCTGGCTTAATTTTAAAAGGAGAATGAATAATGCTATATTGCTTAACTTGAAATTGCAAATCCGCTCTATTTTCTAATATCTACTTTGATGAGAATCAAGTTCTCGATCTTGCAAATATATTTATAGTGCCTTGATGACAATACACTTCTGATATTCTCAATCTGGCATATCTATCAAGTGTACACCTAACATTATTAATTATGAATAAAGATTTATTTACATCTTCCTGCGCCATTCTGGCATGTATTCTTTTTGCCATTAATCTGACAGCACAATCACAAGATATCGCACTGGTTGAAAAAATTAATGTCATCAATTCAGAAGTCAATAATGTGATTGTTGACATAGACATTATCGATCGAAGTCAATCAGTAGCCGGCCGAATCAATCAAAATAATGTAAACAATAAAGAAGGGTTTACCTCCTCAGTGAATCCTACAACAAATCGTCTTAACCTACAGTTTACAAAGCCATTTAACGATCAAGAGCTATATACCTTGTTAGAATATTGCGGCATCAAGCTTACGCTTACCCCTTTCCAACAATTGCTTTCACTGGTGAATCAATAATATGAAACGAATATATACTCTCTTTTTTTGCGTGTTGAGCAGTTTTTATGCTGCTGCACAATGTCCCGCAGGACAAACTGAAATCACCCTCGAAATCTTTCATCCAAGCTTTGGCGTCGAAGTCGGTTGGGAATTAGTAGATCAAACTACAGGAACGGTGATTGCATGTCAGCCTTCAGGTACGTATGCCTCTTCTCCTACTCCGACAATCGAGGGACCTTATTGTGTGACAGATGGTAATACGATCGTATTTACCGGTTATGATAGTTTTGGTGATGATTGGAATGGTGGATTTTTTAATCTAATCATTACAGAAGATGGATCTGTCAATGGTTGTGCTGCGCAAGATGGTTGTGTTTTAATACAAAATGGAGGTGAAAATTTAGATGTCGAACCAGATGTCAGTGTCACAAACTCATGCGAAACCAGCAATGAAGAATTTGTCATCACCTTACCTGCCTTTGCTTGCGATGCTACACCAATTATGGGTTGTACGCTTATTGGAGATCCTAATTTTGATGCTTGTGCTATTGTAGATAATGGCTCTTGCCTCTGTGTTGATACACAGGCAGGTATAGCTACAGGCGATGTGTTTTGTGCTACAGATGCTCCGGCTACTACTACTGTAACTATTCCAGATAGGCCTATCAATGCAGTACAAACAGTAGATGGCTCTTTTGATGGAGAGCACGGTATCGGACTCTATCTAGGGACCTTTGATGATGGTTCTGTGATTGGCTTACCTCCTGCTGGTACAGGTTTATTTGGCACAGATTCTGAAGCTTCTATAGAAGGCAGTACACCCGGGGCGAATAATATTAATACAGTTGGGAATTGGGGAAATCCTTCCGCTGTTGGTAATAGCATTTCTTCAGCCCCATTGATGGATGGTGCAACATATACTGTTTTTATTGTGGATGATTTTGGCGATGGCTGGGATGGTAGTGATGTTGATTTAGTGGATTGTGAAGGCGATGTGATACTTGGAAATTTAGCACAATATATTGACGCTATCGGTGGCAATGCCCAGGATGAATTAGCTTGGGTTAGCTTTACCTATACTGCTCCACAAGCATCAGTAACTTGGACGGGCACTGGCGCAGTGACAACTGATCCAGATGCAATACCGAATTCAGGTGATGAAATCTATACCTTTGATCCAGTACTAGCTGGAGCCACTGCTTGTACTTCAGTTGATATTGACCTTACAATGACCACAATATTTTGTGGACTCATGTGTGAGCAAGTTGTTACTGTTACCGTACATCCACCTGCACAAGCACCAACTGTCGTTCGGAATGATGATACATGCACCTATACGCTGACTCCAGCATGTCCAAACGATGTTCTTGACCCACCGAGTATCGCAGATGCTGCATTAGGTGAAGATCCTGCCGCAGTAAATATTGCGGTTACTCCGGAAAATGGATGTCCAGCAATGTTTATGGTTGATCCTGAGTTATGCCCCATTGAATGCAATCCTATAACACCTATTCTTGTACCATCAGGAACAACAGTGAAAAAATCGAATCGGTAGATCTTGTAGGAAAATTAAAAGCTGACTAAACTATTTTGTTTTTAAAACGAAACCCGATTACTAATAAACAATCCAGATTGTCCTAACTGATTAAAACTGTATTCAAATGAAAATAAGTAGTTGTTAAATAACATGATATCCAATCCAGGACCATAGCCAACAATCCATTTATTGTTCAACGCATTGGTTTCTCGATAGGTTGGTTCATTGACATAGCCAGTGTCAGTATTAAAACTTAGATATATTTTTAGATCCATCAACTTAAATTGCCTAAGGGGCATAAACTCATTTAAATTAAATAGCTTATCGACAAGCTTCCACCGCAATGAAGATTTAGTCAATATAAAGTCAGTCCCATCAAGCACAAACAATTCATAGCCACTTACTACATTACCATTATACCCAAGACCCGTATTGTTTGCAAATGCAACTTTGTCTCTGATTAGGTTAGTTTTTACTTTTGCAATATTGGCAAATATGAGTTTTGATTTATATGGCAAATAGTATTCTCCCCTAAATTCTAATAACAGGTTATTATATTCTTTAAAAATACCAAGTCCTTCTTTTTTAATATTCAAGCCAAGTAAATAACCACCTTCAGGATAAAAAGTGAATTCGCGGCGGTCGTAACTGTAGTCATATTCGACTTTGAAAAAACGGAGTGCAGAGTCATTATTTAAAAAATAATCAGGATTCAAGTCAGTTGCTACAAAATCATCAATACTATTTCTATGAAACTCTAATTTGAAAATATGGTATCCAAATAACTGTGGTCTATAATTTAACCAGGTACTGATCCTGAATCGACGTAACAAGACACGCTCGTCTTCTTCTTGGTGGAATAGAGTTTTATTGCCAATTGTAACATAGCCGATTTCTTTATTTTCAGCGTATGTAATATTAGAGGCGATTCCTAGAGTCTGCGCTTGATTTAAATACGGATAACTATATTCTATTTCGAACTTTTTTGTGTAACCAAACTGCGTAATTAATTTTAATCGATCTCTGCGGCCACTGACATTGATATGATTTAATCGAAAACCAAAGTTGACACGATCGAGAGATTTGCCTTGTTCGTTCCACCAAACATTAAAGTTACGGTCCGCCAGTTCAAATATAATATTAGGATAGATATACCAATTCTCCTGTAATACGATCTCAATCACAGATTCATTGGCAAGGTCATCCCACTTTTTTAAGTTGATGGATACGTCTGTAAATAAGCCAGTACTTAATATTCGTTTTTCGTTTTCAAGAAATTGCTCTGTTATGTCTGAGGTGTAAAGTGTATCTCCAACGGCTAGATCTAACTCCCTAATGACTATAGCATCTTTGGTTCGTTTGTTACCAACTAACTCTACGGATTGAATAATAGCGTAATTGGTTTGAGCTTGAAGAAGACAACAGTAAGTAAGGCAAATGTGAAAGAAAATTGTGCAAAAAGCACGAAACAGAAACATCAAATGCTTAGATATTTCATCAACGAATCATAGCGTTCTTTTAAATTATCGTATTCATCACGTTCAGAATAAAATGAATGCACCTTATAATCAAAACGCTCAAATGCACTTAAAATCCCAGCGAGTTCATTTGTATTGAGTTTTAGAGACACAAGTAATTCTCCACTGGTATGTTGCGAACTAATAAAACTACTTATAACAAGTGCATTGCTTGACTCTACAATTCTAGCTATCTCTGCCATAGAGTAATTATTGCGATGTACATCTAGAACGATAATACCGCCAGCCTCATTAAATGAAAAACCGGTTGCATAAAACTTGACTACATCTTCTAGAGTAATCAAGCCAACATAATTTTCTTGGTTATCAATAACAGGGATCGTTGTTAAATTATGCTGTGCTATTTTCTTCATCACATCAAAGAGATGATCTGATTCATACACAAATGGATTAATCAAAGAAAGTCTATATGAACCAATTGGTTCGTTCATATCATTATCCAGAATATCATCTTCTGAAATGATGCCCAGAAAAGATTCGTTATTGACAATTGGCAAATGTTTGACGTGATACACATTCATCATCGTTAGTGCCGCTTCTCCAGTGTCCGATGTGCGCAAGGGAGATAATATATGGGATATGATTTTTAAGGCTACCATAATCTACTGCCGTAGCAATTTTTCTTTCTCCAAAACAAATTCATCATTTGATAATAAACCCTTCCGCCTCATCTCTGCAAGTTTATTCAACTGCGATAGAAGAACATCATCTGTCACTTCGTCTTCTTGAACTGGAATTTGTCTTTTTTCAGTCACCATTTTATAACCATTCTCTTTGAAACCATCAAACTCTGGCTGAATCCGCACAAAGGCCAAATCATCATGAGTATTTATTTTTTCAAAATCCTTAAAGCCATGTTTAACCGCCTCACTGATATGGTGAAATGCTTTGTCTTTTTGCTCTGTCAGTGAATATGCCGCAGCAATATTAAAGTGAAGGGCAACATCTTTAGAATCAATCGCTAAGCCTTGCACGAAATCTTCAATGGCGCCATCCATATCGTATTCCTTATACTTCTGAATACCTGTCTTCTTAAAGGGGTTGGATCGATTTCGATATTCTCTTTTGGGAATGGGCTCAGGCTGAGATCTGCGTCTAGGCTCTTCTCGTCTTTGCTGTTGTTGTCTAGGACGACCTCTTTGATTCTGCTGCTGTTTGGCCTTATTGGCTGTGACAAAGCGAAAAAAGAAAAACATAGCAAAGATGAAAAAGAAGGGTTGATTAGATGCAATACCAAGAATAGCAAATACAATTGCTGGAGCTATGGATACATTATTGTTTCTTCCTCTGTTCGCCATCGACCGTTATTTATTTATTTTACAAGTAATAATCGCAATATCATCTGAATATTCTTGTTCGCCCTTAAAGTTATTAATTTCTTTTAAGAGACAATCATTAAATTCATTTGCTGATTTAGCTGCATGTTTATCAACGAAATCTTTGATGCGGTCAGCTTCAAAGAAAACACCATCCTTATCTCTTAGTTCAGCTAAACCATCAGTAAAAGCAAGGATCATACATTCATCAGTCAATTGAATGGTTTCTTCCTCAATTTCTGGCAAATCATCAAATGCTCCGATCACTGTACAACCTTTATCTAATTCTTTGAGTTCATTTCCCATCTTCAAAACTGGCGGATAGTGGCCAGCATTGATATATTTTAAGGTCCTTTGTTCTAAATCGACTTCCGCTACGAAGAAGGTAATAAACTTATCACTTTTGGTAATCCGAATGACTGATTGGTTCAGGGCAAACACAAAGGTCTCCAAATCCCTGTATTGATAAATCAAGCTTTGAATGATCGCTTGAAAGTTAGCCATCAATAGTGCTGCCGCAACTCCCTTCCCAGAGATATCCGCTACACAAAAGGCAAACCGATCCTCGCTAAATTTGATATAGTCAAAGTAATCACCGCCTACATTCGAGTGAGGTCTATAGATACTACTTAATTCATAGCGATCTGTTGTCGGCAAGGTATCCGGGATCAGCATCTTTTGCACGTTGCTGGCTACCTCCATTTCCTTACGCAAGCTCTCCTGTTCTAACTGCTGATTAAACAAGCGCTTGTTTTCAATGGCAACAGCTATGATGTTGGTGATCGTCGTAATGAACTGTATCTTATTATAGAGATCTTCCTTGTCCTTAATACCTCCAATAACCGAAAAGGCAATTGGCTCTTTTTTATGAAAGACCGGAATGACAATATCAAACTGCTTCAGAGCTTCATTCTCATCATCTTTGACCGTATGCAATCGCTTATAGTCTTTCAGCAATGGTATGATTTCAGATGACAAGCTAGGGTCTAAGTTGATTTCAGCTGCACACTCCCACTGATCATTTTCAGGTATAAACAAGCCCATCTTATTAATCCCCATCTCCCAACTCAAAAAAGACTTATACATATTGAATAAGCCCTCCGCCTTGACATTTTCATTAATCGCTTGAGTGATTGTCAATAAACTCTTGATCTGAAGCTCTTTGAGATTCAGTTCCTTTTCTAACTTTTCTAATAATGCGAGTTCGCGATTCATACCAATGTAAAGATAAGTATGTAAACGAGGATTTTACCAATAACTTATATAAGTCGAATCTATTATCCTATAGAAGTACCAAAAATAGAACTGTAACGATTTTCTGCACCTGCAATCCATAGCGAATTTGACCTAGTGCTCTGTCAAGTATATATTGACTTGTTGAATTTGAGGGTAGTTTGTGCATGAACTAGGCGCAGGTTCGGTCTGATAGCCTAGCTATCAAGGCCGGTTCTGTAACGACGTGCATGTGCAAAATACGCCAAAAGCACTAGTCAGTTATATCTTGACAGAGCACTAGTCCATAATAAAACCCACCTTTGGGCATTGAAAACCAGCCTCTCCCTATTGTATCAAGGATTGCCAGTATGTCAACGAAAAAAACAAATAAACCCATAGATAAAACAGAGCTCCATCCTCGGAATAAACATCGGCAGGGCTATGATTTTGATCGATTGATAAGATCTTATCCGCTGTTAGCGAAGCATCTACATATCAATGATTATCAAAATACATCGCTTAATTTTTTTGACCCAGCAGCCGTTAAGGCACTTAACAAGGCTTTGCTCCTCAGCCATTATGGTCTTGAATATTGGGACATCCCTGATGGCTATCTATGTCCAGCGATACCAGGTAGGGCTGACTATATTCATCATCTTGCTGATCTTGTTCAGCTAAATCATGGCCAAAAGAACACGACTACTAAGTCTCAGATCAACTGTCTTGATGTCGGTACTGGCGCTAATTGTATCTATGCCATCATTGGAGCTCGAGAATACGGATGGTCTTTTGTAGGGACTGATATCGACCGTGAGGGTCTACAATCCGCAGATAAGATCGTCTCTTCCAATGCTACGCTTGCTGGGCGCATTGAGCTCAGACATCAAGACGATAGCGAACACATTTTTAAAGGGATAATACGAGATTCAGACTATTTTGATTTTTGTCTGTGCAATCCTCCTTTCCACAGCTCGGCTGCAGAGGCAGCACAAGCAGCAAACAGAAAATTAAAAAATCTAGGCCATAAGTCCGACGATGATACAGTATTAAATTTCGGAGGAAACAATCATGAGCTCTGGTGTGAAGGTGGAGAATTAGAATTTATAACTCAAATGATAAATGAGAGTGTCTTGTTTTCTACATCCTGCTTTTGGTTTACGACGCTTGTCTCTAAGCATGAACATCTTGACAGCCTTTCAAAAACACTGGAATCTAAACATCCAACAAGTGTGAAAACTATTCCTATGGGTCAAGGACATAAAAAGAGTCGGATCCTAGCCTGGACATTCTTATCAGAAAAACAGCAGCGTATTTGGACATCAACAAGATGGATTTAAGATTATATTTTATTGTAATGATGCTTATGCACAACTTCCCATACAATACACTAGAAAAGCCATGATTTTACCTTTTGAATGCAAAGGTCGATCAGTGTCTCTCAATGTCTTTTCAATGTGCTTTAAATAGTTCATATGTCTCGTTAGCAGATTACGTCGAACTGCAACTTTCAACGCTTTCAAAATTGAAAATTCTTCTGCTAAGACAGCATCCGTTTTAAGTTGTTGTATGAGTTGTCGCTCTTCTTCAGTACTGATTGTATCAGTCATGTATTTATGGAATAGTTCAAGATGATTTGACATATTTATTAATTTTTTAGCTTTTATGAGTAGAGGAAAACGCAATTGCTTTTTGGAGCCGTTTGATGCATTTGTATTTTAAATTTTTAGTTGTGTTCACATTTTTATAATCAAGCAATGTTGTAATATCACTAAGTGAATAATTCTTGTAATAAAACAATTGAAGAATGTGGCTACATGGATCTCCGATTTTCTGTAGCGCATTTTGAAGTTTAGCAATTAATTCTTCTGATACAGAGGAGTCTTCGGATTCTGAAAGTAAATAGCAACGTATCAGTGTTTCGTTTTTTAATTTCTGTTCTCTCTTCTTTCTTCTATACAATTCATAGACTTTATTATGAGCGATACCTAAAATATAATTTTTCAAATCGTAATGAAGTTCTTCCAGTTTTGAGGACATAATATTGTCGTATAAAATGATGACTGAAAGCTGAAAAATCTCTTTTGATTCATCCTCAGTAAGTTGATATTTTCTCGTGATTAATGCTGCGCAACTCGATCTATATGTCGAATAAATTTGCTTGAGTGTTTGATGCTCATTGGTTTTTAGTGAGGCTATCCAATCAATCGATTGTTTAACTAAGGGTTTGATGACCGTAGCAGTTTGGTTCATGACGAAAGTGTTATAATAAAGAATAGTAGTTACTGACAATTCGAATGTTTACTTCCCGATTTGGGTTACTTCTCATGCCATAAGATCATTTCAATTTGAAATCATGCAGTGACTCTCTTTTGAATCGAATCGAAATTAAAGAGCTTCTTTTATATAAATACATCCACATTTTCGTAATTTCCTAGAATTATTGACAACTCATATTTTATTAACTTATTGTTAATCAATATATTAAGAGTTAAATATCTGAATAATTTCCTTACATTTTTATGTACTCTAGTAAGCTTTTTGATTGTATTAAAACTATAAATCCTAAAGAATGGAAGAGCATTCGTCTGTCAATTGCCCATCAAAGTGGTGAATCTTCAGATGTCTATCGTCTCTATGTCTATATCGAACAAAACAAATTAAACCTCGATCATGCCCGTCATGACATCCAAATTGTATCCAAAGACTTATTTCCAAAAAAGTCAAAAAAGAATGTTCTTAATATCATGTCCTCTCTTAATCAAGAGGTAATTAGGTCAATGATTCATGCCCACGTTGATACACATCCAGATCTGCTTCGAATGATCAAATTTGAGGTCTTAAATAACCGTGGTTTGTATCATGAGGCAAACAAAGTGGCACGTCAAAGCCAGAGAGAAAGTGACCAAGCAAACATTTTAGATCTTTGGAAATGGTATTACAGTATTCGGATCAATCATCTCCAATTTTTTAGTAATAATCCTATCCAAAGTGATAGAACATCTGGAGAAATAGTGGTGCGGAATTTAATAAACTCCTATACAAGATTTCATTCAGCAATAACTAAATATACATCAGCTGAAATTCTTAATCGGCAAATCATTTATGGTGAAAACTGGACAACTGAATTAACCGAACTCGAACGCTATTTTACACATGACACTCATCTATTGCAAAAAGCAATTGACATGCAATATGCATTTGCAAAAAGTGAATTTCAAATCGAACCGACGGCACTTTTAGATATTTTATATGATGACTCACTTGAGATGTCGAGTGATATGCTTTTATCCATTTATTATAGAATTAGAAGATATTACATTGATCAATTTAGATCTGGAAATCATGCGGCTAAAGATAAGGTCATCGAACTCATTCTATGGTCAATGAAACAAAGCGTTTTTCTAGAAGACCACAGGATTAATGGTAACCGTTTTAAATCAGACGTCATTATATTAACACGATATGCTACAGCACAACTAGCACTAGAATACATCAGTTTAAACAGTCCTTATTTAGATAGAGCCATTAGAGATGAGCTTATCGTCATGAGTAAAATGCTCGTGAATTTTGCAGAAACACAATATCTAGAAGTTGTCAAGCTATACACTACCATATTATTCAAAGATCCATTGAATAAAGTTATTGCCACATCAATCTTCATTAAAGCTTGCTATGAAACTAATGAAGAAGTAGATATCCTTTTACGGTATATCAGAAATGCAAAAGAGGTCATTAAACGAAATAGAAAAAAAATAGCGGTCACTGCAGCAGACTCATACCATAACTTTCTTATCGCGACTCAATATTTATTAGTCAACAAGAATAAGGCTAACTCATTCTTAAACTCTGGAGTGTCAATCATCGACCGGTTTTGGTTGATCGAAAAACTAAGCAACTCAAATCAATGAGTTGCTTAGTATCTAATTACATGCCGCCTCCATCATCTCCGATAATATATTGATAACATATTTCGATAAGGTGAAGGAGTTCTTTAGCGCCATCTTCAATGCATAGCGTGTAGATAAAATCAAATAAGTCAAACATAATACACAGGGTTTTTTGTTAAAAAATCAATTTTGAATTCACCGATGACTTCAAGCCATGAGTGATAAAAATTGATCCACCGCTGTGCACCGTGGGGATCAGATAGAGAAGTGATTTATTAAAATCACCTCAGAAGATATATTCTGACCTTTATGTATGAAGGAAGGAAAGGTAACCCTGGCCGCGAGCTAGAAATTCTCGCAGAGTGATGATTGAAGTAATAAACTATGATTTTTTTATAGGAACACGTAATGAGGTGCAGAGCACCGATCTACCAGATTTAGACATACTCATGCTGTTGGTTCGGAGACCAACAGCGGCGACTTTTTAATTTTGATTTTAATTCAATTTTTGATTTCCCCTGATTCCAATACTGTGAGGTTTCAAAACCCCGCAGATCTGTTCTCGTAGATCGTTCAAGTGGTCTGTCAAGATAAACTTGACAGACCACTAGTCAATTTTCAACATTTTATTTGTAGCTGAGATTAATTTGTCTTGTTGTCTAATGATTAATTCATAAAAGTAAATTCCTTTATTGTCGACATTAACTATCTCATCCAGAGGAATAGCATATGTGTCTGCTATTAAATTGTCCTTTTTAAGGGTGCCAATGACTTGACCTGACTCATTGTAAATACGGATAAGAACATCACCAGAAGCAGGCATCGTAAATTCAATCCATGTCTCTTTATGAAACGGATTAGGAGAATTCTGAATAGACAGAACACTAGGAGTTACATTTTCTTCAATTGAAGTTGTGCTAGCCTGATTCAACCAAAATTCTGCCCAAGGCCGCGCTTGTTTAATTGCTAAAATTGTATCCTGAGTGATCTTATATTCAATCTCCATCGCAAAGTCTTCTTGATTTTCTGCTCCATATAAAAGCTTGAAATTATTATGAATCACAGTTAGGTGATCGCGCAATTGTAAGTACTGCTCGTCAGTCATAATTAACTCCCCGGCTTCTGCTTGATTTGATGCTCGGACTAGATTGATCAAACCATCTCCAATTCCCTCGCTTTCATCCAAGAGAATTTCTTCTGGAATTGATAAGGCTTCTGGGTTAGTGACCAGGTCTTCTCCCACCTGCGTATTAATGAGATAGGTGCCTTCTGTAAAGTTGATCGGGTCTGTACTCACAGCTACCCCATTCGCTAATTCATCAGAAAAATTTCGATGAACTAATATTCCCATTGCTGCATCAAAGTGATTGATACGATAAAATTCTCGTTCGTCAAAGGCTCTAAAATTCCACATACTGGCATAGACCTCCTTGATTGACTTTTCTATATGTCCCTCATCTGGCTTTTGCGTCTTTGAGTCATATAATCCGGCGCCACTAAAGCCTGGTAGATCTTCGTTATTTGTACTTGATCTTGTCCGTATCGACCATTCTTCTGGAAATGTTGTATGCATCTCTTCTAACTCGTCCAGCATCCATTGTGGCATTTCGCCATCCTCAACAATCTTGCGAAAATCTTTGAGCATATCTTCCTGCACATCAAAGTCTGTTTTAAAATCTTGGTCATCTAACATCTTCTGCGCTTCCTCATAAAATCCATTGAACTTCATGTACTCATCATAAAAATAAAAGGGTATCCCAAAGCCTTCCCGAATCGTCCCTTCTGGAAATCCGAATGACCCCATCGTAGCCATATTCGCAGTCTTGACTCCAAATGCAGATGACATATCAAAGCTGATTTCATCCAAAGGCATAATACCAGTTACTGACAAGTCTCGTGCTAATACCTGATCCTCTTTTGGTCGCTTATCTTCATAAAAAGCTTCTACTTCTGACAAGCTTGCTTCTCGTAAGATGTACCGATCCCGCTCGACTTTATAGTAGACAAACTTCCCAACAAGCTCTTCGATCTCATCTAAATCAGCTGCATTTCGAATAAAGGCATTCGGCACTTTGTCTTGAATGGCTCTTAAGTTAACATGCGATAATGGCGTTTGGGTCACTGTCGTAATTATGCCGCCGACACGGGGCAGTTCATTAGGTAAAGATTCATACAGCACAATATCTCTGGAGTTAGGTCGCTCATCCAGTTCCATGATTCTCAATTGACCATAGCCTTCAGTGAGATTCAATGGGAGATAGTCGACTTGATCAAAAATATCTACTTCAAATAAAATCTCAATTCTCGAATTATCATACAGTGATTGTTCTCTATAATACAATGGTAATGCTGCATTTGGCATCGGATAATAGGTCCAGTTATTTTCTAAATAGGGCATATTTCTGGCTAGCAGCTCATACATCCGCTGTACATCACTAAAACTATAAGAGTCGTTTGGTTGAAATTCAAATCTGTACACACCTAGTTTTCCATTTGGGGCTTCAACTTTTGGATGATAAACGATTTCACCACGCATCGATCCAGGTACATCTCTTCCACCATTTGTGTTGAGACCGACACCCCTTGCAAACTGGCCATGAGACCTATATGTCTCTGTATTCATAAAATACACAAATGGATCGGCTAGGTTTGCATCCAAAATGTAGAATTTAACAAACTCTAAATCGCTTAAATGTGTATCTATTAATACATCAAAGCCCTTATAGGATAAGTTTGAAAATTCTTCTTGCGAATGAATGCAAACTGCACCATCACGCATATTTAGTTTTCTCGCGCGATTTAGTGGAGAGTAGGATCCTCCCATATCAAATTCATTCAAATCATTGATGCCATCCCTATCTAGATCCCCAGGATTGGATTTGTCGACGGCCTCCACCCGATAATGCTCTTCGGGATAGGCACCCAGCGATTCTTTTAATTTTAAATCCCCATCTACTCCAAGTGTCATGGATACTGGAAACTCGAGACTTGTTAGTGCATGTTTTGCATATAGGACATAATATTGATCAGCCGACGCCTCGATTTCTATTGCAGCCTGTCCATTTTTATCGACATCAAAGTCTTTGAATGGAACATCCTGACTCATAAGTTGACAGGTTATACAAGTACACATCAAAACCAATGTTTTCGTTCTACTTATACCTTGCATTCTATCCAAATTTATATTTCTAATCAGATTACTATTACTTAAGTTACAATTAGTACTGCTCTTTGTTTGCTCAATTTTGAAGAATTCTCACAATAGAGTCCTAGAGCCAACAAAACCTTGACTTTAAGATGTATAGCCAACGCACTTGAATTTAACCTATTTACTACTGCCTATTCTTTCAGCTGCTGCGTTACAAAGCCTCATAATAGCACCACTATTTCTAAGTTTTGTGCCTTGATCTTAAAAAAAATATAATCACATTAAAGATGTCAAACCCAAATCCGTTGGGTATAGTACGGACAAATTAGTGTCGTTTGCTGCGAAAGTTTATTTTTGCAGCATAAACACATTACATGCTTCTTGAAAAATTAGAATCTATTTATTCTCACTTCATGGATCTGGAGGAAAAACTATCTGATCCAGAGGTCGCCTCTGACATGAAGCAATTCATGAAATTAAACAAGGAGTATAAGTCTTTGACAGAGATTGTAGAGGTATATAAGACCTACAAGAACATCGTCGAGAATATAGAGTCTGCTCAAGAAATGAGCTCAGATGAGGACTTGGAAATGCGCGAGATAGCCAAGGAAGAGTTGGAGCTATTAAAGCCTCAAAAAGAAGAATTAGAAGAAAAAGTCAAAATTTTATTGATTCCTAAAGATCCAGAAGATTCGAAGGATGTTGTTTTTGAAATCCGATCTGGAGCGGGAGGAGATGAAGCAAGCATATTTGCCGGTGATTTATACCGGATGTATACCAAGTATTTTGAATCTCAAAAATGGAAAACTGAAGTCGTCGATGTTAATGAAGGCAGTGTGGGCGGCTTTAATAAGGTTGTCTTAGAGGTGTCAGGCGAGGATGTGTATGGTAAATTGAAATTTGAATCAGGCGCTCACCGTGTACAACGTGTACCAAAGACAGAATCACAGGGTCGAGTTCATACCTCAGCTGCTACAGTCGTCGTCATTCCTAAGTTCGAAATGGAAGACATTAATATCAGAAAGGACGAACTGAGAACCGATACATTTAGAGCAAGTGGTGCAGGTGGTCAACATGTCAATAAAACGGAGTCAGGCGTGCGCTTCACCCACTTACCAACGGGTATTGCTGCAGAAAGTACTGACTCGAGATCCCAACATAAAAATAGAGACATTGCCATGAATCGTCTGTATCAAAAAATCCGGGAAGTGAAGAAGGATGAAGTATACCAAGATCAAAAGCAAAAACGAAAATCTCTTGTTGGCAGCGGAGACCGCTCAGATAAAATCAGAACCTATAATTATCCACAAAATAGAGTCACTGATCACCGCATTAACCTTACCCTCTACAGTCTTGAAAAAATTGTCGCTGGTGATATAGCCGGCATCATTGAGGCGCTGCAAGTCGCTGAGAATGCTGAGAAGATGAAGGTTAGTGATATAGGATAGCGGGGAAATTAAAATGTGAATTCAAATTAAAATAAAAAAGGCTGCTGTTGGTCTTCGAACTAATGGTAGTCAATTGTCTGAACAGGATTTTTTAAGATGGCTTGATCTTGAGGATGCTGCTGTTGGTCTCCGAACCAACGGCATTGACATGAACTAAATCTCGTTGGATCGGAGTCCAACGAGGGCGTATTTTGAAAAAGCGCTATAGACAGGTCGGTGCGGTCCACCTTTTAGGCGGCCGCTGTTGGTCTCCGAACCAACGGCATTGACATGAACTAAATCTCGTTGGATCGGAGTCCAACGAGGGCGTATTTTGGAAAAGTGCTATAGACAGGTCGGTGCGATGCACCTTTTAGCGCTGCCGCTGTTGGTCTCCGAACCAACGGCATTGATATGAACTAAATCTCGTTGGATCGGAGTCCAACGAGGGCGTATTTTGGAAAAGTGCTATAGACAGGTCTGTGCGGTCCACCTTTTACGGCTGCCGCTGTTGGTCTCCGAACCAACGGCATTAACATGAACTAAATCTCGTTGGATCGGAGTTAAACGAAGGTGTATTTTGGTTATGGCCTAACTACCTTGCCTCTCTTACTCATCAACTTAATACCTATCTCTTCAGTCAAGCGATTGATTTCTGGCAATGTTTTACGAATGACCTCGTCTAATGTGGTCAACTCTACATCGAGTTCAGCTGTGACTTCTTGCCTCACTGCTTCAGCTTGGACTGTTGGCGCATAGTCTCCACGCTGCTGATCTGCCATTAAAAAGGCAAGTCGGTTATTAATCCGAATACCATAATTTAAGGCGTCTTGATAGGATTGATTTTTTGTCATATGGATGTTATTTTCAATCACTTCTAATTCGTCCTTAAATGTATTGAGTGATTTTATAACTGTCGCATCAGCGGCGATGTCCTTATCTAATTTACCTTCGATATATTTGATATCTTTTTTCAATTCTCGAATATCAAGAATGCCTTGATGGGCTTCACTCACTTTGTCTCTGACCGCTATTAGAAAGTCGAATTGTTGTTGAAATTCGTCTTGTGTTGTTTCTAATCGTGGGTCAGCCTCAATCGTAAATGTTTGTTCGTGTACCTCTTCATTGACGATTAGTTCTGCAATATAGTTGCCAGGCACAGCTTTGGGACCTCGGTTAGGTGAAGAGTATAACACCATGCCTGGAAACTCTTTAAAGCCATCATATCTCATATCCCAAATCAGTTGATGTCCACCATCTTTTTTGCTTAATTGAGATTTCTTTTTGTTATCGTTTGTATACTCTTTAATTAAATCACCATCTGGTTCTAGAATACGAAGAGAGAGTTTATCTGTGTCTTTAAGACCCTTTACAAAATAATGGAAGACAACTCCAGCTGGATGATTTGTGCCTTCCTTCAATGTATTGGCTCTTCCTCGCCCACCTTGCGCGATTCTGATACCTGGTTTTGCTTTGAATAAATGATGTGTCTTATTGAGTAAGTCCTTATGGAGTTCTTGAAGAGGTGTCAAATCATCAATCATCCAAAAGCTTCGCCCATGTGTAGCAGCAATTAAACTATTGTCTCGCACATGTAAATCTCGTATTGAGACAATTGGCAGATTCAACTGTAGCGGTTGCCAATTTGCACCATCGTCAAAAGAGACATACATGCCCCATTCTGTGCCCGCATACAGTAGGCCTTCTCTCGTTTTGTCTGAGCGAATGGCTCGCGTGTATTGATCGTTAGGGATGCCATTTGTGATTGTTGTCCATGTCTTCCCATAGTTTGTTGTCTTGTACAAATAAGGTCTGTAGTCTCCAAATTTATATGAAGTGGCTGCGAGATAGGCCGCCCCTTTTTGCGTTGGATGGACATCGATGCAATTCATCATATTGTGTTTGGGCGAGTTGGGTGGAGTAATATCTACCCAATCCTTGCCGCCATTGCGCGTGACATGGACCATGCCGTCATCGCTGCCAGTCCAGATCACGCCTTCTTCGAGATGTGATTCTGCGGCTGCAAAAATATTGGCATAAAATTCTACGCCTGTGTTGTCTTGTGTGATTTGGCCACCAGAGCTGCGGATGGTTTCGGGATCGTTGCGGGTGAGGTCGGGGCTGATGACTGTCCAGGATTGACCGCCATTTTCGCTGACGTGTACGTAGTTAGATGTGGCATAGAGCTTTTTGGGATTATGTGGGCTAAAGAAAATCGGGTAATTCCAATTGAATCGGTATTTCATGACTTCGGCGCCGCTGCCGGCTGGGTTGTCTGGCCAGACGTTGGTGGAGCGGGTTTGGCCGGTTATGTGGTCTTTGCGCATCATATAGCCTTTGAATGTGCCACCATAGACGATGTCGGGGTTGAGTGGATCAGGTGCGAGGTGTGCACTTTCTCCACCAGCTGAAGGCTCCCAATGTTGCTCTGTAATGGCATTGCCAGGGCTTCTGTGTAGGATGCGAATGGTGCTGTTGTCTTGCTGTGCACCATAGATTCGATAGGGATAATGATTGTCAGTTGTGACTCTATAAAATTGTCCTGTTGGTTGATTATAATAAGTCGTCCAATTTGTACCGCCATCAAATGTGACTTGTGCCCCGCCATCATCAGCTACCACCATTCGTTGATTGTCTTCTGGTGCGATCCACAGATCATGATGATCTCCATGCGGAGTCTGGATGCGTTCGAAGGTTTCTCCACCATCTTTTGATTTCCAAAAGCCTACATTGAGAACGTAGAGAATATCTTCATCTTGGCTGTCAGCATAAATACGCGTGTAGTACCAAGCACGCTGTCGCAGTTCTCGGTCAGCGCTTGTTTTCTTCCAAGTCTCGCCGCCGTCATCACTTCTAAACACACCGCCATCTTCAGCTTCAACGGCTGCCCATATTCGATCTGAATTGACTGGTGACACAGTGACACCAATAATGCCCAATACGCCATCCGGCAAACCATCGTTATCCGTTATTTCTGTCCAGTTGTCTCCTCCATCTGTACTCTTCCATAATTTACTGCCGGGCCCACCACTATCCATGCGGTATCCATTCCTTCTGATTTGCCACGTACTCGCATAGATGATTCTAGAGTTATTGGGATCTAAAATTAAATCAACCGCACCTGCATCCACTGATTCAAATAGAATCCGTTTCCATGTTTGACCTCCATCTTGACTTCGATAGACACCTCTCATGTCATTGGCTTTCCACAGGTTACCAATCGCGGCGACGTACACGATATCTGGGTTCGTCGGATGAATCCGAATCCGGCCAATATGCTCAGACTCTTTCAGCCCAATAAAGGACCAGGTCTCTCCTGCGTCAGTCGATTTCCACAAACCCTTACCAGATGACACGTCGCCCCTGACAGTTTGTTCGCCTTCCCCAACGTATATGACATTAGGGTCGCTTTCGGAAACGGCAACTGCGCCGATTGAACCGCCGAAATACCCATCCGAAATATTCTTCCACGTGTTACCTCCGTCCTTCGTTTTCCAAACGCCACCACCAGCTGTACCCATATAGTAAGTGGTACTTTGATTAGCTATACCGACAGCTGTGCCTGCACGTCCACCCCGGAAAGGGCCGATTTGACGCCATTGCACAGCATCGTATGACCAGTCTGGAAATGTTGTTTGGGCGATTGCCTCATTCTTTGTTGAATCAGTAAATGAAATGGCAACGAGCACAATGAAAAGGGAGATTAACTTGAACTTCATGAAGATAGTTTAGAGAAAAAAGATAGGAATAAAAAAGGGAAGTCAAAGAAAAAGACACAAGGATTCCTAAGCTTGACCAAACCAAGGATTCTTAAGCTTTACCAAAGCCTGGATTCCTAAGCTAGACCAAAGGGAAAGATTGGTAAGCCCGGTATCCTCCCTAAACCTAATATTCTTTTTCCCGTAAGCCGTGAGCTTGCCAATCCTGGTAGGCCTTGGGAATTTCATTGATTATTTAAATCTCCTAATCTGATAAGTGTAAATCTAAATGTGCTAATATTACTACTGATGTCGAAAGATTCAAATGCATCAATACTGTTACCTTCATCCTGTATGAGTTTATGAGAGGGAATGTCACTTTGCAAAGATTGACCTAAAATTATATTTCTCAAAAGTAATAAATCAAAAATGTTTACTTGATTATCAGAGTTGACATCAGCTGCTACATATTGCCAGTCGTCAGTAAAAACAGTCAAGCCTAAGATATGGTTTTGGATAATAATCAGATCTGATGCCGTTATAAATTCAATCGTTAATGGTTCAAACTCAAGAAAGACAAATATTGTCTCCGTCGAAGTTAGAAACTCAAATTTTCCTGCAAATTTTGGGTGATAATAAAAACCATGATCATTCTTAATTGCTTTTTCAACAAATGATGTATCTACTTCGCCAAATAAATCGGTTCTTTGGGCACTGATGCTTAGGCCTCTTTCGAAAGTTAAATTCCTTGAAACATCATAAACCCTAAAGTCGATGTCTTTGATTCCTAAAGAACATGGCCTTAGAGTTAATCTAGCATCTGATATCTCAGTTTGACAACTTGACATATTCCCATTATTGTCCGATATATAAATTGTTAGTGATTTTTTCGCTATTAATGGATCATCTGTAATGTCTACATTGCCAATATCACATGGCCAATCGCGTTCAAATGAGTAAACTGGAACAATAGAATC
Organism: uncultured Saprospiraceae bacterium; assembly: GCA_937959275.1. Taxonomy (GTDB): domain Bacteria; phylum Bacteroidota; class Bacteroidia; order Chitinophagales; family Saprospiraceae; genus CALFUK01. The sequence continues at coordinate 3,822 of CALGLU010000073.1, read as the reverse complement.
AGGAGAAAAACTATAATTAAGTTCCCATATTAATTCCGAACAGTTGTCAGTTGCACTGAAAATAAAATCAGAAGGAAATATCCGAGTATCTGAAACATTAAGAATGAGTTGAGTTGTTTCTATACAAGTGATTTCTGGAGGAAGAGTATCTGTTTCACAATTGGTTTGTGCTAGGAGACATTGACTCTTCAAAATAAGTATAAGCGATGCCAGAATAAATTTGTTCATGTTGTGCATTTATATAAAAAAACATAGTTCTTATCGTCTGAAAGAAAAATATTTACTCATAAAATAAAATGGTTTAAAATTGTTAATTGATTTGTAAGTTAATGAAAAAAGGCACAAGAATCCTAAGCTTGACCAAAGGTATCCTCCCAAAGCTGGTATTCTTATTCCAAAGCCGTGAGCTTGCCAATCCTGGTAGGCTTTGGAATCTCACTTTTTAAAATTGCTGACCATTGCCAACGCCCAAGGATCACCCGCTTTAATCAAATTACGCAGCGCATGCCTGATAATCCACTGCCGCTCCTTAGTAGCACGTAGCTGCCATTTTTCAATAAGGCCTTTCCCAATTTCAGGATTGTCTTTTAAAATATCGTTGAGACAATTGGCTACGGATTTTTGCACATATTTAGACTTGTCATCTTTAAGTTGGTTAAGAATGGGTAGCAGCGGTTTTGGGTTTTTAATATAGCGATCAAGCTTACTAGCCCAAGGCAGTCTAGGTCGGCCTCCTTCACTGGCTAAGCGTCTGAGGTGTTTGTTTGAGTCCTTAGACCAAATCTTCATAATGCTTAGGGCTTCTTTTGGATAGGCATCTATGAAAGGTCGAATGGTATATTCGCCTGTATTGCGTTTTGTGATTTCTGCGATGGCGGTCATGGATAGCTGAAAGTGATCAAGTCCATATTTTTCAACAAATTTGGCGATGGGCATGATCCAGTAAAAGTTGGTGAACATGCCCGTCTCCTCTTCATTTTCTGGCCCTAGGATTCGAGTCAGTGTTTTGAGTTTTTTTAAATAGGTTCCTGTGAGATGAGTCTCAAGCGCGTCTGCAATACATTCAACTCTATCTTTTAATTCTAAATCAGACACACCTTTGTCGACAAGACGAACAAACGATTTTTTATTAAAATCTTTCTGAATGGGAGTTATTTTATCAGCTAAATCTTCAGCTAATGTTTTATCAAACCAGAGTTTTAATTTTTTGAACGCCACCTTCTATTACTTATTAATGGTTAATTTTTAACCTGCCTGTCCTTTAGTATTGTAATTGATTATTTATAATCACATTACTATTACTACTATGTATATTTTCTTTTTGCTTCTTTTTCTTTTGTTGAATTAACATCTTTATGTTGATAAAGTAGTGGAGGTGACCTAGCTTCCTTCATAAGAATAATGTCTTATCTGACGAATCAGTCCTTCGCTACCATTTTAGATTAAGCACCATGTAGAAATTTAGGCGTCAGGGCCTATTAAAGGTAATAGTGTAAATCTTCTAATTCAAAATCTAAAGATATGAGTAATTTTTCATTTTTTATTGGTTGCGATGTTTCCAAAGCAGTTATTGATGTCTCCTTTTATAAAGACGGAGGCCCTCAATATCTAGGACAATTTCCGAACAATAGTAAGGGGTTTAAATCTGTTCATAAACAGCTTTTAAGATTCACTTCTAAACATATAAGTGAGTGGTTTATATGTTTTGAAAACACTGGAGTTTACTCTAAACCACTTTTGAGATGGTGTGTTGAAAATTCAATACCATGTAGAGAAGAGAATGCTCTTAAAATATCTCGATCACTTGGTTTAAGAAGAGGTAAAGATGATAAAGTTGATTCTATTGACATTTGTCAGTACACCTTTGAAAAAAGAGACTCAATAGAGCCTTCTGTTATTCCTAAGCCATTGATTATCAAACTCAAAAAACTATTGTCTAGAAGAGACTTTCTTGTTAGACAAAGACAATCATTGAAAGTATCTCTTAAAGAACAGAAGGGATTTATTGACAATGAGATCTATAAAAGTTTAAGTACTGGAAACCAAGTTATAATTGATGCATACAATACAGAAATAAAAACATTAGAGAATACAATCCAGGAATTAATTAATAGTGATGATGAAATGGCTCTAAATGATAAACTAGCAAGATCTGTTGTAGGTATAGGTGTGGTCACTTCCGCTTACATGATCGCAGTAACTAACAACTTTACTGCATTTACTAATGCAAGAAAATTTGCTTGCTACTGCGGAGTAGCACCCTTTCCTAACAGATCTGGAACAAGAACAGGAAGTACAAGAATTAGTCATATAGCAAATAAAAAAATGAAAAGCCTATTCTCAAATTGCATTACAACAGCAATTACTTATGACCCTGAGATATCATTATATTACAAACGAAAAAGAGATGAAGGCAAAAGAGCTGGAGTTGTAATGAATGCTGTCAAGAACAAATTAATTCAAAGAGTCTTTTCCGTAGTTAAACGTAAAACTCCTTATGTGAAATTAATGAATTATGCATAAAGATAATATTGTATATTTATTTGGTAATACGTAGAAATTCGTCGGCTTAGACAGTTTTGAGCTTTTAACGGAAATATCCGACGAAAAAACCTAAATCCATTAAGGTCGAGTTTATCAAAGAACTTGAGTTGGTAATCTAAAATCACATAAAATTATTCAAATCTTCAGAAAAATCATAAGGAGCATAGCTGATCTTGTAACCAGAAATATCTCTTTTCAAATACTTCTTAATTACTTGACGGATACCAGAATTTCCTCCAAAGTCACCGTGATACCAGAAGAATAACTTACTTATTTCTGCAGTTTTTTCTTGATCATTGATATTAACTTCTGATTCAAGAAAAGAATAAGTAGCTGTTTCTAATTGATGGTCGATATGGTCTGAATTATAGAACGCGATAGGTGGACAACTGACAGCACCACAATTCAGTGCAAAGTGAATCCGATAATCTATCTCATCCACAGCCCATTTTTTGATCCAGCTCGCAGCAAACCAGTTTGGTAAATATCCTAATGATTTTTTGATTCTATATTTTCGGATTATACCATGTTCGATATCGTCGAGGCTCATTTTTTGACCAGCAATATCGATCAACTTATCAAGGTATATTTTAGATTTGTCAATGTTTTGATGTTTTCTGAGGATGAGGAAGAACGAATTGTAGGCATTGATCCAGAACGCTTTTTTCTTATTGTCGTCATTAAGTTCGGCATCGAGCGCTTGTCTATCTATTGCTGCTATATCGTTAACTAATTGCGCGTAAGGTTTATTCGCCTTAAGTGCTAATAAAAGTTCTTCTGATATGTGTTGTGAAGGCATTAATTTTAATTTGGTCGCTTGATGATGTAGAACATATTACTCTACTATAATCTCAACACGTCTATTCTTAGCTTTGTTTACTGCGTCAACCTGATTCGTATTGCCATGTCCGACAGTTTTCATTTTATTACGAGGGATTCCTAGTTTAGCAAATTCTGCCAGTACAGAATCTGCTCTTTTTTTGGATAGATTGAGATTGTACAGGTCTGTGCCACTATCGTCTGTGTATCCGTTTATTGTTATTGAGGTAAAGCGCCTCTCTTTGACTTGGTCATAGATATCTGACAATTTTATATGAGCATTGTCTTCAATTGCAAATTTGTCATGAGCGAAATTTATATCATTGATCACATAAGTTACTTTTTCTGTAGCCCTTTCTTTACTTGTACAATCAATTTCAAATATCGCTACATCATCTATGTAATAATAGGCATACATACCGCTTTCTTCATTTTCAATTACTGTATAATCATCAATTG
>CALGLU010000072.1 GCA_937959275.1 uncultured Saprospiraceae bacterium | reverse complement strand
GAATACATTCAGGAACATCTGTTGCATATTTATTGACTGCGTGCAATACAGCTATCAAGAAAAAGACAAGCAAAAGCCCAGTTAACGTCATGATTCTAATTTCATATTTATCCATAATGAGTGCTAGATTAAATCGATCATTATAAAATAAATACCAAACCAAATTATTGCAGCTAATAGCAGGAGTAAAAGAAAGAAAGTCATCGCGCCTCTCGGCTTGAAGCTTTCGTCTTGAGGAAGTCTATTATTCATACTTTTAATATTTCTTCTCAAAAGTATATGTAGCAGAACAAGATCAAGATGACTTAAGTCATCCTTAATCCTGATTGTAATCATAGAATCAAAACCAGATTAATGTTTAGATTTTGTGGCAAGGTGGTTTACTAGTGCAAGAGGAATAAGTTAAAAGTGTATATAAAACTTAGATTTTTTTTGTCTGATTGAGGCGAAGGTTTGTTCTCATAGCCAAAGCTATGGGAACGGTTCTTCAACGAAGAGCAGGCAGAAAAAAGCAAGTTTTATATACTGCCAACTTGTGCCTCTTGCACTAAGATTTTAGTTCGATTTGTTTATTGACATTGATATTGATATTGATATTGATATTGACATTGAAATTGAAATAGACATCCATTCAAGTCTTCGAATATCTTTAACACAACTAAATAAACTCAACTATGCAAAAATATATCCTCTTACTAATCTTGATAAGTATATCTCACTTGGCTTTAACCCAAACCGAAAAAATGGAAATAGAAGGCGCGATCATTGTCTCAAGCAACGATGCACCAAACCCCGCCGCAGGCACAATCCGATGGACAGGCCAAGACTTCGAAGGCTTCGATGGAAGTCAATGGAAATCCCTAACTGGTGATAGCCAACTCAAAAATAATGTGTTGGACTATATTCCAGATCACCTACATGCTTCAATCGCAGATGGCACAAATACAACTGATTTATCAAGCTACATCCAATCCGCATTAGATGCTGAATGCAGCACATATTTCCCAGAAGGAAGCTATCATTTAACGAGTACACTATATCCAAAGCGAAATGCAACACTCACAGGCGCAGGAAAACACGCAACACGTTTAGAAGCGATAGGCGTCAGTGCGTTACACTTAGGAGATGGAGTAGGGAGTGCGCAGCGCAGTATATCATTACACCACATGAATGTGAAAGGAGATACCTACCCAGCAATAAGAATATTCCAATCACCAGATTTTGTCATACAAAATTGCCATATTCAACAAGGTGTACACATAAGCTTGGCTGTAAGGGGTATTATATCTGAATGCAGATTAGGCTCATCTGGGGCCGGCACCAGGGCTGTACTGGCTGACGATTACGTCAATGGATTAAAAGTAACAAACAATGTCGTATCTGGTGGTAGCGGAGGGGGAGCCATCAATCTCAAAGGACCCAATACGAATGCGCAAGTAGCAGGCAATATTATTGAGTCTAGCAAGTTTGGCATATTTGTGAGCTCTGATCCGATTACAGCGTCTAGTGCAGCAGGGTCTAGCAGATCGGTGCGGGTAAGTGATAACTATATAGAGCAGTCAGAAGTGCCGATATTTGTAGGAGGCATATTTAAATTCAACGGTGTCGTCAAAAATAATGTGATCGGCAATGCTCAAACCAGCGTCGTACCGAATCGGTATAGCACGATAAAAATGGGCAGAATATACAACTGTGAAATTGTGAACAATCAGATACTAAACGCGACAAATGAAATACCATTCGAGTTGGTTGTGAATGCTGCAGAAGCGATAGACGGCAATACGATTTCAGGAAAATATATACAAAATAGGCAGGGAGTTAATCTTGCGATTACTGGTGCGTATGCTACGAATAACTCTTTATTAGCAGCACTCGGATCCAGAAATTATATTGATGTCGATATGCAAAAAAGCATCTCCAATGCTTTATATCCTGAGCATATGAGTTCTATCGAACCCAGAGAATACATCAGTCCTATCTTCACAGCAAACGAAGGGACTGCAATATCTAAATGGCTTGATTCAACTAAGATTTTATATGGTGGTCGATTGATTAGCGCCGAATTGATTGATGTGACAGGTGATTTAACTGGCTGTACATTACAAATCGGTTCAACGGTCAATTTGAATGAGCTTGTCAATAACAATATAGCCTTGGATACGATTGCATTAGACAGAGGGCAAGGAGTACTTCCCGCAGGCTCATTTATTCGGAGAACAGATGATAGTGTGTACACGGTGAATGCTGGAACAGGGAGCGGTACGTTTCGATTTCGATTGAGATTTAAAATAACCTAAAGTATGAGTTTAGGTAAGATGTAGGTATTAGGGAAAAGAAGCGGTTGGAGCGTGTGTGTATAACATACAGCACTTTTGTTATGCAATAAAATAATTGCCATCGCGCGCACTAACCCTAAAGGGAAATCACCCCAAGTAAAATCCTAGCATAATTCTGCGCTGGCCTCCCTTTAGGGATCAAGGGCGCGGGTGGCTTATTGTGCAATATATTTTACACACTTGGAGCGTTAAGAAAACAATCAAGCCTGCCCGACCATTGGCGGGTCTTGACTCGCCAGTGGTCGGGCAGGCTTTTTTGCTTACTTTGATTTCAAGACAAAAGTGACGTTAAAACTCCCTATCTTGCCACCCAGTGAATCTAGAGAATTTCATCGCGAACAGGATTGCCTTTTCCCAAAGCAATTCATTTACAAAGACCATCATGCGGTTTGCCATTGCCAGTGTGGCTTTGTGTATTATGGTGGTTATCCTCACTACTGCCGTGATTACAGGCTTTAAAAATGAAATCACGAATAAAATATTTGGATTCTGGGGGCATATCGATATCACCAATCACGCAGTCAAACGGAATTACGAAGCGATTCCAATCGATAAAGAAGCTGATTATATTGATACCATCCGATCGCTGAAGCAAGTGTCCATGAAAAAGTTTGAGGAGGGTTCAGCAGGTAAAACCCTGAATACACTCACCACAAATGCCGGCGTCAGCCATGTCCAATCCGTCTGCCTAATCCCAGGAATTATTAAAACCAAAACAGAATTTGAAAGTATTATCATCAAAGGAATAGGGGACGACTTCAATTGGTCAAATCTGGAATCCTTCATTGTCAAAGGAGGCAAGCTGGATTTAAAAGGTGATGAGATGTCCACTGGCATTTTGATCTCCGAATATACAGCTAAGTCCTTATCACTGGATATCGATCAAGAGATTATAGTCACCTTTCTCAAGTCTGCTGAACGAAAACAAATACCAAGAAAATTTAAAATCGCCGGGATATATAAGACAGGTTTGCAGGAGTATGACAAACGATTTGCATTGGCTGATATTAGAAAAGTACAGCAAATTTTTGGCTGGGAAGACAACCAAGTGATGGGCATGGAAGTCTTCATTGATGATCTTGAGGATCTGGACATTATGAATGATTATATTTATTTAGATGTATTGCCAGGGCAACTGTATTCTGAAACTGTCAAGGCTAAGTTTCCAGCCATCTTTAGTTGGCTTGAATTGCAGAACATTAATGAGTACGTCATCCTTTCATTGATGACCATTGTTTCCATCATCAATATGATCACAGCCTTGCTGATTTTGATCTTAGAGCGGAGCCAGATGATTGGCGTTTTAAAAGCGCTCGGTTGTACGAATTGGAGCATTCGGAAAATCTTTTTAATCAAAGCCTTTCATGTCATTAAGTGGGGATTGATTATTGGTAATATTGTTGGGTTGATTGTCTGTTTTATTCAAAAGTATTTCAAGGTCATCAAACTGAATGAAGAAAACTACTACTTGTCTTCTGCTCCCATTGAGCTTAATATTCCTCATATCTTAATGCTGAATGTGACAGTGGTTTCCGTTATTCTTTTATTTCTGATTATCCCAACATTCTTAATCACTAGGATTTCTCCAGTCAAAGTACTCCATTTCAAATAATGATCGGTCATCGTGTAGCACATTATGTACAATCACTCCCTGTGCGTGTTGTGCGTTTGATCAAACATAGTTGCTTCAGTAGTTTAGGTCATACGCAATCTCGATCTCAACTCATCATAAAGTGGTTGCCCGGTATTTTCGTTTTGCTACTAGATATTTTTGGTCTACCTGAATTGTATGATATAGTATCGAATTTATCCAAAACGAAGTCAAGGTCGCTCACTGCTGAAGAAAAAAATCAAGCTAAAAAAATATTTAAGAATGCTCTACCATTGGATAAGATAAAGATTGATCAGGGTGCACGACTTGGTCCAAAGCAAATGCACATTGCCTATGTCAGTTTTTTTACGATCAATAGTTATGGTCATATGCCGATGCATTTATTGATCCATGAGTTAGTCCATGTGTGGCAATATTTGCGCTATGGTTCCCTGTATATAGTTCATGCTTTATTCGCTCAACATTCTGAGCATGGCTATAATTATGGAGGATTAGATGCCTTAGTCGAAGCCAAACGAAGCCAAACTAGAATCGAAGAATTCAACTTTGAGCAACAAGCAGATATTTGTCGAGATTACTTTTTAATTCGCAATGGATATCGACCTCAGTGGGGCAGTGCAGGGCCAGAGGATTTGCTTTATTATGAGTATTTTATAAATCAGATAAGAGATCATAAGAGTAATCTAGTGATGCAATAAAGCTGGATACACTTCCAATAGAATTTGGATCTAATTGTTTTACCCCGTTTTATACATCTCATTGTGTCGTGAGTTTTTTTAGGTTAGGGAAATGAATTGATTGGAGCGTTAAGAAAACAATACAGTCTGCCCGACCATTGGCGGGTCTTGACCTTTTGGTTACTTTTGTGTCAACCTGTCAGCCTCTGGCTGAGACAAAAGTGACATAAATTGTTACTTAGATAAGTAAACGTCTAAGCTAATTGACGATACATTTACTTGAGGTCTTGGAATCTTAAGAGTTCGTATTTTAGAAGATAAACAAGAAATTTTATGATTAAATACAAAGACTTTGCAATCAAAACAACAAAACCAGGAGGTTGGATAAGCAAACCAGAATTTGAGCCATTAGAGGAAACACTGTTACGACTTAATAGCTGGATTGAAGAAAACGAATTGATCGTCATGAATGTCGAAACCATCTTGATGCCTAATGTCTATGAAGCAGGCTCAACCAGAACAAGCTCTAAAGGTGCCTACAAATCCACTGAACCTGCTGGTACTGCCAATTTATGGTATCAGATTTTTAGAGTGTGGTTTCAGGCTTGAAACAATGTCAATATCAATATCAATGGCAAATTGACAAATCATGCTTCCGTTGTCCTCTCAACCAATAGATTTGACCCAATTTTTGATTCTCATTCTCATTTTGATTTTCATTTTCATGTTCATTTCCAAGCTCCTTGGCTCAAAGTTTGCCTCCTTAACTTATAGTTGCTATGTTTGTGGCACAGTTATCCAAACAGTAGAAGTTTAGTCAATGGAACCCGAGCCCGGATATTATGATCCAGCATTATGTAAAACAGGACCTCAAGCTAGTCGAGATCGATTCTCTGCAGCCGTCAAGTTGGATTAACATTCAACCGCCCTTCAATATTGAAGAACTAGAAGGCCTTTCCGCTAAACTTCACATTCCTTTAGATTTTTTAACAGATTCACTCGATATAGACGAACGGTCACGCTATGAGCGCGAAGACGACATTTTGCTGATCGTCATCAATACACCTGTCATCAATGAGAAAGGGAGCGAGAGTGGAGCAATCTATATCACAGCACCGATCGGTATTATTCTAACAGAAGAAAATATCATCACCATTACAGCTGTTGATAATCCGATCATTCAAAAGTTTCTAGAGAATAGGGTCAAACATTTTAATCCACTAGATCGCAAAATGTTTGTTCTCCAATTATTCGAACAAACAGTGTTTCGATTTTTAGACTGTTTGAAAAAACTCAACTTAAAGCGAAATCTCATAGAGCAAGAACTGTATAACAGCAGTCGAAATAAAGAGCTTCAAGATTTACTTCGCATTGAAAAAAGCCTTGTCTATTTTGTGAACTCTCTGAGCTCCAATGAGTTGCTCAAAATGAAAATGAAGCGTACGGATTTATTAAAGATCCGAGACATGGAAGAACACCTCGATCTATTTGAAGATATCATCATTGATAATAGTCAAGCCTTGGAGATGTCCAATGTATATACGAATATCCTTAGCGGGACGATGGAGGCATATGCATCAATTGTCTCTAATAACTTAAATGTATTCATCCAGCGCTTGACAATTATTACGATCATACTCATGTTGCCTACCTTGGTAGCTAGCCTTTTTGGGATGAACGTCGATCTGCCCTTTTCCAATAGCAAATACACCTTCTATTTCATACTCTTTATCTCCTTCTTCTTAGGTGTATTAATGATCTGGTTTTTAAGGAAGAGAAAGATTTTGTAAGTCCTATCCCAGCTTTGTAATTTGGATCCCTGCGGGCTATAAGGTTATGCTGATGACAAATAGTAATGGACTTTTTAAACAATACACTTCCAGTTGTATCGTCATCCTGAACTCGATTCAGGATCTCATTATGGCACGTAGCATACGATTGTCGTGCCATATTGGTGATCTGCAAGGCTCTTCACAAATCAGATTCTGAATCGAGCCTGCCTTCAGGTCAGGCAGGTTCAGAATGACGCGCGCTTGTTTGAACCTGCCTGACCGGAAGGCGGGTTTGATTTAGGATCTCTTACTCAAGACTGTTTCTGAAAATGATGACTTTCGTTTAAGACTGAGGTCCATGTCTAAATAAGGATAAGAACTAAATAAAACTAATCCCCTTAATTTCTGATAATCAATGCTCTCGTTCGTACGGAAGCCCAACATGCCAACTAACAACATATTTAACTATATTCAACACTTAATAATACTGTAAAACCAATGAATCTCTCACCTTTAAGATTATCGCTTTCATGTTTAGTGTTTATGCTTTGTCTCTCATGCCATGATGTGACTGACACCGAATTGAAAGTTTTGATTTCCAACGTGTCCATTATAGATGTTGATGCAGGCATATTGCCCAATGTTGATGTCTTGATTTCAGGAAATAGGATAGAGAAAATTGGCAAGGATTTATCCGTCTCTCATGTCAATGAAATTGATGGCACTGGTAAGTATCTGATGGCTGGCCTTTGGGATGCACATGTCCATCTAAGCTTCGAACCAGACATTGAAGAATCAATGCTAGATCTGTTTATAGTGAATGGGATAACGAGTATTCGAGACACAGGTGGTCAGATAGATAAAGTCAAAAAATTTAAAGAAGAAGCGAGTCAAAAACCGACCCACGCACCACGGGTCAAGATCGCAGGTCCATTGGTTGATGGTCCGCCACGTGTGTATGACGGCTCTTCAGCAGGAGTTCCTGATATCTCTCAGGGAGTAAATACCGTTGAAGAGGCTAAACAAGCTGTTGACGACTTAGTCGAACAAGGTGTTGATCTCATAAAAGCCTACGAAATGTTGACTCCAGAACTCTTTGAGGCAGTCGTGACGACAGCTAAAGGCCATGGTTTAAAAGTGACTGGACACATACCACTTTCTATGAAAGTGCAGCAAGCTGCCGATATGGGCATGTCGAGCATAGAGCACATGAGAAACCTTGAGATGTCCATGGCTAAAGATGCTGATAAGAATGTCTTAGAGCGCAGAGCATTGATCGCCGCAAGCCAAGACAGTCTAGGGTATTCATTAAGAAGCAGGCTTCATACGTCCTATAGAAACAATTCTATTTTGAGCATTGATCCTGAGAATAAAAACAATGTGTTGACATCATTAGCCAAAAATGATACCTGGCAGATACCTACACTCGCTTTGATATTAAGTTGGCGCTTAGCTCCATGGAGCGATACGCAATGGGCAGAAACTTATGATTACCTACCAGCATCTGCAGCAAAAACATGGGAGGAGGGGACAGCGAGCATGAGAGAATTGCCAGTTGATCCCAAAAGAGAAATCTTTATGACCTGGGCATCAGAGATGATTGGTGAATTCAAAAACTATAACATTCCTGTTATGGCTGGTACAGACTGTCCAATCTTTTTTCTGACGCCTGGATTTAGTTTGCATCGTGAGCTAGAAGTGCTGGTCGCACACGGTAAAATGACACCCGCCGAAGCGATTAAGTCAGCGACAGTCAATCCCGCCCTTTACTTTGATATGCAAGATGAATTAGGTACTGTCGAAGAAGGCAAGATTGCAGACCTACTTTTATTAGACAAGAATCCTTTGGAAAATATTAAACACACAAGGTCTATATCTGCCGTAATTAAAGATGGATATGTACACGATTCACAAGCATTAGAGACCTTAAAGCAAACGTTGAAATCTAAGGGAAGAAGTTGAAACGTGGACTCTATTCAGTAGGTTTTTAAAATTGATCATTCCATTTACTAGAGTGACTTGATTATTAATAAGAATTGTTTATACGGATGTAAACATTTTTATTAATTTAAAGTAATGCCAAAACTACACGTATTCATCCTTTCGATATTACTTTTTATTTGTGCCTGCAAGAGTGATTCTGAAAATGCCTCATCGTTGTCCGATCAGGAGTTAAAACGAGTCGTCCTACTAGGCGGCACATTAATGTCAAGCATGGAGAATCATGCCTTTTTTGAATCTGCGATACTCCGTCAATTTCCGGATAAAGAGATCAGTTTTAGAAATATCGCCTGGCCTGCCGATGACGTATTTGGATTAGCCCGATCACAATTTGGTTCAGCCCAAAACACGAGATCCTGGCAGCCGCCCTCCGCCGAAGAGGGTTTTGGCTCCAAAGTGCTCATGAGACATATCGAAGAAGCTCAACCTACAACCATGATCGTTGGATATGGATCTGAAGCCGCATTCTTTAATGATGAAGACGATTTCACCCTGTTTGAAAGTGGTTACAAACGTTTAATTGACTTTGCTGAATCTGAAGGTGTTCATCTGATTTTAGTATCCCCACCCAAACAGGAAGTCAATGCTTTTGGAGATGCAGCCGTTTTGTTGACGAAAAAGCGCAACAGTTGGCTGTTGAAAGCCAGAGATTTTATTCGTGACGAAGCGGAAGCACGCCAACATCAATTTGTGGATTTGTATGATACACTTGTAGCAGATCCGACGACAAAACAGTTCACCACTAATGGGATTCAGCTTAATGCTGAAGGGTATGAGAAAATGAGTTCAATACTATTGGATGAGTTCAAAATGAATAAGGATTCACATTTTAAAATTAACATTGACGACGATTTCAGTATTCAAGATTGTATTAATTGTGAAAGCTCTAATTGGGAGAAAACGTTATACGGTGTTCGATTTAATCTTGCACCCAAGCCCTTGCATCATATTGGCGATATCCATTCACCACAGCCAGTTGCCGTTTATGTTAATGGGAAACTCTTAGATAAGAATCAGGATACCTTGAGAACAATTTCATTAGAACAAGATTCTTTGGTTTTTAATAGATTCATCCACACGATAAAAGAAAAAAATAGATTACATCGCTATAGATTAAGGCCATTAAATGAAGCTTACATTTATTTATTTAGACGCCACGAAATGGGACACTTGGCCTATGAAATGGATGACTTACATAAATTGATTAAAGAAAAAGAAGTTGAAATTAAAAATATGGTTCAGCAGCAGCAATACTATGTTGAACTAGAAACCATACAACCATGGCAATCTCCGAAGGATTATCCCGAGGACGAGGTGCCAGCTAATATTCCCGAACCTAATATACAAGATGAGCTAAATGCGTTTACAATCGCTGACGGGTTTGAGATGAATCTTTTCGCTGCAGATCCGATGATTGCTAATCCGATTAATATCAATTGGGATACGCGTGGTAGAGCTTGGGTGGCCACAAGTAGTACCTATCCGCACATCGTCCCCGGCAGAGAGCCGAATGATAAGATCATCATCTTAGAAGATACCGATGGAGATGGAGTGGCAGACAAGCATACCGTATTTGCTGACAATTTATTAGTGCCCCATTCCGTTTTGCCGATTAAAGGTGGAGCTATCGTGGCTGCAACGACTGAGTTATTATTATTACTCGATATTGATGGAGATGATGTTGCCGATGAGCGAAGGGTGTTGTTTGATGGTTTTGGCAATGCAGATATACATCATACAATTCATGGATTGCGATGGACGCCTTGGGGAGATATTCATTTTACGCAATCTATTTATATTAATTCATTTGTTGAAACAGCTCATGGCCCTAAGGTGCTCAATGGGTCAGGAATTTGGTCTTTTCGACCAGAGACGGAAGAGTTGTCTATTTTTTGTCGAGGATTGGTTAATCCATGGGGAGAAGCTTTTGATGAGTGGGGTCAAGCGTTTGCAACAGATGGAGCTGGTGGATCTGGGATCAACTATGTATTTCCAGAATCAGCTCATGCTACTGCAGTAGGAGCTTCCAAGGTGTTGAATGGTTTAAATAGCGGCACGCCTAAAAACACGTCAGCGGAAGTCATTTATAGTCAGCATTTTCCAAGGAAGTGGCAGGGGTCTATCATAACCAATGATTACAGAGCCAACAGGACTGTTAGATATGAAATAGAGCGTGACAAGAGCGGCTATCGATCAGAGGAAGTTGAGACAGTGTTGAAGTCGGATCATCGCTCTTATCGGCCTGTTGATTCGAAAATTGGGCCTGATGGTGCCTTGTATATCGTGGATTGGTATAATCCGATTATTGATCATGGTGAAGTAGACTTTCATCATCCGATTCGGGACAAGACACATGGGCGAATTTGGAGATTGACGAATAAACATAAAGAGAGTCTCACTTATCCTATGGCATCGGAAACAAATGGTGATACACAACTAGAACTCTTGAAGTCACCACAACAGTTTACTCGATTACAAGCCAATCGCGCATTTGTAAATAGTGGTGCAAATCTAGAATTGATCTTGAGGTGGCTAAGGACCTTAAACCAAAATGACCCTCATTTTGAGCGAACCCAATTAGAGGCGTTGTGGTTGTTAACTGCTTTAAATTATTATGATGCGTCGACCTTAAAAAAAGTGCTTCGATCATCTAAGCCTCAAGCTCGTGCCGCTGGCGTCAGAATGCTAGCCCATTGGAAAAAACAAAAAGAACTGTTTAGTGTTTTAGAACTTATGATACATGACAAGGACCCGCAAGTCCGATTAGAGGTGTTGCATGCGTTGCGTGAAATGAATTCGCGAGAGGCTGTAGAGCTAGCGATGAACGTTCGGCAATATCCATTAGACGACAATCTTGAATTTGCGAGTTGGTTGACAACTAAACACCTAAAGGAACATTGGCTGCTTGCATTTGAATCTGGCCAAGACCTGTTTAAAGGCAATGCCAATAATCAAATGTTTGCTTTATTATCAACGGAAGATCCCGAAGCGAGTCCAATTATTGAAGACCTTTTAGATAGAAATAATGGATTGAAAGAAGAAGTTGTAGCAGAAGGGTGGGCTGCCCTTGCTCGAAATGGAAGCCAGAATGCTAAGCAAAAAGTTTTACAAAAAGTTATTGATGATGACAATCTGAAATTACTTGATGCTCTTGTTAACTCAGTGAAAGATGACGATGAAATACCTGAAAATACAAGTCAAATTGAAAAACTTCTTTCTCATAAAGACAAACAGTTTAGATTAGGTGGAATTAAACTTGTTGGTCAGTGGAAGCTCACTGAGTTTCTCGATAATACATTACAAATTCTGAATTCCACAGAAGATCAATCTGAGCAATTGGCGGTCTTAGAATCGCTAGTCTTATTGAACAAATTGGATGATGTCAAACAAATGGCAAAATCTAACGACAAGGAATCAGTTCGTGTGGCTGCTTGTGTTGTTTGGATACAAGAGGAGCCAAGTGCGGCCGCAGATCATGCTGTGACATTATTGGCAGATGTTGATTCCATAAGTCATGCAGAATTGATTTTCATTGCATTCAAAAGAAAGGATGAAGGTCCCAAGGTCTTAGAAGCAGCATTAGAGGGCAAGATTCTTCGCGAAGAGATAGCGAGTGTTGGTTTGAAGATGGTCCAGACCTCTGGTTTGAATCTTAAGGACTTGGAGATTGCCATTCGTAAAGCAGGTTCAATTAAAGCCATCGGAACTGAAATGACGGCGCAACAAAAGGAAGATCTTATCGCAGATGCTTTAGAAAGTGGGAGTCTTGGTCATGGCAGGCAGATTTATCGGCGACAAGAATTGTTGTGCGCCACTTGTCATAAAAATAATAATATCGGTGGATTAGCTGGTCCGGATTTAACAACCTTAGGTACGTATATGACACCCAATTCCATATTAGAGTCTTTGATTAATCCCAATAAGGATATAAAGCAAGGCTACGAAACGATCATTGTAACTAAAACGAATGGTGAGATTCTAAGTGGTTTGTTACACCGCAAAACGGATGTGGCCACATTAGTTCGATCTGCAAATGGAGATATCATTACCGTTCCTAATGCTGAATTGGAATCAATAGATGTGAGCCCCATGTCTTTAATGCCTTCAGGCTTAGTTGCTAATTTACATCGAGATGAATTAAAAGATTTATTAGCATACTTAACTCAACTAGGGAAGTGACCCAACATTAGGTGAGTGTGTTACTCATAGAAATCTCATCTATGTTAACACCGAGGGTAGTGACATGATTATAGAAAGAATCATGACGTAAGGAAAAAACACCAAAGGCGTGAGATGATTATAGCCCCATGATTCATCACGGGTCGATTAATATAAAAATCGTGATAAATTTATTTAGGAAGCCATTAATTTTACAGGAAATTATGACCAATTTATTTTGAGAATCAGATATTTTATTGGACTCATGACATGTTAAACAATCCAAAACCAAATCATTTGCTAGGATAGATTGTCTGCACACCTACAAAAGAAAATGCCTCTATAACGAATAAAAGTCCTTAATCTGACTCGCGACCTCCGCCGCACTCAAATGCGTATTATCAATTTTTAAAATCTCCTTGTTCGGCAAATCTCCTTCCTCAGTATTTAGTTTGAATTTAGATTCATGATGTAAGATCATCTTTTCGGTAAACGCAGTGTCGCGCTTAGACGGCTTTTCGTTTAAGCGATCTTCATGTTTATTTCTGCGGAGCCTTTCCTCTAAATCTGCATACAATTCGACATAATAAATCTCTGCATTCTCTTTTTGAAAGATCTCCACAATGCTATCAATATAATCTTCTTCTTTCTGCTCATTCACAACCCAAACAAAAGTGAAAATTAATCCTTCCAAATCGCTCTTTGCTACTATGTCAAATATCCCAAACCTAATCAATCGATCAATTTGTTTAAAACCTGTAGTGCTCCAATCAAAAAACTGATTGGCTAATTCCAGAGACATATGATTGTGAAACAATTTTAATTCCGTGATCTTGGCTAACTCTTGACCAACAGTCATTTTACCAACAGCACCAGGCCCAAAAAGGATGACTAATTTCATTGCAATTCAATTGACTAATTAAGGATTCATTTTTGAATAGACGAATCAGTGTCAATTGAGGTTGCATAATTGACAAAATACATTTGCTATAAATTAACTCAAAGCTAATATGTAGGCTAGAGACTAACGACTATGTAGCTATTCATTTTCTAATGTATCAGTAATCTGTTTTTTAAATAGTGATAATTCCTTGGCTTGTAATTCAAGTAATTTTTTGACCTCAACCAATTGATTCATTAGTTCCATATTCGACATCTTTAGACGTTTAATATCATCAACTAAATCTGATTGTGTTTCTTCAAGGGTTTTATCAACACTAGTTGACGAGTAATACAATTGGCCATCGACTGGGTTAATGACAACACTCGGGTATGGAGTGGTTGATATAGGTAATGCTGGCATAAATACAGTGCCGCCTGTTCCAACTTCAAACCTCACTTGTGTGGGTGAATTCTCAGTAACTTTAAAGACACCATTTTGTTGATTGTTGCCGGCTCTAAAATTCATAACGATGTCATCATCTGCCCACATACCAATATCCCCTGTGTCTCCAATACCACTAGGGCTAAAGATCATTCCATCATCTGTTAGACCATCATCCTCTGCAAGTAAGTTTCTACCAGGAAGAATAAGATGATTGGAAAATTGCCCTCCATAAGCATTGGAATAGCTTGTTGCAGACACAAATCCTGCGTAAACTCGACCCCATGGGTTTGCAGGAAGGCCTAAGTATGAAGAGACGTTAGGAGAACCTGCAAACGTCTCAGGATAAAACTCTATAACTTTATCAGAGTAATACCCACCACACGTACCTGGAGTGGGTATAGGTAAGTTAGTGTTAATGACGACCTTGCGACGCTTTAGAATAACGCCAACGTCATCACTTTCTGTATTCTCACAGTAATTTTCTGGCATAAGTTTAATGCCAACATCAGGGTCACGATGAATCTCAAAATGATCCTCAACTTCAAAATCTAAGTATTGACAAATGGCTTGATAAGGAGTAAAGCAAATAATTAAAATTAAACAGCTAATTGTTCTTCCTAGTGTTGGATTATTCATCTTAATAGTATTAATGAATTAAAAAATAAAGTGTTAGTTGGGATTTAAATAAAGATGGGACAAGTAAACATAACGATATGTCTAACTAAAAAAGTTATGGTAAACCCTTATTCTGTTTGTATTGAAATTGTAGTTGTTTTAACAATTGTTTGGAGATCTATAAAGCCATCTACGGTTATTGGGCGATCAAGATTCGTCTTTAGATTGATCCCCATTTATTCAATAAGCTCCTTTTGATTTTAATTCTCATTTCAATTTTAATTTATTTATTTTATAACGCCCTGCGGATTATAAACAAAACAAGTCCCAATCAAAAGCATAAGATAACCCAAGCCACAGAGATAAACCGCCATATGATATTGATCGAATATGGAAAGTGAAAGACTAAAAAGAATAGGCCCGATTGCACTAGCAAAAACAATCAAAGTCATAGCCTGACCTGTGATCGCACCCAAATGTTGGCGACCATAATATCTTGGTAGAAAAATAGATAAAAATATACTATGCCCCCCTGTGGCTCCACCATAGCCTAAGATCATCAACCAGTAATAAATTCCTTCTGCCTGTAAATGTGATATCCCAATCAGCGCAATAACAGATGTGATACTCAAATAAAAAGCCAAGAATTTAATCTTAATATAATCGCTAAGAAGACTACAAACTATTGTTGATACAATAGACACTAACGCAATCGGTTGAAAGATGTGAATGGCAACATCTCTGGCAATTTGCTCTTCCCCAAAAATAGAGACGACATGAAATGTAAAGCCTGTCGTAAATAAGCCAAATAATGCTGGGTATCCACATAAAAGCCAAAAGCTAAACATCCTCCGCACCTGACGTAATTCGAATTCTTGATGAACTGGAAATCGAATCACTTTTTGTTTTTCTTTAGATGCCGAAAACCCATCGGGTAGAAGACCATACACTTCTGGTTTATCTTTAAAGAAGAGTAGGACTATAATGGGAAACACCACGCCAACCAAACCCGCCAACACAATCCACGCTCCAGACCAATCAAATTTCGTAATTAGCGAATCAAAAAACACTGGCGCGATGGAGAACCCATACGATGCAAACACACCAAGCACCCCAACAGCCAACCCACGCTGTACATCAAACCACTTCACCACCATAGTCCGACTGCACAAAGTCAACACTCCTTGCCCAAAAAATCGCATAAAAATAAAGCCGACCAATATCATGCTCATCGTCACCACACTCGTCCCACCCAATGCACCACTCAGTCTCCCGATCTGACTCATATACACCAAGGCCAAGCCCAAGCCAATCGACGCAATCAGCGCAGTCCTCATCGCACCAAACCGATCAAAAAATTGTCCCGCCTTCGTCAAGAGCACCGCACTCAGCATCGTACCTCCCATATACGCCAAACTCAGCTCATCACGACTCAAGCCTAATGCACCAATCAAGCTATCCGTAAACGCTGACACCCCAATCGTCTGTCCCGGCGCACTCATCAATAAGCCAATCGTCCCAAACACCAAAACAACCCACCCATAAAAAAATGGCCAACGTTTTGGAGAAACAATACGATCTGATAGCTTCATTGAGGCCCAAAAGTAGCGCTATTCGATGAGTTATTCATGCTGCTAATACAGGCTAATTATTGCTAGTTAATCGTTCATCTAAAAAGCGTTAGTTATATTAGCTAGATATGAAAAATATCTACACCTGCCTGCTAGGATGCATTTGCCTATCCCTTATGATCCAATGCAAATCTAAATCTGAAAATCCTATAACAGATTCCATTCGAGTAGCTACCGAAGCAATAGACGATGCTGCTCTCATTAACGCCGACCAAAATCAAAATGACTGGATTACACATGGTGGTAATTATCAAGAAGACAGATTCAGCCAGCTAGATCAAATCAATAAAAATAATCTGAATGACTTGGGCTTAGCTTGGACGCTTAACCTAGGAACAAAAAGAGGCATCCAAGCAACACCGCTAGTGGTAGATGGTATCATGTTTTTAACTGGACCTTGGAATATCGCCTATGCTGTCAATACACGAACAGGTGAATTGATCTGGACCTATGATCCCGAACTGCCTAGAGAAGCAGCCCTGCTTGGCTGTTGTGGCATCATCAACAGAGGTCTAGCTTTGTACAAAGGCGATCTCTTTATGGGGACATTAGATGGCCAACTCATTTCTATTGATGCAGCAACTGGAACAAAAAACTGGTCGGTCAATACGATTTATGATGAAACAAAAACCTATTCTATCACAGGCGCACCTCGAATTGCAAAAGGCAAAGTGTTAATTGGAAATGGCGGGGCAGAGTTTGACACGAGAGGTTATGTCACCGCCTACGATGCCAAAACGGGTAATCAGGAATGGCGATTTTTTTACAGTTCCCGGTGATCCGTCTCTTGCTTTTGAACATCCTGATCTGGAAGCTGCGGCTAAAACATGGACAGGAGAATGGTGGAAGCAAGGCGGTGGCGGGACAGCTTGGGATGCCATCACATATGATCCAGAACTCAATCAAGTCTATATCGGCGTAGGTAACGGCACGCACTGGAACCAACTCATTAGAAGCCCGCAAGGCGGAGATAATCTATACTTGTCAAGTATCGTAGCCGTTGATGCTGACGATGGATCCTATAAATGGCATTATCAAACAACACCTGGAGATACATGGGACTACACAGCAACGCAGCACATCATTCAAGCAGATATCGAGATCGAAGGTGTCACGAGAAAGGTGCTTATGCAAGCACCTAAAAATGCCTTCTTTTATGTGATTGACAGAACAAACGGTGAGTTGATCTCCGCTGAAAAATTCACCTATGCCAATTGGGCAAGTCATATCGATGACGATGGTAGACCCGTTGAAAATCCAGGTGCCAGATACGAAGATGGACGGACTCATTGGTTAGTGCCAGGATCTCATGGAGGTCATAACTGGACTCCGATGTCATATAATCGTGCGAATGGATTGATGTATATTCCGACAGCAAAGCAAGCTGGGCCATATGCTAATTTGCCCTTTGGATTTGATGAGAAGGGAGGTGCTGGATCAGGTCTGGGCGGCAATGTAAGTCTTGCATCTAAATTGTATTTACCTCCAGTCATAGATAGTAACCCAGAAGCGGCATTGCCTGGAACATCGTCAGGAGAGTTAATTGCATACGATCCAGTCACACAGAAAAAAGTATGGGGCGTTGATCAATTGTTTCATTACAACGGAGGTGTATTGACTACTGAAAATGGACTCGTCATACAAGGTGACGCTGAAGGGATGTTTTATATCAGAGATGCAGAAGATGGCTCTGTATTGTGGGAATATGATGTCCGAACTGGTGTCATTGCTCCACCTGTCACCTATATGGTAGATGGAGATCAGTATATCACGATAGCAGTCGGCTGGGGTGGCTCTCAAGGCATGTCAGGAAATGTAACGCCAAGAATTCACCCAGGCACGATCTACACGTTTAAACTTGGTGGCAACGCAACCGCTCCTGAAAAGTTGCCAGCCATACCAAAAGCGTATGCATCGCTAGGCTCAGATGCACAACCGGTACAAATTGGTCGAGGCTTTAATGCCTATATGAATTATTGCATGGGCTGCCACATGAATCCAGGCGCAGGAGGCGGTGCCATTCCAGATTTATTAATGTCCAGTCATTCAATCTTCGATAACTTCGATAAGATCGTCTTAGAAGGTTTACTGGCAAGTGAAGGCATGCCTAATTTGAGTGAGTATATTTCAAAAGAAGAGCTAGATGACATAAAGCAATACGTGCTGTATTCAGCAGATCAATTAGGTACTGGCACAAATCCAAATGACTTAATGGTCAGCCTAGCTCAGATGCAATATCTCGCGGATCAAAAACCAGCACAAGTAAAAGATTAAATGATAGTTTGAAATGTGGCTAAAAGCCAAGGCATGTGAGCATAAGAATCAAAAGACCTAATGGGAGAAATGAAACTATTGTACTATCATTATTAACATGAATTTTGCAATCTTACATTTTACTTGAAACTATACTATCTTTAAGTATCGTTATAACTCAAATGCTTTTGTTAAGTAAATCTATATAATGACTTTAGTTTTGGAAAAAAATAGCACGGACAAAGAAAACCAAGATAAAATTTTGGCTTTCATTGAAATTAAAAAAAAGAAGCAGCAAGAAGAAAAAAAAGCTATTATTGAAAAGACTTTTGGTAAAGTTCCTTTTGACGACAATAAAACTGCTTTAGAAATTCAGAAGGAAATGAGAGATGAATGGAGTTAATCTTTTTATAGACACAAATATTATTATTTATTACTTCAAAGGTAGGGTAGATGCAAGGTCACTGATTGAAAATAATGACATTACTATCTCCTATATAACCGCTTTAGAAGTTTTAGGTTACTGGAATAATACAGAAGAACATAACGAGTTTATTCAAGAATTACTATCAACATTTAAAATCATTTATAGTAACGAACGAATACTTAAGGAAGCAATAGAATTGAAAAGGAACTATAAACTTTCTACTCCTGACAGTATTATCGGGGCTACATCTATTATTGAAAAAATACCTCTGCTCACTGGTGATAAAAAAAATCCTTAGTGTTTCTGTTCTTGATACAATCACCTTTTCATATTGAAATTAAATTGACATTGACATTGAATTTGTAATTGTAATTGTAATTGTAATTGTAATTGAACCTGTATGAACTATCTATTTAAATCAAAACGATTAGGTTTTCGCCCCTGGACAACGGATGACCTACCTGCCATGGCAGCAATAAATGCTGATCCAGAAGTGATGAGATATTTTCCCAAAAATCCAGATCTAGAAGAGACTAGAGGATTTATAGAACGCATGCATAGCGAATACAATGAAAAAGGCTATTGCTATTTTGCAACTGATGATTTACAGACTCAAAAAATGATAGGGTTTATTGGTTTATTCGAGCAAACATTCGAAGCCGAGTTTACACCTTGTGTCGACATCGGATGGCGCTTATCAAAAGCCGAGTGGGGGAAAGGCTTTGCTACAGAAGGCGCAAAAACCTGTCTTGAATATGGGTTTAGCTCATTAGGCCTAGATGAAATTGTAGCAGTCTGTCCTACTATCAATACCCCATCAGAAAATGTAATGAAAAAAGTAGGGATGCAAAAACAACTTGTTTTTGACCATCCTAATCTGGATGATTATCCGCGAATTCAGAAGTGTTATATGTATTCCATTAGCAAAACTATTTGGACTAATGAGCCATCATAAACGAGTGCGTCCTTCCACACTTGATTAGGTATCTGTACCAACTGTATACCCCATTGATTATGAGCCTTTTTTTAAAACACCACAATTCTAGTTGTACCGTCATCCTGAACTCGATTCAGGATCTCATCATGTTACCTAGCATACGATTGTTGTGCCCGATTACTGATCTATCAGGTTTTTCACATATTAGATTCTGAATCGAGCCCGCCTACCGGAAAGGCAGGTTCAGAATGACGCGCGCTTTTTTGAAACTGCCTGACCGGTAGGCAGGTTTGATTTAGGATCTCTTACTCGGTACTTTTTCTTTGGAAATGATAAGCTCATTTAACCACTAATTGCATTGACTGAATCCATCCCTCCCAATCCATACCCACAAAGCATTCTGAAGAGATTCGCTCTGTAATGAATCTCAAAAAACAAGAAGCACCAGAAATAAATATAAGCCAGTTAGGCAGCATATGTACAAACTTATTTGTTTAACATTTGTTAACATTTTTTTAAGACACTTCATTTAAGTAAACCAAACCTAAACTTCTACACAATGAAAAAACTCATACTGTTTAATCTTTGCCTCATGATGGTAACGACCCTTTTCTCTCAAGTAGAGGTGCGGGGTATCGTGACTGATGATGGTGGAGAGCCTCTAATTGGGGTCAACGTTATTCTGGAGGGCACGACCACCGGAACCCAGACAGATCTTGATGGGAGCTATGTTATCAATGCTGATATTGGCCAAAGCCTGATGTTCAGTTATATCGGTCTGACGGATACTCAGGTTCTTGTGGAATCTGGAGGAATGATGAACATAACCATGGCAACAGATTCTGAATTTCTTGACGAAATTGTAGTCACAGCCTATGGACGAACGACGAAGGAAGCCTTTACCGGCTCTGCAGATGTCATCGGTGCTAGAGAATTAGAGTCAAGGACCGTTACCTCTGCTATCGGGGCGATTGAGGGTAGAACGACAGGTGTTCAATTTACATCTGGCCAAGGTCCAGGGTCATCTCCAAGTATTATTATCCGTGGCGTCGGTACCCTGAATGGATCAACAGATCCTTTGTTTATCGTAGATGGTATGCAATATGAAGGCTCTTTGAATACGATCAATCAGGAGGATATTGAATCGTTCACGATTTTAAAAGATGCAGCTTCTACCTCATTGTATGGTTCTCGAGCTGCCAATGGTGTTGTCATTATTACAACGAAGAGTGGTAAACGAGGCAATAGCGGCTTACAAGTAAGTGCCTCTACACAACATGGTTTAGTAACAAACACATCGTATCAATTTTATGATGAAGTGACTCCTGGACAATATTATGAAACCATGTGGGAAGCATTAAAGAATTCTTCTGCCGGTGGTGGAGATCCTGCTTTTGCATCCGAGAATATTTATAACAGTCTCGGTTACAACCCATTTAATGTGGCTAATGATCAAATTGTTGGCACAGATGGTCAGTTGAATTCTAGCGCTCAGACTGTTTACCAAAACCTAGATTGGTATGATTTCATGTCTCGTACTGGTAATCGACATAATTACAATATGAATGTTTCTGGTGGCGGTGAAGACCACAGTGTGTTTTTCTCTGCATCGTATTTGGACGAGGAGAGTTTTGTAATTAAATCAGGATACGAACGAATTACAACAAGGTTAAATGCCGAATTTGATGTGAATGATAAATTCACAATTGGCGGTATTGCCAATACTGCGATAGAAGAATTTGTAGGACCAAGTTCTGCAGGAACAGGAAGTATTGTCAACCCTTTTGGCTTTGCTAAAAATATCGGCTCTATCTACCCAGTATACGTTAATGATGTACAAGGAAATCTTGTTACAGACCTAAATGGAGATCCAGTATTTGATAGTGGAGAAGGATTTCCTGATTTTAATATTGGATCTCGACCTGTTAGTCAAGGACGGCATGCACTTCAAGAGCTACTGCTCAATGACGAACGTGATAGAAACAATACCTATGGATTTAGAGTCTTTGGTGATTATGAAATCATAGAAGGTCTCAGTCTTAGAGTAAATTATGGTCGTGATATCAATGAAGGCTTGGAGAAAGAATATGAAAATGCCATTATAGGTGATGCACAACCTGATGGTCGGTATAGTGAAGAGCGATTTAGAAGACAAGTGGAAAATTTCAACCAAATTTTAAACTACCAAAAAGACTTTGGCTTGCACAGTTTTGGGTTGACTGCTGGACATGAAACCTTTAATCGCACATTTTCCAGCAACGGAGGTTTGGCGACTGTACAAGCAGCCAACGGTATTTTCGAATTTGATAACTTCTCTAATATTGTACGATTGGAAGGTTCTTCTACACAGAAAACTTTGGAAGGGTACTTCTCTAGACTTAACTATAATTACGCTGATAAATATTACCTGAGTGCTTCTTTTAGACGTGATGGCTCATCTGTTTTTGCTCCTGATTCAAGATGGGGTAATTTTTATTCAGTAGGTGGAGCATGGAGAATAGATCAAGAGAGCTTTTTTGATAATGTCTCTCTCTTCGATAACCTAAAGTTGAGAGCATCTTATGGTCAAGTGGGTAATGATAATTTAGGAGATTTCTTCTTATCACAAGCGAGATTTGAGATCACTTCTAACGCTGCTTCTCCAGCAATTATCTTTACAGATATAGGAAACACTGACTTACAATGGGAAACAATTGAGAATTTTGACGTGGCCTTAGAGTTTACAATGTTCAATGGTTTTTTAGACGGTTCAGTTGAATATTATAAAAGAAATTCCTCCGACCTATTATATCTCCTTCCGATTGCTCCAAGTAACGGCCTTAATGAGGTGCCGACCAATATTGGTGACATGTTCAATTCGGGTTGGGAAGTTGCCCTAAACTCGCAGTTGATCAATAGAGGGGACTTTAGATGGAATGTTTCTTTACAAGGCTCCACATTCAAGAACGAGATTACCAGCCTTCCAGCTCCTTTTATTGAAGGATCGCAGCGTTGGGATGAAGGTAAGTCTTTGTATGATTTTTACATATTGAGAACAGGTGGTGTAGATCCGTCTACAGGAGACCAACTTTTCTTACAGTACGAATTTGATGATGATGGCAATAGTATTCCTGTTATGGAATCTAACGGTGAAATCGCAACGACTAATGATTGGCAAGAAACTCAACGAGCATATACTGGAGATTCTTCTATACCAGATTTATTAGGTTCGGTATTCAATAGCTTTAACTACAAAGGCTTCAATTTAGATTTCTTGTTGACCTATGGTATTGGAGGTCAGGTATTGGACTTTGGATATGCAGCGATGATGCATAGCGGCAACTTTGGAAGTTCATTTCACCCGGATATACTAAATGCATGGAAAAGCCCAGGTGATATAACTGATGTGCCCAGGTTAGAAAATGGAAACCCAAATATTGTACGTGCAGAATCAGAAAGATTCTTAACGAGTGCGACGTTCTGGGCACTTAGAAATGTGAATGTTGGCTACGATTTTGGTGGCGGCTTTACAGAGCAACTAGGTATCGAAAGATTGAGAATTTCTGTAACTGGAGAAAACCTATTTTTAAGTAGTCAGCGAAATGGATTGAACCCTCAGTTTGAACCAGAAGGCACAATTAATGGTAATGATTTTGTGCCACCAAGAATATTGTCTGTTGGCTTAAACGTAGGATTTTAAAATTAATACAATAACAAATAAGAAATTATTATGATAAAAAATATAAAACTCATGTTATTGATGATCCTAGGGATTACTATAACATCTTGCGATGAAGAATTCTTGGATACAACGCCGACAGACGCAATTGCTGCAAGTGAGGCGCTAGCCAACGAAACGAATATGCAACTCGTACTGAACGGTTTACACCGTGGACTATTTTCTCAATCTCAGACAATTTTCCCTGGTGGGAATACAGCTAGAGCTGGTAACCATTATTGGGTCCCTATAGGAGATAATTTATCGGGAGGATTGATACATTCTGCAAATGCAAATAACCTCGGATGGCGGACTGAAATGCAATGGAATTCACATACAGATCCAACGTCCTTGACTACTGAGATTTTGTGGTATCACCGCTATAATATCATTTTAGGGGCTAACCAATTGATCACTAAAGCCACTGATGGAAGCTTGACAGACTCTCCTGTACTTTCAGAAATCTTGGGTCAGGCATATACCTATCGTGCGTATGCGTATTTGTCATTAGTGCAACATTATGCTAAAGGCTATTTGATTGGAAATCCTTCTTCAGATCCAGGTGTTCCGTTATTGTTTGCTTCTGAGACACCATTTGAAAGTGCTAAGCGATCAACCGTTCAAGAAGTATATGACCAAATAGAGGCTGACCTCAATGCTGCAATTGCGGCCTTTGGAAAGGGAACAGGAAGACAAGGCAGTGGAGCTGCTGCTAAATCACAGTTGAGTGTTAATGTAGCGCATGGCCTGATGGCAAGAACAGCACTTTCAAAAGGAGATTGGCAATCTGCTGCTGATGCCGCAGTCTTGGCACGCGATGGTTTTCCACTGATGAATGAGACCGATTGGCTATCCGGATTCAACTCAAACGAATTGTCTGAAGTGATCTGGGGTAGTAATGTTATCGAGACAGAGACTACTTTTTTCCGCTCTTATTTCTATTTGGCAAGTAATACCTTTAACGGAAGTCAGATTAGAAACAATCCGAAGATTGCTGATAGACGTTTGATAGATGCTATTCCTGCAACGGATTATAGAGGAAAAGCATTCATCATAGATGCTCCCAATACGAACTCGTCAGCGGCCAATGGCGAAGGTGGATTTGGGAATGATCCAAACTTTGCTGACGAAGCCGCATTTAATGACAGAAGAGCAGAAATAAATAGTATTTATGGTATTACGACTAGATTTAACCAGCATCCTTATATGCACTTTAAGTTGAAGAATAAGAATCCTGGTTCTATCGATCCTGATGATGTTATTTACATGCGTACTTCTGAAATGTACTTAATTGAAGCAGAAGCTAAAGCGATGATGGGAGATATAGCTGGCGCTCAAGAAGCATTGGCACCTCTTGCTGGAGAGCGAGATAGTGCATATGACGCGACTGTATTTGATACTCAAGATGCCATGATGGATCATATTAAATTCCAAAGAGGATTAGAATTATGGGGAGAAGGATTCGGCTATACTGATAAAATCCGATGGGACGATGGCATTGACCACGCAGCCGATGGTGGCTCAGGTGCTTCTGAAGTTCTGTATCAAGAAGCTTTTCAGGTAGAAAGACCATCTGTAAACGATGATTGGATATTTAAAATTCCACAGGCTGAGCTCGATGCCAATCCTAATCTAGGTCCTGCAGATCAGAACTAAATAAGATCCAAATAAGATTTAAACAGTAGATCATTTCTGTAACATCCCTTTATTGAATCATGTCAGTAAAGGGATGTTTTTATTATATGCAGATTAAATCAATCCGAGAGTATCAGCAACCAATAAGTAAGCGGGTCGTTCTGGACTCGCAGGCTGTGTCACAAATACTGATCAAATAGATTTAATTAACCGAATGACTTTCTAAACTTTGATGTTTTTCAAGTGGTTAAAATCACTTGAAGTACGTAAGCTTCATGGTTTACTAAGTCCAAGGTACTTTAGTGCCTTGAATGTTTACTTAATATTGACAACGGCCCTCATCAAATCAAGACTGAAGTCTTCAGATTAATTTCTAACTTCATCACATGAATGGTCCTATTCTATGTTACCTCAAACTAGTCTTCATTAGTCTAGTCATTACAGCCACATCCTGCCAGCAAGACACGCAACACACAGCAGATCTAATCATCACAAATGCAAATATCTGGACTGGAGATCCTGATCATCCAACCGCAAGCGCGATAGCAATTGCAGCAGATACAATTGTTGCTGTTGGTGATTTTGGCACGATGAGTCCACATAAAGGCCCTCATACAATTATGAAAGATGCACAAGGCAAAATGATCACACCTGGCTTTATTGATAGTCATGTCCATCTATTGGCTGGAGGCAGAAGTCTATTAAGTGTAGAACTCCGAGATGCCAATACGCCTGAAGAATTTATTCGACGCATTGCAGATTTTGCTAAAACAATCAAACCTGGAGAATGGATTTTAGAAGGCAACTGGGACCATACATTATGGGGTGGGGAATTACCACGAAAAGAATGGATCGATAAATATACACCAGAGAATCCTGTGGTCATTTATCGTTTAGATGGACATATGGTGCTCGCTAATTCGCTTGCGCTTAAGCATGCTGGTATTGATAAACAGACGGCAGATGTGGAAAGTGGCTTAATCGTCAGAAACCCTGATGGCTCTCCCACAGGTATCCTGAAAAGTAGGGCGATGGATGTCATGCTCAACATGATTCCACCCATGACAGAAGATCAACAAGATGAATCATTTCGTGCTGCCATGAAGTATTTTGTTTCCAACGGTGTCACCTCAGTCCATGATGTAGATAGTCTTGCTTGTGCACGATCAGCCATAAAAGCATTGGCTAATGATGAGGTCCAAGTTCGAATCTATGGGATATCGCCTTTGTATTATGTAGACCAATATATCCCCGGTAATTATGATCCGAAATGGTATAAGACTGGAGGGTTAAAAGGATTCGTAGATGGTTCCCTAGGATCACACACTGCAGCTTTTCATCACGCCTATTCAGATGTGTCAGATGGCGATGCTGGCTTTTTTGTGCATGATGAAAACGAATTATTTGAGTGGATAAATAAAGCCGATCAAAAAAACCTACAAGTCATGATACACGCGATAGGCGATAAAGCGATTCACACGATCTTGAATATCTATGAACGAATTGTCCAACAAAATGGTGAAAAAGACAGACGACTCAGAATCGAACATGCCCAACACATCGACCCCAAAGACATCTCAAAATTCGCTCAGTTAGGCGTGATTGCCAGTATGCAGCCTTACCACGCGATTGACGATGGACGATGGGCCGAAGAGGCGATCGGATCTGAAAGAATAAAAACGACGTATGCATTTAAATCTTTGCTGGATGCACAAACAAAAATTGCATTTGGTAGTGATTGGGCTGTAGCACCTGCATCGCCATTGCTAGGCATATACTCAGCAACGACTAGAAGAACTCTTGATCATAAAAATCCTGATGGTTGGGTGCCTGAGCAAAAGATTTCAGTAAAGCAGGCCTTGATTGCCTATACAAGAGATGCAGCATATGCTTCTTTTGAAGAAACCTTAAAAGGCTCATTAACAATTGGCAAATTAGCAGACTTTGTCATACTGAGTGAGGATATTATGAAGATCGATTTGCACAAGATTAAAGACGTCCATATCGTTGAGACTTATGTGGGTGGTAAACAGGTCTTTGATTACCAATATTAACCTCTTGATAGCAAAATTTTTCACAATGATCATTTCGAGCTTGTACGTTTATCGCTTAGAATAAACGTATAAATTCTATATTGTCTTCTATTGTTTGTGTGATCAATGCTTTCAGCCAACTGGTTTTCAATAACACGCATTTTGAAATATCTACATTGTATGACGCTGTTGACAGGCCTCAATAGTGATAGTATAGGATCATATATTAAAAGAGTAAAGCCAAAAAGACATAATCGCCTCATAAGTATTTGACTCTTGAGGCAGTTTTTTTGTTGATGGAATAGAATTCATATATGCCACGTCCATAGACACACAAACGTTATACAGTATTGTGAAGTAGTGGTGATCTGGAGATTGATTGCTATTTGATTACGATTTATTTTTTAAGTGCATTTGAATGAATTTGTTGGGTTATATAGATCGCTTGCTTTGAAATTTTTGAGCCTTGATTAGTTTTATTTCTGTGACTACCGACCTAAATCTATTTCCTTTATTTAATTTTATCTTTCTTGTGGCAGCTCAGTTGTGATATGCGTACATTATAACGATGCTTCAGAATCAGTCAAATCACAATTTGTCATGAACTATAAAAAATCACCACAGCATGAAGAGAAGTTTTATTTTATGGGCATCGCTATTTTTTATGGTTACATTATTTTACCAGTGCAAGGAGCGAGAGCAAGCTAGTATTGCTAAACGGAGTGATGTAGCAGAAAGTCAGCTTCTGCCAAAATATTTCAGCGAAGATGAAATTAATAGCCTGGCGGTGATTTTAGAGGAATTCGAAAAAGGTATATGTACAGGGCTGAATTACGATGCTATTGCTAATTGTTATGATTTACACTATGTGTCCCTCAAAGACGATTCATTTAATAAAAACCCAATTTATCTGAATTTTCCATACGATGGATCATTCCAGATTGGGATACAAAAAGATCAAGCCATCGTACCTGTCATCTGGAATGATCTATGTATGATGGAGAATGTAGAGAGTTTGAAAAAGTTTTACTACTTCTGTTTTCATCCTACTGGCCCATTCGTAGATTATATGAAGACATGGAGTACTCAATCTAACAAAATGACTCAAATTGTGCCACTCATAGAATCTGAAGCCCTGACTGTATTAGAATCTGGAGCTATGTATTTGGCTGATCTTGATTTAACATTTGAAGGTATAGACACCAGAGTCATATATGCCATGCTACATATCTCACTGAGCGAAGAGTACTTACAAATGAAGAATGCAAGAAACCCATTAGAGCAATAGTCATAGACTATGTGGAGCGATAGAAGCCTTTTTTTTATGATTTATAATTTAGTGTGTTAAGATTGATTAGTGTCCTATTTGACGCGGCCATCTCCTCTTATTATATACTGGTATTCGATACCATTTCTTACTTATAGTCTTAACCGCTTTGGTATTTTAAATGACTCATAACAGATTGGGTATAGCAACAGCAGAATCATTTTGGTCTCGTGCTAAAATGCAAGATAGTAGTCAAAATAAAATAGTAAGTACTGATACATTAAATTAATTCATAATATTTAAATGTCACTAAATCATTTACTTACGATATCGACTAAATTTTATGTTAAAATACTTAAAAAGCTTATCGTGAATGGCACAATTTTGTAAGATATTTACCCTTTAACACCTCCTTAGGCTAATTAATTTTATATCTAGTTCTTTACTAAGAATTAATACTACTCTTGTATGATTTTTTTTTCAAAACGATTGAGAATTTCCTTATTCCTATTTTTAGCATTTTCATTTTTCACGAGTCTGACGACCCTTGAAGGGCAGTCTTGCGACTGTACAGAATACATATATCTAAATGATACAGAGGGTGACGCTGTCCATAAGTTTAGAATTGAAGCTGATGGGACGTTAACGGAGCAGTTTATAGCTGGTGCTCCATGGATTTCAGGAGCTCCATTTGTGTCTCCACACGGAGTGGCTACTGATTTGAATGGAAATGTATATATCGGAGAGAGAGCTTCAGGTCAAATCAGAAAAATTACCTGCGATGGAGAAATAATCCCAGAATCTGAGTTTGTCATATTTGATGGAGGGAATAACTTCGGAACAATAGGTAATTTACTGTTGTTGAATGATCGTGATATGGATGAGAATATCATCTTTTATAATTTGTGCTCTGGCGAATTAGTGGGTGAAATATGCCATGTAAATTTTTCTGATAGTTGGGGCCTTCATGTTGACCCGAGAACAGAGGACATCTATTACACTAGTAATAGAGAACCAAGAGGATTGTATATATCCAATATAGCAGATTTTAATACAGGTATTTGTATTGAACCTTTTATTGTGGAAGGAACAGGAGTGCCGAATATTGGCGATAGTTTTTTACCGGATAACATTTCCCCTTACGGCATTACTACTGATGTTGATG
>CALGLU010000071.1 GCA_937959275.1 uncultured Saprospiraceae bacterium | reverse complement strand
ACTTTCTCTTTTTTAAACGCTTCGCTGTACTTTTGTCTCTTTTTCTTTGACATATATTGTAATTTTAGAAAAATTATCAACACTTTTCTTGTCAACGTATTTCATGAGACATCAGTGGATAGTAGATAGTAGAAAGTGGCTATGGACACTTGACTGACTGTGACCTAAACATTTTTATTAAAATTTTCATTTTGATTTAAATTTCATCTCCCCGTGTTATCTTCCCAAAAAATATTGAATGAGTGAAGTGAGGAAAAGGTGGTACGAAAAAATTCCGCATCCGGTGTCGATGTTATTTGGGATTATTGCGTTTGCGACCATATTGAGTTATGTTTTGCCTGCCGGCCTATTTGAGCGAGAGCTAGTGGATGGGCGGATGCGGGTGATGTCGGGTACCTTTGCGTATACAGAACAACAGCCAGTCAGCTTTTTAGATATGTTTGTTGCCTTAGCAAAAGGCTTCAAGACGGCGTCTGATATCATCTGGGTCGTATTTGCTAGTGGTATCATGTTTGGGATTCTACAAAAGTCGCGGATGGTGGAAAATGCGGTTGGGACACTTGTTAAGACATTGGGTTTAGAGCGTAAGTATATGATTGTTGCAGTGATGACTTTTGTGTTTGGTATGTTGGGTGTCGCAGTCGGGTATGAGAATAATATTGCGATGGTGCCAATTGGTGCGATGTTGTCGATAGCCTTGGGAGGCGATTTGATCTTGGCGGCAGGGATGTGTGTTGCTGCGATTACTGTAGGCTTTGGATTGTCTCCGATTAATCCATACACAGTTGGTACTGGGCATCAAATTGCAGAGTTACCGATGTTTAGTGGAGCTCCTTTCAGATCTGTCTTATGCTTTTGTGGCTTAGCCTTGTTGGCCTCATTCAATGTACGGTATTTTAAGAAAATTGAAAAAGATCCTAGTTCTGGGCTAGGTGTAGGCTTGGATGAAGAGGGTTTTACTCTATCCAAAAAGATTGAAGACTATACGATGTCTGGTAATAATTGGCTAGTTGCCTTGATTTTTATGATCGGGATGGTAGTCATGCTCTATGGCATTTTTGTCCATCATTGGTACTTGCAGGAGATTGCGGCAATATTTGTCATGATTGCGATAGCGGCTGGAATTGCTGCACGGATGAGTCCACGTGAGATCAGTGAAGATGTGTTGAATTCCATTAGCGTAGTAGCTCCGGGAGCATTTATGGTAGGCTTTGCGACGACGATCAAAGTGATATTGGAAATGGGTCAGATCAGTGATACCATTGCTTTTAATTTATCAGAGATGCTCACGTCTTTACCCTTGTATGGTGCGGCGATTGTGATGTCTATTGCGCAGTGTGTGATGAATTTGATGATCCCTTCTGGGAGTGGGCAGGCGCTTGCGACTTTGCCTGTGATGGTGCCAGTTGGAGATTTAGTTGGTTTGACGAGACAGACAACGATACTCGCATTTCAAATTGGTGATGGTGTGACGAATCTGATTAATCCAACGCTTGGCGGACTGATTGCGATGCTGAGCCTGTGTCGGGTGCCCTTTGATCGGTGGTTGAGATTTATCGCGCCATTGATGCTTTCGATCTTAGTTGTTAGTTGGGTGTTTTTAATGGTAGCTGTATTGATTGGCTATTCTTAATTCTGTCAGTTAATATGACTCTTTCGCTCTATTTATATTTGGCGGAATGTACTGCATTTTAACTCGATTCCGCCAATTATAACTTTCTAAATAGGATATCACTTTGTACATCATGATCGATTAAGCCGACGCTGTGTTTGTTAGCATTGATACCATATGAACTGATCATGGTTATGAATACTTGTTTCTTTGTTTTCGTTTTTTCAATGAATCGTATTCTTTTTTCACGAAGAGCGTTTGCATATGATTTAGAAATTGAAAATGTACCCGCATAAAATTTCATTTCACAAATATTAATGGCATTGTCGCTGCGATCAATTAATAAGTCGATTTGAAATCCTTTTTGCTGACTTGAACCTTTACTATAAAAACTTCCGTATTCAGTATAAATGCCTGAAATACCCAATTCTTGCTGAATCAAATCTGCGTGTTTTATACAAATGCTTTCAAAGGCATAGCCTGACCATGATTTCCATTTTTGGGTTTGACTGATTTTTAGCCATTGTTGTTTGCTTGGCGTACTTGGCTTGATGAATTTTATATAGAATAATGAATATTCATCCGTGAGCCTATAGAGTTTACCTTTTTTCTTTTTATCAAATGGAATATAGGAGCTAATGAAGCCTGCGCTATCAAGCTCATCTAAGATCCGACTGATACGTCCACCATCAGGTAGTTTACTTTGTTGTGCAATTTCTTTCCGTGTCAACCCTTGCCATTTTGAGGATAGACTGCGAATGATTTTGACATGAAACTCAGGAGAACTATAAACAGATGAATAGAGTTTTTCAAATTCATCTCGAAGGAATCCGTCTTTTTGAAAGCATAAAGAATCAATGTTTTGAGCCGCTGTTTTCCCAGGTTCTATTTTGTCTAAATAGAGAGGAATACCACCAATAGCCATATAGAGTTCTAGTATTTGATTTCTATTTAGTTTGACCTTTTTCTTTTTAAAATAGTCTGCTGTCTCTGCCAGCGTGAATGGCTGCAAACGTATGACGTCAGTGACTCGGTTGTGCAAGCCTCCTTTGTTATAGATTATTTTTTTAATCATCCATGTGGCGGCAGATCCACATATGACTAAGACGATATTATGTTTGGTCGCCCAGCTATTCCAAAAGTTATCAAGCGCTTTTATAAATCCTGATCGTGGAGTAGCTATCCAAGGCAGTTCATCAATAAAAATAATCTTCTTTCTCTTTACTCTTCTCTTCTCTAAGTGTTTTCGGAGTAAGTAAAAGGCTTCTAACCAGCTTTCAGGAGTTTTGATAGATTGTGTATGACTTGCATATTCGAAAAACTGAAACACAAAATTCTGTAGTTGTTCGGCAAGTGTTCCATCCTGTATCCCTGTAAGCTCAAAATCTATTTTTGACTTGAAGTGCTGGCGGATTAAAAACGTTTTACCAACTCTTCGCCGTCCGATGACTGCGATCATCTCAGATTTGTCAGATACCAATGCTCTGTTGAGTGCTTTTATTTCAGCATATCTTCCTACTAATTCTTGTGAGCTAGTCATTTATATGTGGCGGAATGTACCCTAAATATACCACATTCCGCCAATTATAAAAACTAAATATCTCTTAGAATTCATTATTTGTCGTACTTCTAAGGGTCTTGTTTTAATAAATCGTCTGTATTATTCTTACTTAAAATGTAAGTTTATGCACATCGTTAGCTATTCTTGTGCAATTGATTATGTATCGATAAACTGCCAGTAACCCATCAGCCTAAAGAGACTGTCGTTCTCAATTGAATCAATCTCTTCTTTATAGTGATTGGTACTTTTGCTTTGCAGCACCACCAGCACCACTAGCAACAAATCAATTCACCTAAGCAAACACCTTCTTCATCGCTCCTTCCCACGCCAGCATGTCATCCATCGTCCCTGTGCTCACTCGACACCAATCCGTCAACGGCGCAAATGGCCGCCCAACCCGCACTCCATGCACCATCATATCCTTCACTAGCTGACTCGCATCGCGCCCTGTCTGGACAAACACAAAATTGGTATGTGACTTGATATAGCGCATCCCCAACTCATCAGCCACTTTATAAATATGTTCTTTGGCCTCCCGATTACGAGTAAGTGAGAATTGATAAAACTCATCGTCTTTCAAGGCAGCTAGTGCACCGTCTAAGCCCATCATGTTAATGTAACTCATCACCCGCGGTTTCATCTTGCTGATGATGTCTGGCCGCGCGACCAAATAACCGACCCGTACGCCGGCCATCCCATACACTTTTGAAAAGGTATGTGAGACAATCACATTTTTTCCCTCCTTCACGAGAGGTACCATTGTCGGGTAATCTTTTTCTTCTATATAATCACTATAAGCTTCATCACTGAACACCATGGTTTTATCGCTGACCGTTCGACAAAAATCTGTCATTCGCTTGCGATCCACAATCGTCCCCGTCGGATTATTCGGATTGCATAAGAAGACCATATTGGTTTTATTCGACACACGCTTTTCTAATTCATCCAAATCATATGTTAAGTCAGCATCTAGCGGCGCTGCATTGATAACTCCACCAAATTCTTTGGCATAGGATAATAGTGCTTTATAAGTCGGCGTACTCGTGATAATCTCCCCACCGTTCTGACCATACATCAGGCCCGTAAGACGTAAGCCTTCATTCGAACCTGATACGAGTAAGATGTGATCTTTAGTCACGCCTTCCTTAGCTGCCAATGCATCAATGAGAGGACCATAGTGCGCTGGAGGATAGAGATATGATTTCTCCATGGCATTAATCATCGCTTGTTTGATATTCGCGGACGGCGCAAACCGATTTTCATTTGATGATAGTTTGACAATGGGATTGTCTTCTACTAATGCACCTGGTAGTTTATTAGGTTCGGCATTAAGTTTACAGCCGGAGGTGGTGATCGCAGCACTGGCAAGGCCAGCAGTCTTTAACCATTGTCTTCTATTTATATGTGTCATGTGTCTGAGCTTTACTTAAAGTTAGAATTAATGCTTAATAGTTTATAATGATAGGCAATCTAATTTATGGCAAAATGTGCCATCTTTGGACTCCGATCCAACGAAATTATTAATTCTCTTTATGTGATTCGGCTAGACAACTACTGTTGGCCAGGAGACCAACAACGGCTTTATTATCGGAATTAGGATATATAGGATTTTTAGTTTTTAGGATTCCCTGCATTTCAAATTCAATCATCCTTAATTCTATATGTTGGATTTCCCCTGTGAAACCTTGGAGTCAATTTCACAAAATCATAAAGTATGGTTTTGTATTTGTCATTTATAGAGCTCTAAGATGTTCTCATAAATTACTCTTCATTTCTTTGTCTTTTCTCAAAAAAAAATCTGGCGCGATCTATTTAATTTGGACGCGCCAGATTTATAATGTCAAAACTGTTAAACTAAAATTTAGCCAGAATTTTATTTACTAAATTTAGAAGAATTAATAGTATTTGAGCTTTTCGTCAAGCTTGCTTTTAATTGAGCAACTTCGTTTTCTAAGGTATTTGTTTTTTCGAGTTTCGCCATCAGTAATTCAATCTGAGCATCTTTGTTTTTTATAGCAACTTCATGTTCTTGGACAGCTTTTATAAGAAGAGGTATCAACTCCATATAGTTTACACTTAAGATGTCAATATCTTCTCCATTACTTCTTGTTGCTGTTCCTGCAGCAGAAACTAAATTCGGAAAGATCGCTTGTACTTCTTGCGCGATTAAACCCATTTTTTTTCTTTGCGCAAGTTTCATAGATGGAAATTCATTAAATCTGTAATTATATGAAACAGGGTTGAGAGCAGCTATTTTTGCATTAGCATTATCAAGAGATAATATGTTCTTTTTTAATTGCCTATCTGATGCTGCTGTCAGCTCCCCTGTCACATCCACATTTCCACTGACTTGTAGCTCGAAACTAGGGGATGCCGTTCCAATACCAACATTACCGCTTGTAAAGTTAATGTCTGAAGCTACAGTGTTCCAAGGAGAAGCTGTGGTCACAAATCCATTATTGGCTACAAATGCATCTACTTGTGCTTCGGATAGCTGAGTGTCGTTATCTGTGGATGATATTGTAAAGTTGGGATGAGTCCCCGTTACCGTTGTCGCTCCTGCACCCGTTATGGTGACATCGGTTCCCCCTGAACCTCCAATCTCAAAAACGACGTTGTTTATCGTACAATTGTAAGGCCCACTACCATCTTCACCATTATCAAAAAATTCTATGGATAAAGGGGAACCGCCAGAATACGGAAATCCGAACGTTCCCATATATGTAATAGATGTACTATTTCCATTATCAGCACCTCCTGCATTAGGAGAAGTAAGTGTTGCAAAAACACCACCACTCCCGTCATTTATTATAATTCTTATCGTACTAGACCATGAGGTTTGTGCATCTCCTGATCCAATAAAGTCAGCTGTAACAGTAAAAAATGTATAAGACCCTGTAACACTTGCTACAGGCATAGCTGTAGTTACAGCTCCTCCGGGGGCGGAACTAGTTATCATACCAGGACTAAATGTTGGGAATGTATGTGATTGAGCATTTGCTTGAGGTATTAAAAGAAAACAAAAGCATATAGCTGACAGGATGAATCCCAGCTTAAAAGTTGGCAGTCTATTTGGACTATTCATATAATTTGATTTTAGTTCGGAATTGAAAAAAGGTGTATAATGATGAGATACCATATGCGCCAAAGATATATTTGATTACTAGTTCCTGCAATCCCCCAAAAGGGGGATATTTGGCTTTGGATGAAAGATGAAAGCGAATTAATGCATATCGAAAACGGAATAAATAAAGAAGTGGCTATATTGATAAATCTTATCATCCTATCATCGTAAAAATCCTAGTTCAGACATTTTGTCCAATGCTTATTCGAGGAGATGGCCGTTGGTCAGAAGACCAACAGAGGTATCTTGGTATTGTCATTAATATTTCCATTGATTTGTCCATTGATATTTCCATTGATATTGCCATTGATATTGCCATTGATATTGATATAGACATTCTAATCCCTATATTCGTCCATATGACAGCAACAGAGATATTAAGCAAACTTGTTTCTTTTCCAGTACTCGGCGGGCAGTCCAATATTTCTATCGCCGAATGGATTGAATCGTATTTAACAGAGCATGGCGTTAGTTTCAAAAATGTGCCCAATCAGGAAGGGACTAAGAGGTCTATCCATTGTCGAATAGGACCTGCAGTAGATGGTGGTGTTATTTTATCGGGGCATACAGATGTTGTGCCCGTAGCTGGTCAGCCATGGGATACTGATCCATTTGTGTTAACAGATGGCGGAGATGGAAAACTCTATGCACGGGGCTCTTGTGATATGAAAGGGTTCATCGCTTGCTGCTTGGCTGTCTTGCCTGATATGGTAGCAGCGGATCTCAAGAAGCCGATCTATTTTGCATTTTCTTATGATGAAGAAGTGGGCTGTCTCGCAGCTCCGGCATTAGCTGCAGATATCAACGCTCACTACCATGAAAAGCCTGTATATGCAATTATTGGTGAGCCGTCCATGATGCAGCCTATTGTTGGGCAGAAGGGGATTTGCATTTATAAAACGACAGTCAACGGGTCTGCAGGACATAGCAGTGGTATCCGAACAGAGGTCAGTGCCATTCATGAGGCGTCGCGTCTGATTATGTGGCTAGAAAATAAAATGAATGCATTAATTGATGGAGGTCAGGTAGATGATCGGTTTCATCCTCCACATACGACCATCCATTCTGGTGTGTTTGAGCGAAGCGGTATTGCACCGAATGTGGTTTCTGATAGCGCAACATTTTATTGGGATGTACGAGTGATTCCAAAAGATAGTAGTAAAGAGATAAGACAAGAGTTTGAATCCTTTTGCAGAGATCACGAGATCGAATGTCAAAAGCGCTGGCCCGATTTTAAAATAGTCACCGTAGAGGATCATTCGGATGTGCCTCCGCTAGATACGCCAGAGCATTTGGAGATTGTGCCATTCATAAAAGAATTATCTGGCGTAGAAAAACTAGATACCGTCTCCTATGCAGCAGAAGCAGGGCAGTTTGCGGAAGCAGGATTTCAAGCTGTGATTTGTGGGCCTGGAGATATTGCACAAGCACACAGAGCTAATGAGTTTATTGCGATTGATCAATTGAACCAAGGAGTGGACATGATCAAACGATTGGTCAAACGCTTATCATAATCCAGATATTTTAAAACAAGTGTTTTGAAACGACACCACATTTTATGCTTACTCTTTCTGGCCTTTGTTTCTTGTGCGCGACAAGCAAAACAAAATGTGATTTCGAACACTTCGCAACCTAATATAATTATAATTCTAGCAGATGACCTTGGCTATGAAACGATTGGAGTTCATGGTGGCAGTTCTTATCAGACACCTCATCTTGATCGACTAGCAAAAGAAGGGGCTCGCTTCGAGCATTGTTATGCGCAGCCTTTATGTACACCAAGCCGAGTGAAATTGATGACAGGTATTTACAATGTTAGAAACTACGTAGAGTTCGGGTTGCTTCATGAGAGTCAGACCACGGTTGGGCATATCTTTAGTCATGCAGGATATGAAACGTGTGTTGTCGGTAAGTGGCAATTAGGAAAGGATCCGATGAGTCCGCGGAATGCTGGATTTGACGAACACTGTCTGTGGCAGGTGACTGAGGGGAGAGTTGATGAGAACAAGCGCGATACTCGGTTTTCTGGACCCGTGTTAGACACCAATGGGACATTGAAAACTTACCCAGATAGTGACTACGGTCCAGACGTCGTTAGTCAGTATGGGATGGATTTTATGCGAAAATCAGTTGCTAGTGAAACCCCATTTCTGTTGTATTACCCTATGATTTTAACGCACTGCCCATTTAGTCCAACACCTGATTCGGAGACTTGGGCAACGGATAAAGAAGCGATACAAAGCTATAAAGGGAAGCCTGAATATTTTTCTGATATGATGACATACACAGATAAAATTATTGGGAAACTTGTGGCGACTGTCAATGAGTTAAATATCGAAAAGAACACGCTAATTGTTTTCGTAGGTGATAATGGCACAGACACGCCAATCGTCTCGACAATGAATGGAGTAGAGATCGCTGGGGCAAAAAGTAAATCGACTGATGGCGGGACACGTGTTCCCCTCATTGTCAACTGGCCTAGCCAGATTAGCAAAAATCAAGTCAGGCATGAGCTTGCGGATCTAAGTGATATTCTACCAACTGTTTGTGAAGCAGCTTCTGTGGACATTCCGGATAGTCTTACTTTGGATGGTAAGAGTTTTCTTCCGTTGCTTAGAGGCCAGGAGGGATACGAAGCGCGCGATTACGTTTATAACTGGTATTCCCGTAGCGGAAAGGAAGGCACGGAGAAAGTCTTTGCTAGAAATCAGAGATATAAGCTCTATAAAAATGGAGACTTCTTTGATGTGGAGAGAGATCCATTGGAAGTGAATCCCATCCTAATCGACCAACTGCCAGATGGAGTCAATACTATTTATGTAAAACTAAACCAAGTTATTGTAGACAATAAATCCAAGCGTCTCCAAGCTATTCCAGATTGATTTGATTTTTCGAAGTCTTTCGAAATTTAATCTTCATCTTCTTCAGGTTTTATAAGGCCCCTGTCGAATGAGATGTCCGTAAGAAAAACTAAATGAGTAAATAATTTGATACAAGCACTTACGGGTGGCCTTTCATAAATCAACAAGTATTTATTTATTATTTTTAATTCCCTTCTTTAATTTCTTTTAAATCACTTTAAGTAATTATAATGTTGAATCAACTCTGCTCTTGCGCCAAAATATTAGAATAAGATAGGAGAGCTAATAAGCATATCATTGGTGTATTATTCATAGTAAAGCTTAATTCTGGTAGATGTAATACAAAGCTTATTCATCCGAAAAATCTCCAAACATCGTCGACAAAGGGTCTTCATAATGCACCTGAGTATCGACTATCGTTTTATTGATTAACTCAAATTCTGATAAACCATGTAAGGCCAGTTCCATATAGAATGGCTTTTCTTCCTTAGGGACTTTGAGTGAGTCGACCAGTTTTTCCAAACCAGCCACCTTATGCAAAGCTTTTAAATATGCTTTATCTGAGGCATCATTTTGTAAATCTATGGCATTGCCTCCTGAGAAGAACGCCTTGATGGTACCATAGGGATCTTTACTACCTGAGCTGTCTTTTTCTGGGTGAGGGAAAATAACTAAAAATAAATCTTTCATTGCAGCACCGATCAGAGAGAGGGCGACACTGTAGGGCCCTTCTTGTTCTCCTTCATAAACTAGCTCGACCTTTCCTGTCATTGATGGTATCGTCCCCCAAAAGTCAGTCAATCTAATGCAAGTCTTTTTTTCTTTATTGATCAGAGCTCGGCGCTCAGCAGTACTAATCAAGTTTTCCAAAGCTGAAATACTCAATCGCGCAGACACACCACTTTTCTCATCTACAAATTCGCTCTCTCTAGCCTTGAATGATATTGATTCTAACAGATCATATGACAAGTCTGGGACATGGACAAAGCTCTGCTCTTCACTTACCTGCGCTTCTTGCTCTGTTATTGATCGGGCAGTTGCA
The DNA here is from genome assembly GCA_937959275.1 of uncultured Saprospiraceae bacterium. GTDB lineage: Bacteria > Bacteroidota > Bacteroidia > Chitinophagales > Saprospiraceae > CALFUK01. The sequence goes on along the minus strand of CALGLU010000071.1, from coordinate 24,653 downwards.
ATATCTTTAGGATAGTGCGTTAATATCTGACTTTCTATTCGATCTTTTAGAGGCGTCACAATACTTCCTCTGTTAGTATAATCTTCAGGATTTGCCGTGAATACAAATTGTATGTCTAATGGTAATCTTAATTTAAAGCCACGTATTTGTAAATCACCTTCTTGCAAAATATTGAATAAAGAGACCTGAATTCTGGGCTGCAAGTCAGGTAGTTCATTGATGACAAATATAGATCGATGGGCACGTGGTACTAATCCAAAATGTATGACACGTTGATCGGAGTAGGGCAGCTTAAGATTAGCAGCCTTAATTGGATCTACGTCACCGATTAAATCAGCCACGCTTACATCTGGAGTCGCTAGCTTTTCAACAAATCTGTCACTCCTATGCAGCCATTCAATTGGTGTCTTGTCACCATGCTCTTCTATAATATCAAAGGCAGCTCTTGATAGTGGCTTTAATGGATCGTCATTGATTTCTGATCCCGCTACGAAGGGGATGTACTCATCAAGCAATTCGGTCATCTTTCTAGCAATCCGAGTTTTAGCTTGCCCACGTAGTCCTAAAAGCAAAATATTGTGCTTTGATAAGATAGCTCTCTCGATATCAGGTATCACCGTATCCTCAAAGCCTAGTATGCCTTCAAATGAAGGTGCCCCTTCCTTTAAATTTTCAATGAGATTCTTTCGAATCTCTTCTTTGATGGACAGAGATTTCCAGCCCGCTTTTTTCAGCTCTCCCAGCGTATTAATTTTAGCTATGTCTTTTTTTGTCATGTTTTTATTCGTCACTATTACTCAATCTAAATGTAAGTCTATTACTGTATTCTAAATCTGATTCGCATATGGAATATTCAATTTCCATTTAGCTGAATCAGCATTAATATTAATTCTTTTTACGTCGTTTGTTTTGGTTGTAATCCATAAATAAAAATTCGCCCAAGCCTTGAAGAGAACTATAGAAGGCCTTCCCATTATTCGCATTCGTAAATTGATCTACGAATTGGACGAGGTAGGGATCACGTGCGATCATAAATGTGGTGATCGGGATATTTAGTTTTCGACACTTCACGGCCAAGCCCAAAGTCCTGTTTAATATTTTACGATCGATACCAAATGCATTTTTATAATAGCCCTTGCCCTTTTTTATGCAGGTAGGCTTTCCATCAGTGATCATCATAATCTGCTTGTTTGGATTTTTTCGTTTCCGAAGTAAATCCATGGCAAGCTCTAATCCAGCAACGGTGTTCGTATGGTAAGGCCCTACCTGTAAATACGGTAAATCTTTAATTTCTATTTGCCAAGCATCATTCCCAAAGACCAATATGTCTAGAGTGTCTTTCGGATATCTTGTTTTGATTAATTCTGCTAAGGCCATCGCAACTTTCTTGGCAGGCGTGATTCGATCCTCTCCATACAGAATCATCGAATGCGAAATATCAATCATTAAGACTGTGCTCGTCTGGGTCTTATAGAATGTCTCATGGACTTGTAGGTCTCCTTCAGTTAACATGAAGTCATCAATCCCGTGATTTATCTGGGCATTCTTGATGGAATCCGAAATGGCAATCTTATCCAATGAGTCGCCATAATTGTATGGTCTGATTTCAGAAGTATGCTCATCACCTGAGCCGCTCTTTGAAGTGATGTGATTCCCGCGCTTTGATTTTGACAGTTGATCAAAGATGTCGTCTAATGCTTTCTGACGTAAAGCGATCTCCATTTTAGCCGTTGGATGAAAGCCCAACTGACCATCTCGTTCGCCACTGGCAATTAGGCCTTTGTCGATGAGTTCTTTTATGAAGTCAGCAATACCATAGTTGTCATCTGTCAGATTGTGCTGCTTATCCAACTCTGTTAACCAAGATAAGGCTTCGCTAACATCGCCTGATGTATGCACAAGTAGCTCTTGAAACAATTTTAACAATCGCTCAAAAGGTGTCCCATCCGGTGCTGGTATGTATTCTGAAAAATGCCATCCTATCATATCTCTATTTCGGTTTTAAGTTCTTCATGTACAGTTTCCAACACTTTCCAAGTAGAGTCAGATAAGAGCTTCACCTTTGCTAAATATTCGTAAGGACAAGATTTTCCCCATTCTTCGTGACCAACCATACTAAGCGTCCACTGATCTTCTCCTTTTCGGTATAAATAGTATTCTTTGTTATGGATTGGTTTAAACCCACAATCGGCTTTATAGATTTTTTCTGAAATATTGATGCGATCGTGTATGAGTTGAGCTTGTTGGACTAATAATTCAACTTGCTCTTTGATCTGAATAAGCTGCTCTTCTGTTTGCTCATACATAGCCGACATAGCCAATCCTTTCACCTTGCCTTTATCAATTGGTTTAATGATCGCACTACCCATATGGTGTGCATAAGGTAATAAGCCTGGATTCTGTGCTACTTTGTCTTCATCAATTGGATTAATCTTCCTTGCCATACTTTAAAGATAAGGAAGTGAATTCAAGACATCAAGTGTTCTAGATATTCACTTCTAGCATATATAAACAAAGAAAGCACAGTTTGTTTAAAACTGTGCTTATTTAAATCTATCGATTTGTTTTTTTTCTCTACTTTAATTTGAAATCACCAGTTCCTGATAGGTAACCTTTATTATAGATTTCAACAGCATATTCACCTTTAGTAAATGGATATTCAGCATGCCAATCTACACATGATTCTGCATCCTTGTTTTGATAATCAAGAGAGCCCGACACAGTATACTTTACTTGTTGGTCGGTTAATTTGTTTGTAAGGACGCCAGACCCTGCATCGTCTACTGCAATTGTCTTTCCTTGAGGATCTACATATCTGATGTGAAATGTCTCTTCTCCAGCTGTCGTGACAACATTCGTTTCCGTTTTGTAACAGATTCTTAAAACGTTAACATCTTTTGCTTTCTTCTTACCTTTTAATTTGCCATCGTCTTTAAGTTGATGTCCAGATACTTGAAGCCAGTTGATTTTTACTGCCGATGCGATATCTACAGTATTGTTAAGAGCCGCAATCTCACTTTCTTTCTTTTCAACGTTTTTAACAAGAATGGTTTTAGCTTCTTCTACCTCTGCCGTTTTAATTTTTTGCTCATCAAGATTCGTTATTAAAACTTCTTTCTCTTGAGTTAATTTCGAATTAGACGTCTGCAATGAAGCGATGGTTGATTTTAAATCATTGATTTCAGTAATATAACCAGCAGTCATGCCTTGAATAGCAGCAATTTCGTCACGTGCTTTGCCAAGCTCACCTTTAGTCCAAATCAAATTATTGATTTTTTGTTTCTGAGCAGCTAACTCTTTCTTTTGATCATCAATAAGCGTATTTAACTCTTTTGACTCATCTCTGAGGCTTTGGATGCTTTCCAAGGAAGAGTGATAAGTCGTCTCCAGCTCACTGTGAACAGTTTTAAGCTCAGAGAACTGCTTGTTTTGAGCACTAAGCTCTGTTTTTAAATTATTGTTATTATACCAAAAATATCCACTCAAGGCTGCAAATGCAAATAAGCCAAGTAACAGGAGTATACTTCCTCCGCTTTTAGATTTTGATGTATTTTTTTGATCGTAACTCATAATGGAGTGTTTTTATATTAAGTTATCAAATGTAGTCTTATTTCAAGCTAACGGTAAGAAATCTCTTTAGATTCCTTCGATATAACAAATTTCTTATTATTATTGATATAACAACTTAGGGTATTCCTTTAATTTTAAGAATAATGACTTTACACTTTACTGATTTATCAAGGATTCTGTTTATTGATATAGAAACAGCTCCGCAATTTGCGTCGTTTGACCAGTTAGATGTCAGATTACAAGGCCTATGGCAAAAGAAAATAAAGCAAACAAGCTGGTTTTCAAGGCATTATGACAATCCTTCTTCAGATAATATAGCGTCTAGCTACCGAGAAAAAGCTGGTATCTATGCTGAATTTAGTAAGATCATATGTATTTCAGCTGGTTTTATTGAGCAACAAGGCCTTACGATCAACTCATTTCGCTTAAAATCATTTTTTGATGATGATGAATCAGCCTTACTGCGAGCCTTTATACCTGTATTGACTGAACATTACTATAATCCATCAAGGCATTACTTATGCGGCCACAATCTCAAGGAGTTTGATATTCCTTTTCTATGCAGAAGATTAATTGTGAATCATATACCATTGCCCAAAATGATAGATGTAGCTGGTCAAAAGCCATGGCAAACCAAGCAGTTTATAGATACCTTAGAGCAATGGAAATTTGGCGATTATAAGAATTACACCTCTTTGGATTTAATCGCTGCAGCTTTAGATATCCCATCGCCCAAGACGAATATGGATGGTAGCCAAGTTGCTGAAGTGTACTATAACGATGAAAGTGGACTCGAAAAAATTATGAGGTATTGTGAGCAAGATGTAATTACTGTCGCTAGAGTTTTTTTAGCAATGCAACATAAGGAAGCAATCAGTGATGATATGATTTCTAGTACAACAGTTACGAAAGAAGCACATGATTAATATAATACCTTGTCTGGGGAGCAGCGAAGATTTATATTTCAGACAGGACTCGATGATTAAGCTATTTCTAATATTATTATTGCTTTTAAAATTAAATCTCTCAGCATTAGAATTGTTTTAAAAGATGCAGTCAAGGATGGTAAAATCCACAGGTATTACTATGATCATTTTAAAAGATATAAGCAAATAAATTGATGATATCGCGACACATGATTTGAATCTTAGAAGGATTCTACATTATTCGTATTAAAACGTAACCATAAATTGTAAATCTAACGCTATGGAAGGCACAAATTTAACAGCCGTTTATGTCAAAGGAGAATTTGGCTATACTGCGTACATAGATGAAATGAGGGGTGTTATAACCCAAGGAAAGACCATCGAAGAGGCTGAAGCAAATCTATTTGACGCTCTTGAAACATACCTCGAACCTGATGAGGAAGTGTCATCATTTTAAATACAAAAGCCCCCCGTAATAATCCATGACCTACCCAATATTTTTATTTCTTTTAATAGCACAATGCAACTAGCAGATAAGGTAATAGCACAATCTGTTTTATACACCAATTTTCAAACATAGACATCATCTATATATTAATATGTATTTTTGCAGCTTTAAAAATTAGATATGCACTACATAGCACCATCAATTTTAGCAGCCAATTTCCTTCATCTTGAAAAAGATATCGAGCTCATCAATGAGAGTGAGGCAGATTATATACACGTCGATGTGATGGATGGTGTCTTTGTACCCAATATTTCATTTGGACAAAACATTGTAAAAATGGTAAGTGGGATTGCCAAAAAGCCTTTGGATGTGCATCTAATGATTGTCAATCCAGATCAATACATCGATTCATTTGTCGATTGCGGTGCAGAAATATTATCTGTACACTATGAAGCTTGTCCTCATCTACATCGCACGCTAGCTGCGATTCGAGAAAAAGGAGTGAAAGCAGGTGTCGCATTGAATCCACACACATCAATCACCCTTTTAGAGGATGTGCTTGAGTCTATCGATCAGGTCATCCTAATGTCAGTAAATCCTGGATTTGGAGGTCAAAAATTTATTTACCAGACACTTCTAAAAATAAAGGCTTTGAAATCACGCATTGACGAACGCAATTTGGATATAAAAATTGAAATTGACGGCGGAGTGGGATTACAGAATGCTGAGTCCATCTTAAGCGCTGGTGCTGATATATTGGTCGCTGGGAGTAGTGTATTTAAAGCATCAGATCTAACAAAAGCCATCAGTCAACTTAAAGAAATCAATCAAAATACTTTTATCTAATCACCTTTCGTTTGGCTATCATGGCAGTAAGACCGCTATTTTCTTATTTAATGTTGATTTGTGTATTCTGCTCAGTACAAGGCTTAAGCCAGAGTACTGTATCGGGTACAGTCACAGACCAAAACTCAGGACAAGGGATTGAGTTTGTGACGATTTATATTGCAGATACTAGTACGGCAACAGAGTCCGATGCGAATGGCGCATATTCATTAGAAGTGCCTTCAGGTCAAGGGTTTGAACTTGTGTTTACACGTATTGGATTTGTAGAGAAACGAGCAAGAGTCAATAGAATTCGAAAAGGTAGAAGTCGTGTCGTTGACCAAGAGTTATTGGGTGCACAGTCTGATATCGAAGTCGTTGTCCAAGAAAGTAAGATCGACGAAGCCGAAATGGTTAGAGAGTCTGTTGAAGAATTTAAGCTTATACCTACGACCACTGGAAATTTTGAAAGCATACTACCTAATATTGCCTTAGGGACCTCAGGTGGTACTGGCGGAGAGCTAAGTTCTCAGTACAATGTTAGAGGAGGTAACTACGATGAAAACTTAGTCTATGTCAATGACTTCGAAATCTTTCGTCCTCAGTTGATTAGAAATTCCCAACAGGAAGGATTGTCATTTCCTAATGTGGATATGATTAGCAATATTTCATTCTCTTCAGGTGGTTTTCAGGCTAACTATGGAGACAAGATGTCTTCGGTCCTTGACATCCAGTATAAGCGGCCAGATGAGTTTAAAGCCTCAGCAAGCGCGAGCTTGTTAGGAGCAACCGCTCACATTGAGGGCAGCAAACAATTTGGCTCGAATACATATAAGAAGCTGAGATATCTAGTAGGTGCGAGATACAAAACATCTAAATATCTATTGGGCTCGCTAGATACAAGAGGGCAGTATACCCCAAATTTTACAGATATTCAGACATATTTGACCTATGATCTGACTCGAGATTTGCAGTTAGGGCTTATAGGCAACTATAATAAAAGTCAGTTTGATTTCATCCCGTTTTCAAGGAATACAGCCTTTGGATCCTTTTTTACAACACTACAACTCACGTCCATCTTTGAGGGCCAAGAAAGAGATGACTATAGTAATGGCATGGCTGGCTTGTCATTAACCTACATTCCAGATAGAGCCAAGAATCCGATGTATTTAAAATTACTTGCTTCGGCCTATAGCGCTGATGAAAGTGAATCTTATGATATACAAGGCTTTTATAGTCTTGCTCAAGTAGAGACTGGCCTAGGGGAGAATTCTGGTCAGGCAGTTGCGCTGATTGGATCAGGGACTCAACATGAATTTGCCAGGAATCAATTAAATAATAAAATTATAAATGTTCAACATAAAGGTGGACTTGAAATCCAGGTAGATAATCAAAATGGAGGTGCAGAAAAAACCCACTTTTTACAGTGGGGACTAAAGGTACAGAATGAGCAATTTGATGATCGACTTAATGAATGGGAGCGCTTAGACTCGGCAGGCTATTCGTTGCCATTTAGTCAAGAAACGGTAGACCTATATAGCGTTACCAAAACCACTAATGACATTATATCCACTCGTCTTAATGCCTTTGTGCAAAATACCTATAGCATTATTGATCCAGGTGAGAAGGAGTTGAAAGCGACGATTGGTCTGCGTGCATCCTATTGGGATCTTAATAACGAATTTATTTTTTCTCCGAGAGCACAGTTCTTATTTAAGCCACTTAACTCATCGAAAGATTTGTCTTTTAAACTAGCGACTGGGGTGTATTATCAACCTCCTTTTTATAGAGAGCTACGACGGCCTGATGGCACACTTAATCTCAATTTGAAATCACAAAGGTCAATTCATGCACTCGCTGGATTCACCTATGATTTTGGAGATGATATTAATAGCAAGCGAAAAAAGTATAGATTCATTACAGAAGCTTACTATAAGAAGTTAGACAACCTTGTTAGCTATGAGATTGATAATATTCGAATTCGGTATTCTGGTGAGAATGATGCAACAGGTTATGTAGCAGGTATTGATTTTAGAGTGAATGGAGAATTTGTGCCTGGTGCTGAGTCATGGATTAACTTATCTTTTTTGAAAGCCAAAGAATCAATAACTGATGTTCAGCATCAGAAATTTTTCCCTGGTGATTCTACAGCAACAGATGTCAATTTTGTCCCACGACCAACAGACCAATTGTTTTACATGTCCGTCTTCTTTCAGGATTATTTACCTAGTAATGAAAATTTTAAAATGCACTTGAATTTGATATTTGGATCAGGATTGCCCTTTGGAGTCAGAGACAACAATCAAGTGTTCAGAAATACCTTCAAATACAAGGCTTACCAGAGAGTTGATATCGGGTTTAGCTTAGCCTTGTGGAATCGGGAAACCTCCACTAAAACCGGCAGCATGTTTAGTTGGTCAGACAAGGCATGGATTAGTCTCGAGGTGTTTAACATGTTGGGGATTGAAAATGTAGCCTCCAATACATGGATCAAGACGATTTTTGAACAACAATATGCAATTCCTAATAACCTGACATCTAGACGTGTCAACCTGCGATTCAAAGTAGATTTTTAATCTGCGCAGTTGGCCAGTTGGGCTTTAATGGTGTTGAGATTGACCTCTATTTTGTCTGGGTACCATTGAGAATTCATGTAATTAATCAAATTACTAAGCTCAGCTAGGCTTATATTATTCAAGGCAAGCATTTCCTCTTCATACGGTTGCCCATTGACTATGATTTTTCCTGACAAGCCTTGCGTGATGATACAAGACAAGTCATCATAGTGATCTAGATAGTAGTCGGAGTCAGCTAAAGGCGGAATGAGTTCGCCCAAGCCCTGCCCACTTTCCATATGGCAGTTAGCACAAAAACTTGTATAGATACGCTCACCTTGAATATATTTTTTTGGCTGGCAAGCATAAAGTAGACAAGCTGCAATTATGCAAATTAATAGACTAACTCTTTGGGAATTCTTCATTTAGTAATTGATCAATGGTCTTGAAAAACTGTGTGACTGATTCGGGATCAGTTCCTTCTGCAAAACCTCTGACGTGGCGGTTTCGGTCGACAAGTATTAATTTGCCACTATGGTCAAAACCTCCGGGGGCATCTGGATCCTTGAAAGCCGGCACGAAGTATTGATCTGCGATTTCTAGCGTCTCATCATCCTTGCCGATTAAGAAATCCCAGCGTTGACTCTTGACGCCGATTTTAGCAGCATAGTCCCTCAGGACGGGAATGGAGTCCCGGTCAGGATCAAGTGTGTGAGCGACTAGCTTGATGCGAGAGTCATCCTTATATCTGTCATGTATGCGCAACATTTGCTGGGTGACTTTGGGGCATATTGACGGACAGTGTACAAAGAAGAAATCAGCAACATAGATCTGATCTTTGTAGGATTCATTAGAGACCACCTGACCATCTTGATTAAGGAATGAAAAGTCTGGTATTTTATGATGGAGTGTGTCTCCATTGATTATTTCAGTAAAACCTAAATAAGGAAGAGGTTGTTTTTCTGAAGAACAACTCATGAATAAAATCCCAAGCGTTAGATAGAAAGCTCCTTTTTGTATCATAGTCTACTTACAAACATCTCTACTTTAGAAATTGTTGAGTTCATTTTGTCTTGAACGACTATAATTTTTTGCTTTTCTGTTACATAGACTTGTTCTGCTGCTATCGGGTCTTTGTAACTAGGCTTTTTAAAATCACCCATCCAATCCATCATCGCATTGTCAGCTTCTTCGAGTTGGTAAATAAACTGCTGAATGCTATCTTGCTTAAGTGATGTATCATCTGAATTCAATTTTCCTTTCAATTGGCGTTTTAATCTACCGATTTCAGTCATTCTAGGCATAACGGCGTCATGAATTTCCATAACTTCGTTGTGCATCTTTTTTAATGCGTATTCTGCTTCGCCGTTTGTTTGATTGAAATTGCAGGAAAATAAAATAAAAATAGAAGTTAATATAACTGCAAATGCTCTCATAACTCAGATTTATATTGCAAAAATAAAACTTATAATCCTTTAATTTGTTTCTTTTGCGATTATTAACATGAATAAAAAAGCAATCGTTTGGTTTAGGCAGGATTTAAGACTCCATGACAATGAAGCTTTGCATGATGCATTGCACTCAACGAGTGACATCATTCCAATCTTTGTTTTTGACACGCGCACGTTTCAAGCACAGACTCGTTTTGGATTTCCTAAAACCTCCAAATTTCGAGCACAATTCATTATTGAGAGCATAACTAACCTACGAGAGAATTTGAACAAGCTTGGGTTACCCTTACTTGTTCGTACCGGTATCACAGAAGAAGTCATCTTTGAAATAGCTCAAACGCTAAAAACCTCGTGGGTGTTTTGCAATCGTGAGAGGACAACTGAGGAGTTATATGTGCAGGATCAATTAGAATCAAAATTGTGGTCAATCGGGCAAGAAGTAAGGTACTCCCGCGGTAAGATGCTGTATTACACTGCTGATTTACCATTTCCAGTCACACATACACCTGATAACTTTACGAGTTTTAGAAAGGAGGTAGAAAAAATTACGCCTATACGAAAGCCCTTAGAGATAAATTTTGATGAAGCCGTCAGTACCATAGGATCGCTGGATGCTGGCGATATACCGAATCTAGAAAGTTTTGGAATGGATTCTGGATTTGAGTTGATTTTGAAAGGTGGTGAGACTGCTGGGTTAGAGCGTTTAAATGAATTTATTTGGGAAACGGATGCGATCCAAACTTATAAAGAAACCCGTAATGAATCGTGTGGACTAGACTATTCATCTAAGTTTTCAGCATATCTCGCGCAAGGCTGTTTGTCTCCCAAACTGATCTATGCGGAGATAAAAAGGTATGAACAAGAGCGAATCAAAAATGACTCTACTTATTGGTTGTTTTTTGAGTTGCTTTGGAGAGATTTCTTTCGATTAGTAGGCAAGAAATTTGAAGAGAAAATTTTTCTAAAAGGTGGGATTCATGATCAGCCGAGAACCGATCTAATCAATAATGATCGACTCTTTGATATATGGGCTAATGGTAAAACTGGCTATCCGTATATAGATGCATGTATGCGTCAATTAAATAACACTGGATTTATGTCTAATCGGGGCCGGCAGAATACAGCGAGTTTTTTGATTAATGACCTTGGCGTAAACTGGCAAATGGGAGCCGAATATTTTGAGTCATTGCTTCTTGATTATGATCCATGTAGCAATTGGGGTAATTGGAATTATCTTGCAGGAGTCGGATGTGATCTTCGAGAATATCGAAAATTCAATGTCATTATGCAATCTAAAAAATATGATTTTGAAGCGAAGTTGATTCGTAAGTGGTGTCCAGAATTGAATGAATTGCCTGCTTCTATGATCCATTTCCCGGCACACAGCTCAGAAGAAGAGTTGTCAGGGTACAATATTATTTTAGGTCGAGACTATCCAAAGCCAGTGATTAAAGGCGAACTTGTCAATTAAACTTAGATAAATAGGAAATCGAATCTGCTTTCAATCGTAATTTTAAAAATTCGATGATGCGTCCGTCTTCTGCTTTCTTGGCTTCCTCTTCTGAGGTCCATTCAGTGACTACTAGTAACATTTCTTTTTGTGTGCTGTCAATATCTAGGTAGGCAGATTGGCCAATATTTATTGCTTCTACCTCAGGGATTAATATTTTGAGCTCCTCTGTCACCGTACTGAAATCTTTTAAAACACTTACGGAATCTTGATTTTGTAAGGACAAGAGAATTTCATTTTGTAAATCCATTAATTGATCAAGGTCTTCTGTAGAACTGGAGAGTTGGATTAATTCTGTTTCAAGCTCTTTGATTCTACTTAGTTTGATTTCTGAGGTTGGTAAAATCTTTACGCTAGTATTACGAATACCATATTTTTTCAGACCCTCATCAAAATTTGATAAATTCTCGGTTTGAATGGCATCGCCCCAGACACGCATATATAAAGTCGAATTTCCATTTAATGTTGGTACAATCTCATATTCATCTAAATAGATTTGGTTGGTGCCTACATATTCCTGAATAAAGGAACGAACATTGGCTTCTGTAGTCGTCTTTCTCCAGACTTTCCAAAATATAAATAGACTAGGTATCACCATCAAAAACGAAAATAGAATGATGTATTTTCTATTTTTGGATCGTTCCTCTTTAGAAGCATATTCCTTTAGAGGGAATCCTAAATAACGGATAATGACATAAGTTGAGAAGGCAACAAAAAAGGCATTAATAAAGAATAGGTAAAAAGAAAACACCGCAATTTCTGCATTACCAATTGCAATTCCATACCCACTTACACAAAGCGGAGGCATCAAAGCTGTGGCAATAGCTACGCCTGGTATAGTGGTTGAAATATCTTTTCGAGCGATGGAGATGATACCTGCAATACCGCCAAACACACCTATCGCAACGTCAAAAATAGTAGGGGCTGTTCTTGCTGCAATTTGTTCTGTAAATTCTTTAAGAGGCGAAATGAGAAAGAATAGGGTAGATGTTGTGATGGCAATTATAATTGAAACACCAAAATGAAAAAGCGATTCCTTTAATGCCTTTTTATCATTAATCGCAACAGCTAGACCTATGGCTAGGATTGGTGACATCAACGGACTGATGAGCATAGCTCCAATAATGACTGCTTGTGAATTTGTATTCAAACCAATGGAAGCGATCATAATCGAACAAATCAACATCCAGGCATTTGCGCCGTCCATTGATTTTTTTTCATTAATCTCAGCTATGGTAGCTTTGTAGTCTACACCTTTTTTTAGATTGATTAGATCAAGTAAATAATCAAATGCATCACCTGCGGATCTAGAGTTTTTGTTGGATTCAAGCTTGCCCATTTTCTCTTAATATGCCATCAATAAGATCCAAACTCCGGTCACTCATTTGAGCCAATTCAAGATTGTGAGTTACGATAACAAATGATTGTTGAAAATCATCACGCAACTTAAAAATCAGCTGGTGTAATTCCTCAGATGACCCATAGTCAAGATTTCCAGATGGCTCATCTGCAAATATGATCTTGGGACTGTTGATTAAGGCGCGGGCAACTGCCACTCGCTGCTGCTCTCCACCTGACAATTGACTCGGTTTATGTTTCAGCCGTTCGCTTAATCCTAAATAGTCTAATAACTCTTTAGCTTTTTTGATGACGGTAGCCTTATTTTCTTTCTTAATATAGGCAGGGATACAGACATTTTCAATTGCTGTAAACTCAGGCAGCAAATGATGAAATTGAAAAACAAATCCAATGGTTTCATTTCTAAACTGAGCGAGTTGGTTATCAGATAATTCATGAATCGCCTGACCGTCTATGGTGACAGTGCCTGAGTCAGCGGCGTCCAAAGTCCCTAAAATATTGAGTAATGTACTTTTACCGGATCCTGACTTCCCCGTAATGCTTACGATTTCAGATGTCTTTATAGTTAAGTTGGTCCCTTTAAGTACCTCTAGTCCTTTATACGATTTATATATATCTTTTGCCTCTAACATGCGTATCAATCAAGCGCAAAGTAAGCGATTTTTACCTAAGTCAGTTAGAAATGAATGCCCAATTTCAAAGAGACCTCATATTGATCGGGTGCAAGAGCTTCTCTCATTCTGATAGACGTATTGCTTCAAGATTTATGAGCTTAGCACAAGCCGCTTTGTTTGCCTCAACTTTTCTGGTAATTGACCAAATTCCCTTTTTAATAGCCGACCGCATTTTATACAAAGAGTTTGTTTTTACACTTCATATTCCAGCCTTCGGGCTTTCACAGAATAAAGTCGTAAAATTATGCTCTCATGATACTGGATCAAATCAAACGTTATATTCCTACTCAACTAAAAACAATATTAAAAGGATTCCCCATTGCTCTGACTAAAAATCATAAGTATGACTTATACACTAAAAAGCTCTTAAAAGATTACCTCAAGCCTGATAGCAATTGCATTGACGTTGGCTGTTACAAAGGAGAGATTCTTGACCTCTTTATAGCGTTTGCTCCAAAAGGTAGCCACTTGGCATTTGAACCAATTCAAGTAAACTTCAAGCAGTTAGAGCACAAGTATCGACAGCAAGAACATGTAGAATTATTTAATACAGCACTTTCAAATACTGAAGGTCATAGCGAATTTCAATATGTGAAGACGAATTCTGCTTACAGCGGGTTCAGGCGTAGAGACTATGTACGTGATGAAACCATAGAAATTGTAAACGTCACAAAGACCACACTTGATTCAATAGCTAAAAACAAACGAGTTGATTGCATTAAAATTGATGTGGAAGGAGCGGAATATCTGGTGCTAGAAGGCGCAAGGCAAACAATCCTATCGAATAAACCATTGATTATTTTTGAACATGGGAAAGGTGCTTCTGAATACTATGGATATTCTTCCGAAAAATTATTCGACTTACTGCACGAACTTGGTCTTAATGTCTACACCTTTGAGTCCTATTTTGATAAGAAGGAAGCATTGACCAAAGATGAACTGATAAGACAATTTGAAGATGAAGTAAATTATTACTTTGTTGCTCATGTCTAGAATACGCTTATCTCTCCCGCCTTTTGATGTCATATTTAATGAGCTACGGCCCAACCAACTTAGTACTAAACTAAGCCACCGGGGGCCTCTATTACCAACAATGGATTATTTTTCTAAATCTGCAATTATGTCTAATGTCAGAATTGCCAACATCGCTAATTCCCAAAATAATGTTGTAAAATTGGGTTAGCATAAGATTGATTAATAGACAGATTAAAGTGCATTCTCACAATTAGATGTTTTATAAATAGACCACATTCATAAATAGCTAATCACTTAACCTTGCGCATATTACAGATTTCAAAGAAGTTACCTTATCCGCAGAAAGATGGAGAATCAATCGCAATTTATAATCTGGCTTCCACGCTAGTGACACAAGGTGTGACCATAGATTTATTAACATTAAACACAAATAAACACTATACAGATCCAACTGTCGCTCTATCAAAGCTGACTCATTATAATCAAATAGAGATTATACCTCATCAACTCAAATTATCTGCAGTTCAGGCAATCAAGCATATCATACAGTCCGACTCCTATAACATCGAACGTTTTATTTCATCTGCATTATCTCAAAAACTGATAGAGCTATTAGCATCCCATGTCTATGATGTCATCATCCTAGAGACACTGTACGTATCACATTATATAGAAGTCATAAGACAGCATAGTGCAGCGCTGATCGTCATGCGTGCTCATAATATCGAACATCATATTTGGCAAGAGATCGCTCGTTTGGAAAAGCAAGTTGTCAAGAAAAAATACCTCGAGCATTTAGCCCAATCACTTGAGAGGTATGAATTAGAGCAGATCGTAAAATACGACGCTGTTTTAACTGTAGCTTCTGATGATTATGACTGGTACGCGCAGCATATAGAAGAGCAGATGTTATTGTTGAATCCAATCGGCCTAGATACAAAGAAGTATGCCATCTACGCGCATCCAGATGACAATGAGACCAAAGGAGCATATTCGTTTGGCTTTATTGGAGCGCTAGATTGGATTCCTAACGCAGAAGGATTGACTTGGTTTTTGGAGAACGTTTGGCCGCAAGTCCATACAGCGTGTCCTGAAGCACAGTTTCATATCGCTGGACGCAATATGCCTGATGTATTTAAAGAGCTTACTGGAGCCGGGATTGTGGTGCATGGTGAGGTTGACAATGCGGTTGCGTTTATGTCTAGCTTTGATGTGATGGTGGCACCGCTCTTCATTGCCAGCGGGATTCGTGTTAAAATACTTGAAGCTATGGCACTAGCAAAGGTTGTGGTAACGACATCAATCGCATTAAAGGGGAATCATGCTATTGACAATAAAGACATCATAATAGCCAATACAGCCTCAGAGTTTATTGCAAAAATGACAACTCTATGTAATGATAATGGCGCTTATAGCTCAATAGGTGAATCCGCAATGGGATTCGTAAACGATCACTTTAATCAAGAGAAATTGACAACGGAGCTTATAGAACACATAAATAAACTACAACAAAGAAAAATAAGGCTGAGTTGAATTATATTCGCGGCTGAATTAGAGTAATTATCATTTGCGACTAGTAGTTGTCTCATCAAGATTTCCTTATCCCTTAATCACTGGGGACAGGCTTAGGCTGTTTCACCAACTTCGATTTTTATCGAAAACTTGGGAGATCTGCTTGATTGCTATTTCAGATAGTCCTGTTACGCTAGAACATAGAGAAGAGCTTGAGAAATACTGTAATGAGGTTCATGTATTCTCCTTACCAAAATGGAAAAGTGCAGCCTCACTGTCAAAGAATGTATTCAAATCCTTGCCGTTTCAGGTATCTTATTTTTACAACAAACTGATACATAGATCAATCAAAGAAATTGCTCAATCCTATAAAGCGGATTTGGCCTATTTTCAATTGGTCCGAACGGCACTTTATGCTAAAGATATTGGCATACCTGCCGTGATAGATTTTATGGATTCTTTCTCTACAATAGCCGAACGAGATGCTGAATTTTCGTCTGGAATCAGACGGATCGTTTTTCAAAATGAAGCTAAAAAACTCAAGCAATTTGAACGAGAGGTCGTTAACGATTTTGTGGGGAAAACAGTTATTTCGGAGAATGATAAGCTGCTTCTAGGCTTAGCTGATCTTAAAGTCATCTCAAATGGAGTTGATATTAATTATTTTAAACCAGAAGATGATATTACTGAATTTGATTTATGTTTTGTTGGTAATCTAGGCTACGCACCTAACCAGCGAGCTGTTCAAAATTTAGTCGAAAAGATCCTGCCCAGGATTCAATACAGAAAACCAAATGTTAGCTTACTGATCGCTGGTGCAAGACCGCCTCACAAAATCCAGAATTTATCCAGCAGTAATATTTCTATCATGGGCGATGTGGATGACATTCGAAATGCGTATAAACTGTCAAGAGTGTTCATTGCACCAATTTATACAGGTGCCGGTCAGCAAAATAAGATTTTAGAGGCGATGGCAATGGGCTTGCCTTGCGTCACCACTCATATTGTCAATTCATCTATTGGAGCAAGCCCAGAAGAAATTAAAGTCGCCTTTTCGAATGATGATTTTGTTAAGCATGCGGTTGATCTCCTTTACGATAAAAATCTGTTCATAGAGCAACGATATTGTGGGCTTGAGTTAGCCAGAACTCGGTTCTCGTGGGCTTCAAAAGTCAATAAACTGAGCGATTATCTAAAGAGTTGTTTGGATAAATCATCGTCCAAGCTATGATCTAACTGGCTTCTTTTTTAGCTTTTAAAGGCTAAAAGCTAATCTTTTCTTAATAAGGAATAGTTTCTTACCAATATCTGTTACTATTGTATTATGGGGCATATTATCAAATTCATCCTGATCATTCTCCTGGTGTCACCAATGCAGGCACAAACAGGCGTTGATTTTGATTTCAACAATTTAGCTAGAGCGAAAAGAACGGCAGCAAAAGAGAATAAAATAATTTTTGTAGATGGGTATACGACTTGGTGTGGTCCTTGTAAAATGATGGATGCAGAAGTTTTCGCTAATCCTAAAGTGGCAAAATTCTTTAATAATTCATTCGTCAATTTAAAAATGGACCTTGAGGACGGAGAAGGGGTTGATTTTGCAGTAAAATATAAGACACAAGCGTTTCCTACCTTTTATTTCCTTTCACCAGAGGGCGTAGTATTACATCAAGCCTTAGGTGCTTTCGATGCTAAAGCTTTAATGGAGATTGCATATGATGCATTGAGAGAGGAGAGCCAATTATTGACATATCAACAAGCTTATGAAGGTGGGAGAAAAGATGCAGAATTTCTCATTGATTATGCAATGCTGCTCAAGTCGCTGCGTCTTCCTGATAACGCAAAATTAACAAGAGACTACCTCAACACTCAATCCGATTGGTCGGGAGAAGTCAATTCGAAATTTATATTTGATAACGTCGGTATTGATTTGGATGATGACTTATTTAAATATATGCTGGCCAACCCCAATCAGTTTTATGATCACATTGGAAGAAGTAAGATTGATAATAAAATTATAAATGGTATCCATGGAAGTCTAGGGCCTGAAGGGACGCCTGACGAGGTCGAAGATAAAATCAGAGAACTGTTACCAAATGAATCTCAACGGATTATTGACCGCATGTATCTGGATAATCTTATGGCGCAGGAGCAGGTTGAGGATGTGACAATCTTTGCCAATATGGCTTATTTTTATGTGTTTCAATGGAAACCAACAGAATGGGAGTTTGTGAATAATCTTGCCTGGGCTATTTACGAAGTCGGTACGACAGCAGAACATTTTGAGCGCGGAAAGCTAATCGCGTTGGAATCAGTTGCTTTGGATGATAATTATTTCAACAATGATACACTTGGGGCCCTGTGTTTTATGCTTAAGCAAAAAGAAGAAGCCTTGAAATATGCGAATAAAGCGATCCGTCTTGCTGAAGAAGCTGGTGTGAGTAGTGCCTCCACGCAAGTGTTAATCCAAATGATTGAAAATTTAAAAGATTAGTAGAGAGACTCTTTAAAATTTTGGGCAAAAGAAACTTTCGTTATCATATTCACC
This sequence comes from uncultured Saprospiraceae bacterium, assembly GCA_937959275.1. Classification (GTDB taxonomy): domain Bacteria; phylum Bacteroidota; class Bacteroidia; order Chitinophagales; family Saprospiraceae; genus CALFUK01. The sequence goes on along the minus strand of CALGLU010000071.1, from coordinate 6,300 downwards.
TACATATCTAAATGATAGTTCGAATACCCCTTGATTTCTAAATCTGTTGCCGACTGAGTTTAATCCGGCTTCATAACTTAAGCCAATAAGCGATCCCCCTAAATCTATTCCAAGAGAAAATATAGCAGATTCGACACCAAAACCAGTAATGTCATTGACTAAGCGAACAGCGGTACCAAATTCGATGGCTTCACTAAACTTATCAATAAGCTGATGCCTAAAGTGAGAACCAATGATCATTTGTTCATGCGGTCCTTGTTTAGCATAAATGGCTCTAGGGATAATACTCCACTTATTTTGGAGATCATAAGAGAACCCACCATAGGCTTGGTATCGTCGATGATTGACAATCTTGCTAATGACAGACCCAGCAGCATTGTATAGTGAAACTCCCGCAAAGGCATCCAAATATTTAGTTGGACTGATGCTGTAGTTTAGGCCTAAAGACAAGCTTTGATAGCCAAAATTATTGACAGGTAATACTTCTGAACTTGTATCCGAAAAGGCATTGATCCCATTAAATTCATCTTCAAAGTCAAGGTTTTCGTAATTTATGTTGCGCTGAAGAAATGCAATCTGAACCCCAAAACTTAAATATTGATTCAGCCGTTTATCCAATGATTTATGATAGGCAGTTGATAAACCCAATTGATTGGTAGAGAAGGCAATGATTCCCACTTTATCAGACATGAAATGAATGCCAACACCAAAATAATCTTTATTTTCTCTCTTATCGGAAATTGAGAATTTGCCATCTGCCGATACTGAAAAGGTTTTAAATGGGCTGTCTACCTGTGATCGCCATTGATCTCGATACACACTTGATATTCTATAATTGCCGTCTGCTTGACCACTCATAGCCGGGTTTAGGCTTAGTGGGGCTGCAAAAGATTGATAGAATAAGGCATCCTGTCCTGCTATTGGGCTCTGAAGCGCAGCTATTAAAAGTAGCCCAAAGAAGAGATTTCTCATGATCACACGTCTGTTAATTGCAATGAATAATAGTAAAATGGATTTATTGAAGAAATAGTGTGCTAAAAGCCAAGAATCGCCGCTTCTTTTCATTTTGACATCTTTGTCTTGCGCTGTAAAAGTCTTTTAATCACACTGATTTAGGTGTTTGGTTAATATGTCTTAAGAAGTATGCCTGAGCGATTAATTATTACAAGTAGGTATAGAATTAAATTCCATTTGTCTGTTCGTTTCGCCATAAACACTTCAATTAGTACCTTAGTCTTCTTATCAAGATTTGTGAAGAAGCAGGATATTAAAAGATTTGGAGTCTGTTATTTGAGTGTCATACCACTATGGCTCAAACCGGACAATCATTCCTATATGGTATCTCAGATTTTATTTGGAGAGTTCGTTGAGGTGATTTCTATCAGAAGTAAGCATAGTATTAAGGTCAGATGCCTTTATGATCAATTAACTGGCTATTTAGATCCGAAGCAAATTTGGTTTTTTACGGATGAAGAGAGTCTGCCTCTGCAAGATCCGCATGCAGTAACGATGGAGCTGAGTTATCCTGCATTTAATAAAGATTTGGCCGTGAATCTTTTACTTGGATCAAGTTTACCTCGATTTGATGGGATTTCAAGTTGGTTAATCAAAGAGAAGTTTAGCTATAGTGGTCAAGCTATGCATAAGCCTACAGAGCTGATTCCTCAGGATTTATTTTTGAAAGTACTGAGACGATTCCTCATGTCACCTCAACTAGAAGGTGGGAGGACAGTGTTTGGATTGGATAGTCCTGCATTTGTGCAATTAGTCTTTAAAATATTTCATATACATCTGCCGAGGTATACGATGAATCAATTAGATTTTGGGAGTCCGGTGTTTTTTGCCCGAGACTCAAAAATAGGAGATTTGGTCTTTTGTGAAAACAAGCAAGGTGAGTTAGATCATGTCGGCATAGTCATTGATCGTAAAAAAGTGATTCATGTTCATGGACAAGTTAGAATCGATAAATTAGATCATCACGGGATATTTAACCTTGATGAAAGACGATATACCCACAAAGTTAGGCTTATCAAACGTATCGAAAATTGGCTGTCAACAGAAGAATTAGATCAGTCTATAAAACCAGTAAAAAATGAAAATTGATCCAGTCATTACAACTCAAGATTTAGCATTGCGACTGCAAGACGAGCATTTGATTATTGTGGATGTACGATTTAACTTGGCAGATAAGGAGTGGGGTAGAGAAGTGTACAAGGATGGGCATGTACCTAAAGCGCATTATGCTCACTTAGACGATGATTTATCTGATTTAATCGTCCTAGGTAAAACAGGTAGACATCCTTGGCCAAGTATTTCAAGCATTGAAAATTTATTATCTCGATTTGGTGTTAAATCAAATAGTCATGTGGTTATTTATGACCAAGCTCATGGAGGTATTGCCGCAAGGTTGTGGGCCATTTGTCAATATGTGGGTATCAAACAAGTTCAGGTTCTTAATGGTGGGTGGCAGCATTGGGTTGCTGAAGAAAGGCCTGTGTCGCAAGATGTTCCCGAACATGTCGATTCTGAATTTAAAGCCTTGGACCCACTATTCGGGATCGCCGATGTTGATTCCTTAAAAGAATATAAATGTAAAGTCGATGCTCGAGCAAGTAAGCGGTATAGGGGAGAGGAAGAGCCTATTGATCCGATTGCAGGTCACATTCCAGGAGCTATTAATTTTCCATTTCTTGAGAATTTAAATGACGACTTGAGTTGGAAATCAAAGGATGAGCTTGCTGATCGGTTTGAGTCAATTACGAATCAAGAGCTTGTGATGTATTGTGGCTCTGGTGTTACGGCTTGCCATAATATGATAGCGATGAAGCGTGCTGGATTTGAATTGCCTACACTATATCCAGGTTCTTGGAGTGATTACATTACTGATCCTGATCGAGAGATTGAGATCGGCTAAGTCTATTGTTCTTCTAAACATGGTGAGATTTCAACAGTTAATGTAGAGCCACTTCGGATTTCAAATCCAGGTGTAAAAATAGCAGTTTTGCCCGGCTTTAATTCTATTTGTAATTTGTCAATGGTAGCTGAAATGTGTATCTCATCAATATCGCTGAAGATGCTGTCGGTTGTTATGCTTGTGATAGATTCTATTTGAGTAGGACAGGGTATCGGGCAAGCTTGGCAATCTGGACCGCCACAATCAACTCCTGTTTCTTGACCATCTTGTATCGCGTTATGACATGAATAACAACTCCCATCGTCGTAGTCAGCCAAAGGGTCGTAATTAATTGATGTTGCATTCGTACAACCAAATGTTAATTGCCTTTGTCCAGTCAATGTAAAATTGTCAAGGGCTACCATACCAGTCCAGTCGCCCTCATTGCTATCAGAATAAATAAATCTACAGCGTAGTTGATCCTGTGCATATGTGTCGATATTAATACTGAAAAAATCCATGCATTCTGATCTCCAGACATCTGACCAAAGGCAAGGCGAGGTATTCTCTCTTAGCACTTCTATCCAACTATTATTAGACCAAATTTGCAGACTGAAAAAGCTATTATTAGAGCCTTTAATGTCTGAAAAGTCATGGAAAAGATAAGTGAAGTTTATCGAGACATTCTGGTATTCTGATATGTCATAGATTGCAGTGTTTAAGACAAGGCTGCCCGTAAACTCTGGACTCGTATTGATATCATCATCAAAATAAGCCATACAATTACCAGAGATGGTCTTTTCCGTGGTTGCATTATTGGCTTTCGCATAATTCAATATCTTTCTACTGCCATCGTTAAATTGCCAAGCATATTCAAATGGAAAATATGTCGTGTTGCTACTTGTCATCGACCAACCAAAAGGCAAGGCACAATCATTGAAATCTTCTAGAATATATAAGTCGCAATATTGATTGGGAATATTGTGTAATACGCTTTCTGCTAAGCAATATAGCTTACTGTCAATTATAGAAAAGATCTGTAAATATTGAATAGACTCTGGAGTAAGGATTTGAGCTCTGTCAATCTCGATTGTCTGAGGGCTCGAGCCAAATATGAACGAAGTTGTTTGTCCGTCTATATCAACAAAAAACTGTTCTCCAATGATACCATTATGATGTAACATAAGTTGGATGTTATAAGATGGAGATTGACCAGGTACACATTGAATCGTTTTGACATCTAAGACTTCTAAAGCCAGATGATGTGGACTAGCTAGTGCTACATTGATTATTTCTGAAACAGATGTCCCACAATTTGTCTGGATAGCAAGTGAAAGCGTTTGGCAGTTTGAAAATGTTCCCGGTATATCTAAAGTATTTTCGTTTGTAATCGTTTCATATAGGATTTCTCCTGTTGACGTATCAGTCATTTTAATAAAGACAGAATTTGAGGACGTCCATGACAACTTAATCATAGTCGCGCTGTATTCTAGAATAGTCAGGTCATCAATAGCATAACAACTTGACGCAGCACAATTCGCTACACAAGACATAGTACCAATAAATGAATTAATTGAGCTGATAGAACTTGGAGACCACACCGAGGTATTCGTAACAGTGGGTGACATAATTGTAGAAGATCCAACAGGGTCATGGGAACAATTTAAATTATGGCCTATTTCATGAGAGGTAAGTTGTCTTAGTTTCCATAATGATTCGCTATAATCTTCTAAAACATGATATCTTTTATTACTACATAACCCAGCTTTAAATGCATAGCCGACGACGCTTGATGATTGGTCTCGTAGGAGATCTCCTCCAGTCCATAGTTGACCCAAATCGAATGAATTACTAAATCCACCATCTTCTGCCCAATGGCTAAAATTCTCAATTAATACAACGGCATCTCGATTGTCTCCCCAAGGATCACATGAATCACAGGTAGAGATAAAATGCTCAACAATTTTGAAAGTGATTGAGTCCAGAAATTGAGATTGGTAGTCCAACGCGACGGCGTTCATCACCGTAATCGATCTAGCGATAATTGCAGAAATATCTTGATTGTACAATTGGTAATAGTAATAGTCTACAGCAATTGCTAAGGATATTTCAAGACAAGATCCCGTTCGCTTTTTTGTTTGCTCGGAGCTAGGTTGTTCGATTGCTTTGGCTTCATTGAATAGACAATGAATGCTTTTGTCTGTCACATCATCAGCAGTATATAGGATGTGTTCTATAACCGTTGATTGAGGTTCTGGTTTAGCCTTTTCTAAATAGTAAGAAGTAGATCCATCGAATATTATACCCTCGATACCATTGTGTGTTAAGGTTAAACTCACTTTTGAAGATGGATTGCCTTCAATGAAACCAGTATACACGTTTATATTTTTTGAATCAAAACCTGCCAAGATTGATTGTTGAGCCGCAGTATAAATATAAGCTTGATGAGATGGAGATAGTAATTGTATTTCTTCCAGATGGAGCTTCCAATTTAGATCGCCAGATACGGAGATGTCCACTTGCTTTTGGTTAAGTGCAGCTCTTAAGAGGGATGATGAAATAGAGTAAACCTGTGCTGATGAGACTTTTGCCTTTTTATCAATTTTAGAACTAAGATTACCTATCTGATGGCAGTCGATAGTGAACTGGCCCCAAAGGCAACTTGTGCAGAAATACACAAGCAAAAGCATCGTAAAACAAACCCTATTGACTGAGTTTATTTTAGAGTTGAACATAGCGCAGTCGGTGTTAAAAATGATGCGCTCACAGATAATGCAAAAATAAGCTATGTTCTACAGAAATACTACATTTTAATAGAAATTTAGGACTTAGACCTACAAATTGCCTACAAGATTGTGTAAATCATTGATGTAAATACACAAATTGACTACACGTTTTGTAAGTGTAGCGAGAACCTTTGTGTAATGAATTCAGTCAATTATGAATGAATGCTAGGTCTAAAATCGATGAAGAAGTCTTTTTTGTAAGGAGGAAATCTATGTAAAAGGGGCTAAGACCAATGTCAGTGGGTCAGGACCCAATGTCGTTTAGTTAGTGTTAGAGGTATTATCATTTGAAAATCCAATTGTCATGATTTTTACCAAAAATCCCGCCAATTGGAGACTTTCTTTAAACATTCCACGCGGCACTTCGTACCGCGCTACAATAATGTCGCACTTTCAGCGCTTTTATTTCCTTAACTAAACGACATTGGGTCAGGACCCAATGTCGTTTAGTTAGTGGCATATGAATTAATTTAATACCTACAGGTAGTCTATTGAAACATTAATTTGTCACGATTTTTACAAAAAAATCTCGCCAAATTAGCCTCATTTAATATAATAATGCACGGCACTTTGTGCCGTGCAACCAATATTTGACACCTATGGTGTCATGATATCCTTAAC
>CALGLU010000070.1 GCA_937959275.1 uncultured Saprospiraceae bacterium | reverse complement strand
GTTGAATTTGAGTGTAGTTTGTGCATGAACTAGGCGCAGGTTCGGTCTGATAGCCTAGCTATCAAGGCCGGTTCTGTAACGACGTACATGTGCAAAATACGCCAAAAGCACGAGTCAGTTATGTCTTGACAGAGCACTAGTTAAAATAAAAAATCTCCCATGTTATACAACATGAGAGATTTAATTTTTCTTTCTTGCTGACTTAGCCTATTGATTAACCGGCGTCTTTGTGAATATACCTGGATCTTCTCCTGGCGCATTTTCATTCGCATTCAATTCTCCATCAGCATATGGATATCGTTCTGGATGTACAGACGCAGTTGCTGTATTCAGTGGAAACGGTACCAATAAATCAGAATCCGACTTTCGCAATCTTCGTGCATCATCAAACGGCATGTATTGACCAAAGCCAGACACATAACGCTCTTCTACGATTTCTCTAAGCAATGCCCTTGTCGCATCTATTCCATCAGCATTCTCCATACCGCCCGCATCAAAATCTGTTGCATCATACGCTTCATATAAAAACTCTAGCCCAGAAAAATTATCATTTAATCTGCCGCCACCATTCAGCCACGCTCTAAATTCATTCAAATGCTGCAAGCCTGTATCAAAGCCCGCAGTCCTCGCTCCTGCCTCTGCAAGTACCAAGTGGTTTTCTTCAAAGCTCACTAACTGATGAGCTTCAGATGCTGCGATGATACCCGCATTATTACTTGCTGTATTTTCATCTATCGTATAATAAGCAGCCCTAGCAGCCTCGTTCGTCTTTGCATTACCTCGATAGACATCAGTTGTATCTGCTAGCATTTGAGACAAATAACTTCCACTAGATCCTATATCTCCTGCTCTTGAACCATCGAGTATCGTGTAAAATAAGTTTTGATCACCCGTCTGTGAATTCAACGGCTGATAACTCATCGTATTGGCAGAACTAGAAATCCCGTTAAGTGCAGCTGCATATGCACCTGCATAGTCTCTTTTATACATTAAATATCTTGCCTTTAATGTATGTGCCGCTTCGAGCCATTTACTTGAATTCCCATTGTAGTAAATGTCTTGAGACAAACTACGTCCAGGCGTCGTATTCAGATCACTAATCGCATTATCCAAGAGACTAATTGAGGCATCTAAAACTGATAGCTGGCCATCGAATACAGGATCATCAATGTCTTCTTGGTTAACTTGTGAATATGGTACATCTCCAAATAGTGAGGCTGCTGTGCCCATAGCATGCGCTTCCATCACCTTAGCAATTCCTTTCAATAAGGGATCAGCATCAGAAATACTGACGATATGCCTCATTTGAGGAACGATACTGATGTAGATTCTATTCCAAGTCGTATTCGCTTCAGCTGTTGATATATTATAGCCATATGCATTACCATATACTGATGCAAATCCGATTAACTGACCACTCCACATCCCAGCCATTCGATTGGCGTGTCCAGCCTGTGCAAGCGCATTCGCTAATTGAGCCCCAGTTAAAAATAAGTCAGCATTCACTTCTTCAATAACGAGACCATTGGGATCATCATTGATACCTTCCACGAGACTTTCGCAAGACACCATGCAAAACGCTAAGCAGACACAAAGTCCTTTAAAAATATTATTCATGATATTTATTTTAAACATTGTCTTGATTAATAATTAATAGTTAGTGAGAATACAAATGAACGTGTACTTGGATTGGTAAAATAATCCAAGCCTGCACCATTGCCCACTCCCGTTTGATTGATCTCCGGATCTACACCCGGAATACTATCCCACAACACAAGATTTCGTCCTGCAAAAGATAGATCTACAGATCCTAACTTGGCTACGTCTTGTAACCAGTTGCTCTTAATGGTATAGCCAATTGACAGCTCTCTAAATCGAGTGAACGTCGCATCATACAAAGAGAAATTATAAGCTTGTCCATCTCCAAATCCCCCACCAATACCTGTACGATACCATGACTCATCTAGCAACACATTGCCTGCACCAAAGTCCTCAATATTACCTCTGACAACTGTACCTGATGGAATGACATCTCCAGCATAATTGACTAAGTCTTGTGTCAATGTTTCTCTATTTGCTGTGATCTCAGTCGTACCAAATCGATTCAATACGTGCAAGGTCCTTGGCATAAAATCACCACCCTGTGAGTGTTCAACTAACATGTTAAGCGCAATCCCTTTATAATTTGCTCTTATGCCAAGACCTCCTCTCCAGTCTGCATTAGGATCGCCTAATACCTCAGGACTAAGGGTTATCTGCGGGAATCCATTATCATCCAAAATAAATGAACCATCTCCATTGGTTTGAGAACCAGTACCATATAATACACCGATCGGATGACCTTCTATGGCTCTAGAACTAACTGATCCACCTGATAAATCGATGGTTTCTGTACCTGCAAGATCCGTAACTAGATTTCTATTTCTTGACCAATTAGCATATAGCCCGACATCCCAATCTTCATTTCTCAATACAGAATAGTCAATATCCGTCTCAAATCCTTTGTTCTCCATATCTGCAGAATTAAGCCTCTGCGTATCATAGCCAAATGAAGGTGTCAATTGAGCAGGGATGATGATGCCATCAATTTTATTTTGATAGTAGGTCATGCCTATAGACAATCGATCTGCAAAAAATCGTAAATCGGCACCTATTTCCCATTCAGTTTTAATCTCTGGCTCTAAGTCCGGATTCCCTCGATCATCATCTAATCTAAAGCCACCACCAAACAAGCTAATATCTAGAGGATCACTATAAGTCGAATAAGAGAACCCACCCTCAGCTAATGTCTGCGCAACATGCACAGGCGGAGCAATACCTACTCTACCAAATGACATTCTAAGTTTACCAAATGACAATGGACTATCATTACTGACTCCTGCCAGCTTTGAAAATTGCCATGCGACATCAGCTGACGGATAGAAAAACAACTTATTGGCTGTTGAAGCAGCTTCTAGTGCGCCACCAAGATTTACGAACAATTGATCATACAAATCAAAGCTGAATGTTCCATACCCTCGATTGGTTCGTCTATTTGACAAAAATCGACTAACCGTAGAGGCCTCTGCCGAAGAGTTAAGATCAAACGTCTGCTTGTCTGTATTGACTTGAAATCCATTGATTCCCAGAGAATTTCTTCTATATCTCCGATCATTGAAATTCCACCCAAGCGTAGCTTGAAGACCTATATCTGAAGAGAGGTTAAAACTAGTCCTAACTATAGCATCAAAATTAATTTCTTGATTTCTGATCAAATCCTCTCCTAAATCACCGACAGATCCATTTCCTGCAGAACCAATTGGAAAATAATAAAGTCTTTTATCTCCATAGGTGTCTATTCCTCCTCTCAGTGTGATGGTTACATTACTTGTGGGTAAAATATTAATCTCTGGAGCAAAAATAAATCGATCAACTGCAGAAGAAGACTCTTGTTCGAATAAAGTCCACAAGGGGTTATTATAAATAGGGTTTTGGTTATTCCCCAAATATCTTCTATAAGATCTCTGACGATTAAATGTCGGCACACCTGGTTCTGCAAAATATGTACCTCTGTAATCCCGTACGTCAAAATCTGGTGGTGTTCTTAATAAGCCTAATAACAAGCCTGCCGTATTTGAACTTTGCTGGATCCGATTCGAATTGATATTAGAATAACTTGCCTTAGATGACATATTGAGCCAATCTGTGAAAAAGTATTTATTATTCAACCTGAGGTTCGTTCTGTCATAATCAGAGTTTCTGATGACACCATCCTGATCTAATCGACCAAGACTAAAGAAGTAATTTGACTTATCATTGCCACCACTCATAGACAAGTCATGTTGCAAGTAGCCGCCTGTCTGAAATGAAGCATCCCAGTTAGAATCTACAAAGACGTCTGTTGAATTCTTTTCGTCAATTGGATAATATTGGGTTCCATCATCAGCTTCAAAAAATTGACCTGATTGATCTACAACATCTGCTCCACCTGATCTGTCAGGTATATAATCTCCCCAGGCTTCGGCACGTGTAGGGCTATACGATCCTCCTCTACCTTGTCCCCACGTTGATTGTAGTGGATAGCGTTTATTCACTTCATCAAAGGACTTAGTTACCTTATAACTGATTTTTGGTTTGCCAGACTTGCCGCTTTTCGTCGTAATGACTAATACCCCATTTGCTGCTCGCGAACCCCACAAAGCTGCTGCAGATGCCCCCTTCAATACCTGTACACTCTCAATATCATTGGCATTAATATCGTTTAATCTCGATTGCTGTGAGACTCCTCCAAAACGACCTGCGCCTCTAACACCACTCGCATAATTCGTCGCATTACTAATCGGTATCCCATCTAGGATAATCAATGGTGATGACGAACCCGTTATCGTGTTTGCACCTCTAATTTTAATTGTTGATCCTGCGCCTGGGTCACCATTCGATCGATTGATCTGTACATTAGATGCCTTAGCACCTAAGGAATTTAACAGGTTTGCCTCTCCAGAACGCTGAATGGTCTCGGGATCAATGGCAACAGCTGTAGATCCGGTTTCATCCTTCTTTTGCTTAAAACCGAGAGCACTGACGACGACCTCATCTAAGAGTTCACCATCTTCTCCGACTCTAAAGTCTACTGTCGTCCTAGTTCCTACAATCTGTTGAGTCGTCTCATAACCAATGTAGGAGACCTCTAAAACAGATTCAGGACCCGCTACTGAAAGCGAAAAATCTCCATCCAGACCAGTAATTGTCCCATTGGAAGTCCCCACTTCTAAAACGTTGGCCCCGATTAAGGGCTCTCCACCAGTATCGGTGATTATCCCAGTGATGAGACTTTGGCCTATCGTGCTAGAGCTGAGGGCTAGCATTACGATTAGACAATAAAAAAGTTTACTTTTCATACGTGATAGTTTTTTTCAATTATTGAACTTAAAATTTAGCACTATTTTTTTGAATAGTAACAATCATCTTATACAATTTGATAAATTCATGCACCATAAATTTTCATCCATGCAATACAAAATTTTTATAGCAGAAATTATCTTTTGCTTATTTTCTCTTAGTGGAAATGTATTCTCCCAGCAAAATGATGGCTCTAAGAGAATTCTGTTTGTTGGAAATAGTTACACCTATCAATGGAATCTGCCTCAGCAAGTCGAAGCCATGAGTCGCGAGACAGGTGATGATTTATATGTACGGCAATCCACAGCAGGGGGCGTGACTTGGGGACAGCACTGGCGTGGGGAGAAAGGACTAACGACTCGGGAAAAAATTAAATCTGGCAATTATGATATTGTGGTTTTACAAAATCACAGCATGCGGACGATCATGGCGCCTGATAGCATGATGATATATGGTAAGTTACTAGCTCAAGAAATTAGGCAATCTGGTGCAGAGCCGATGTTGTATATGACCTGGGCAAGAGTTTGGAATCCGTTAATGATTGATACGATTGAGCGTGGTTATCAAGAAGTAGGTCAAGAGATAAATGCGCTGGTTGTCCCAGTAGGCAAGATGTGGCAGGAGGTCAGGTTGCAGCGCCCTGAGTTGACATTGCATCAGCCAGATGGTAGCCATCAGACACCGACGGGCATGTATATCGCTGCCTGTGCATTTTATAGCGCCTTAACCGGCAAAACGCCAATTGGTTTATCTCCCAGAAATTTTATGGAGGATGCGAATGGTGAACGGGTGTATTTAAATGTACAGTCGGCAAATGATGCCCAGTATCTGCAGGAAGTCGTTAAGAAATATATGCTGGAGGTAGTGGATTAATAATAAATCGGCAGTCAAAATCTTTAAAAAGCTGTCCTATTTTGAGTTTTTTAATCAATTGATAGATAGCCTCTGGAGGAGATTTTCATTTTGATTTACATTTGATTTTAATTTTTCAAATCTCCCTCGCAATCTCACAGGCCACCTGACTCAGTGCTTTTGCAGAAGCTCCAAAGCCTGCCATGCGTGCATCTTTCGTCGCACCATTTACATAGCGCTGATACAATTGCTGAGCGATCACAGCTCCTTTCCAATACGCCAAAGATTCATACCAAGAGATCTTGTCCAAATTAAATCCAGAAAACGCTTGATACTTATCAATCAAAAATGCTTTGTCAGGAAAGTCTCCTTTCAACATAACTGGTAACTCTGAAAATTTAGCAACACGTGGGTCTGGCCAATAACTAAGTGACACACCAAAGTCAACTAATGGATCGCCCAAGGTTGTCATATCCCAATCAAATATAGATGTCACCTCATCAGGATTATCTATCTGAAATTGGCAGTTGTCAAACTTGATATCGTTATGGACTATCGAGACTGCCTGGGGCGTTGGTATCTGTCTACTCAAACGCTCCACGACTTCAGTCATATAGGGATTCTCTTCCGTCTTTGACAGTTCCCAGCGTTTTGCCCAGCCATCTAATTGCCTATCAAGAAAGCCTTCTGGCCTACCCAGCTTATTGAGATCAGCTGCTTCAACGTCAACGGTATGCAAAGCGGCTTCTGTCTTCATCAAGGCAATTGTTAATCGTTCTTCGACATTATCAAATTGCCTAAACTCATCTGGAATCGAATAACGAACAACAAGACCTTTTCGCCTTTCTATGATGACGAATGGGGCACCAATAACCGCTGTGTCTTCACAAAAATGAAATGCTCGCGGCGCTTGAGGAAACACCTTGTATAATTTTGAAAGCACACGATATTCTCGTTTCATATCATGCGCTCCCGGTGCGATTTTACCGAATGGTGGTCGGCGCAGCACAAACTCTTTGCTTCCAAACTTGAGTAGGTAAGTTAGATTCGCATGACCTCCATGAAACTGGGCGACTTCCATTTGTCCACTGCACTCTGGTATTGTCTCATTAAGGTAGCTTTGCAAGGCTAACCAATTAAGCTCCTCTCCTTTTCTGATTTCTTTTGCTGTATCCATATCGATTGCAGTTGCGGCCAAGATAGAGAGATTATATCTTTCAAGGAATCTAGGAAAGTGAGCTGAGTGTATAACAAATTGCACTTTTCAAATTATTACAATGACTTTCTTTGATCTGTAATCGTTATTAGCCCAAAGGGCTTCACTCAACAGGCAGGGACATCGTCCCTGTGATCAATTTATTTTCGGTTTCGTCCTGAAGGGACGTCATCAATAAAAGTTAACATATTTAACCAAAAAATATAAATGCGATTCAATGATGTCGTCCTTTCAGGACTTATTCTTGATATTAATTCACCATGGACGGTGTCCATGGCTATTTGATGTAAGCCGTTTGGGCCAATGCCGTTTAGTTAAGGAAATAGAAGCGCTGAAAGTGCGACATTATTGTAGCGCGGTACGAAGTGCCGCGTGGAATGGTTAAAGAAAGTCTCCAATTGGCGGGATTTTTGGTAAAAATCATGACAATTGGATTTTCA
>CALGLU010000069.1 GCA_937959275.1 uncultured Saprospiraceae bacterium | reverse complement strand
TACGCTGAAAGAGTCAATCTAAAAATTCAAGAAATAAAAAGAATTGCAAAAGGATATAGAAATATTTACAATTTTATAATCATGATATATTTCCATCTCGGTGGGCTAGAATTAAAACCCACTAAAATTGGCTAAGACCCTGAAAAAGACTTAGCTAATTTTATATCAATCTAATCCAAACTATAGTTGGTTCATACTCCTCGACTACAACTATCTTTGGTAAATTACTCTGTATAGCCATGGGCTTTGACCTAAATCTATTCTAATTTAAGTTTGTGATTATTTGTGTTTTTTATTTCTTGCCCAATTATATATTTATACATCACATTGGGACTAAGAAAGTGACCATAACAGGAAAATGATCTGAGCCTATATTGTCTAGTGTGTTAAAATCTACAAGTTTTAATTGTGGACTGCAGAACACGTGATCAATAGGAATACGAAAGGGTAAGTATGTCGGGAAGGTGGCATAGAAGCCGCGGCCTTCGCGAGGATCTTTCATTCCAGTTATCTTTTTAAATTGACAAGATACATGACTCCATCCTACATCATTTAGGTCGCCAAGGACGATGTCTATCTCCTTATTTAGTTGATTTTTGATTTTATATGCAGTCGTGAGCAGTTCTTTGTCTTTCGGTTTGGAAGTAAGTGCTTCTCCGGGAATGGGCGGTTCTGGGTGAAGGCCATAGATTCGGATGTGATGTCCACCTATATCCAAAAGAGCTTCGATAGATGGTATGTCACTTTTGACTAGGTGGTTAATTTGGCCTTCTAGAAAAGGGAGTTTACTCATCAGCATGATACCATATGTATTCTCTAGTATTTCTTTGAGGACATAGGGATACGTATTGCTTAATGATTCCGTTGCCTTTTGCCAAGCACTATTAGGTTCTAAAAGAAGTATGATATCTGGGTTTTTGAAGCGAGTTAATTGGATAAAGCTTTCGTAGTTATCATTAGTCATTAATACATTATAGACTAATATTTTAAGTACTGAACCTGTATCCAAACTGGAAGCAGATTTGATTGCAACCTTAGAATAAAATAAATAAGGTTTAATCGATCTATAACATAGAATAATAGAAAAAAAATGCACTAAGCCCACGACCTGAAAAACAATGCTATAGGAAAATAGGCTTACATAGACTACGAGTAAGATGAGATTTAGGAGAAGGTAATAGGCACGAAAACTCATTTGAGAGCGAATAAACCAATATTTACTTGAGTTTATTGGTAGTAATGTACCTAAAATAATAACAACCGATATACAAAGTAGAATCCACTGCATCTTGAGTTTTTATGATCATGGAATTGAAGTTAAATAAAATATCAGAGGTGAAGTGTTTATCTCTTATATACATTTCCGACAAATATAGTTGTGAACACTTTGTGTTGAAACAGATTGCCTTGATGTAGTGAAACGATGACACCCGTTAGTATCGTGTCTCGCTTGATCAATGTTTTATACCAAGCATACACCTGATACATCCGTAATCGCATTTAATGTACTTGATGTTAGGATAATGCTACTCGCATAGCTTAAATCTTTATAGTAGATTTTAGGTACTCTAAACAAATAATAGAATCAATGTCAAAACGATACCTCCTAAAGTAAAAAGCATGCCTTTTTTAAACACACTTGTGCTTGGCATAAACATCCAAAACGAGGAGATGACGAAAAAGAGTAGAGATACACCGAAAAAAATATTTAATACATATAAAGGCCGATTTGTGGTCGCTTTATGTAGATGTGTCATTTTATTAAGAATATAAGGGAGTTCTTTTTTTGACCATGTCGCTTCACCTGTTTGACTATTATAGCTACCATTTTTAAAGTAGTAAACACCTGCGTCTTGTCGATTCACTTTCAATCCTTTTATCTTAAGTACCGACCCAAGTTTTTCTACAGACACATTTGTAGCGATTGTCTTCTCATGTTGAACCTGTCGTTTTAAAAAGTCTGTTTCTCTAAAAACTAAGATAGTCCCACTAATCGCATACATCGCCATGATTCCTGCAAGGAAGAATCCTAAATACCGATGGACGACTCTCATGTAATACCCGGTTGTTTTTTTCATATCTAAGTCCTAAGCTTTAAAAGAGTGCAAATGTACAAGGATAAATGAAACGTGTGTGAAACGCATTGTATAATCTATATGGATTTTACTCAAATGGGTCATGATCCATACACCTGTTTTGGCATGTAATGGGGCATGAGTCATTGGTGTGTATTGATTGAAATATGGAAGAGATCAATTCGTAATTAGTCAGTGTTTTATTAAAATAATGATAACTTGAGAAGACTACCCACTGTGCCTATATAAAGACTGATTTAGAAATATCTACAATTATGACCAAAAACTCTTCACGCCTTTTCTCGCTAGATGTATTCAGAGGGATAACAATGTTTTTATTAATGGCTGAGGCTGCAAAAGTATATCATGCACTGACCGACTATTTTCCGACTGGTGTAGGACATCAGATCATGATGCAGTTTCATCATCATCCTTGGCATGGCTTGAGGTTTTGGGATTTAATACAGCCGTTCTTTATGTTTATTGTCGGTGTCGCTATGCCCTTTTCTTACCGTAGTCGGATTAAGAAAGGAGACACATGGAATGATGCCTTTCGACATATTTTAAGACGGTGCGTCATTTTGTTTTTATTTGGGACTGGCTTGCATTGTGTGTATAGCGGGCATCTTGTATGGGAGTTATGGAATGTCTTGACACAACTCTCATTCACGATCTTACTTACCTTTTTGTTATTAAAAACTTCTTGGAAAAACATGTTGGCTGTGTCTTTGGGATTACTTGTCCTGACAGAGATATTGTATAGAGTCTATGATCCATCAGCCCCTTTTGTCAAAGATCAAAATTTTGGTTCGTGGATGGATATGCTCTTAATGGGTAAAATCAATGATGGTGGGGGATGGGTGACGATCAATTGTATCCCTACGGCTGCGCATACGATTTGGGGTGCGATGTGTGGTAAGTTATTGTTAAGTGAAGAAGGGGAACGAACAAAATTGAAGTACTTGGTCATTGCGGGGATTGCTGCATTGGTGATCGGGTATGGTTTGGATTTGAGTGGTATTACACCAATTGTGAAAAGAATATCAACCTCATCTTTTGCTTTTGCAAGTGGCGGTTGGGCTCTATTGGTCTTAGCCTTTTTATATTGGTTTGTGGACATTAAGAATAATAAGAACTGGACAAAGTTTTTTGCAATTGTTGGTATGAATTCAATATTTATTTATCTGTTTGGAGAGACGATTGGCGCGCAATGGTTGAGTGGATTTGGGAAGAGTTTTAGCTATGACTTGTTTGGTGTTCTGGGGATAGGGGAGTTGGGGCTAGCAGTGATTAATGGATTCTTCGTGTTGGCTATGATGTGGGGCCTCTGCTATTTCTTATATAAGAAAAAGATCTTTTTTAAGATATAATCCTCGTTATACCTATCTACGTTTTATAGTGATTAAATATGAAAGGCTGTTTTTTATGTGGCATGTATCTACTGATGATATGGAGTTGTGACCAAGCGTCTACAACGATATCGGATGCTGGCCAACTCAAAGAAGTTTACCAGGGATCATTTTTGATCGGTAGTGCAGTGAATGCAGAAATTGTAGCAGGTGAAGACAAACGATCACAAGATATTCTGATCAAACAATTCAACACGATCACAGCTGAAAATGTCATGAAAGCAGGTCCCATTAATCCTGAGCCTGGTATCTTTAATTTTGGTCCAGCTGATGATTTTGTAGAGTTTGGCGAATCCATTGGTGCCTTCATTGTTGGACATACGTTAGTGTGGCATAATCAAACACCCACTTGGTTTTTTCAGGACGAAGAGGGTCGTCAAAATACAAAAGAAGCTCAAATTGAGCGATTGCGTTCGCACATAGAAACCATAGCCAGCCGATATGCAGGTAGGGTAGACGCTTGGGATGTTGTGAATGAAGTGATTGATAATGATGGCTCATATCGTCTAACAACTTGGGTACAGGGAATCGGGAGCGGAGATGAACTCGTGAAGCTGGCATTCAAGTTTGCCAGTGAATATGCACCAGATACAGAACTCTATTATAATGACTTCAATGCCTGGCGGCCAACTAAGCGGGATGGGATTGCGAGACTAGTGAGAGTTCTTCAAAGCGAAGGCATCCGGATAGATGGGGTTGGGATTCAAGGACATTGGGGGCTTAACTTTCCAAAGAAGAATTATATAGAAGCGGCGATCGACACCTTTGCTGCTCTAGGAATGAAAGTGATGATTACTGAATTAGATGTGGATGTATTGCCCTTGACTCAAGAAGGCCAAATCATTGGTCTTGGCATGAATCATCCACAATTTCAGCTTGAAGAATTTGAATCTTTTTTAGACCCCTATGCTGATGGGCTGCCGGATCATATGCATAAAGCCCTTGCCGATCGCTACGCAGAGCTGTTTGACATCTTTTATGTAAAAAGAGATAAAATTGATAGGGTTACATTTTGGGGATTGCATGATGGGATGTCTTGGAAGAATAACTACCCAATTCCGAATAGAACTAATTATCCCTTATTATTCGATCGTAATAGAATGGCGAAACCCGCTTTTGAGGCTGTGTTGGGAGTGCCTGATAAATCATGAGAAACTGGTGTGTATTAAGAATCTCATATACTTCTCTCCTACATTCAAAAAAATAAACAAGTGTGGTCACTCTTCCAGTTGGATTCAGTAGGAGGGCGTGGCGGTTAACATTGGAAAAGCAGTTTATATCCTTAATTCAAATCTTGAATATCCTGCCATCTCATAAATCCTGTTCAGACAGAAAGATCCTGAATCAAGTTCAGGATGACGGTTCTATTGAGTCAAGAGAATGGCGGGTTAGAGTGCCACACAGCTTCACTCCTACATTCAAGATTTAGCATTCAATATTTAACACCCAACACCCAAAACTCAACACTTCTCTACCTCGCCGCTAACCAAGAATTATGATCACTCGTATCAAAGTCTGGCAACTCACAATCAAATGGGCTGATGTCTGTATCAAAGTTTTTCATGATCTCCTGTGGGCTTATCCCTTTAGCTGCATTCAAGTTGATAAAGCTGGCATCGCCATTGTTTCTGAAGCAAAAGCTATTGGGTTCATTCGGTTTGAAAATGCCATCGATCATGATGTCATAATTCTTGCCTCCAAATAAAGCAGTGATTAATTTACCCGAATCTGTTGTCGTATCTGCTGTGCCTATATTATTGATAAACTTGTTATCATGGATTGAAATATTCGTACAGTACGGATCAAAGTCTTTTGATTTATACGATTGACCAGTCATCATCCAACTGTTTACCATTATACCAATTGTCTTGTGACCTTTGATGGTGTTGTTGTAAATTTCAATATTAGAATGCGCCATGATGTTCATGCCTGTGCCGGGAGGTAGTGTACTGACAATCATACCCTTTGGTGCAAAATTTTCACCATTGTTGTTTTCCATATAATTGTCATAAAACTTAATTTTATCACCATTTGCCTGGGGTAAATCTGGCATATCGAAAATGAGCATACCGGCAGTATTGTCATGAGCGCGATTGCCATAGACTTCTCCTACTTTGGTGTTTTCGATTTCAAGACCTGCTACATTATGGTGGACATAATTATTTCTGACAACAACATTATTTGATTGTCCGACATAGATACCTGCATCCATTGCATAGGATGCTTCACAATCTTCCATTAATACATTTGTACTACTAACAGGATATAAGCCGTACGCTCCATTCGTCGATAATTTACCAGTCGTCCATGTTGTCTCTAAGTCTCGCATGATGACATTCGTGCAGTCTTGGGCCTTAATCGCATCACCTTTAGAGTCAGCTACAGTAAAGCCTTCGAGTGTGATGCCATTGACATTTTTTACAAGGATACCTTCTGCGCCTTCAATCTGTCCTTTGAAGGAGAGTATCGTTTTACCTTTCCCAGCACCTTTTATGATGATGTTAGGTGTGTCGTTGAGTGATAGACTACGCTTGAAAGAAAAGCTCCCTTCTGGTAATGTGATAAGGTCTCCGTCTTTAGCAGTAATTAAAGTTCGTTGCAATTCAGAGACTACATTTTCAGCTGTCAATACGATTCCCTGATCCGCAGATGGCTTACAGGAAAAAATAAAAAGTGTGAAGATGAATGATACTGTTATATACTTTTTCAATGCTTTGAATTAAAAATTAAATAATAATCTACCCGTCACTTGTCGGCCGATCGCAGGAAAACCCGGTAATGATCTAAACTCATTGTTGAGTAGATTTGTTGCGGATGCTTCTACAGTCAAACCATTCGTAAATCCGTAGCCAACCGATGCATCCAATAACGACCGAGCATCAATTTTCCCAGGATAGGTCGAATTATTAGAGGTATAGGCTTGATTCCATTGATAAGAAGCACTTCCTTTGATTCCTGCTTCTTGTCCGTAAGACATCCCTAATCTAACTTTATTTTGTGGAAAATTTAAATCTCCAGCCATCCCACTTGGATTGTTAAACCACGTATAATTAAAGAATGATGTCAGTTTTTCTGAAAAATAATATTTTGAATGAAACTCCCAACCCCAATCATCTGATATGCCATCTGCATTTCTCGTAGGATATCCAAAGGCGAGTTGAGGGAATCCTGTCTGAGGCACTTGCTCTGTTGGGACA
Source organism: uncultured Saprospiraceae bacterium (assembly GCA_937959275.1). Lineage (GTDB taxonomy): Bacteria > Bacteroidota > Bacteroidia > Chitinophagales > Saprospiraceae > CALFUK01. The sequence continues at coordinate 34,621 of CALGLU010000069.1, read as the reverse complement.
ATCCCATGAAACGGTAAGCCTTGTGCGGCTAATATATCCAAAAAGGCTTGCCCGCCCTCTGCATAGGCACCATTCAATAAGCCACCAATCTGTGCGGCAACTCCAGCAGCGGTCGCAGCATCAAAACCATTCTGCAGCAATAAACCTTCGATCTGAGGTTGGAATGTCGATTGTACATCTGCTCCTAAATCCGTAGGTAAATTGGTTAAGGTAATGATAGGGCTGACTTGGCTAAATCCACCTGCTCGTGTTCGTCTAAAATAATAGACATCGAGACCTGCTGCAAATTTTTCCCAAAACAAACCTTTATAACCAAACTCATAGGCTGAAAGAGATGAAATTAATTTAGTCGGTACATCAACCGGTAATAACTCAGCACCATTTAAATCTGTACTCACAAAATTAGGAGAGAAACCTTGTGGTGCCTGGCTACGTAATAATTGTGTCAATAGAGGCACTAAAGGTGCTAGATTAGGATCTTGCTCACCCATAGCCTCAACACCAGCAATGACATCCTCATTAACAAATTGGTATGCAGCTGCCAATGGGAAGCCGGCACTAAAAGGCGTATTCGGTATCCCTGGTATAATCCAATCAATAATCGGCTCAGCTCCGAAGGTCTGTGTTTCGATGCCTCCCAAATTCCAAACATTAAAGACTGGTGTCGTTTGGACGGGCAAATCAAAATAAATATCAGATGCTGGAATTGGATTGGCTGCCTTATTATAACTTAATCTAAAAGTGTGAAATTGATGAGGCTTATAGACGACAGCCGCTCTTGGTGAAAATGTTTTTTCGTCAGTAAAATTATAGCCATCGTATCGTCCTGCTAGAAATATATCAAACTTATCACTTGGCTTAAATTTCGCTTGCACATAGGCACCTAGGATTGTGTAGTCATCATTATCCTCATTTCTACCATAGACATGATTTTCTGTATTGGCAGTGGCATTTCTAAAGTCAATACCAGTAGACCATTCAGAATTTAAAATAGAGGGTGCATCAAAATTATATTGAGCTTGTGCTTCAAAGTGCGCTCGTTCTAATGGTGTAATTAATCCAGTCCGATTTAAATAAACAGGATTTGTATCATTTCCACCATCGTTAGTAATGTAATAAGTCTGTGCAAAAAAGCCTTTATGATTAATTCTGACTTGTCCATACATTTCGTTAGACGACGTATAGCCTTCACCAAGGTCATTGTAGAATATGGCATGTCCAGCATTCCAACCACCAGCTGCGACGATCTCCGTGTTTTCTGCAGGTCTAAAATGCAGTTGACTGTTTATCGCTGATGCCTTCCATCCTGGCTCTTGTGCCTGGCCTGGTGATAATAAAAGCGGACCTTCCTGTTGCGGATCGACAAAGCCTTCTTCTGTCACAACACCTCTACGGATATCATTTTGAAAGGTAGACAGTATCGATTGGCCAACTGGATTCTCTGGATCTAATATGAAGTCGTTACCAAATCCATGTCGAGCATTAATCTTATAACCAAAGGTAGCTTTTTCATTATGACCGGCATGGCGGATTGCTGCTTTAAACGTGCTTCTTTCACCATAGATTAATTCCGTGGTTGTCCCTGGATATCTAAATGGGTCTTTAGAAATAAAGTGGACAACTCCTGTTGTGACATCTGGACCATACAATGCAGATCCAGGACCTAGCACAACTTCTACTCGTTCGATATCGATATTGTTGATCGGAGAATTCTGAGAATCAAAATATTCTATGCCCGGAGAAATCAAAGACCTGTAATCGAGCATCGGGAATACGCCTGTCGAAAATATGCCACTACTACCTCTCAAGGCAATGTTAATTCGTTGACCCGTTTGCTGCTGGAGTTCTACACCTGGCGTATTAATTAATGCTCTCACTGGTGCAATGCTACCCCCTGATTGAGACAATTCTGAACCACTTAAGACAGAGACTGCTGCAGGTGCTTCTTGTAATTTTTCTGCCCGACGGGATGCTGTTATGATCATCTCATCAAAAACAATAGCTGATTCACCTAAAGTGATTGAGACCGCTTGGTTGTCTTGGATGATCATTTTTTGACTTTCATAACCAATGTAGGAGACATCGACTGTGATTGGATAATCTTGGTTAGTTTCGATGGTGAAATATCCATTGTTATCTGTTACTGTCCCTGTTGCAGTACCTTCTAAGGTCACATTGGCTCCAATTAAGGGAAAGCCATCTGCTTCAATGGTACCAGTAATTGTGTTTTGTCCAATCGCAATATCAAAAATGCATAAGAATGCCAATACTACAGTAAAAAGAGTGTGTTTTTTCATGATAGTTATTTGTTGTAGATGGTTAAAAGTAACAATAATCAAGTAAGCGGATTGTCTCATGTCCAAATATTTTATTTACATAGGTAAACTAAACATTCAAATAATAATGTTTGGTAAACTGTATGTTGAGAAACTTCCTCATTATCTGTTTATGCTGTAGTGGCTGCCAGTCTGTTTATAACTTCACTGATCCTGATGGCCCCGCTTGGCGTGAGACATCAAATGCTGTTGTCAATGAAAGAGATCCAGAAACGATACGGGTCATTAGTTATAATGTTCAATATTCTAAAAAGATAAATGAAGCAATTCTAGAACTCCAGACCTATCCGAATTTAATGAATGCTGATGTCATCATGTTGCAAGAAATGGATACACTTGGTGTACATCAAATTGCAGTAGCGCTTAATTTATCAAGTGTTTATTATCCTGCAGCAACCCATGGGAAGGACCACAGTTATTTTGGAAATGCAATTCTCTCAAAATGGCCAATTATCGATTCTCATAAAATTGTTTTACCTCATTTATCGATGTTCGGTAGACAACGAATTGGAGTTGCTGCAACCGTTCAAATCGGTAGTCATAAAGTCCAGTTGGTTAATGTCCATTTTGAAACGATGACGATGAAGCGAAGGAAGCGAGTCGACCAACTCAAAGAAATTATCTCATTCGTACAATTGACTTATTCAGATGGACCTCTATTGGTTGCTGGTGATTTTAATTCATTTTTTCCCAAGGACAGAAAACGATTTAGTGCATTAATGGCTGAAGCTGGTATTGACTGGGCAAGTCAGGATATAAAGTATACGGCTCGAGCATTGGGAGGCTTAATCAAACCTACACTTGATCTTATCTTTGTTAGAGAATTGGATGTTAAGGAAGTTGGGGTGGAGCGAAAAACGAAGGCAAGTGATCATTTGCCAGTTTTTGTGGAATTGGGATTTTAGTGAAATAGCTTGTCAGTTAAAGAAGGCAGGAGCCCTGATCCCGAATGAGGTTATATTGGTAATGGTCAGAAATGTATTACATACTGCCGATTGGAGATATTATTTCCTATTGTATTGAGCTGGAGTCATCACTGGTATTTGACTATGCTTAAAATCCTTAATATTGCGAGTTATAATCAAATCGCAATTGTTCTCTTTAGCCATAAAATAATTGAAAGCATCTTCTTTGTCATTGAATTTAGAAATGAAGCCATTGGTAAGATGAGAACCGTTGAATGCTAATATTTCAAATTTTTTAAGTAGGAGAAGACAAAATTTTTATGATTCTTTAGACTGTCCACGTTTAGATAAAATGTAATGAATATTGGAAATGATTAATGAACTCGTCATTAAGATATTCTCAAATTCTGTAATCTTCTGAATGGCTTTGGCAGAGTCGATATAAAATGAGGTGCGTTCCATTCCAATGTCGATATGTGCGTCACTGTCAAAAAATATTTTATTGAATTGCTTCATCGATAAAATTCTCTTAATTCCTTATAGCTTAAGTGATCATTGTCAGATTTTACAATTCCTGAAATATCTTTGAGCCATGGGTCTAACTCTAACTCATCAAATTTCTCATTCTCCATTTGTAATTTGGAAGTAAGAAAATCCTCTACGAGTTTTGATAATGAAATACCCTTAGAATTAGCATAGGCTTTTGCTTCAATAATGATTTCTTTATTGAGACTAAGCGTGAGTTTAGTGTTCATACGTAGAGTTTAGTGCTTGTACCTAAAGATGTTATATTGTGGTCATTTATGCAAGAGTTGTTAGGAAATGTGTCGATTCTCGATGCTAGCTAATAAGCTCTTTATTATCCCAACATCCTCATCTTTTGCTGTGCTTCTTTTATATCAAATACACTGGGATCATAGTCAGCATAGCCAATGCTCTCTAACCAAGGAATCCAGTATGCACCAGTGAGTTCTGATATCTTACCAGTTTCAAACATGATTTTAAATCCTCAAAGCCATGAATACCACCGCAATCTTCTGGAGGACAAGTTCCTTCTCTATTGCCAGTGTTCTGATTTCATGTTCCCAGCTGTCGCCATAATCATAAATATAACTCGGTGTGGGGTCGCTCTGTTTATTAAATAAGGATTGATTGTATAGACCGATGAGCAGCCTAGTGGTCTGTCAAGTATATATTGACGAGTTGAATTTGATAGTAGTTTGCCGTTGAAATTATCATTGATATTGAAATAGACATTGATATTGACAGAATACAATATCTTCGTTTCTAGAAATGGAGAATCCAATTCCGATAGCAACACGTAAAATTATCCATGTCGATATGGATGCGTTTTTTGCTGCTGTAGAGCAGCGGGATAATCCAGACTTGATAGGTAAGCCTGTCGCTGTGGGTGGAGGTAGTAAGAGAGGTGTCTTGACGACGGCGAGCTATGAGGCTAGAAAATTTGGGATTCGCTCTGCGATGCCTGGTTTCAAAGCAAAGGCCTTATGTCCTGATTTGATTTTTGTCAAACCACGCTTTGATGCTTATAAAGAAGTCTCCGTAAAAATACGAGAGATCTTTTCTCGGTATACGGATTTGATAGAACCTTTGTCTTTGGATGAAGCCTATCTGGATGTAACGGAATGCAAACTCGATTTTGAATACGCCCAGGATATTGCCGCTGCCATTAAAGATGATATTTTAAGGGAAACTCAACTGACAGCTTCAGCAGGTGTTTCTTATTGTAAATTTATTGCCAAAATTGCATCTGATATTGATAAGCCTAATGGGTTAACTGTCATTAAACCAAAGCAAGCCATTTCTTTTTTAGAAACCTTAGCGATTGAGAAATTTTACGGTGTCGGCAAAGTCACTGCTAAGAAAATGAAGGATCAGGGCATTCATACAGGCCTAGATTTGAAGGGCTGGACAAAATTAGACTTAGCTACCCAATTCGGAAAATCAGGACGGTTTTATTATGATATTGTGAGAGGAGTCGATGATCGTCCTGTTAAAGCAGAACGGATTCGAAAATCTTTGGGTGTCGAGCGCACCTTTCAAGAGAATATCTCAGATCTTGATAAGTTGACAGAGCGACTAGAAAAACTCATTGATACTTTTTTAGCACGTCTAGAAAAGAACAATTCGTTTGGGAAGACAATGACCTTAAAAATGAAAACAGCTGATTTCCAAATTATCACAAGAAGTCAATCTCAAGGTTTTCCCATTAGAGAACGGACAATGATAGAGGATATAGCGAAGCAATTATTAATTAATAATTTTGAGGAGGGCATGGCGATTCGGTTGATGGGCTTGACGAGTTCGAATTTTGTGGAGGAAAGTAATGATGGTCAAATGGAGATGTTTGTTGAGTAGTGAACAGTGAATAGTAAACAGTGGACAGGTGGATAGTGAACAGTAAATAGTAAATAGTGAACAGTAAATGATTTGGTGATTAGTAGATTGCAATTGTTAGCTAATCCACGAATCAACTGATCCACGAATCAACTAATCCCCTATGAAACATCTTATAAATTGTATTCTTTTTTAGGATAGAGGATATTAAATACGATTCAAAAAAAACACAACATTCCATAGATATGGAATGCTGTGTTTTAAGATTTTAAGATTTGAGAGGCTTATTCATTCCCACACCCATCTATATAGGCATGGAAGACTGCACCAACATTTACTTCAAATCCTGACAACAGACTTATTTCAAGACCAGAATCATATTGAATATCAGCAGGAGAAATAATATGTTGTTGTGACTCTAACAGACCGGAAGTTTCGTATTTAACCATGTAATCTACATCTCCAGATAATTTGTTGAGATTGGCAAGGTCATCAGGACAATAGTCATAGTCATCACATGCGTCACCGATACCATCACCATCAGAATCAAGATTTCGCCCACTTGTCCAATTAGAAACACAATCATTCGCTAAGCTAAAGTTCATTAATGTGCCAGTGTTACCTAAAGGCCCAGCATCCGCAGCAGTCGTTTGTGAAGATGTGATGCAAGGAAGTCCATCATTAAATTGGTAATAAGCGACTAAGCCTGGTGCAGTAGGATCAATGGGAGCAGCCATACTGTTCTGAATTTCTAAAGGAGACAAGCCTCGATTCCAAATGAGTACATCATCTAAGCGACCTTCAAAATTAAAATCTAAAACCTGAGAACCAAATTGTCCGATGAAGAGAGGACCTGTATCAGAAGAAGTTGGCGCATTGATGAATGTGACTGTTTCAGAAGCCACTCCGTCTATATAAAATGAGACTAATTTCGTAGTAGCGTTATATGTGACAGCGACATGACTCCATGCATTTGATGGAACGAGTGTTGATATCACGTTGTGGCCCTCATCCTCTAAATAAAAGCTCAATGCATTCATATTACCTACGGATAAAAGCGTGAATATGTAGTCTGTTTCCATGCCAAAACCTGTCCCTTTGCATAGAATAGTTTGATAAACATTATTACCTGTAGGATAAACCCAGGCTTGTAAGGTGAAATCCCCGGCACCAACATTCAATGCCACGTCATGAGGCACTTGAACATGATCATAATCGCCATCAAAGTTGAGTGAAATATTGGCATCAGATGGACAGAGATCAATATCATTTGGTAATTGATCACAGTCATCGTCATTTAAATCCTGACCAAATGTAATATTGAGAACCAATTCTTTGGCTTCTACATTATATACATTATCGCCCCAACAATCCGGATAAATAAGGAAGCGTAAATATTGCTCAGTTTGTCCATTATCTTGCCATACTTCTAATAATGGTTTAAAGCCTCCTGATATTACGCATTCTTCCGGGCCTATGTCAGGATACTCTGCGACGCTACCGACAACTAAATTTCCATTCAAATTTACTTTTGCACTATTTGGGTTATCTATTAGTTTAATAAGGTAACCTTTGCGTTCATTACTTTCATTACAAACATTTAATCTTAGTCGAAGCGTATCATTGACATTTACAGTTCCCAAAGATTGTTCACTTATTATTCCATTTTGGCAAGGTCTATTATCTTCAATAGATAAGGCTGGTTGATAGCGCTGATAGCCACCTTCATAAGGACAACTTGTGCTTGTACCTGGACCCAAATGGAAAATATGTGTTCCAAAATCCGGATCGCGCGTAATCACACCAGTATGTGTATCACCAGGATCATCACCAGCAGTATCACTATAAAAGTAACTAATCACTGTCAAGGTATTTTCAAGTGAATCGATGCTATTGGATTTTGTGTTGTTGACATTGATTTCAAAACCTCCTTCGATCCCATTAGCGCCTAACATTGCTACAACATCTTGCCCTGTAGACTTATCAAGAATGATATTATATTCTTCAGTGAATTCCTCCGTTACATCAGTTTCTATCATAGCACCTACATTAGGGCCACTCCAATTAAAGGGATTTCCTATTATATTATTTTGATCATCATTCCGCTTAGCTTCATATTTCAGCATAATATTCTGCCATACCCTCAATTGTTCTTCTTTTCTGGATTTATCCAATTTGATGGCGTTATCGATATTAGGATTGGCATTTATCTGAGACTGAAGTCCAGTGATTGCAGTCTCAAGTTCATTCATTTCATCTACAACTTTTAATCTATCCCAAGCAAATTGACTAACAGAATTAATTGCAGCTACGAAAGATGAATCTCTTGTCAGTGAACAGGTTGATTCATCAAATCCAATAGAATCTTGGATTCCCCAAATCCATTGTTCGCCAGATCCAATAAAAATATCACCATCAGCTCCAATTCTTGCTAATTCAGGAGATGTTTCAAATTGAGTTGTTGCCTTCACGCACTTCGTGAATTGATTTGATGATATTGATTCCCTTTCTTCGGATACATTTGAATTAAAACTGGTGCTTAATTCATATTCTAACTCCACAATGAATCCAGCAGAACCTTTGACCCCGATTGATGCTTTCAGGTCTCTATTTGACCCATCAGTCGCACTCACTTGAGTAGTTTCCGTCCTGCATACAGAATATGATGATTCGAAACCAGCTTGACTAGAATCCCCTGGAGGATCATATAAAATTAGATCTACTTTGTTAGGCACCACTGTTTCACCTAACGAATCTGAGACGATGTCAACACCTGTCACCAGCAATGGCGAAGCTATAAATATTTTATTATTCCCACTTCCTGTATAAATTTCATATAGTATGGCGTCACCATCAGATCCTGACGGCGGGTTAATCGCATAATTCAATCCTTTTGCTGCACTGCCAGCGCTTACCATTCTGTTTTCAATAAGGTTTAAGCCTTTTGTATCGGTAGCGGTGTCCTCATTCGTATTTTGTCGGTAGTGATAAACATTTATCGTTTTGTCAAGACCAATAATTGGTTGATAAAATTCTACAAATAATCCATGCAGCGAGGTTTCTCCTTTAGCTGTTATGGGATAATCTCTCAAAGCCGTATTATCAATTAGGTTATCAAGTAGTGACGGTACAGCACTCAGATTCTGTGCATTGATGAGCTGATATGGCTGATTAACAGCACAGTTGGATTGATCTGGTAGTCCAAAATAGATACCGTAATTATCAGTAAATCCGCTATAGTCAGTCGGCTCCACACATCCAGGTGATGGGCTTGCTGTAAGTTCGATAGTAAAGTTTGGATCATTATTGGATTCCCCAACTTGAATAATATATGTTGAATATGGGTCAGCAGTATCATCTAAGGGATGCTTTTTACAATAGATACCATTTGATAAATAAAACCCTAGCGAGGCAGTGCCAGTTGTAGTTTTGACATAAACTCCAAAGGCACGTCCATCATCACCTAAAATGTTAATATTTACTTGAGCACCATCCTCTGGAACGGTAAAGGAATAAAACCGATTGGTGTTAATATTGCCAATACATTCGTGAACATCCCAATCGAATTCACCTGGAATCAGCAATTCGTTACTTGTCCTGTTTTTATGCGTTCTTGTCTGTGCATAAGGTAATTCTCCAAAAGTTAATGGTTGGTCAATCCCATTACCATTAACATATACATATCCATATGCAAGAGTTGCTTGAAAATTTCCGTTAAATTGCCCAAGATATTGTCGGTGCGGATCAAGATCATCAAAATTATAACCGTTCGTCGCGTTTACATCAAATTCGTTTGAATTTATGATATAGCGCGCAGGTCCAAACATGTCGGGGATTGGTCCAGATGCTACATCATAACTATCATCTTCCCATGCGCGTAGTGAAATAGTTAGTGTACTCGGAATATCACTATTCGCACAAGAAGATTTTTTGCGTATTGTGGTGCCAGACTGCGGAGGACTTCCAAATGGATAAATAGGCCCAAAACAAAATACATTATCTACAGGAAAACACTTATTATAGGCTACTGTTTTATGCACTCCAGGATGAGGTACATGATCAAATCCATCTTGAGCTGGTCGGCTCCAGAAATTATGACCCAAAATATCAGTCTCAAGTGCTTGGGTATTGTCATGAGCATGAAATAAGAAGGTTGGCTCATCTTGATAATCTGTATTTCCAAAGCCAGGCTCTGTCTCACCCGTGTAGTCCCAATCAACCAGTTTAACTTCCCAGTTGATGTCATTATTGATGACTTGGCTAATGGCCTGATTGGAAGACGCTGTAAAAATCAAGACGACAAATCCAAGTCTCATAAGTATACGTGAGAGAATATGAGTTCCGTGTTGATCTTGATCAGCTAATCTGTGGACAAGGCTTTTTCTTAGACAAGGTGTTATCGGTCCTCGTTCCTGTTTTTCATGTGCATTATGATTACAAATCAAAAGAGAGACCTCTGATTTATGGAAATTATTTTTCATAGTAAGTGTTTTTTAGAAATTATAAAAGATTTTAAGAGATAAGGATAAAAGAGGCTTCAGCAGGCATACTTTTTATTTCGCACATGCCTACTTGTGATTGCTTTAGACTGTCTTAGGCATCAATATGATTTGTAAAAAGGAAGCCCAAAATCAAAACAATGATTAGTTGGCTGATTTTTTTTGAAATGATAAATGGAAATTATTTCATAATAGTGTTTATATGGTTTTAAGAACTTGGGTTTTTATATTGACAAAAGCAGGATTCTTTACTCGCTTTTGAAGGACTTAGGTCTTGATCTAGACTTGAGCGATATCTACAATCTAGAAGCTCAGGACCTTAATCTTAGTTTAGAAATAGTGACCATATAATTCATCATTTAGAGTCGTTAATCTACCACAGCCTTCTAGCGTGATTGATTTACTTTGCCTTAAATCATTGAACTATTTCTAGTGCTCTGTCAAGACATAACTGACTAGTGCTTTTGGCGTATTTTGCACATGTACGTCGTTACAGAACCTGCCTTGATAGCTAGGCTATCAGACCGAACCTGCGCCTAGTTCATGCACAAACTACACTCAAATTCAACAAGTCAATATATACTTGGCAGAGCACTAGTTATATGTTGAGAGTTTTGTTGGAAATTGAACATTATAAATTGAGAACTGTAAGTTTTATTAAGCTACATATTTTTTGCGATTTAAAAATAGTATTAACTCTACCCTTTACGATTATTACTGTAAAAATAGATAATATCAAGACAGTGAGCTTATTCTATTTTATCATATCTGTGGTCTATTGTTGCAAATCAGTAAGAATAGGAGTGTACAGCAGGCAAAAAAGCAAGTTTTATGTATGACCTATTTTTCCTGACTGCATCAGTTCACTTATTCTTGAGCAGCTACAGTAAGCGAAATTTAAATAGGGACATGATTTTATTTGATTTTTATATGGCCGACATGTTTTCATATTTTGATTTTTATTGTTTAATAAATAATTAGATAGTGTTTAATTGTGGTTTCATTCCAATGTAAATTGTCATGTTCTTAGATAGCATACAAGAACGTAAGGACGAACGACCAGTTTTTCTTTCCGGAGATAGCTATTTTTTGTCCGAAGAGAATGTTGTGACATACGACAGAAGGGAAAAAGTAAAAGAATTTTTAGTCATTGTGTCTTCATAAAAGCTGGACGTTAGATCCTGATTTTCATAAAATGACTTTTTAGGGATGAGATGTTTAAAAAAAATCAGTGATGCCTAAGTATCAGTTAATTGAGAAAAATAAAATATCGTCCAAAGAAGCTTTTTTGATTTAATGAGTTTTCATATTGGCTCAATCTTACACTTTAAAGCCTACTTCCCTCAGCACAGACAGTACTGCAGGCCTCTGTCTAAACTGATCCCAGTGCGGTTCTGAAATGATCTGCATGAGCCCAAAATCACATTTAGATACAGCAAGACCCATTAATTGATCAGCCTTATCTGTATGTCCAATGTGATAATTGAGCAATGCTAGTAGGCTAGGTTGAATCCAAGAATCTTGATGATTTGAATTTAATTTGCTCAGATAATTTGACAATGGTTGCTTATCCGTATGATAAAATTGGTATATATACCGACTGATCACCCAGATACTTGCATGTTCAGAGATGAACGATTCATTTTGAAATATGTGACCTGCCTGTTTTATATTCCCATTATAATAGTAGCATAATGCGAGGATATCGTTGAGTAATTTGTTATCTGGAAATTTGCTGATGAGAGGTTCAAAAAGCTTGATTGCTTCATCATAGTTTTTAGCTCTTCTCTGGATGTCAGCGTAACTAAACCAAGCATTATAGCCTAATGGTTCTAGTTCATATGCTTTTCTTGCTAAGGGGATAGCTTTCTCAAATAGGCCTTGAAAGCAATAGAAATAGGCAAGGATTCTATACGCATCCATTTTCGCTGGATCAAGCTCTATTGCCTTTTCAATTGCCTCAATCGCTAATGGAATCTGATGGTAAAAGTAAAATTGTAACCAGCCTTCGATTATAAAAAGCTCAGCACTTTGAGGGCTTAGATATTTAGCTTTATCATAGGCAATCTGTATTTTCGATAAAGCGTCTTTTGGACGATAGCCAGTAAAAATACATTGATAGAATAGGGTATACGCAAGTCCAATATAGGCATGCCCAAATGTAGGATCTAGTTTGGTGGCCTGATTGAAATAGGATAGTGCTGCATTCAAATCTACCCGCAGTTCAAATTGTTCTCGTCCCTTTAAATATAATTCATAAGCATCAAAGTTAGTGGTCTTTTGAGGCACTAAAGGTTCTATCAATTCATCCTTTAATAAGGAGATCTTAAGTTTTTCAATAAGATCATTTGCTATTCTTTCTTGGATATCAAATATGTCTTCAACATGACCTTCATAGTTTTCTAACCAGACTTGAAAACCGTCAGCAATGGATATTAGCTTAACGACGACTGTCACTTTATTATCGAGTTTTCTTACGTTTCCAGTCAAGATATTCGCCACATTTAATTCGTTGCCAATCGATTGGATGGATTGGTTAGAAATTCTAAAAGAAAAAGCTGTAGATCTTCCTGTCGTTTTTAGTGACTGAACCTGGGATAAGGCAAACAATATTTCCTCAGAAATACCGTCTCCAAAGTAATTTTGATCTGTCGCTCCACCAAAGGTTTCGAAGGGTAACACAGCAATAGAATGTTGTTGCTTAAGCTGACTTTTACCCTTTAGACTTTTTTGCTGACTTGAGCTCGAGTCATCCGTGTAGGCATGTTGTTTTCTGAATTGTGTCGGTGTGATGCCGAAGTACTGTTTATAGTACTTACTAAAATTCTGTGGACTTTGAATGCCGACAGAAAATGAAATTTCAGAGATAGTCAGTGAAGATGTTCTTAGCAAATAGTTGGCTCTATTCAGCCGAATTTGTCTAATGAAATGAGATGTAGACAGACCTGATTGCTTTTTGATTTGTCTGAACAAGTTAGATCGACTAGTATTCAGTTTTTCGCATAATAAATCAATAGAAAATATTTCATTTTCAATTAATGCAGTTATAATTGATTTTATCTCATTTAAGTACAAATCCCGGACTCTTTTATGATGATGGAAGTCTTTCGTAAAAGAAGAAATGCGAAGTTACAAATAACTTTTAAGTATCGTATTTATTGAAATCGTTTAGATAGGAAACACATTTGTTCTTTTTTGATCATCTTTAGCCTATCATTCAAACCAAAGAAAATAAACCTCTAATTGGTTTCATTCTTTGCATTGTTTGACATAGTATTTAGTATTATTTGGATTTTATATGTTAACTATATTTTGAAGATAGCCATCATAGGAGGAGGAGCAGCAGGTTTTTTTGCAGCCATACATGCAAAGGAAAATTATCCAGATGCACAAGTTGTGATTTTGGAGAAGACGAGTAAAATATTAGCTAAAGTAAAAGTGTCTGGTGGCGGTAGATGTAATGTGACCAATGCAAGTCGATCAATCAAAGAACTGACAAGCGCTTATCCGCGAGGAGGAAAGCAGATGAAAAAATTGCTGTCGAGCTTTAGTACAGGAGAGACAATAGATTGGTTTGAATCTAGAGGAGTGCCTTTAATGGTTCAAGCAGATCAGTGTGTCTTTCCGGTTTCTCAGGATTCGCAAAGTGTTATTGATTGTCTACTCGGCGAGTGTAAAAGGCTTGGTGTTGAGATCTTATTCCGTCATGCTGTGAAAGTGGTTGAGCGAATTGACACTGGTATTCGTCTGGGCTTTGGGAAGGCAGAGATTGATGATCTGACAGTTGATAAAGTGATTGTAGCGACGGGTGGGTCACCTAAGCGTAGTGGATTGGAATGGTTGGAGGCGATCGGACATAAGCTAGTTGATCCAGTGCCTTCGTTGTTTACTCTAAACATGCCTGATGAATCAATTCGTAGCTTGATGGGGGTTGTCGTAGATCCTGCTGTAGTGAGTATACAAGGGACGAAGTTGCGAGGCAGTGGGCCATTACTGATTACACACTGGGGTATGAGCGGACCGGCTGTGTTGAAGTTGTCAGCCTTTGGTGCGCGGATATTGGCAGGGCTTGGCTATGCATGTATTGCACAAGTCAACTGGGTGAATGTGAAAAACAATGAAGAGGTGGCAGAACACTTGTGGAGCTTAGTGAGGAAGCATCCTAAAAAACAATTGTCAAATTTGAAACCCTATGATCTGCCTGAGCGATTGTGGTTGTTTATGTTGGGTCGGTGTGGTTTGGCTGAGGATAAGATATGGGCAGACTTGGGTAAAAAAGGAATTCATAAATTAGTAAAAGTGTTGACGAATGACGAATATCATGTCCGTGGTAAGACGACGTTTAAGGAAGAGTTTGTGACCTGCGGCGGTGTGAGTTGGGAAAGCATCAATGCGATGACAATGGAGAGTTTAGTGTTTCCTGGGATGTATTTTACGGGTGAGGTGATGGATATAGATGGGATTACGGGTGGATATAATTTTCAGGCGGCTTGGACGACGGCTTATTTTGCTGGGAAGTTACTTAGTGGATAGTTAGATAGTGGATAGTAGCCAGTGGATAGTTAGCTAGTGGATAGTAGATAGTAGATAGTGGATAGTGGATAGTGGGTAGTGGATAGTGGATAGTGGATAGTGGATAGTGGATAGTGGATAGTGGATAGTGGATAGTAGATAGTAGATAGTAGATAGTAGATAGTAGATAGTAGATAGTGGATAGTGGATAGTAGATAGTAGATAGTTAGTTGGAAAATAGTGATTTGTTTGTTAACTCAATATTATCAATCGACCATGGACAATCGACTATAGACTTCAAATATTGAAATTGAAATTTACAAGAGATGAATATAGACCAAATCAGAGCAGACACGCCCTATTGCCAAGATAAATTATTTCTGAATAGTGCGGGGGCTTCATTGAATCCATTAATCGTCAATCAACGTGTGAAGGCGTATTTGGATGAGGAAGAAAAGATTGGAGGCTATAGGTTAGCCGATTTGCGCGAAGCAGAGATTGACACATTTTATAACGAAGCTGCGAAGCTAACTAATTGTGGTGCTCATAATATTGCCTTTACGAGTGATGCGACAATATCCTATATCAAAGCATTGTCCAGCATTGACTTTAAACCAGGCGACGTGATCATTACTTCGAATGATGATTACTCTTCTACGCAGATTCAGTTTTTGTCTTTGCAGCAGCGGCGAGGTGTAGAGATCCATCGTATTAATAATCATGAGAATGGTGATTTGGATCTGGTTCACTTTAAGCAGTTAGTGGAGCAGCATAATCCGCGCTTAGTGGCGATCGCACATATCCCGACTAATTCTGGACTGGTTCAAGATGTGGAGGCGATTGGTGCTATTTGTGCCGAAAAGGAAATTTTATATTTGGTGGATGCCTGTCAATCAGTCGGCCAATTACATGTTGATGTTCAGAAGATAAAATGTGATTTTTTATCAACAACGGGAAGGAAGTTTTTGAGAGGGCCTCGGGGGACTGGTTTTTTGTATGTATCAGATAAAGCCTTGGCTGCAGGCTATTCGCCATTATTGATCGATGCCTTTGGTGGAAAGTGGACTGGGTCTGATTCATTTAGTATTGATCAAACAGCGAAGCGATTTCAAACGTGGGAGAAGCCTGTTGCCTTTGTGATAGGCTTGAAGGAAGCAATTCGATATGCGAATGCTATTGGTATCTCAAACATTGAAACATACAATGCTAAGCTGATGACATATTTTAGACAGCAACTCTCAAGTGTATCAGGTATAAGCATCTATGATAAAGGATCTAGGACATGCAATCTGTTGACATTTAGAAAAGCAGGGAAGACACTAAAGGAGATGCAAGAACATTTGGATACCCATCATGTGTATTATAGCGTGAGTACAAAAGAATGGGGAGTGATTGATTATGGCAGAAAGGGCATTGATTGGACAATTCGATTTTCACCACATTATTTTAATACAGAGGAGGAGATGGATCAGGTTGTGGGGATTGTGGAGTCAATGTAGTCAGGTTTGACAAATCATATTCTGACACAGATTGTATAAGTTTTGAATCAAGTGGATTTTGAAGGAAGCTTATAGAATTGAAAACAATTCGCCAGACAAATTGTATACTACAAATACAAATTAACACACCATGAAGAAGCCAGCTATAATTATCAGTCTATTTATCGCCATTTGCCTCGGGTTTTTAATGGCTTTTGCGGGGTCTCAAAATGGACAAACAGCAGGTGTTTTTTCCATATATGCCATGTGTGTAGCCTTTGCTTTTTTGCTCAATTGGGCAGCTTTTTTTCCTGCATTTGCAAGTCAAACAGAACGGTATTTTGATCTTACTGGAAGCATCACGTATATCTCCTTAGTTGTTATCGCTTTGGTGCTGAGTAAGGATCTTGACACACGATCAATTTTGTTAGGTGGCATGTGCTTGATATGGGCCGTGCGACTTGGAAGTTTTTTGTATAAACGGATACACAGAGCTGGCAAGGATGATCGGTTTGACTCAATCAAACCCAATGCACTCCGATTTTTCAATACGTGGACGTTGCAGGCTGTTTGGGTAGTCCTTACCTCTGCACCAGTGATCATAGCCATCACATCAAATAGCAGAAAGGGCATTGGTATAGTCGCTATAATTGGTGTAGTCATTTGGCTGATCGGATTCTTAATTGAGGTGATTGCTGATAGACAAAAAAGTGCCTTCAAAAAAGATGTATCTAATCAAGGCAAATTCATTTCTACTGGATTGTGGTCAAGGTCTCGTCATCCTAATTACTTTGGAGAAATTATGTTGTGGTTTGGTACGACCGTTGTGGCAATGCCTGTTTTGCAAGGGTGGCAATGGATCGCTTTAATCTCACCTCTATTTGTGTATTTTCTTCTAACTAAAATAAGTGGTATTCCGATGCTAGAAGCGAAGGCTGATAAAAAATGGGGTGGGCAAGCAGATTATGAAGCCTATAAATCAGGTACGCCGATTTTGTTACCCAAATTGTTTTGAATATTTTGCAGTCATGAGAACTTTACTTGTAATTATTATGATAAGTGCTATAGCATGTAGCACGAATGATAATAGCTATAAATACCGTCATGATGGTAATAGGTTTAGAGAGAAAGAATCCTACAAAAGAGCAAAAAGGTATAAGGACACAAATTTCAAAAAGCCTTTTAAAAATTTCATTGAGATACCAGGCAAGGAACATGTATTTATCAGTAAATACGAAGTAACGAAAGGAGAGTATGATGCTTTCCTAGAAGATATTAAACAGTCTCACCCAGGTCTCTATTGGACAAGTCAAATTGATTATGAAGCATGGAGGGATATTCCCAATTACTCTTCAACCATATATAACCACATGGTTAAGTCTTATCGACATCCAGGCTATGATTTGAGACCAGTCGTTAATATTAACTATCAATCTGCACTTAATTATTGCCAATGGGCAACATTGCAAATCAAAAAGAAGGACAACAAGAAAAATGTTATCGTGAGACTACCTACTGAAGAAGAATATGATACTATAGTTTCACATTATAAAATTGAAATAAATACAGATACTCTTCAGGTATATCACGATTATTATGGAGAATTGAATGCGAATCTAGACTACTATTTCAATAATCCAGTGTTAGATACCATTCAATCTCATCCTGTCATTGATGGAGCGTTCATTGGAGATTATGTTTTTGAATATCCGCAAACTCATGATGGAATTTGTTCAATTATTGGAAATGTGAGTGAAATCATAGGCAAAGATCAAGTCTATGGAGGGAATTGGAATACACTAACTGATAAATTGCATGAACCTCTACCTTACACATATCCAGACCCCAGAATAGGTTTTAGATTAGTCCTTGAAATTTTAAATTAGTATTTTAAAAGAAATATGAAAACTACATCCAAATCCATCCGCACATTTATAGGTGCCAAAAATTATACTGAATCCAGACAGTTTTATAATGAACTTGGCTTCACCGAATTTGTAATTGATCAAAAAATGTCTCTGTTTAAAGTGAATGAACAATTAGCTTTTTATTTGCAAGATTATTATGTCAAAGACTGGATCAATAATTCGATGGTCTTTTTAGAGGTGGATGATGTGGACGAGTGTGCCCAAGAATTATTGTCAAAAGGCCTTCATGAAAAATATAAGTATGTCCGGTTTACAGAAATAAAGGAGTATGATTGGGGGAGAGAAATATTTATGCATGATCCCTCTGGCGTGTTATGGCATTTTGGAGAGTTTATAGAGTCTAAAGTGGATGCTTAGGTCACTCATTGATTTTTAATTTATCGTTAAACCAAGTTGACAGCTGATAACCAATCATGAAAATCGGGAATGAATCTTTAATGAGCTTGCTTTTTATTTGCTTTATCATAGTCATTTGTGGATGTAAGGTGAAGAAATTCACACCCAATAATTTCAATGAAATTTTTAAAAATTTCATTAAATTACCTGGGTCAAATAATACACTTATTAGCAAATACGAAGTCTCGATTAGTGATTATAATAGGTTTATAAATAGTGAAGGGAAAACAAACCCTGATTTTTATAAGGAGAATATGATTCATTCAACTAAGTGGTTTGAACTTGAACTTGAAGGGATGTATAAGGATACACAAAAGCGTCTTGTTGAACCTCTTGCGAGGAACTATAGTACTTATGAATTTTATCAATATTATCCTGTCGTTAATGTTTCATATAAAGCTGCTATTAACTATTGCACATGGATGTCACTAGAAATCAATAAGTACAAATACAAAGATGACATAAAAGTTCGATTACCAACTCTTGATGAGTATAAACTGATGATGACTGCTTTTAATATACAAGTGCCAGCTGATACGCTGACAAGGGAACAGCTATATGAGACTAAATATAGATCAGATATTAATCTTAAGTATCATTTTTATAATGAGCATTTAAGCCAATATAGTTATGCGCGAGTGTTTGATGGCTATTTTATCCAAGGGCCAATTTTTCATAATCCTCAATCTGATAATAATATTTGTTCAGTCATAGGTAATGTTAGTGAGATGATTGATTCGACCTCTACCTTTGGTGGTAATTGGGATTCTTTCCCAAATGATGTATTTAAAGAGTTGCCCTATAATGCTCCAGATCCTCGTATTGGTTTTAGAATTGTATTGGAGATAGTGGATTAAAAACAAGTATCTTGTAAAAACTTAGATGTCTTATTTGCTAAAAAAGATTAAATGAAACAGTTCTTTTGCACAGTACTCTTGTTGATATTGACTTGCTCAGTCTACGCCCAACACGTCTACCCAATCCTAAAAACAACCAGCAACGAAATTTCAATTCGCGACGGAAATATTTTACGAACAGACTATTGGTCCATTTCCCCAAGTACTAACTTCGATGTTTATATAGCGGATAAGACAAGTCAAACAAAATACGTCACATTTATATCCGATATTGATTCCATTCAATTTTTGATCAAACCATTGGACAGTATTGGTTTTTTCATTGTTATGAATGACACTGAGGTTTGTCCAACTCAGCTTAATAGTGGGATGACTTACAAACACGCTCCTCTGGATGAAACACCCTTGGACACGATCCCATTTGACTTTACATCCTATAACAATATATCCACGCGAGCGGTACTTAATGAAGTGGACACCTTGAACTTAATGTTTCATACTGGTGAAAGTTCTGTCGGGATTACCTTTGATGCGTTAGAAAAGTTAAGTAGGTTAGATTCAACAACAACGATCACAGCTGGAAGTTGGGGTGGAGGTGGTGAAATAAAATACACCAAGAATAATAAGTTAAAAATAGGTAAACAGGAGTGGGATAAAATGGTCTTATGGATTAATAGACATTCAGGACACTTTACTGATGGGAAGTATGGTCCACTATTGTTTAATGATAGAATTATTGAGATTGATTTTAATTTAAATGAAATGCGAAGCTATTCCAATCTTAAGCAAATAGATTTCTTAGAGTCGTATTCAAAATATCCCTTTTTCTTTGATCGGGGCTTAATGTTTGTTCATGCTAAGCTTAAGATCAATGATAATAGCTACCATAATAAGTTTATGATTCATTCAGGTTACAGCGGGGCATTATTATTAAATGATGCTTTTGCAAGTCAGCATAAGATTGGTGATCAACTGAAAGTAACTTCCGAGAGCCAATTAAAAGATTCGTTTGGAAATGTGCTCTTGACTAAAAAAGCAGTCTTACCAGAGTTGGAATTTGGAGGCGAAGAATTTACATCAATCCCCATCAGTTTTTTTGAAGGCAAGATTGGTAATCAAAAATACAGCGTTCTAGGTGGTGAGTTGTTAAAGCGCTTTAATATTATTTTTGATTTGCAAAGAGCTGAGTTGTATTTGAAGCCGAATGGATTGATGGGTTTGCCATTTCCAAAGGATGTGGTTAAAGGGTAAGAATATTAATTAAAGTAACATTACAAAAGGTCCAACAAATTCGTCATCTCTCAATGCTCAATTATCTGAACTATGATTGATAGGATTTTTTGATTGATATGATTTGGCTTAACATTCAAGCATGTAAATATCAATGACAATACAAAATCAAGCGCAATTTGCAGATTTTCTCTGTTAGAAGCATATATACAGTTTTAAAGAAGGAGCATGTTTAGATCAGTGGCGGTGGCCTGACAAATATGCGGAGCAGATTATTTGTCATAGATCCTGCCTGCCGGCAAGCAGGTTTTGCTTACTTTTTATCATGAAAAAGTGAGAAAAGAAAGTTTCGGTGTTAAGATGGTGTATCTAGTTTAACATAAGTTTTGGTTCATGTCAATGGCCTGACAACTATACATGGTCGAAATCAGAAAAATAAAAAAATCACTTCCTATACTTCTTCTTCCCATTCCTAGGCTTAGCCCGATCTTTAAGAATCTCCCGCTTCTTATGCTTCTTCTTATCATACAACAACTTCTCAATCAAATCTTCCCGACCCATGCTTCTTAGCTTATCTCTGATCTGTGTAAACTTCTCTCGCTTGTGCCAAAAGAAAAACATGTGCTGTTTCTGCTTGTCTTTTTTTGTAATCGCAGTATAGACAGGGCGAAGTGTATAGGGGTGTAAGCCAGTATAATAGATGACTGTTGCCACCGTCATAGGCGTAGGCGTAAAGTCCTGCACCTGCTCCAATTTGAAGCCCATCTCTTTTGTCTCTGCTGCAAGATTAGCCATCTCTTCTTCTGTCGAACCTGGATGACTGGAGATGAAGTAGGGGATAAGGGGTTGCTTCAAGCCATGCTTAGCATTCAGCCGCTCAAAATTTTTCTTAAAGGTATGGAAGTGTTTAAACGAAGGCTTACGCATAATCTTCAATGTCTCATCCGACGTATGCTCTGGCGCTACTTTTAATCGGCCACACACATGCCGACTCACTAGCTGATCCATGTATTCTTCTAGACTGCCATCATTCTTTTTATTGTAATCATCCACTAATAAATCATAGCGAATGCCACTACTCACAAAGGCTTTCTTCACCTGAGGATGTGCATCCACCTTTCGATATATCTCCGTCATCGGCTTATGACTCGTATCCAGATTGCTACACACGACTGGATGTATGCACGACGGCGCGACACAGCGATCACAGATCTCCTGCACCTTGCCCTTCATCTTATACATATTTCCGGACGGTCCACCCAAATCACTAATGTAACCTTTGAAGTCTGGCATGGTGACAACCTTATCCACTTCCTTCAGTATCGACTCTTCTGACCGACTCGCTACAAATTTTCCTTGATGCGCAGAGATCGTACAAAAGCTACAACCACCAAAGCAACCCCGATGCATATTGATTGAAAATTTAATCATTTCATACGCAGGTATCGCGCCACGCTTTGCATATTTCGGATGAGGTAATCGCGTGTAAGGCAAATCAAATGACGTATCAATCTCCACTTCGCTCATCGGCGGAAACGGCGGATTAATCACCAGATTATGATCTGCTACGCCTTGCACCAGACGCTTCGCATTCACTTTATTCGATTCTTGTTCGATGTGCTTGAAGTTGGCAGCAAAGGCTTTTTTATTCCGAAGACAACGCTCATGCGAGCTCAACACTAAATCTTCCCACTGCTCCTGTACAGGCAACTCCGCTTTACGTGGATGCAGATATGCCGTCTGCGGTATATGCGTAATTTGATCAAAGGGGACACCCTCCTGCACGAGCCGCACGATTTGCCGCAAAGGCATCTCACCCATCCCATACACCAACAGATCCGCTCCCGATATGGATAAGATATTTGGGAACAATTCATTTTTCCAATAATCATAATGTGTCACCCGTCGCAGCGACGCTTCAATCCCACCAATTAAAACTGGAATATCTGGATATAGCTCTTTTAAGATTTTAGTGTAGACAGTGACAGCATAGTCTGGTCTAAAATTTGCCTCGCCCTTCGGTGTATAGGCATCAGTTGATCGTTTGCGCTTGCCGGCAGTATAGTGATTCACCATAGAATCCATACAGCCAGACGTCACCCCAAAAAACAATCTAGGTGCACCCAGCTTTTTAAAATCTCGTAAATCATCTTGCCAATTCGGCTGTGCGATAACAGCGACTTTCAAACCCTCACTCTCCATGATTCGACCAATCACCGCAGTCCCAAACGCTGGATGATCCACATAAGCATCACCCGAGATCAAGATGACATCTAACTGATCCCAACCTCTATCCGTGACTTCCTTCTTAGTGATTGGCATCCAATCTGATAACTGATAGTTTGACATAGACTGCAAAGATAGACTATTCTTGAGATGCGTATAGCCTTTGGGTGATAGAGTGTGTATTTCAAATTGCACACAAGTTTATTTTAAATCTAAGCCCACTCGCGCCCTCGATCCCTAAACTCGCGCCCTCGATCCCTAAAGGGAAGCCAGCGCAGAGTCATGCCGTGATTTTACGTGGGCGGATTTCTCTTTAGGGTTAGGGCGCGTGATGGCAATTAATAAAATGCAATTTGAAATACACACTGTGATAGACGGTCGCTTTGTGCACATGGTCAATCGTGGTGGGAATAAATCTTGTAGGCTGCGTGTAATCAATAGAATCAATCTTATCATCCTAAGCTATAAACACAATTAACCATTCAAAATCCTTATTTTTATCAGATGGACATACTCTCAAAATCAGCCATTGCGATAGGCGATGGCAGTTTTATCATCGATGATGTTTTACTCGCTGACCCCATGCCTGACGAGGTGGTCGTAAGAATGAAAGCAGCAGGATTGTGCCATACAGATTATGATAGCTTATCATGGGGCAAGCCTATCGTCATGGGGCATGAGGGCGCTGGCATTGTTGAGCAAGTGGGAAGCAACATCAAGGATTTTACAAAAGGAGATGCTGTGATTTTGAATTGGGCGACACCGTGTATGAGCTGTTTTCAATGCTTACGTGGACATGAGCATATCTGTGAACATAATTCGCCAGTTGTAGCTGGAGGAAACGGCTTCACGCCCGGGCATGCTCATCTGGAGGGCACCAAGTGGAACGGCAATAGTATCGAGCGATCATTCAATCTCGGGACCTTAAGTGAATATGTGATTGTCAAAGAATCTGCTCTAGTAAAAGTGGATTGCCTTGACTTAAATTTCTCAGCTGCTGCGATCATCAGCTGTGGTGTGATGACAGGCTATGGATCAGTTGTGAATGCTGCTAAACTTGAACGAGGGAGCTCGGCTGTCGTCTTGGGCTGTGGCGGGGTCGGCTTGAATGTCATCAATGCTTGTCAAGTAGCTGGAGCTAAACGGATTATTGCTGTCGATATCAATCCAAAAAAATTAGAGTTTGCCAAACAGTTTGGTGCGACGGATGTGATTGTAGCTAGACAAGATGATTTGGGTTTGAGTGGGGTGGCGGAACAAGTCAAAGAGCTGTTAGGCAGAGGAGCGGATTATGCGTTTGAGTGTACTGCGATTCCCGCTTTGGGTGCGGCACCGTTAGCGATGATTCGCAATGCCGGCACGGCTGTCCAGGTGAGTGGTATTGAAGAGGAAATCACCATTGATATGCGCTTATTTGAGTGGGACAAATTATACATCAATCCGTTGTATGGCCAGTGTAGACCGCAAATCGATTTCCCTAAGATTATGGCGCTCTATAAAAACGGAGATCTAAAACTAGATCAGATGATCACGAAGGAATATACGCTGGATCAATTAGAGATAGCATTTGAAGATCTATTAAAAGGAGACAATGCAAAAGGCGTCATCGTATTCTAATCACTAATCTACAGATTCACCAATCACCAAAACCCTAATTCAACAACTCAGGAAAGGCTGCAATGATATCCTGATGAATTGGCTGATAGTTAAACCAACCCGCAATCGGAAAGCCAACTTCTTGATCACGTGTCTTAAGTGCGACTTCATGTTTGATTGGCTGTGGTTTGATGCCAGTTTGCTCTGCCATGATTTGAGATTGAAAACATCGCTCCATACAGATAAACCACCACGCAGCTTCTTCGACTGTCCCTCCAACCGTAAGGTGGCCATGATTTTTAAGGATGGCTGCTTTTTTGTCTCCCAATGCCTCCGCAATCCGATCTCCTTCGCTCGTATCTAAAACGACGCCAGTGTAATCATCAAATAGGCCATGATCATCATAAAAGGCGCAGGCATCTTGTGTCAATGGATCGAGTAAGCGACCGAGTGTAGACCATGTTTTGCCGTACAGTGAGTGAGCATGTGCTGCAGCGACAACATCGGGTCGAGCAGCATGGACTCGTGAATGTATAGCAAAGGCAGCTTGGTTCAGCATGTTGTGTTTGCCTTCTACAATGTTGCCTTCTTCATCCACAAGGATCAGGTCTGAAACACATATTTTATTAAAAGACAAACCAAATGGATTAACCCAAAATTTATGTTCGTGCTCAGGGTCTCTCACCGTGATGTGCCCTGCCACACCTTCTGAAAATCCGAATTTGCCAAAGACTCTAAAGGCGGCAGCCAACTGCTCTTTTCGATATTGACGTTCTTCTGCGATGCTTTCTCGTTTAGGCATCATGGCGGCTAAATGTGCTGGATTGGCTACTGGCATAAGTATATTTTTTGTGTGAGCTGACTAAGGTATAAATAAAGTTTTTAACTCTAAGTATAAATCTCCTATCGCCTGTCTTGTAGCCCCGTGATTTATCACGGTTAGCAGAAGAACGCCGAAGGTGTGACATGATTGTAGGCAAGAACGCCGAAGGTGTGACATGATTGTAGGCAAGAACGCCGAAGGTGTGAAATGATTATAGGCAAGAACGCCGAAGGTGTGACATGATTATAGACAAGAACGCCAAAGGTGTGACATGATTATAGGCCAAAGGTGTGACATGATTATAGGCCGAAGGTGTGATATGATTATAGGCCCAAGGTGTGACATGATTGTAGCCCCACGATTCATCACAGGACGGTTAATGAAATTGATGAGATTTATCTTGAAAATCGCAACAATTTTATTTAGAATATCACATGTTTTGAGGTCGTTCCGTGATCAAACATTAAACAAAAAGTGCATCACATCCCCATCCTTGACCACATATTCTTTACCCTCGATCTGCATCTTACCAGCGCTCTTAACGGCCGCCTCTGAGCCATGTTCGACATAGGTATCATAGCCAATCACTTCTGCGCGAATAAACCCTTTTTCAAAATCAGTATGAATAACACCTGCTGCACCAGGTGCTTTGGTGTCTTGTTTGATGGTCCAAGCTCGAACTTCTTTTTCACCAGCTGTAAAATAGGTGATGAGTTTGAGTAGGGTATAGCAAGAGCGGATAACGCGGTTGACGCCCGGCTCAGTCAAGCCCATTTCTTTGACAAATTCCAGCTTTTCTTCATAGTCTTCTAACTCGGCAATATCGGCTTCAATGGCTGCACTGATTAAGATGACTTCAGCTTGCTCATTGGCGACCAGCTGTTTGAAAGCCGCAGTATGTGCATTGCCATTCACGACAGAATTTTCATCCACATTGCAGACATACAGCACTGGTTTGGCAGTAAGTAGATAGAGCTCTGCCATGAGTTCTTCTTGAAGCGTCGATTCGATGACAAAGGTTCGGGCGGGATGGCCTCCTTGTATATGTGCAATGATAGCTTGCACAGTTTCTAAGCGTTTAGCTTCTTCTTTGTCACCGCTTTTAGATGATTTTTTTAATTTCTCTTCTCGCTTTTCGAGGTTTTCAAGATCTTTTAAGCTGAGTTCTGTGTCAATGATTTCTTTATCTCTGACTGGATCTATACTGCCATCAACATGGACAACATTATCATCGTCAAAGCAACGAACAACATGGACAATGGCATCCACCTCTCTAATATTGGCCAAAAATTGATTCCCAAGTCCTTCACCTTGACTGGCTCCTTTGATCAGTCCTGCGATATCGACAATCTCTACCGTTGTTGGTTGGACTTTTTGAGGCTTGACAAGCTCAGATAGTTTAGTGATCCGCTCGTCTGGTACCGTGATCATGCCCACATTGGGTTCTTTGGTAGCAAAGGGATAATTGGCAGCAAGAGCTTTCGCCGCAGTCAAGGCATTGAAAAGAGTAGATTTTCCAACATTGGGTAATCCGACTATTCCAGCTTTTAATGGCATATCAATGTTATTATGAAATGAGCCGCAAAGGTATTTTTTTTTAGAATATAATAGTTATCCTTTTTTCAGAAGTGTTTGAAATGACATAATATGCTTGGATCAACACATAATTAGAACGTCACAATCCCTTGTAGTCTTCCTAATGCCTGTTAAAAATGACCTATTCACGAATCACTTGATCACGAACCATCCAATGACAAATCATCTAATTTAACTGTTCCCCAACCTTATGTATCCCGAAATAGTCCTTGGCCACCTTATTCAACTCATAGAGATAGAGTTGCTTCAGGTACGTTTCTATGAAAAATGGGGTGACTAAGCCATGAGTTGTCAGCTTAGTTTTTAGTTTAAAACCATAATCATCAGCCAGCCTGATGCCACCATCTCTTTGCTCAAAATAGCTAAAATCTGAATCGATAAAAACATCATAGCTATTTTCAAAGATGCCACTCTTCATTTTCTCAATGGAGACGGAAAGATTGTCCAGACAAAGCTCAACATCCCCACCAGATTTGAGGAGTCGATAGTCACCTAAGGAAAGATCTAGTGCAAAGTGTTCCAATGAATCTGTTACATCTATAAGTAAGGAATTTTCTTTGGGTAGTAATTGGATCAAGGCTTCTTCATACCAAATATTAAAGCTATTCAGTTCCAAAACTGAATACACAGATCCTTCCCAATCATTGTCATATATCGTTGCTTCGATTCGCTCGTATTCAAACTTTGCTGCGCTACAATCATATAGCCCACTATAGCGCCCTGCAAAGAGGATGACTAAAAACAAAATTAAGATTGCGGTTCGCTTCATTAATATAGATGATGCTTTATCGAATATAAATGATGTATGATAAAAATATTCCTTTATTAGATGAACGAATCATTTTAGGAGACTATTGACAAATCATTCACATTATTATTAACAATTATCTAAGCTCTCATGCACATGTTTATCTAAATTCTTATAATAGGTCTAAAAGACATGCCCTTTATTGTCGTTCAATCCTGCTATATCGTCACTATATGCTGGTGAGATAAGTGAGACGATAACACCTGCAAGCATTGATAATAAAAAAGAAGGCCCTAAGACATCCAGCCGATCAATAATCGGTCCTATACCATCTATGAGAGGGGCGACAAACTTAAAAAAGGGAACACAAAGAAAGCCCACAAGCATAGACGCAATAGCACCCTTTTCAGAGTATTTAGACCAGAACAAAGATAAGATCATGACAGGGCAAAATGTGGCTGCTATACCCGACCATCCAAAAATAACAAACCAAAATATTGTTCGTTCAGGTGTTGTGATGGCTATCGTCATCGCCATCACTAAGGCAATGACCGCCATCGTTAATGTAATGATTCTGGATAATCCAGCCATGCTCTCAACCTTGGATGCAGGCTTCAATATTTGCTGGTAAACATCTCTCATGATCGCACTTGATGCTACAACCAACAGAGAATCAATCGTTGATATAATAGCTGATAAAACAACCGCTATATAGAAACCGACAATCACCAATGGAAAGGTATGTTCGACCAACTGAATCAATACATTTTGAGCATTATTGCCAAAGATCATTTCTGGGTCTGTGCCAGCTTCTGTGAAAATGTACCGACCTACAATCCCAATGACAACCGCTGCACCATCAGCTAACAGTGTAAAGGCGATAGCAACCCACCGACCTTTCTTAATCTCATCTTGATCTTTGATTGACATAAATCTCACAAAAATTTGGGGTGAGCCCATAAAGCCTAGTCCAATCAATAAATAACCAGCAATCGTTGCTATGGTTAATGTGTCTAGTTGCCCTCCCCAGACATTAATCAAGTTGGCATCAATTGTGCTTAAGCCACTAAAAATATCTGAACCTGCATCCATTTGAAAAAATGCAAATAAGGGCAGCATCACCAAGCCTAAAAACATTAAGATTCCCTGAAACAAATCTGACCAAGCCACTGCCACAAAGCCTCCAAAGAAGATGTAAGCAAGCACAATGACAAATCCAAAGATGGCTCCACCAAAATAATTCCATCCCAGAAAAGCTTCAAATGCTGAGCCAGTAGCATCTATTTGAGCACTCACATAAATGATCACAAAGATGGATAGAAAGGAAGCTGCTATGATTCGTAAGGTATGCGTTTTGGATTTGAACCGACTCACTAAATAATCTGGAATCGTAATCGATTCATATTTGTCAGTCAGCCATTTAAAACGCTTAGCCATCACAAACCAAGCCACCGAAACACCAATCACTTCACCCACCACGACCCAAAAGGCACTCACACCAACCATCGCTCCTAAACCCGTCAGGCCCAAAAGGAGCCAAGCCGATTCACCCGTCGCGCGAGTCGAAAAGGCAACAACCCAAAACCCTAATTTTTTACCACCGACATAAAAATCTTTGACATCCTTGACCTGCTTAGAAGACAAAAATCCAATAAGTAGCAAAATCAAAAAGTAAACGGCAAGGATAAGATATTTGGTCAGCATGAGATGTCTGGTTTTGTGGAGTACGGTAAGATACAAATTAGAAATTACTGCTTTGCCAGGTTTTCATACTCAAGACAACTCAATCGGACAAGCATTATTTTAACAGACGCATCTTCTGGGACGGATCTTCGGGGACGGATCTTCGGGGTTTTCAACCTCGAAGCAATACGATTGAAACAAAACGGATTTACTGCTTTTCTTAAGCTTTAAAGTTGAATATTTCAGAAGTTCAAATCATTCAAATCGAACGGACGGAGATTATCACAACGGACGGATCTTCGGAGTTTTCAACCTCGAAGCAATACGATTGAAACAGAACAGATCTGCGGTGTTTCATGACGGATCTTCTGGTTTCGAACGGACGGAGATTATCACAACGGACAGATCTTCGGGGTTTTCAACCTCGAAGCAATACGATTGAAACAAAACGAATCTGCGACGTTTCATGAGCTCTAAAGTTGAATATTTCAGAAGTTCAAATCATTCAAAACGAACGGACGGAGATTATCAAAACGGACGGATCTTCGGAGTTTTCAACCTCGAAGCAATACGATTGAAACAGAACCCTCACAACGACGTAAACGTCTTCTTCCCCAAAACAAAATACGACCAAACTATTGATTTTGAAGATCGTCCTTCTGTTGTTCGATTCCCAATGCGCAAGTCTTTCAATTTGGCCTTAGTCTCTCTGCGCTTCCTCAGGATGGAAACGGGATGAGACAAAATATACAGGAGTGCTTTCAATACAGCTTTCGCAGAACCTGCCTGCCCAGAAACTAAAAACTTACATGCCGAAATAATATCGAGTATAAACCGAACAGGCATTTTCCATAACAATTGCCCCGCTGGTTCATTCTTAAAGCTGCTGATAAAGTTGTTTCTAAAGTTTAGATATGTCTTTCTCGGATTATCATAATTCAGAGTGCCACCACCTAAATGATAAACTGTTGAGTTTGGCACATAACAAATTCGATACCCAGCATTTTTTAGTCGCCAGCATAAATCAATCTCTTCTTGGTGAGCAAAAAAGTCACCATCAAAACCTCCAAAGCTCTGCATCAGCTCAGCTTTAATCACCATCGCAGCACCGCTTGCCCAAAAAATATCTGTCACCTCTTCAAACTGCTGTTCATCTTTTTCAACAGTATCAAATAGCCGTCCTCTACAAAAGGGATAATTCAAGATGTCCATAACACCTCCTGCCGCGCCTGCATATTCAAAGGAATCTTTATGCTCCATGGATAGGATTTTTGGCTGCACTGCTGCAATGTGCTCATCGCTTTTCATTAACTTAATAATGGGATCTAACCAATGATCAGTCACTTGTAAGTCTGAATTGACCAAAGCAAAGTAGTCAGCATTTATCTTTGATAAGCCCTGGTTATATCCCTCTGCAAAGCCATAATTTTTATCGAGTTCGATGACTTCTATTTCAGGATGCCATTCTCTGACATAGTCTATTGAGCCATCCGTAGACTGATTGTCAATGACATAAATCTTTGAACTTCCAGTGGTGTAAGAGTCCGTCATAAACGGTAAATAGGATTCTAAAAATTCCTCTCCATTATAATTTAAGACCACGATGGCCACTTCAGGGTGTTGATTATCCTGAATGATAGACAGCATATCTCTGATCTGAGATTCGTCTTCTCCTAGTTTTGTCGTCAAGGCCTCAATGCCATCAAACTTGACATCTTCTCTAACATAATCATGCAAAAACACACTGATCTTTTTTCCGTAAATGTCTTGGTCAAAATCAAAAATATTAACCTCAATCGCTTCTTCTTCTGATCCTTCTATAGTCGGTTTGGTACCGATATACAGCATGCCATTATGAAGATTCAACTCATCACCAATTTTGACAGTGACTGCGTAAACGCCATATGAGGGAATCAACTTATAAGAGGAGGCTACCTTGATATTTGCCGTTGGATAACCGATTTGCCGCCCTAGTTGTTGGCCCTGAGTGACGATGCCAGATATGGGATACTGATCTTCCAAATAGCGATTCGCTAAAATGATATCACCAGTTTGCAAAGCAGTTCTGATTTTGGTACTACTCACCGCGATGTCATTTAACGCATGAGCTGTAATTTCTGTAATTTGAAAACCGTATTGGGGAGCAACAGATTTTAGTAAATGGATATCACCTTGTCTATTTAATCCGAATTTGTGATCATATCCAATCACAATGTGTGCTGGATTAAATAGCTTAACTAGAAAGGTTTCAATATATTCTGACGGAGAAATTTGTGAAAACTCTATGGTAAACGGTACGATTACAACATAATCAATCGCAGTCTTACGTATAGAATCCAGTTTTTCATCTAGAGTATTCAGAAGTTTTAGCTCTTTATCTTTAGGATAGATGACTTGTCGTGGGTGGGGATCAAATGTGATGACGATTGAAACCAAATCTTGATCAGAGGCGATATCAACGATCTTTTTCAATAATTTGCGATGTCCTTGATGGACACCATCAAATGAACCAATGGTGACGACAGACCTCTCAAAAGAAGGTAATGCGTTTAGATCACGACAAACAATCATTTATTTAGCTTGATATCACTAGTTTCAGTTGAAACTTCAACGCAAAGGTAGAAAAGAACAGTCCGCAAACGAATACATATCAAAAATATTTAATTTGTTCTTTTAGAAGCTCAAGCACGAATTTCAAGCGAGAATCACAAATAGATAAAAAAGCAATATTTCTCAATAGGCTTTACTCCCCGTAATATCTACTCAAGAGTCAAAAGTGCAGTTAGCCCTTAGGAATTTAGCGCCCACAGAAGAAAATTGACTGTCCGAAAACGCAATTTGTGATACACACAATTTCGATACCTTTATGACAATACAGTTAAACATATTATATAACATTGCGTTTTATTCCATACCATGATTGATCTGAATAAAGTTGTTACTGCTCTACAAACCGTTATTGACCCGAATACTAATGTGAATCTTGTGAAAGCTAAACTCGTTACTCAACTAAAGGTTGAAGCGAATAATGTTTTTTTTGAGTTGGATGTGTCGAATATTTCTGGTGACATGAGATCACAGGTATTTATGGCCTGTCAAACAAAAATTAAAGAGGAATATCCGGGTGCTGAAGTGCACATACATATGAAATCGGATGCCCCCAATGCACCTAAGAAGAGTAACAACGTCTTACCTCAAGTAAAAAATATTATAGCTGTAGCCTCAGGTAAAGGTGGAGTAGGGAAGTCTACGGTCTCTGTCAATACAGCATTAGCACTCGTCCAGCAGGGTTATCAAGTGGGGCTCATCGATGCTGATCTTTATGGTCCCTCAATACCAACAATGCTCGGTATTCAAAAAGAACGACCTAAAATAAAAGAGGTCTACGGCAAACACAAAATTATACCCGTTGAAACGCATGGTTTATATACGATCTCTATGGGATTGATCATAGAGCCAGAGAAAGCTGTCGTTTTGAGAGGCCCGAGACTAAGTGGCGTCATTAAGCAATTTATAAATGAATGTATCTGGCCAGACCTAGATTATCTAATCATTGATCTACCTCCAGGGACAGGAGATATTCAGTTGACACTAGTCCAGACAGTGCCATTGACAGGAGTGATTATGGTGACTACACCTCAAAATGTAGCTGTCATTGATGCAGTAAAAGCCATG
Source organism: uncultured Saprospiraceae bacterium (assembly GCA_937959275.1). Classification (GTDB taxonomy): domain Bacteria; phylum Bacteroidota; class Bacteroidia; order Chitinophagales; family Saprospiraceae; genus CALFUK01. The sequence goes on along the minus strand of CALGLU010000069.1, from coordinate 1,775 downwards.
AATATGTTTTTATTGTCAAATATTAATGTTCCGATTCTAGGAGTGATTGAGAACATGTCATGGTTTAGTCCTGAAGATGACCAATCTAAGAAGTATATGATTTTTGGAGAGGGCGGAGGTGCTGAGTTAGCAGCCTTAAATAAATCTACTTTACTAGGTCAAGTGCCTCTGGTGCAGAGCATTAGAGAAGCGGGTGATATGGGTAAGCCCCTAGTGTTGGAAGAGGGAAGTGTCGTGCAGAAGAGCTTTAATGGCATTGCGAATGCGCTTGTTCAGCAAGTAAATAAGCGTAATGAAACCATTGACCCCACTGAAATCGTTGAAGTTAGTAAACAAGGCCCTAAGCCATAAGCACATAAAAATCCTAACGGAGATAAGCTAAGTGTAATGTGGCATACTCTTGCAGGGTGATATAACGAGGCATGAAAATGCCATATTGAAATATAATTGATATTATATTCGTATTTTTGAATATTATGACCGCAACACAAAAAGATTTATTGGTACAGAGAGTCGACAAAGCCCTAGATGGTCTACGTCCTCATCTGGAAGTAGATGGCGGAAATATTGAGATTGTTGAACTCACAGATGATCTCGTACTCAAGATCAAATGGCTTGGCAATTGTGAAATGTGCACGATGTCAACCATGACATTGAAGGCTGGCGTCGAACAAGCTGTTATGCAACATGTACCTGAAATAAAAGCCGTAGAACCTGTCAATGGTTTAGGATGACCCGCGAAGATCTCATTCATCAAATCAAAGCAAAACAATCTTTTTTATGTGTCGGGCTAGATTCAGACCTCAGTCGAATTCCCAGACATTTGTTGGAGGCAAAAGATCCTCTATTTGAGTTTAATAAAATCATTATTGATCATACAAAAGAGCATTGCGTCGCCTATAAACCGAATATTGCATTTTATGAAAGTCTTGGATCGAAAGGGTGGGAGAGCCTTGCTAAGACAGTTGACTATATCCCAGATACACACTTTACCATAGCAGATGCTAAGCGAGGCGATATTGGCAATACTTCCAAACAGTACGCAAAAACATTTTTTGAAACACTTCAATTTGATTCCATTACGGTCGCACCATATATGGGCATTGATTCTGTTAGCCCATTTTTAGAGTATAGTGATAAATGGGTGATTCTGTTAGCCTTAACTTCTAACAAGGGCAGTGATGATTTTCAACATATGACTGATGTGAATGGAGAACAATTATTTGAACAAGTCCTAAGGAAAAGCCAAGCGTGGGGGAGTCCTGATAATCTGATGTTCGTCGTTGGAGCAACACACCCTGAAGCATTCAAAGGGATTCGTGAGATAGCTAAGGAGCACTTTTTATTAGTGCCAGGGGTTGGCGCGCAAGGCGGCACTGTGGCAGAGGTTTGTCAATTCGGCCTGAATGAGGATATTGGTTTGTTAATCAATTCGTCAAGAGGAATCATCTTTGCATCAGATGGTGAAGACTTTGGAGAGCGTGCAGGAGAGAGCGCAAAGCAGTTAGCTATGCAGATGCAGCCATTAATATAGAATGTCTATTAAGTATAGTTTTAACAATACATCATTAGCGGTATTAACTTGATGCTACTTTGAAGAACGGAGATTCAATTCGTGTGTAACACATATCGCACATCGAACCGTCTGCCTGAACTTGCAGACTGTGTCACAATTACTGATCAATAGATTTAACCAATAACTTTCCAAACTTTTATGATTTTCAAGTGGTTAAAACCACTTGGAGGGAGCAAAATTAATGGTTTGCTAGGTCCAA
>CALGLU010000068.1 GCA_937959275.1 uncultured Saprospiraceae bacterium | reverse complement strand
AGCACCAGTTGCACCTGCAGGTCCCGCTGGACCTGTTGCACCAGTTGCTCCTGTAGCACCAGTATCTCCTTTTTCTCCTTGTGGTCCGGCTGGGCCAGTTGCGCCTGTAGCACCATTGGCTCCGTTAGCACCATCTGCTCCCGCTGCACCAGTTGCGCCTGCAGGTCCCGCTGGACCTGTAGCTCCTGTTGCACCATTAGCTCCGTCTGCTCCCGCTGCACCAGTTGCGCCTGCAGGTCCCGCTGGACCTGTAGCTCCTGTAGCACCAGTTGCTCCGTCTGCTCCTGCAGCACCAGTTGCACCTGCAGGTCCCGCTGGACCTGTAGCACCAGTTGCTCCTGTAGCACCAGTATCTCCTTTTTCTCCTTGTGGTCCGGCTGCGCCAGTTGCGCCTGTAGCACCATTGGCTCCGTTAGCACCATCTGCTCCCGCTGCACCAGTTGCGCCTGCAGGTCCCGCTGGACCTGTAGCTCCTGTTGCACCATTAGCTCCGTCTGCTCCTGCAGCACCAGTTGCACCTGCAGGTCCCGCTGGACCTGTTGCACCAGTTGCTCCTGTAGCACCAGTATCTCCTTTTTCTCCTTGTGGTCCCGCTGGGCCAGTTGCGCCTGTAGCTCCTGTTGGACCCGCTGGGCCTGTAGCTCCTGTATCGCCCTGTGGACCTGCTGCTCCTGTAGCGCCGTTAGCACCATCTGCTCCTGCTGGACCAGTTGCGCCTGTAGCTCCGTCTGCTCCCGCAGCTCCAGTTGCACCTGCAGGTCCTGTAGCTCCAGTTGCACCTGTATCTCCTTGTGGTCCCGCTGCTCCTGTTGCACCGATAGCACCATCTGCTCCCGCTGGACCAGTTGCGCCTGTAGCTCCAGTTGCGCCTGTATCTCCTTTTTCTCCTTGTGGTCCCGCTGGGCCAGTAGCACCAGTCGCACCTGCAGGTCCTGCTGGACCTGTAGCTCCTGTTGCACCTGTATCTCCCTGTGGACCCGCTGCTCCTGTAGCACCAGTCGCACCTGTATCTCCTTGTTCTCCCTGCGGACCAACTGGGCCAGTAGCGCCAGTCGCACCTGCAGGTCCCGCTGGACCTGTAGCTCCTGTTGCACCTGTATCTCCCTGTGGACCCGCTGCTCCTGTAGCACCGTTAGCACCAGTCGCACCTGCAGGTCCTGCTGGACCTGTGGCTCCTGTTGCACCTGTATTTCCTTGTGGACCCGCTGCTCCTGTAGCACCGTTAGCACCAGTCGCACCTGCAGGTCCCGCTGGACCTGTAGCTCCTGTTGCACCTGCTGGACCCGCTGGGCCAGTAGCTCCTGTTGCACCTGTATCTCCTTGTGGACCCGCTGCTCCTGTAGCACCGTTAGCACCAGTTGCGCCTGTAGCTCCTACTGCTCCAGTTGCTCCCGTAGCCCCAGTATCTCCCTGTGGACCTGCTGGGCCAGTTGTACCTCTTGGCCCTTGTGGACCTACAGCACCTGCAGCTCCAGATGGACCTTCTTTACCTTGTGGACCTGTAGCACCTGCTGGACCTTGCGAACCTGTAGCACCTGCTGGACCTTGAGGTCCTACTAGACCTTCAATACACTCCCAAATAGGAAACTCATCAGAGCCCTTGTTAACTTCTAGGCAATTTGTGTCCTCATTAAAAATAATTGCGCCACGAAGAGGCGTAGGTATTGCATCTCGTTGCGCTGTGGTCATCCTAGGAGGTATAAAAGCCTTATCTGTAGCTTCTAATTCTAAGATGGATCCGTCATCGATTGTTTCTGTATCCCCACCAATTTTAATTTGGGAATGCAACACACTCGATGAACAAATAAAGAGCCCAATGAGGAAAACACATTGGACACACAACCTGGCAGAAGGACGCAGATTGATCGTCATAGTTTTGAACATTTTTGTAAATTTTAACAACATTTCGGAATATATTATGCAATAAATTTATGTTAACCAATTAAGTTTCAGTGTCAATTACGTTCATTACATCCTAGCAAACATGATAAAAAATATCCTGTTGGCAAAATAATATATGATATAAAATTCACATAATTAATTTAACGATATATAAGATCTTACCGTTTAGGATCATATGAATTTAATTTTTTATATATAATTGACGTAATATCAGCGTTTTATTTTATTGTTTTTAGTCTGATCAATTCTATTCTTGTATCACTCACTTCTTCCGCAATCATCTCCAAATCACCTACTATTATGCTTTCTCCTTTTAGAGGAATCTTACCTGAAATCGAGGACACAAAACCCGATAATGTATGATAATCTCCAAGTGGCATTTTTAAGTCTATATACTTAGCATTTAAGTGTTCGATTTCAATCCTCCCAGAGAGTAAAAATTCGGTTTGTGATAATCGAATATCAGTAAATTGTTCCTGATCATGTTCGTCTTCTATCTCACCAAATATTTCTTCTAACAAATCTTCCATCGTGATCAAGCCTGATACACTACCAAATTCATCGACTACACAGGCAATATTGATGTCATCTTTGCTGAATTGGGACATTAAGTCCCTGATATTCATTGCTTCAGGTACAAAGTGCATGGGTAGTATTGACTCTGTTATCGTGTCTGGTAGGGTTAAGACCTGTTGATGATGAATATATCCACATACATTTTCAATATCACCATTCACGACTACGATTCTAGAATGTCTGAACTCTTGAAATGTACTGATCAGGTTTTCAACTGATTCATTTTGGCTTACAAAAACGATTTCTGTCCTTGGGACCATACATTCCTTAACCTTGACTTTATCTAGACGTAAAGCATTGGTAAACAATCCTTTATCTATTTCAATATCATCTTCAACGATGGCTTCATCTATAAAATGTTCAAGATCTGTTTTGTTAATCTCAGACGTTGGCTTCACTGTTGCATCTGATTGAAAATATCTTATGAAGCTTTGGGAAAAGGCTGTTGTGATTCTGGTTGGTATGTAGAGTACGTACTTAAACAGCAGCAATGGGTAAGTGAATAAGTATAACACCTTTTGAGAATAGATTCCAAACAGTAGTTTAGGCAGAAACTCTCCAAATATGAGTATAACAAACGTTATAAATAGAGTTGTAATCAGGAGAACTGTAAATCCATCTCCAATATATGGCACCAAATAAGGGCTTAACATCTTAGTCATAAAAAATGTGAAAGCCACTAATGCGATATTGTTACCTATGAGCATGGTTGTCAAAAATTGCTCAGAACGATCGTAAAAACCGCTTATAATTGATCCTCTACGACTTGATTTATCTTTTTGTAATTCGATCTCTAGTTTATTAGCTGATACAAATGCCATTTCAAGCCCCGAGAAAAAGGCTGAAAAAAGCAGGCAAATCAGAATAGCTAATATGAGCATATAAGAATTGGGGGGTACCTGATAAGAAAATTATAACATTATTCGAGACGAAAAATAATCCCAGTTGTCACCGAATTTAGTTTAAATCCTTGAGAATTTTCTCGTATTTGGACTTAGAAACGACTTCTTTTATCTCAAAACGACTAAATTCTTGATCAGTCGTTAATCCGTAGCCGTAAATTGTATCTCCTTTTGCTGGTCTTGTGATTCGTACATATCTGGATGTATTTAACGTTTCATCAAATTCATTCCAAATTAATTTACTCGTGATCAACTTATCATTTTGTTTATTATATACCTCGACATCTTCTTCTGCTACTATTGTACCGAGTCGCTCATTTCTAGTTGCATAACTAGCATTCATATATGAAGTGATCGTACCTTTGTCTGAATAGAATTCAACATGAAGTCCTTCAGGAAAAATCTCCTTGAGCTCATTGCGCTCAAATAATCGCACTAATTTGGGGCTTACCACTTTGACTTTTACAATTGCAGAATCAGAATACAGAATTTCGACGTCTGATGTGACTTCTGTCAATTCAACATCTGTATCCGTTAATTCCCTAATATCTTGCAAATTATTATCGCAAGACAGAAGAACCATTGAGCTAATTCCTATGAGAATACATTTGATGAGATACATTATTCTAGAAGCGTCATACTTCCTTTAAGTGTTTTAGTTACGGCATCAAGATAGAGAACTTCTGCCACCCAACTATAAATATCAGGACTAAGTTGTTGTCCATTAAATGTTCCGTCCCAGCCTTCTTGAAAGTCATCTCCTTTGGACAGATCTTCACCGACATAAACTAAGTCGCCCCAGCGATTATAAATCTTCAGCTGCACAATGCGATCGACAGCCAATCCGCCGAATAACTTAAAGAAATCATTATTCCCGTCTCCATTTGGGGTAAAGATATCTGGGCGATATACCTGCCCTTCATAATCAACATCTACTGAGACGATCACGTCATCTTGCACAACACAACCAAACTCATTCGTTGCTGTTAACACAAAGGTAGATGTCACAACAGGTGTTACTTCCGTAGAAGGGCAATCCAGGCAGTCTACAAACTCAGGTAAATTCCACTGAAGTTCTGGATCATAGATACTCATATCAACATAGGCATCTAAAAATGTAGAGGTACCTAAATCAATAGCCTGATCTGGGCCAGCATCAAGACGTAAGGCAGGTCGTTCTGTTATTACCGAATCAATTGGAAACTCACATCCTTTTTTATCTTGTAATGTAACTGTGTAATCACCTGCAAATAAATCCGGAAAGCTTGTCTGTGATGAATAATCATCATCTTCAAAGGCAAACCTAACTCCTCCCCACCCTGGATTTAGGGGCACTACTTCTATACTACCTGTATTATCACCGGCACAATCGACATGATTCAATAGTAGCTCTCCACTTAAATCATTTACGGCTGGATCACAGCATGTCCCCACATCTAATTCTAATATATCTACGCTCTGGCATCCATTTGGGCTTCTTACGGTTAACGATATAAATTTTGGGCCAAAGGATTCATAACTTACTGTATGTGGACCTTCTGTTGAGGATCGATTGATTGGCGTCGATTCCTGTCCAAATTTCCATGTATAAGAAAGGGCCCCGTCGTTGCCTTCTCTGGATAGGTCTGAAAATGTAATTTCCTGATCGCAAAACAATTGGGTTTTGTCCGTTTCAAATTCTGCTTGGGGTCCTACGAATGTGGCTGTCGTTCCTTCAAAATCTAGGGTAAAGCCAAATTCGCTTTCGCTAAAGTTATTGACGACTAAAGCGTATGATGTCCCTGATGTAAGTCTCGCAGGAGCTAAAAAGTTATTATCTCCGCTGTCGCAACCTGGAAACTCAACGATATCGTTTTCACGAAATCTCAAGCCCGTTTGTTCTAGACAAGGCGCATTTTGAGTTTGTGAATTGCCTTGGGTTATACCAGACGCCATACATCTCAATGGTATTTTGCCACTACAATCACCAATGCCATTTGGTAATTCAAATAAAACAAAATCTATGTCTTCTTCAGGATTATTATCATTATTTGGACTGATGACAAAAACGAGATCTCCCGGATTCATGCATTCAAATACATACCACACAGAATTCGACTCTGATGGCAAATTGCCAACTTTGAGACACGTGTCGTCTGCTTCATCATCATCCATACCTGCATTTGGCAAATACTCGACAGCCAAATTTTCTGTGTTACAAAGTATAATAGCATCTGGACAATCCTGCTCTGGACTTAATCTGGGAGAGAATGATCTGATACACAAATTAAAATCACCTTGATTAGCAGAAAAAGCATCGACTCTGATTAAGTAAGGTTCTCCAACTTCCAGATTCTTTAAATAGATTTCTAGTTCATTGACTCGTGTTGTACCTATAGATGGGAAGCAACTTAATTCCATTAATGATCCACAATTGCCTTCATAGACTTGCAATCCGATTCCTTCTAACCAATCATTATTTTCACCAGACCGACCAAATAATCTGACCAAGGCACCTTCTCTTCTTGCAATAAACCGAAACCAAACATCCTGATTCCCAATACCTGCAGGCCAACAAGAATTGGCTAATCCATCCATAGATGCCGTCGCACCTTGATTCGAGAATTGGCCACAAAAATTGGTGGCGTTCGAAATTGTCATCGCTGTGGAGCAAGTATTATTTGAGATTTGTCCATCCAGTGAGATGGCACAAGACCATAGTAATAAAAAAGAAGTGATTTTAACAAACCAAGTTTTCATAGTGAGATATGCGATTTAATATGTCAATTGGTTTGATTTAAAACTATAGACAACACAATACAATTAAAGCGTTGGGAATCGCAGATTGATTTTATAAAGCAACACATTTATACTTTTCTTAAGAATGTAAACTGTTGAATGTACCTTTGGAGTATTCAGACAATACATATTTTAGCAAGTAAGAATTTTAGTAAGTAAGAGGTATTTATGTTGTATTTGGTCCCTACACCTATTGGAAATTTAGGAGATATCAGCTACCGTGCAGTGGAGGTCTTGAAAACAGTCGATGTTATCCTAGCTGAAGATACCCGTCAAACAGGCAAGTTGCTCTCGCATTACGATATTAAAACCAGGCTTCAAGCTTTTCATGCACATAATGAACATCGGATGATGCCTGATATAATATCACAACTAAAAGCAGGAGTCAATTATGCTTTAGTTTCGGATGCAGGATCTCCGGGCATTTCTGATCCTGGATTCCTCATTAGTCGTGAATGCCAACGAGAATCTATCCAAATCACTGCGCTTCCAGGTGCTACAGCTTTTGTACCCGCATTGACTGGGTCTGGCCTGCCCTCTGAGCATTTTTATTTTGAAGGCTTTTTACCACAAAAAAAAGGACGCCAAACCAGATGGAAGGCTTTGCAAGAATTAGATACAACCATCATTCTTTATGAATCTCCTTATAGATTATTAAAGTGCTTATCTGAGATCAAAAGCTATTTAGGTGAAGATCGCTTGGTATGCGTAGCACGAGAAATTTCAAAGATCTACGAAGAGATTAAGACTTTCCCTGTAGAAGACATGATCACGTACTATACATCTAAGCCTTCAATAAAGGGCGAAATCGTTGTTGTCATTGGCCGAAAAGACCTTGAACGTTAAACAAATGATAATAATCTGAAAAGAAAGCTTCACAATTATACCTTTGTTGGTTCATACTTTAATGGCACATACACATGTATAAACTAATTTTTTCGTTCGTCCTTACCGCTCTTTGTATCTCAATAGGCTATAGTCAAGATCAGCCTGCTAAATCTAATCATGGACACAAATTTGAGCAAATAGATTCATGGCTCCCCTCCCCAAATCGATACAGAAATGTAGACGGCAGCGCAGGCCCTGATTATTGGCAGCAGCAAGCAGATTATACAATTGACTGTACATTAAATACAAAAGAGCATAGACTTGAAGGGAAAGAGACAATCACCTATTATAATAATTCGCCGACCCCATTGCGCTACTTGTGGTTGCAATTAGATGAGAATGAGCACAGCCCAGAAGCAGACAAGCACTATATGGAGCCAAGTAGTATCGGCACATACATGAACAAGAACTCAATGGAAAAATTGAGTTATCATGAAAATCTAGATAAGTATGGTCATAAAATCACATCTGTGACTAGTTCGACAGGGCAAGCCATGAACTATACAATCAATAAAACGATGATGAGATTAGACTTGCCTGAAGCATTGGAGTCGGGCCAAAAAGTCTCTTTCAATATTGACTGGCATTATTATCTGATCGATCGGATTAACAATAAAAGTTCTGGGCGCGGCGGCTATGAGTTTTTTGAAGATGATGGTAATTATCTATATACGATTGTTCAATGGTTTCCCCGGATGTGTTCGTATACGGATAGTCAGGGATGGCAGAATAATCAATTTACAGGACGTGGAGAGTTTGCCTTGACATTTGGGGATTATGATGTAAAAATGACTCTACCAGCAGATTTTGTTGTTGGATCCACCGGTGAATGCCAAAACTATGATCAAGTATTAACGCCTCAGCAAAAATCAAGATGGGCGCAAGCGCAAACGGTAACGGAGCCTATTGAAATCGTGACATTAGATGAGGCAAAGGCAATGGAAAGTAGACCGGCAACGTCGAGGACTCAAACATGGCATTACAAAGCTGAGAATGTAAGGGATTTTGCGTGGACTGCGAGTCGGAAGTTTATATGGGACGCGATGCCACACATCAATGAGGATGGCAAGAAGTCTATGTGCATGAGTTATTTTGCGAAAGAAGCTTATCCTATTTATAGCAAATATTCGACTAAGGCGACAGAGCATACGTTGGATGTATACAGTCGCTATTCTATACCGTACCCTTACCCAGTCGCTATATCTGTCGAAGCAGCTAATGGGATGGAGTATCCGATGATCTGCTTTAACCCAGGCCGAGCTGAGAAGGATGGCACGTACACTGAGCGAGCCAAATATGCTGCACTTACCGTGATTATACACGAGGTTGGTCATAATTATTATCCGATGATTATCAACAGTGATGAGCGGCAGTGGGCTTGGTTTGATGAGGGGCTGAATAGTTTTGTACAATTTGTAGCGGAGACCGAATTTGATATGGATTACAATCATTGGTTTTTAGCGCCGATGGGGATAGCAGATTATATGGCATCTCCAAAAGATAAGTTAGAGCCAATCATGACAAATACTGAAAACATTGTAGATTATGGTTCGAATGCCTATGATAAGCCTGCCGCTGCTTTAAACATCTTACGGGAGACGATTATGGGCAGGGAATTGTTTGATTATGCGTTTAAAGAATTTGGTCGACGTTGGGCATTTAAGCATCCGACGCCTGCAGATTTCTTCAGGACGATGGAAGATGCGAGCGGTGTTGATTTGGATTGGTTTTGGAGGGGTTGGTTTTACAGTATAGATGCAGTCGACATTTCAATAGACAGCATTGACTACTACCAAGTCGATTTGGCGAACAATCCAGAGCCACGTGAAAATACATTTGAGAATAAAATAGAAGCTCCACAAAATCATGTATCAAGGCGCAAAAACATTGAGGAAGGCATCGAGTTTTTGGTAGAACAAGATCCTTCGTTAAAGGATTTTTATAATTCGTATGAACCTTGGAATACACAAGATAGTGTTAGCGAAACGACCTTTGTCTACTTTAATGAAAGCTACACGGAAGATGAAAAAAAGCAGCTATTTAGTGATAAGCATTACTACCAGTTACATTTCTCAAATAAAGGTGGCTTGGTTATGCCTGTGATCCTCGAATGGCAGTACGAAGATGGCACAACAGAGATTGAAAAAATACCAGTTGAGATTTGGCGAAAAAATGAAGGCGGGTTTAAAAAAGCTTTTGTTAAACGAAAGAAAGTGAAGCATGTGCAGCTTGATCCCTACCAAGAGACTGCTGACATTGATACAGATAATAACGTCGTTGATCCACCGAGTGAGGCTAAATTATTTATGGTTTTTAAAGACCATAAAATGAAAGAGAAATTAAATCCGATGCAGTTGGCAAAAAAGCGCGAGCACGATAAAAAGAAAGGAATAAAACCATAATTTAGGAGACTTATGCAAAATGTAATTTTCTACTTAGCTCTCATACTAAGTTCGTTTGTCTCGATTGAGCCGGTTTTATTGAACTGGGTCCAATTAAGTGATATGACGATGGAATATCGGTATAATGAGGAATTTGGCTTTGATATTCCATATCCAGTGTTTGGAGATGAAATACAGTCTTTAGATGGCAAAGAAGTCTCTTTAGAAGGCTTTGTATTGCTCATTGAAACTGAAGATGAGGAGATCGTGATTTTATCAAAATATCCCTACTCACAATGCTTTTTTTGTGGTGGTGCTGGTCCCGAATCAGTCGTTGATGTGCTTTTAAAAGATGAGGAAAAGGAACATAATTTAAGGATGGACCAACGAGTCACATTTAAAGGAACGCTGAAATTAAATATTGATGATTTAGATCATTTAAACTACATCTTTGAAAATGCTGAACTTATAGAATAGTTTAGCATTGTGCGGTCAGAATTGGCAAAATTATTGTAAAGTATATATTAGTTGGAACGGGTAAACACATATTCGACGGCTCGTTCGGTATTGAATCAATTAAAAATCAACCATGAAGAATTTCATTAATTATTCCATTCTCCTTCTAATTGTAAGTGGGTTATTCTCATCCTGCGGAGCTCATAAAAAGCAAATCGCAGCTATGCAAGCTGATCTTGACGCGTCTAATGTCACCTTAGACAAATACGGCAAAACAATCAATGATTACACTACACGTTTATCTGCATGTGATCAAGAAACTGAGCGATTAAAAGGCTTACTTAATAGCGCAAAAGGGAATCTTGACTTGCGAGAAGAACAAATCCAAGATTTGAAAGATCAAATTCAAGACATTCGTGGCCAAAGAGATAAGCAGGTAGAGCAGGTCGGTGATCTGACAGTTTTATCTCAATCTGCCAGTGAGAATATCAAAGAGACTCTCTCTCAATTGGAGAATAAAGATGAATATATCCAGATATTACAAAATGCAAAATCAAAAGCAGACTCTGTTAATCTAGCCCTTGCCGTTAATCTTCAAAGTGTGCTTGTGGATGGCATCAGAGATCAAGACATTGAAGTAAAAGTTGATAAGACTGTTGTCTTTGTCAATTTATCAGATAAAATGCTGTATCAAAGTGGTAGTTCTACTCTAACACCTCGGGCAGGTGAAGTACTCAGTAAAATCGCCCAAATCATACAGTCTAGACCAGGTTTAGAAGTCATGGTGGAAGGATATACTGACAATGTACCGATGAGAAGTTCATGTATATCAGACAACTGGGATTTAAGTGTGAAGAGATCTACCTCAGTGGTTCGGGCTCTTCAAAACAATTATGGAATTGATCCGAATCGTCTTATTGCTGCAGGGCGTGGAGAATACAATGCGTTAGCGAGTAATGCCACAGCTGAAGGCCGATCCACAAATAGACGAACCAGAATTATTATACTACCAAAATTAGATGAATTCTACGATCTATTGAATCCTAATAACGTACCTGACTAGTATAAAATAGAAAGAAAAGTAAATTGAGGCGATGCATGAATGATATGTATCGCCATTTTTTTTATTTAGCTACTGCAATACAAACAAGGGGTTATGCAAGACCAAAATGAGTAGTACTCGTGTCACAAGAACTAATGATTACAGGTTGGACAAAGCCCTTCGACGAGCAGATGAACTTCTTCTATTTTATAATTTGCAGGTACATCAAAGCTTGAGTCAATGGTTGCTTCAATACATTGTGTAGAACCGCAGCTCACACAATGAAAATGTGCATGATTATCTGAGTGTTTGGTTTGGACACATTGATGATCACACAGCGCATACTTGGTCTTTCCTGTTCTATCAATTGCTTGATGTATGATTCCATTTTGCTCAAAGGATTTAAGGGTCCTGTAAAGCGTTATCCGATCGAGCGAGTTTAATTCGTCTTCGATATCGAGGCTTGATAGTGCCGCGCCTTTTCTATCCATAAATAGCTTTAAAACTTCAAGTCGAACAGATGTCTTTCTCAATTTATGGTTGGCTAATTTTTGTTCTATTGCTGTATTCAAGCCCATCTTTAATTGTTGGTATGTACAAAATTAACAAAACCCAAGGAATGTAGTTCACATGATCAAATCTGATTCAGTTCTTTTTGCAACAAATCGGACTCAATTTCATTTTGCAGATAGTCTTTTAGGATCGTAAAGTAGAACACCGTGCCTTCTCCAAAGACTGATTTTAGCCAAATTTCACCCTTGTGTTGCTCAACAATTTTTTTGGATATTGTCAAGCCTAATCCAGTCCCTTCAAACTCATCTGAGCTATGTAGTTTTGTGAATATACCAAAGATTCGATCTTGCTGATCTGCTTCAATTCCAATTCCGTTATCTGAAACTGAAAAGATCCATTCACGATCATTTTCATTACATTCTATCGTCACTACTGGCATGACACCCTTACGCTTAAACTTGAGTGCATTACGGATTAAATTTTGAAAAAGTTGTCTTAATTTAACTTCGTCTGCGATAATATGACTTGGCATATCTCCACAATGCACCTTGCCTTTATTATCTCGGATGTCCTGATCAATGTCTTGTATGCTTCTTGAAAGAAATTGCTTTAAATCCAACTTTTTGAGGTTAACTTTTTGAGAATTGATTCGAGCATACTGCAATAAATCTTGAATTAAAATCTGCATATTGCCAGAGCTTGTAATTATAATTTCAAGATATTTCTTTCCCTTCTCGTTTAAATTTTCATAAGAGTTCTTTTTTAACAAATAGGCAAAACTTGACACAGTACGCAATGGTGCTTTTAAGTCATGAGAAGCTATATATGCAAAATTTTCAAGTTGGAGATTTGACTCAATATATTTTTCAAGCTGTTTGTTCTTTTTATTTAATTCAAACAACTGATTCAAAATAATCTGATCCTTTTTCTTTCTTTCCGTTATGTTCTGGAAGTTTCTTATCAATATTAATTTTTCATTGACTTCTACGATTTGAGTGTACACATTGAAATCCAAAACTCTGCTCTCTTTATTTAAGCTCCATTCATGTTCGATACTCCGTTCAGATATTAGTTTTTCACTATTTAATTTATAAACAACAGATGCTTTTTCGCCATTTGACAAAACATCAGGTGAGATTGTCTTCATCTTTTCATAAGAAATAAACGGATCACTATTATTCTCAGCGCTTAGATAATTGCTCATCATTTTATTCCGAACCAGGAGTTTCGCACTACTCAAATCCACCATATTTGCATCAAGTTCTATGACATCAATACCTGTAAATGAATTTTCAATAAGCGCTTCATAAATTGCTTGTCGCTCATTTAATTGACTTTGCATATCCATGAATTCGGTCAAGTCAATACAATTAAGAACAGCAGAATAATTTTCAGAATCAGAATCTTTGGTTTTAGCAATATTGGCCATTATCGTTTTGACTTCTTCACCGATAACAATTCTATAAATCAACCTCTTATTCGACTCAGGATTCTCAATTAAGGTATTGATTTCTTTTTCTACATAGGCTACATCATCAGGATGAATAAAGTCAAAGATTTTTCTCCCTTTAGTATTCCCTTCAGTTATATCAAATATCTCATAGAAGGAAGGATTGCCATCAATATATTTTCCATTTCGAATCAATGCAAGTCCACTTAAAGAGTTATCAAATATATCTCGATATTTTTCTTCAGATTGAATCAAGCTACTCTCTACTTCCTTTCTTTGAGTAATATCTTGAATAGTCGTGACTGACTTGAAAAACTTACCCTCTTGATAAATTCCTTTGACGGATATCAACGCTTCAAATACGCGATTATCTTTTCTGATGTATGATTTTTCTTGAATATAGGAATGGATTTTAGATGAATGCAGTAATTTTATTAATTCTTGAGATTCTTCTATTGAGGTTTTAGTTGTAAACTCTAAAATCGATCTTCCTATCAATTCTGATTCAGCATAACCCATCATTTCACAGAATGACTGATTTATTGTGAGGATATTCTTATTAGCATCTAGGACTACTACGCCTAAAAGGTTATTATCAAAAATATTTTTATAATTATTTCTTGACTGTTCTATTTCTTCTTGATACCTCAGTTCATCTGTTTTATCTCGACAGATGACGTAAGCTTTTCCTGATTCATTATTTAAGGGCAGGACTTGAATTTCACAATATCTGGATTCATTTAATTTATTTTTAAATATCCCAGTTGAAGAAATAAGTTTATTTGTACTTGAGCTGCTTTGTTTTAAATATTCAACTTTGTCAATTTGAAGAATATTATTTACCTCTCCATCTTCATTGATCAATAATTTTTCTCCATCTAAGTTTTTAAGCTCTTCTTCTGTATAGCCCATCATTTTTACGAATGAGTCATTGGCATCTAGAATTCTATTGCTGTTATAATCATATAACAACACAGGATTAAATGAATTATGGAAGAGTATTGAGTATTGTTCTTCAATTTTATTTTTGTTTTTTAGATCATTGACAATATCATTTTGATGGTAAATCAAGAAGTAGATCCTCAGAATATTATCGATCAGAAAAAAGAACAAAATTGCAAAATTAAATAACCAAGAATTGTGGTGTAAACTCGTCTCTGGTGCACCGAAATGACTCTGTATCACTTGTTCATATAAAAACAGACAAATACAAAGAATCACGTTAACCCAAAAAAAGGCTATAGACCTCTTATAGTTTTTAATGTAGAGTAGTGATAACACACTAATATTGATCAGCCAAAGCGCTTCAAATCTTATCCACGCCAAATAGTTAGGAATAGAGCAAATAGCTATGCTAATCGAAATTATACCAAATAATATAAGCAGAGTTGTATCAGTTAACTTTAAGTTCCTCAATATAATAATGAGTACAATCGCAACAATTGGAATAATAGCATCGCTAATATCAAGACCTTCTCGATTAGTAGACAGACCAATACCAAAGAGGATCACTGCAAACACAATTGTTTTGAGTATATCTATCCTAAGTATTGTTACTAAGGAGTCTTTATATTTTGTATTTAAGTGGACATACATATTAGAGAATATTCATATAGAATATGTCATTAATAGCTGAATAAATTGCGTTTTAAGAAATAAATTAAATCTGAGAGGTGCTAGCGGGTTGTAATCGTGAAAATACTGTTTTCCAACTTTTGAAGGGTCTACAAATCCACTACAATTAATTACATAATAGTTACATACCTCAGCTAAAGGGCTAAAACTACGCGTTACTATAAATTTTGATTTATTATCTATATGTGGTTTTTATAAAATCTATAGTATTGATGAGGGAAATCTGATCTTAAAACTATCGATATGCGATATTAGCTAAGTTCTTACTTCTTTTCTCCAGTTTAGTCATTAAAGAACTTCTTAACAAAGTTGCTAGTTAAATCAATGTTTGTATGAAATCTGCACCAATCTCTCAAACCCTATTCCAAACAAATAAAGCCAACACTGATTTGGAACTGGTTTTCAAAGACTGCATCATCTGTGGAGAAGGACCTACAAAGGCATTGATCCTGTATGTGTTTTGCCTGTAAAATTAAATCCTTTGTCTTCTATCGAATACCTGTTCTTTTTTCATTTAAGGCCTCCTTATGCAAGCATAGAAGGCCCTTAAACGAAAAAACCCCTTTGCTGTAAACAGCAAAAGGATTTAGTTTTGTCGGGGTAGCAGGATTCGAACCTGCGACCCCCTGTTCCCAAAACAGGTGCGCTAACCGGACTGCGCTACACCCCGAACAAATTAATGAGTCGCGAAAATACCCTTTATTTTAGTATTTCCAAATACTCATTTGCGGTGAGAGGGGGATTCGAACCCCCGGTACCAGTTTCCCAGTACGTCAGTTTAGCAAACTGATGGTTTCAGCCACTCACCCACCTCACC
>CALGLU010000067.1 GCA_937959275.1 uncultured Saprospiraceae bacterium | reverse complement strand
GAAAATCCAATTGTCATGATTTTTACCAAAAATCCCGCCAATTGGAGACTTTCTTTAATCATTCCACGCGGCACTTCGTACCGCGCTACAATAATGTCGCACTTTCAGCGCTTCTATTTCCTTAACTAAATGACATTGGGTTAAAACCACTTGGATTGATTTGGTCCTTATTATAATTGCTTCATTGAAATTATTAATTCCAAGTTACTTTAGTGACTTGTAAGTACTGACATCTCAAGTGGTTAAAGTCATATACATTGATTTAGTCATCTGAACACTCATAACATCTCTTACACCTCTCACCAATTTTACCTAATTTGCACCCTATAAAAACCCAAACACATGGAATCCACCACACACAGCCAGTCCACCCATTTCATAGCACTCGAAGACAAGCATGGCGCCCACAATTATCACCCACTACCTGTCGTGCTCAGCAGAGGCGAAGGCGTCTATGTTTGGGATGTAGAAGGCAAAAAATATTACGATTTCCTTTCAGCCTATTCTGCTGTTAATCAAGGCCATTGCCACCCAAAGATTACAGCAGCACTTAAAGCTCAAGCAGATAATCTGACACTCACATCACGAGCGTTTTACAACGATCAATTAGGGCCATATGAAAAATATGTCACAGCGTATTTTGACTACGATAAGGTGCTACCGATGAACACTGGTGTAGAGGCTGTAGAAACTGCCTTGAAGCTCTGTCGAAAGTGGGCGTATCAGGTAAAGGGAGTAGCTGAGAATCAAGCCAAAATAATCTTTGCAAAAGGTAATTTTCATGGGCGGACGTTGTCTGTTATCTCGGCCTCTTTGGATCCAGCAGCAAGAAATGATTATGGCCCCTATATGCCTGGCATTGAGTTGATCGAATATAACAATTTGGCTGCCTTAGAAAAAGCATTGGACGATAAGAACGTGGCGGGATTTATTGTGGAGCCGATACAGGGAGAAGCAGGCGTATTTGTTCCGGATGAAGGGTATTTGAAAGGAGCCTATGATTTATGTAAGCAACATAATGCCTTGTTTATTGCGGATGAGGTGCAGACAGGCATAGCGCGGACTGGGAAATTATTAGCGACCTGTGGTAACTGTTCTTGTGGAGCTTCGTGTGAACGAAAGCCTGAGATTAAGCCAGATATATTAGTATTGGGTAAAGCGCTTTCTGGAGGTGTATTCCCTGTGTCAGCTGTCTTGGCTAATAACGACATTATGATGACGATGAAGCCTGGGGAACATGGCTCTACCTTTGGTGGCAATCCGCTGGCGTGTGCTGTAGCAATCGCTGCTCTCGAAGTCATTGAAGATGAAAACCTGCAAGAGAATGCACAACAGTTGGGTAAGCTGTTTCGAGAACTCATGCAAGAGTTAGTCGATACATCTGATTTGGTCAATCTGGTACGTGGTAAAGGATTGCTCAATGCAATTGTGATTAATGACGACGAGGAGAGCAAAACAGCATGGAATATCTGTGTGGCTTTAAAAGAAAATGGGCTGCTTGCTAAACCAACGCATGGGAATATCATTCGCTTTGCTCCGCCATTGGTGATGACTGAGGAGCAGTTAAGAGATTGTTGTTCTATAATCGAACGCACGATACTGGCTTATGAGAAAACAATGTGACATGGCAAATTGTCAATAGATTAACTACCTAACAAAGCTTATCCTATTTCGTCACCTTTTGCCAGCCACTACTTTTTAAGTGAAATTGTGAACTAGCAAGATTTGGGTACATGTCTCTTAACTCGTCATACTCAGGATTGATAGCGTGCTTTCCCCAAATCCCTAACATGAGTTTTAAGTTTTCCAAGTCTTCGGGATACTGTCCTTTATCGTCAGTTGACTTTATCCAGTCCTCAAGAATCGTAGCATGACTTCTAAGCACATCTGCATAGTTAGAATCCGAGGCTAAATTGTACAATTCATAAGGATCAGTCTGTAGATTATATAATTCTTCTGATGGTCGATCATTCCTAAAAAACAAAGATTGCAAACTGTCTAATGCATTCTCTTGATATAATTTGTGCATCGTAGTCACAAAGGGCACTTCGTCCACATCCATATAACTTGGTTGTGTATAGTTACGGTCTGTCATAAAATTTCTGATGTATTTATAGTCTTTAGATCTGACCGAGCGAATTCTATCAATCGTAAAATCACATCTGTCTCTTGTCGAGATAACATAGTCTCTCCCACCCTGATCATTGTCAAATAGATTGACACCTTCTATATAGTCAGGTATATCAATACCCGCTAAGGCCAACGAACTTGGACCTAAATCAAGCCCACTTACCAAGTCTGTATTTACTGACCCGGCTGCTAGTCCCTTAGAGTTTGTAAAATCTGCTATCAGCAATGGCACACGAATGCCGCCCTCATATAAAAACTGCTTGTGCCTCGTCATACGCATCCCATGATCAGAAAAAAAGAACACAACGGTATTGTCTAACACTCCACTCTCATTTAACTCTTGCATAATGTCACCAAGTTTTTCATCTGTAATTTGAATGGCATCAAGATGATTGGCAAACTCTTCAATCATTGTAGGATGAGCAGGTATATAAGGAGGCAGCTTGATTAAGGACCTATCGACAGGTGTCTTTACTCTTTCCTTAAATGTAGAAGAGAAGATTTCTTTCCCGCCTGACAATTGTATCTGACCAAAAAATGGCGTTTTGCTTTCTAACTCTGATATCTCTAGTCGATTACCTCGCTTACCATATAAAGCATGTTGATCATAGTCTTGATCATACAGCTCTTCGCGATCATAAGTAAAGTTATAATCATCCTTACCATTATTAAAGGTAAAATAGCCAGCTGCTTTGAACAATTCAGGAATGGTCTTAAGGCCATTAGGTAAATAAATAGAAGACTCTGGCGTTCTCGCACTATGATGATTATGTGTGCCCAAAGTGGTAGACATGACACCTGTGATCAAACTTGATCGACATGGAGAGCAAACTGGCGCAGGCATTATGGCATGCGTGTACCTTACTCCTTGTGCTGCCAATTTATCTATGTGTGGTGTAGTAATAAGTCTTTCTCCATAACAGCCGAACAGCGGAGATGTATCTTCTAAGACAATCCACAAAATATTCGGAGGCGTACGATCAGATTCAACGTCTGTACAACAAATAATGCTTGCTGTAAGCGTGATAATGAATAGAATTATTGAAATATAATTTTTAGACATGAACATAGTCATCATTGTTATCCGATTGATTGTAAACAGCTGATAATCAAATTACAAAATTATTTCATGTGTACTATTTATTGTAAACTATCATTATCCTATTCAAAAAAGGGATTTTTCCACAAACATTTAGAGATATTTTTTGAATCTAAATGCACATTTTAATCTATCGAATACTATCTTAGGTCTATATTATCTACTTATAAGTTCTGAGTGAACGCATCTTTTTAATATAAAATTTTTGAAAGGCGTGAACAAAGAGCGTATAATCATTGTTTTAATTAAACTTTTAAACGCATGAATCTACAAATACTAAAACCTCTTTTGATGTTTCTGTTTGTCTTGTCTCTCGGGACGACATTCAGTCAGAGGACCATCACAGGACAATTAACCGATGATACCGGTGAATCCTTAATTGGTGTAAACATACTTGTGAATGGAACAACAAACGGAACCGTCACCGATCTAGACGGTAATTACTCCTTAGAAGTCAATCCCGACGATGTCTTATCTATATCCTATACTGGATATGCGACACAAGAAGTGGCTGTTGGAAATAGCGATGTGGTAAACGTTATTATGAGTATCGCCGCCAACACCTTAGACGAAATTGTTGTCACTGGTTATGGGACACAAAGAAAAGCAACACTGACTGGGTCAGTAGCTAGTATTGGCGGTACAGAATTAGAAAAATCTATTTCGCCAAATCTTGGTGCTGCCTTAGCAGGAAAAGTCGCTGGCTTGTATATTGATACACGATCAGCTCTACCAGGTGCCGATGATCCAGCAATACGAGTTAGAGGTACAAATACCTTTAACAACAGTTCTGCTCTGGTCGTCATTGACGGTATACCTAATCGAGCGGGAGGTTTGTCAAGAATTAACCCTGCCGACATTGAGAGTATCTCAGTACTGAAAGATGCATCCGCTGCGATCTATGGTGCCAGAGCTGCGAATGGTGTCATACTAGTCACGACCAAACGAGGTAAAACAGGTAAGCCTAAGGTTCAGCTTACCTCAAACTACGGCGTACAAACCTTTACAAAAACACCTGAAATGTTAACAGGTGCTGAATATATGGATTTGGTGAATTTATTAAATGTATATAAACTACCAACAGAGGAATGGGGGGCAGCTAACGCAGTGAGAGGTACACCTTTTACACGTCCCAATGGGGAGGTTTTGAACCCTACATATTCTACTGAACGAATAGAAAACACAAGAGCCGGAAATGATCCTTGGTCGTTCCCTGATACTGATTGGTTTGATGAAGTGTCTCGAAAAAATGCGCCTATGCAGCGACACAACGTACAAGTATCTGGAGGTACAGACTATGTATCTTATCTTGCATCAGTCGGTTATCTAAATCAAGATGTCAATTTTAAAAATGCGCCAGATGGTTTTAAACAGTACGATATGAGACTGAACCTTGACGCAACAATCAACGAACATTTAAAATTTGATTTGGGACTATATGGTCGTCAAGAAAACAATCGGACATCTACAAGAGGAGAAGGCGTGATTGCGGATTTGATCAGACAATATCCTTGGTTCCCTGCATTCTGGCCGACTGGTGAATTTGGTCCAGATATTGAAAATGGAAACAACCCAGCAATACGGGTAACAGATGGTCCAGGCTTTAATGATAATGACAGGAACTACCTGCAGAGTAATATTGGAATCACATTAAATGTGCCAGGAGTAGAAGGCTTAGAATTGAGAGCAAGTGCATCTTACGATAAGTTTAATTTTGACTTTAAACAGTGGAATCGTCCTTGGACATTATATACGTGGGATGGTGAAAATAGAAACTCATCAGGCTTAACAGCTGCTCAACGTGGACCTGGCGATCCTAGTTTAACACAAGACCATACGACACGTACAGATATTACTGCAACTATTAATGCCACCTATGAAAAAGACCTAACGGAAGAACACTATTTTAAAGTTCTTGGAGGTATAACCAGAGAAGAAACTGAGCAAAGCTACACGCGTGCGTTCAAGCGATTTTTCTTATCCAATGATTTAGATCAACTGAGTTTTGGTGGAGCTGACGGGCAATTTAGCGCAGGTAATGGATTAGAAACTGCACGATTGAACTATTATGGTCGGATCAATTACTCCTATAAGTTGAAATATTTAGTTGAAGGTTTATTTAGATATGATGGTTCTTATCTTTTCCCTGAAGATAATCGATACGGATTTTTTCCTGGTGTTTCATTGGGATGGGTAGTATCACAAGAGGATTTCTTTAAAGGGGGATCAGGTTTCTTAGATTATTTAAAGATACGTGGATCTTGGGGCCAATTGGGTAACGATAATGTTGATCCATTTCAGTTTCTTGCCTCTTACAGTTTCTCACAGACTAGTTTAGATAATATAGTGACGACTGCTTTCGAATCTAAAGTTCCTAACCCAAACATTACTTGGGAGACAGCGACGTCAACGAACTTTGGCTTTGATGCAGAATTATTAGACAATCGAATGACGATAGGCTTCGATCTCTTTAGAAATTCAAGGAAAGATATATTAACCTTACCAAATAAAACATTACCTGTCTATTCAGGCATTTCACCGCCAGCTCAGAATATTGGTGATTTCGAGAATAGAGGATTTGAAGTCAGTCTGGGTTATAGAGGTCAAGCTGATAATGGTCTTGGCTATAACTTCTCTCTTAATTTCAGTAATTCTGACAACAAACTTGTGTTTGTAGATGAACCAGACTTGGCAGATCGACCATGGCAAAGAGAAACAGGTGGCGAAATAGGAAGACCGCTTCTGTATCAATTTGCTGGTGTTTTCAGATCTCAAGCAGAGATTGAAGCAGAAGTCTTGGACTACAGTGGTGTGACACCTGCATTAAAACCAGGAGATGCAAGAGTTGTTGATATAAGTGGAGACGGCAAAATCGGTCCAGAAGATAGACAACGTACTGGTGGAAGTACATTTGCTGACACACAGTTTGGTTTTAACACGTCTTTGAATTACAGAAATTTTGATTTTAATATGTATTGGGCTGGTGCAACTGGTGGATATAATAGATATGAGTGGTCTTTCATGTCAGGGACTTTAGCGAATGTGCAGCGTGCAGTTGCAGAACGAGCTTGGTCGATAGACAATCCGGACGCACCGTTTCCAAGGCTTGCAGATAGAGGAGATCAATGGTATTCAGGTCAGACTGATTATGCATTACAGACGAGAGATTATGCCCGATTGAAATCGCTTGAAGTAGGCTACAATTTCTCTCCGGACATGGCTGGAAGAATTGGTGCTGGAGACATACGACTGTCATTGACTGGTACTAATTTAATTACGATAACTGATTTCCCATTTGATCCAGAAATCTTACAGAATAATGCAACAGTAACAAACACAAGAAATTCAAATGGAGCAGCACTTAATAATGGTGAAGCATATCCAATGTTAAAAACGATCATTGGAGGATTACGAATAACATTCTAAAATACTTATAACATGAATAAAATAATAGTAAACATAACATTACTGCTGGCTGCTTGCTTCTTCTTTGCCAGCTGTAACGATGATTTCTTGAACACACAACCTCTCAGCGAAATAGCTGAAAGCAATGTATGGAGTTCAACCTCACTGGCAGAGGCAGCTGTATTAGATTTATATCAAGGCACTTGGGCAGGTACATTGACGAGAGAAGAAACGACTGATGCATTTACCGATCAAGCGGTGTTTACCCACCCTGGTCGTGGTGTAGATGGTTATACAGAAGGAAAGATGAATCCAGCTGGAAATTTTATGGATATGCAATGGTTTAGTTGGAATCAAATCTATCCTTTTATACGCAGTGCCAATATTGCTATTCAGCGACTGACAGCAAACGAAGCAGGATTCGATGAAGCCTTCACGAACAGGTTATTAGGTGAAGCTTATTTTATGCGTGGGTATTATTATACTCAACTCATGAGACAGTTTGGTGGTGTCGTTTTGTTAACTGAGCCATTAACGCTAGACAGTGAAGCGAATAATCCAAGAGGGACATTTGAAGAGACAATGGATCTAATCATCTCTGATCTAGATAGGGCGATTACATTATTAGATGGCGCGCCACTAAGTAAAGCTAGAGCAAATAGTTTAACAGCTATGGCAATGAAATCCAGAGCCTTAACGCACGCAGCAAGTGATTTGTATGAGCCTTCGAAGGCATCTTCTGTATCCACAATTGCTAGTTATTCTAATAAAGAATTGATTGGTTACACATCCGGAAGTCAAGACCAGAGATGGGCGGCAGCGGAAGCTGCTTCTAGAGCTTTATTGGATGCAACTTCAGGTTATAAATTAGATTATTCATCTCCCGCTCCTCAATCAGAGGCCATTCAAAATTATGAGGACATTTGGCTACAAGGTGCTGGTAATCAGGACTTTATCTGGGGAAGAATTATCGAAGGATTTGGGTATGGTTCTAGAACCTATCCTGGAGGAGATGGCTGGTCTCAAGGACCTGGTATGGTGGCACTCTATCATGGACCTAATGGATATCATGAATGGGCAGGTACAACACCTACTGAGGCATTGGTTTCTAAATATGACTTAGCAGATGGTACTAAATTCGATTGGGATAATCCAGCTCACGCAGCTGATCCTTATGCTAACCGAGAGGCTAGATTCTATTCTACAATTCTCTACGATGGTGCTCCATGGAAACAGCGTACCGATGACGTCGTAAGGTTTGATAAATTTAATGAGCTCCAGACAGGTTTTTATACGCTCTCTGATGGCACGATCATCAATGGTGTAGATACACGTCAAGGACCAATTGAAGATTGGAACGGTGCTCGGACAGGCTACTATTTTAGAAAATTTGCCGATCCAAATCAACCTGCATCATGGCCTAATAATTTACAAAAAATTGATGCCCCGTATATTCGATATACTGAGATTCTCCTAAACTTTGTAGAAGCCAATATCATGCAAGGTGATGAAGGTGAAGCAACGGAATGGTTGAATCGACTTCGTTTTAGAAATGGTTTACCAGCTGTAACAGCTTCTGGAGCAGCGCTAGTAGAATTATACAAGCGAGAAAGAGATAAAGAACTGGTGAATGAAGATGCTAGACTATTTGATATGAAACGCTGGCTTGAAGGACCTGAGTCTCTCAATAAGCAAGTCCAGCAGATACTGATTCAGGCGACACAAAAACCTGGTACAACAGTGACAGATTATCGTAAGGATACAAATGTGTTTGACTATACGTACAGGCCGACAGATATCGTCTTTGAAAATAGAATTTGGCAGGATCATGTGTACTTCATGCCAATCAGTCAAACAGAAATTGATCGGGATCCTTCCTTAATACAGAATCCTGGATATTAATACAGTCAAAAACTAAAAAGAATATCATCTTTTTAGAATTCGAAAACAAATGAATAACCCTCGCTTAATCACGAGGGTTATTCTTATTTTACGGGATTAGATGCGATGATCTTATGACTAAATACCTTTATTATTTACTTCTACTGTCCTTAGTCGCTTCTTCTTGTACTGAAGAGTCGACTACCCTATTTTCAAAACTAAGCTCTGAAAAAACAGGCGTCTCGTTTAGCAATACCTTGACAGAGACCAATACATATAATTACTTCACCTTCCCTTATATGTATCTCGGAGGCGGAGTTGCTGTAGGCGATCTCAATAATGATGGATTAGAGGATATTTTCTTTACAGGCAATATGGTCCCAAACGCCTTATACCTAAATAAGGGAAACATGGAATTTCAAGACATTTCAAAATCTGCTGGGATTGGCGGAGATGATCGATGGTATTCTGGAGTCACCTTTGTGGATATCAATCAAGATGGATACTTAGATATCTATTGTGCTGTGGGCGGCAAGAATGGGCCATTCAATAATGTCCTTTATGTCAACAATCAGGACAATACCTTCTCAGAGCAAGCTAAGGAATATGGCATCGACTGTGATGGCATTAGTATGCACTCCAGTTTTTTTGATTATGATAATGATGGTGATCTAGACTTATACATCATCAATTATCCACCTACGAGTTTTACGGCACCAGTAGATTATTATCATTATATGCAGGCTAATCATCCTGAGGCAGACTCTGATAAATTACTTCGTAATGACAATGGCAAGTACACAGACGTGACTTCAGAAGCTGGTCTGAGAACATTTGGATTAAGTCTAGGTCTAGTCACATCAGACATCAATGATGATGGCTACATTGATATTTTTGTATCAAATGATTTTAATGCGCCCGACTTTTTATTTATCAATAATCAAGACGGGACTTTTACCAATCAGATTAATACGTCTTTACAACAAACGTCTTTCTTTGGAATGGGAGCAGATATTGCTGACTTTAACAATGATGGTTTTAAGGATATCTTTCAATTGGATATGTCAGCAGATGACAACTTCAGATCAAAGGCCAACATGGCTTCGATGAATCCTACAGTGTTTCATCAATCCGTAGATCTCGGACTTCATCATCAATATATGCAAAACAGTCTTCAACTAAATCAAGGCACTCTTGATGGCGAGGTGCCTTTGTTTAGCAATGTATCACGCATTGCTGGCGTCTCCTCCACGGATTGGAGTTGGGGTGGCTTAATGGCCGATTTTGACAACGATGGGTGGAAAGATATATTCGTGACAAACGGTATCCGCCGAGATGTCAATAATAAAGATTTCTATGGCGAGCATCGGGCATTCTTTAATAAAATGGAAAACGATCCAGCCTATAAAGGCAAAGAGGAAGAAGTTGGGCTTTTGAATTATCTGGAAAAAATCCCTTCGGAAAAACTAGCCAATTATATGTTTAAAAATAATGGTGATCTAAGTTATACGAACCACGCAGAGGATTGGGGCTTTAGTGACAAAACGTTTTCAAATGGTGTGGCGTATTCTGACTTAGATAATGATGGCGATTTAGACTTGGTGATTAATAATCTAGAGGAGGTCGCGAGCATATACCAGAATAATAATCAGGCTAACAATTATCTAATCTTAGCTTTAGAAGGTACTGCGCAGGTATTGCCAAATGGCAGTCAGGTGACAGCTTACACGAATGCTACGATGCAAGTACAAGAATACAATATCGTCCGCGGTTACCTTTCATCTGTATCTTCTAACATCCATTTTGGATTAGGATCAGCGGCGACCGTCGATAGTCTTATCGTAGAGTGGCCAAATGGTAAAAAAACAAAGCTCACAAGTATAGATGCTAATCAAAACTTGACTATTAAATACGACTCTGCTGTAGTAAGCAATAGACAATCAACTGCGACACATGCATCCCCAAAGCATTTTCAAACAGTAGATGTAGACGGTCTCTTCACACATGAAGAAAATATATTTAATGATTTTGAAGTCGAGGTATTACTGCCACATAAAAACTCAACACTAGGGCCTGCATTGGCTACGGGTGATCTCAATGGTGATGGTACAGATGACTATATAGTTGGAAGTGCGATTGGACAGAATGCAGTCGTCTATATTCAAGATAACATAGGGAATTTTTCTAAACTCGATATTCCAGATTTCAAAGAAGATCAATATCATGAAGATCTAGGCATTTTAATATTTGATGCTGATAATGATGGAGACAATGACTTTTACATGACAAGTGGAGGCAATGAATTTAAACCAAACTCATTAGGCTACGAAGATCGGTTCTATGAAAATATTGGTAAAAATAAATTCAGGAAAAATAAGGAGTCCATTCCAGATAATAAGGTGAGTGGTATGGAAATATCTGCTTCGGACATAGACCATGATGGTGATTTAGATTTGTTTGTGGGAGGTCGCCTAGTCCCAAAAAAATATCCCTACCCCGCTGACTCTTATATTTTAGAAAATGTAAGCACAGCTTCTGGACCCAAATTTATTGATGCGACAGAAAGTCGATTACCAGACTTAAGTTCATTAGGCCTAGTGACAGCGTCTAGCTGGATCGACTTTGATGGAGATGGCTGGGATGATTTAGTGGTCGTAGGAGAATGGATGCCCATAAAATTTTATAAGAATAACAAAGGAAATTTTGAAGATGTCACAAATCAGTTTTTATCTGGAAATACAGCAGGCTGGTGGTTTGATATCGAAAAAGGTGATTTTGATAATGACGGGGATCTAGATCTAGTCGTTGGGAATTTAGGAAAAAACTATAAATACCAAGCCAGTGAATCTACCCCATTTAAAATCTATTTAAATGACTTTGATGCCAATCGCGTCGATGATATTGTATTAAGCTATAAAAAAGGTGATACAGAATTTCCAGTTAGAGGCCGTGAATGCTCCTCACAACAAATGCCTGCTATCAAGTCAAAATTTCAAGATTATAATTCCTTTGCTAAGGCCAACTTAAATCAAATCTACACATCAAAAATGCTAACTGAATCTCTAAGCTACGAAATCACTTCATTTGCTAGTGTCTACTTAGAAAACAAGAACGGATCATTTGAGATAAAGCCATTACCACAACTAGCGCAATTGTCTAGCATTAACAAATTCATTGTAGATGATATTGATGAGGATGGTAATCAAGACATTGTTCTGGCTGGCAATCTATATAACGCTGAAGTGGAGACGCCCCGCAATGATGCCAGCTTCGGCCTGTTTTTGAAAGGTAATGGTGCTGGAGATTTTGAGCCCATACTGATGAATAAATCGGGTTTAAAAATCGTAGGAGATGTGCGAGGCATGGCCTTGCTAGACAAGCAAGGAGCAAAGCATATATTGGTTGCTAAGAATGATGAAGAGATGCAAATGATAAAGGTGAATCCATAGGCAGGAAAATAGCCTTAAGTTAACCGTCTTACTGGACAAAACAACAAAACAACACATCACGACATCAACACATCACCAATGTCAATGTCAATGTCAATGTCAAAAAAAGAGCCTCGGAGTTCTAACCAAGACAGTATTTAATTAGAAAGATTAATGCTAACTATAGAATCTGTCATCAAAACACCTCTCGAAGATTGGGACAAAAAACTATTTCCAAAATAGAACTCTTGCAGTCTAGTCTTTCCATTTTGATGGGTGATGGTAGCTTGACTTACCGTCGGACTAATGGCTTGGTATATTCCTTGTACGGGCGATTCAAAAATGCGTAAGCTGTCTTGATTTTGGGATACGATGTAGATGAGCCGATTTTTTTGTCTGTGGTATAGGCTAACTAATGCTTTGGCGTCACCTTGAACATAGAAGCCTGTTTCTGCGGCTTGCTTAAATGTAAAGCTGCCATCACCATGACCAAAACCAACGAGGCCATCCAAGGCATCCATTCTACCAGCACTCACTTCAACACCATAATCATTACCGACGATGAGGATATCCAAATTGCCATCCTGATCGAGATCGAGGCTTTGCATACCATAGACCGGGGCTCTTTGGACTTGAGCTGGTAAAGATTTTATTATAAAATCACCATTGCCTTCATTTAGGAGTATTGATGTATTCAAGTTGTTTGCCATCAATACCTTGCAATCTTCTAAGTCTTCTTTCGAAAATACATCTTGCATTGTGGCTACTGCATATTCTTTTTTATACTGAAATTTCTTCTTTATTGAATTGTATTGTTTAGCAAGATCTGTACTGCCATGATAGGTGTATTCTCTCAATTGGCCTGATTCATCTGGAAAGTAACATGTGGTGATCAGATCACGTATGCCATTGTTATCAAAATCCTTAAAATACACTCTTAAGGGATGTTGCTCTGTGATTTTAGCAGGCAAGTTATTTCCAAAATTACCAACTATATAATCGATGTCACCATCATTATCGTAATCTCCAGGCGCAATGCTCGTCCACAAACCCAATTCATTTTGTACGATTCTTTTTTGAAAGGATTCACCACTATTTTCAAAAAATAAGATAGGCCCTAATTCGGTAACCACCATCAGGTCTTTATCCTTGTCATTGTCATAATCTGTCCAAAGCGCATCTGTGACCATCCCCACTCCTGCCAAGTCTGGCGCAATATCCGCAGTGACATCTGTAAATAATAATTGTCCAGCTTGGGAGTCATTTCTTAGGATAACGGATTTGCTCGCTAAGGGATATTGACCCGGCACTAGCCTGCCTCCAACAAATAGATCCAAATCACCATCCTTGTCATAATCTGCAGCCTTAACTGCCAATCCACTCGAACGTGATATCGGTAGAGCATTTGCTATAGGTTTAAAAAAGCCATTATCGTTGATATACAATTGATCCTGATAGAAATCGCTGTCTGCTTTGAACTCATTACCACCATGCACAATATAGAGATCTGGGTCTCCATCATTGTCTGCATCAAAAAACAAACTACCGAGTTCTTCAGCTTTTATTTGCTCGGGAGAGGCATAGATCAACCGTTCTTCCTTACTGAATTCACCTGATTCAAGTTGTATAAAGAAGACGCCTTTTTGGTCTGCGGAACCTGAGACATAAAAATCATCCATACCATCATCGTTGATGTCTGCAACACTGATACCTGGCCCATATTGAGATAGCTTATGCAAGAGCAAAGGCTGGGTATTAAAATCTATGATGTCTTGTTCGAAGTGTCGGTAATCGATACCGAGTTCATCAGAGATATCTTGTAAAAGCACTGGCACTGGGGCAGCGGATATATTGGTAAATTTTCTTGCCTCAGCATAATTTATCTCAATCACCTGATTGACTTGAGATGGTCGGACTATTGATTTTTTATCTATTGACCATTGCACCGTGATACTGTCAACGCTGTTGTTGGGACCCAATCCAAAATGGCAAATGGCTTCATGATGCGATAAATAACCTCTGACAGGATTGTGCTCCATAACTTGGCTAATACCCGCTGAATAGACTGTTACCACTGCACCAATACCTGTTGGATTTTGCGCAGGCCCAGCTAGTTTGATACGGATCCAATTGTGCTCAGCCTTGCTATTGTTTTCGAATACAAACGCAGGATCATTGATATTATTCACCACATAATCTAGGTCACCGTCCAAATCTAAATCTCCATAAGCAGCGCCATTTGAGAAGGACTCTGTATCTATCCCCCAATCAGCGGATACTTTTTTGAACTGAAGCTCTCCCCTATTTTCATATGCATAATTCAATAATTTCGCAGCTGGGATTTTTGCCAATAAAAATTCCTCTTCAGCATATCGACGAACATCCAAACTATAATCCATAAAATCCCGATCAGTGACATCTTTGGGAAAGCCATTAGTAATAATCATATCCCGATCCATGTCATTGTCAAAGTCTGCGATGACTGGTGCCCAACTCCAATCCGTGGAAGAGACACCCGACATAAACGCAACATCTGAAAACATACTATGCCCGCTTAATAAAGGCGCAACACCGTTATTTACCTGAAGCGTATTCCTAACAAACTGATAGACAAATCCAAAACGATCATTATTATAGTATGCAGAATATTGATTTGGCGGTAGCATCGTTTTCCTCCGGTAGTTGTCTTCAGGTAGCATATCGACGGCGATGATTTCACTATCTCCATCATTATCCAAATCGATCACATCATTACCCATTGCAGAGAATGAATTGTGCTTAAACAATTCAGCCGCCTTGTCTGTAAATGTACCATCCTGATTATTGATATAAAATAAGTCGTTAGAGAGATAATCATTTGTGATGTAGATATCCTTCCAACCATCCTGATTGATATCAGAAATATTCACACCAAGACTAAAGCCTTCTATGAGGATACCAGCCTGCTGACTAACTTCTGTAAACACTGGATGATTCAATTCTTCGCTCCACTTATTTTCATACAGATGATCATCTGTGTTCGAGCTACCGTCCACGACCTTCTTACGATAGCGGCTCGGGGCGCGATCATCGGGCATAACATTCGCAATTACCAACAGGTCCAAATCCTGATCATTGTCATAATCAAAAAAAACAGATTGCGTGCTATGAGAGTTGTCAGCGATGCCATATTGCTGCGCCTGCTCTTCAAATATGGGATGCCCTGCCTCATCATTTCCTTGATTGATGAAGAGCATGTTTGATGTATTTTTGGTTCGCTCATGTCCCGTGGCCGATACGTAGATATCCAGTTTACCATCCAAATTGATATCAGCCAAGGTGACACCGGAACTCCATCGTTTTTGTAATCCTACACCTGAACTTGTTGATGCGTCAGCAAATTGCATATTGCCTCGGTTTATATATACTGCATTGGGGCCTCGATTGGCGGTGAATACGATGTCAGGCAAACCATCATTGTTCAAATCCCCAATAGCGACACCACCGCCATTGTAGATGTATTCGAAATTTAGGATATTGACAGAAGAATCGTTGTCATTGATTTGGTTGATAAAGCTGATGCCTGTTTGGTCAGGGCTTAAGGATGTAAAAAGGGTGTCAGGGATGTTTGTACAGCTTTGAATGGATAGGATGATAAAGAGGACGATGCAACGATTTGTGATGACTGAGAGATGATTGGTGTGTTGATTCATATGCCTCAGACTACGTTGTTTGATTTTCTTCCGATGGGTCATGAGCCATTGGAGAATAAGAGTTGATTTTGGTCACAAAATAGCTTAATTGCATGTCTACAAATGTAGGTTTTGTTTTGTTTATTTTATAACTGTTTTAGTGCGGATTGGAGACGAAGCATGCTTCGTCTTCACTTTATGACAGTTAAGGATTCGGTAAGGCGTTCTGTTTGGGTTTGGCCATCGTTGTCTATCCAGCTGTATGTGATTTGGATACCGTAAATGCCGGGCGATATGATCAGATTTGAGAGTGATCCATCCCACGAAGAATTCATTTGGCTGTTGAAAAGTAGACCGCCCCATCTGTCGTAAATCAGGATTTCCATTTGGAGAAAATCACAGCGGATACCGAGCTCGAAATGATCATTTATCCCATCACCATTCGGGCTGAAACTATTAGGAAGATAGACGCGGCAATCGCATGGCTCAATCTCCAAATGATACTCAATGGATTCTTGATTGTCGCAATTCGTGGTGCGGGCCGTGTATATTCCTCTTGCAGTAATTGTTCTTTGTATTGATTCAAAACCATCAATCCATGCATATTCATCTGTTGGGAGGCCGACTTCCCATGATTCGCCGCAATCGATTGTATTCGTTTCAATTGTAGATGTGGGTATGTTAGAGTCATTGCAAATATCTGTACTCGTTTGACTGAAGGGTTCTGCAGTGAGCCTAATGGATTGGAGGGTGGCAAATGTAAAGCCTTCTACTTCCACAACCAGCTCATTTAAGTCGATACTGTCGCTAGCTATTGATGATGCTTCAAAAGTGCTGAATGTATGACACTCGGACTCAGATTCTGACAATGGTACTTGGAGCAGATAATCACCGAGGTCTTCGTTTTGATTTTGTGCATTTCCAGCTATAATTAATCTGTCATTTATATATGCCGTTTCAAATGATTCTGTGAAATGATTGTCAATGAAAGGGAGACTTTGATGTTTAATGATCTCTGCCTTTTTGTCAATCGTCATGGTGTTAACAATCGTCCTATTTTGGTCAAGCATAGAATAATTGAATAGTGTCTCATCCTGACTCTTGCCTGAAAAACATCCGTTTTGTATGGCTGATTGATCTATTGTTATTTTTCCATTTCTGTCTCCTGCCCGATTGAAAGAGAGAATGGCACCACCTCCGTTTATTGTTATTGCTAACAATGTATTTTCTGCATTGTCAAAAGGTCCAGCTATGATCTCTGTTGTTGACGGGAATTCTTTTGCCCACAGAAGTGCATTGGTCTCATCGAATTGGTAGATGTACGATCCTGAGCTCATGACGATTTGATTGTCCTGGGTGAGAATGGCTTTTCCTGTTTTTGCGATTGGGCTGAAGGTGGTGAGGCTTGTTATGTCCAAATCAAAATTGACACGCCCTACGAAGCCTACGCGATTCGCAGCAACATCAAGCAGCAGACCAGCGATTAAAAGTCCGTCCTGATTACTATCGATACTGTAGCTAAAGTGGTCGATTGTTGTGGTATCGAAGACTTTAATTTTTGTGTCGAGCCCTGAGGCATCGGACTTAAAGATAAATAGTTGTTCTTCCGAGCCTGAGAATATAGTACCATAGGCGTAGATATTGTCTTGGCCGTCGAGTACTGCATCGTTTAGTTCGAGGAAGCCTTCACTATATTGGTATTGGAATGCCCAGATGATATTGCCGCAGGGCTCAATTCGTTGGAGGTGGATGAGTCCTTCTTCTTGACCTTGGTTGAAGAGTTGTGAGGAGGAATTGGCGATGAGAATGTCGTTATTTGAGAAAGTGGATAAGTGGAGATTGTGGAGGTTTTGGGGGTGGATGTGTTTTGTGTAGGATTGGGTGTGGAGGGTGATGGGGGTAAAGGCTAGAAGGATCGCTAATAATATTTGGCTTATATCTAGATTCAAATTATAATTTGTTGAGACGAAGCATTATTCGTGGAGACGAAGCATTATTCATTGAGACGAAGCATGCTTCGTCTGTACAGAGCAATCAAAGCAATCAATAAAATCCGTGATCTCAAAAGAAGAAAAAAAGAGCTGCACCGTATGCGCAGCTCTTCTTCCTATTAGTTATACGCTGGATCTTGAGTTAAGGTCGCCTGACCATCAACGAAAGATCTATCAATTGCTTCCGTTGGGATTGGATAAAATTCATTTTTGCCTTTGGTGAAGGTCTTACCTTGTAAGTACACTCTATACCTTGACTCGCTCTGGAGATAGGCATTCAGTACCTCTGCTTGGATGCCCCATCGCTGTAGGTCGAAGAAGCGATGGCCTTCCATCGCAAACTCCAATCTGGACTCAAATCTGACGGCTTTTCTAGCTACGTGTTGGTCTGTCCATGCTGCGGTGTATTCTCCAACGACATAATTGGCTGCTGGTTCGTCTAAGACTGTATAATCTGCTCTGGACGCGCCTTGTACAGCTTTAGGCACAAAGTCATTTGGATTAGCTGCTCTCGCTCTGATCATGTTGACTAATTCTCTAGCACGCTCTAGATTGCCAAGCTCGACCTCGGCTTCAGCTAACCAGAGGATGACCATTGAGTATTTCATTAGGCGATAATTATTGGCCGTCAGATTTCCCCAACCACCAATGCCAAACGCGTCTGGCTCACCGACATGCTTCATTGAAGAAAAGACACCCGCATAAGACACATCTCTAATAAAGTCCGAACCGTGAATTTGGAAATTTTTATAGAGTATGCCAGGTCTACCTAAGGTATGATCTATCCTAGGATCAATCGGCCCATCAAAGCCGCCCTCTGCAGGTATATCAGTATCATTGAACGTGTCTAAAAGTGGTAAACCATTTGCATCCGTCTTGAAGGCATTCACCAAATTCTGTGGAGCTTGATAGAATCCACAGCAACCCCAAGGCGCGATGTATGGGTGTGCTAAACCGATTCCACTATTCGATGCATCTGTCGAGCCGCTACTAACAGCAAACTGTACTTCCCAAACTGACTCCTGATTGTTTCTGGTGGCGACTAAGTGGTTTTCTGAGAATTTTGGTGCCAAGGAATATTTTCCTGAACTAACGATTGATTCCAATAAGCCTTTTGCCTCTGTTAGCTTAGCTGTATTAGCAGCTCCATTTTCATCCCAACCCTGAGACATCAAAGCTTTAGCCTGAAATGCTTTCGCAGCCCAGCTCGTCGGTCGTCCAACGACAGACTGATCGTTAGGCAACACAGCTGCAGCCGCAGCAAAATCAGCTTCTATCTTATCCCATATCTTGCCGCCGTTTGGAATCTTGGTGCTTTCGACATCATTGATATCATACACACTATCATCTATGTACGGTGGGAATCTCCACATTTTCTGTGCCTCCATATGAAAGATGCCTCTTAAGAATCTGGCCTCTGCTATGATCTGGCTTTTTCTGTCTGCATCTAAACTTTCGACTAGGCCTGCTGTAACAATCGCATCATTACATCTGGCGACACCTTTATAGACGCCTCTCCACTTATTTCTAATATGATTATTAAATGAATTAAAATCATAGGCTTCAATAAACGATTGTTCCGGCTGGTCACCTGCATCAGTGCCTTTCAGTGCATTGTCTGAAGGGATACCTCCAAAAACCCAGTTATGAATATCATTTTCCCAAGGCGCCTGACCATCAAGTCCATTCCCGTCGACCATGCCATATGCACCGAGTAAGATCCCCTCGACACCTTCCGGTGTTTGTAAGCCGATGGTACTAAATTGAGCCTGTGGTGTTTTGGTTAAAAACTCTTCTCCACAAGAATTTGCAGTCGCAAAGATAACAACTGCTATGATGAGTATTTTTATATGTTTCATCTCTATTTGCTTTTTAAAATTAAAGATTCACATTGAATCCAAAAATGATTGTCTTAGACACAGGCATATAACCTCCATCAAATCCGAGTGTCGTATCATTCCCCGTTTGTATTTCAGGATTCAGTCCTGAGTAATTTGTGATCGTCAACATATTCTGTGCTTGGATGTAAATCTGGCCACCACCGATACCCCATTTATTAAACAGAGCACTTGGTATATTGTAGGTTAGCTGAACATTTTTTAATCTAAAATAACTGCCGTCTTCGATCAGGTAAGTCGATACCCGACTACTGGTTTGATCATTGGCATCCATGATTGGCGATGTAGCATTTGGATTTGCTGCTGTCCACGACTCCATTGGAGCTGTCGGATTCGATGGCTGCCAAGCATCGTACAAAGCTCTAGTCGATCGATTCCCTTGAAAGGAATTAAAATCAGCAAAGAACCGGACATAGTTAAAGATATCATTGCCCTGTGAGCCGTTACCGAACAGAGATAAATCAAAGGCTTTGTATCCTAGGTTAAGGTTGAGACCATAGGTGAAATCTGGGTGCGGATTACCGATGATCGTCCTGTCGTCATCATTGATCTGACCATCACTATTGACATCTTCTATTCTAAATTTACCTGGCGCATTGTATGATCCATATGTTGCATGTGCTGCTGCCTCTGCTGCCGACTGGAAAATACCCAAGACATTAAAACCATAAAATGAAGAAATCGGAGAGCCGACCTGCGTCACTGTCATCGAAGGCACACGGGAGCCCGCTCCAAATATTCTTGAATCTTCTGTATTTAAGGCATCAATGTTATTTCTATACGTCGAGAAGTTGACACCAACATTGTATCTAAAATCTCCGTTGGAGTCTCCATAATTCAAGCCTAGGTCAAGACCTTTGTTCGTGACCTGCCCCACATTAAAGGCTGGTGCTTGGGCATCACCTGCGGCAAAGGAAATCGGTACTTGTAATAACATATCAGAGGTGACTCGATTCCATAAATCAAATTCAATTTCTAATTTGCTATTGAGCATTTTAGCGTCGAAGCCAAGATTATTAGATGTGGTCGTCTCCCATTTGGCATTTGGGTTACCGAAGGATGCAGCGTCAAAACCGATAGACGGACTCGATGTGCTACCATCAATCGGATACCCAGCGCTAAATATGCTGGATCGATATGTGGTGAAGGCATTGTAATCTCCAATCTCTTGATTACCAGTCTTGCCCCAACCATATCTCACTTTGAACTCATTGACAAAGGGCAGTGCGTCACTAAAAAATTGCTCATCTGATATTCTCCAACCCAAACTAAAGGCTGGGAATATTGCACTATTAGAGGCTTGTCTAAATCTGGAAGAGGCATCA
Source organism: uncultured Saprospiraceae bacterium (assembly GCA_937959275.1). Lineage (GTDB taxonomy): Bacteria > Bacteroidota > Bacteroidia > Chitinophagales > Saprospiraceae > CALFUK01. The sequence continues at coordinate 38,550 of CALGLU010000067.1, read as the reverse complement.
TTTCTCAAGGTCACTTGAGCTAGGTATTTGTCATCATAACTATATTGAAATTGTCCAAATTGGGAAAACAAAGAATAATCTGTCAACACATTCCCACCATTAGAAGAGGTCGTCTGGTCACCCAAATCAAGATAGCTAATAATCTCATTGGTTTCAAAGGCAAATCGCTGACGGCCTGCAGAGAAAAATTCTGCAAATTGTTCGATCGCTTCAATCCCAACATTCGCTCTGAAGTTGTGGACATCATTAAATGTTGTACTATAATCTAAGGTATTCGTCCACACCCATTGATAGGAATAGGTATTCGTTGCACTCGAACTATTGATAAAGTTACCTTCGACATATTCGGGCTGGGGTCTACCAATGTCTCTGCGGCGAGAGGTATTCATATCCATTCCCAAACTCGATCTAACAGATAAACCTTCAATGATTTCGAATTCCGCAAAAATGTTTCCAAAGGCTCTTAAGTTCCAGGTCTTATCGTCTTGATTTCTAGACAATGAGGCGAAGGGACTAAAGTTATTACCGAGGTTTGCACCACGGCTACCTGCAAAATTGCCAGCTACATCATACACGGGCAAAAGAGGGTGATGTTTATATGAACCGGACACTGCATTTTGTTCCTGATTATTACCAAATCCACCACGTCTTGTACCCAAGGCAACGGTCAAATTTTCACCCACTTTGAGTCTACCATCCAATACGCCAAATTCGGTATTCGCCCGCACTGATGCTCTGTCATAATTGACAAATCGCGTGATGGCATCTTGTGTAAAGTAATTCACACTCAAGGCATATTTCGCTGATTCTGTTGCGCCAGAAGCAGACAGTTGATGATTCATGATGGGGGCATTATCTCTCGTCACTTCCTCCCACCAATCGGTGTCCGCTGATCGCGTAATGGCATTGATATTATCCGGTGTCAATGAGTACAAACTTTCATCGGCCGTATCCGCTCCACTAGGAAACACATAATTCGGAATACCTACTTCACCATTCGCACCAAAACTATATTGACCATGAGCAGGAGTCTTACCCGCATACAGATCCGCTAGATATAAATATTCACCTAGTTCAGCTGCATTCAAAGCTTCTACGTCTCTATCCTTTGTCTGTAACCCATAATACGCACTGTACTCTAATTTAGGCTTACCGAGCTTACCTTGCTTTGTTGTGATGATCACAACGCCATTCGCTGCTCTAGATCCATATATCGAGGCAGCAGAGGCATCTTTTAGCACTTGTATCGTCTCTATGTCATTCGGATTTAATGTCGATTGATTCGTGGAGGGGACTCCGTCTATCACATATAAGGGGTTATTATTTCCTACCGTCCCAAATCCTCTAATTCTCACAGACGCTTCTCCTCCAGGAGTCGCATCGTTTATAATCGTCACACCCGAGGCTTTTCCTTGGAGCTGTTGCGCAAATGTTGTGGCTGGTGTAGACAACAACTCTTCTGCATCTATCGTGGCAACTGCGCCAGTGATATCTCGTTTGCTTTGAGCGGTATAACCTGTCACCACGATCTCATCGACGAGAACTCCTTGGGCCATCGCTATACTGTATGTACGCTGATCACCGACGACCAGTTCCTGATCTTGAAAGCCAACATAGGAGAAGACAAGTATATCTTCTGGACTAGCTTCGAGTGAGTAAGCTCCCTCAATGTCGGTGATCGTACCAACAACGGATCCTTTAACCATGACGGAAGCGCCAATTAGTGGTTCACCTGTGTTAGAGTCTGTTAAGGTTCCGGAAATAGTATTCTGGGCATACAAGCCCCCGAGACTGCACAACAATATGAGCATAAGACAGGACAAGTCCCTAGTCTTACGCAAGACTTTTCTTTTGAAAATTTTCATTGTAGATACTTTTTAATTAATATGCTTGAATAATTATATGCTTGAATAATTTACATGAGTAATATGCGTGAGTAATATGCGTGAGTAATATGCTTAAGAAATATGTTTGAGATTTTGCCTTATGAATATAACCATGTTATGACACATAACATAGAATAATGGTGGGTTTTTAAATACAAGATGTCTAGGATTTAATATTTATTGTTCAATAAACATCTACTCGGCATCGCTATTCTTACCCCGTCTGTTCTACAAGCAGTTACTTACCAATAAATTCTTTTATCTCACGAACAGCAGAGGAATCAATCGTCTCAATAATCGTTTTATCCTCTGCCTCGTAAATGCCAATTAAATGCGTTCTGACATAAACTGCTGTTTCCGCACGATCTTCTGTTAATTGCAGTGACATTATTTTAGATGGAATCGTTGGCATATGACAAGAAATACAATTACTCCCATTCGCATGCAAAACAGATTCATCTTCTGTACATATGGCTGTATTGGCCTGATGACAACTCATGCATTTTTGATTAAAATACTGGATATCGTTTCGCTGATTCTTATGTGGATCGTGGCAGGTGCCGCAGTCCATCTCAGTGCTCTGAATAAAGCATTTACTGCCAGTCAACAAGCCATATTGATTTCCATGTACATCTAATTCTTGATTAGACAACCCTTTATGAAAATTTCTAGAATACGCATCTAAGGGCTCTCCTGACAAATAAGAAAAGGAATTGCCTTGAAGAATTCTGTCGCGCGGCCCTGAATGGCACTGAGCACATGCGTCAAGGCGCAATTGTCGAGACAGTGTATCTAACTGAAGCATGAATCTAGCTGTCTCGACGTCAGGGTTTTCTCGATGAAAGACCACGTGCTTGCCAGCCGGTCGATGACATTTTTCACAGTCTACTCCATACACCATCTTAGCAGAATCATACTGATTCCCTTGTCCAGAGAAATCACGATTGGTCGCAAAGGTCACATGGCATTTTAAGCAACCATCACGTACTGGTCTCTTTATAAATTGATTGGGATAACCAGGACTATTAATCCAACTGTCTGTCGGCGGATAATAGGATGCTTGCAGTTGAAACAGCCGTTCGTCTTCCCATGTCAAATATGATTGGCCTTTGACGCCAGACCCTATGACAACACCTATTTTTTGAGCAGGCAAGGTTTGATTGTTTTTTTTGTCAACCACTTGTTGGTAATAAGCATCTCCTTCTTCAATCATCTTGACTTCTAATTCGTCAAGACTTAGAATAGAAGCGCCATTCTCAAAAGAGCCAATGATATTGTCAGCAGATGCTAAGGCAGAGGTATTGAAATGCGCAGTTTCTAAGTGTGTCTCGTAGATATCTGCATGGCATTCTTTGCAAGTAAGCGACCCCACAAAATGCTCACCGTTAAAATGTGTAGCTAATGCCGGTGGCTTAAAATAGTCAGGCGACATTGTATCACATCTTATGCAACATATATAAAGGACCATTGCCAAAATGCCAAGAATAGAGTATTTACTAACTTTCACTAGAACTAAAGATTTCAGTTTACAGCTTCGTTGTAATATACAATGATACAAGAATATTCAGGCATCTTGATACAGGGTCTTTCTTTAAATACATGCCTAACAGCATGCCTTATTTTATTTAGGAAGCGTTGTCCTCTTTAAATCTACAGAGTGATGAGCTGCAAGGAATTAAATTCAAAACAAACACTTAAAACTAGGAGAACATAAGGCGTGTACAGGACCCGTCGGAGGATAATTTAGTAGTTCAATTTTATTATGCTTTTAGCTTAGGGTTTATCAAATAGAATTAATTAATAAAATTGAATCGTAACTTGATTGAATGTTCATAATAGCTCTACCTTACTTTAAAAGGTAATATTTGGAGATGACTACGATAAAACTATGATCACGACAAACCCTCTGCAGACACATCTTCTACAGCATATTTCAGTATGATGTTAATAGGTGGATATACATATAACAGCATATTATTGTCTTGTCTAGTGCTCTTCTTTGTAACTAAGCACACAACTCAGGCAAGTGTTAGTTGTCAAATGATAGAAATATGTAACAATGCCTTAGACGATGACATGGATGGCTTGATTGATTTAAATGATACGGATTGTACTTGCGTAGTAATTGAGCCTGTGTCCCTAATTCCTAATCCTTCATTCGAAGAGATTACCTGTTGTCCGTCTGGCAGAAGCCAATTGAGATGTGCCGAATCGTGGGTTCAAGCTTCAGAACCAACAACTGATCTTATAAACGCTTGTGATTGGTTGGGCTGGGAAGAGTTTCCACCACCGATGCCTTTTCCAGATGGTGTCAGCATTTTGGGTTTTCGAGATGGCAGAGTTCGTCAATTAGATGAGATACCCGAACGAAATTGGAAGGAATATGCTGGGGCTTGTCTCTTAGAACCCTTAAGAGCAAATACGACTTATCGATTCGAATTTCATCTTGGTTTTGTTGATCAGACGAGATCACCTCCTATTGACATTACCTTCTTTGGAACGACTGATTGTGTCAACTTACCATTTGGTGGAAGAGATGAAGCATTTGGATGTCCAACCAATGGCTCGAATTGGATAGAACTAGGCGCGACAAATATCAATGGAGGCAACGGGAATCAATGGGTGAAGTCATTTATTGAAGTGACGCCTACAGAAGATATTAACGCGATCGTCATTGGTCCGAGCTGTCAAGCTGTAGATGCGCCCATGAGTATTTATTATTTTTTTGACAACTTAGTCTTGTCTGATTCCAAATCATTTGATGCACAGATTAAAGGTGTTGATCATCCTTGTAACGCAAATTTCTCACTCAGTGTTGGGGATGATTCCAATTTTGACTATCAATGGTATAAAGATGGGATAAGCCTCGTAGGGGAAACAACGCCTCTCCTAACTCAACTCTATGGAGAAGGTGATTATCAAGTCAGGACTACGGCCAACACAGGCCAGTGCAGGGTATCGCTAAAATACGAACATCTCATTCCGACATTTACAGACTCACTGATTGAAGTCATTTGTCCAGACGAGGTGTATATATTTGGCACACAAGATCTTTCGGAATCGGGTATTTATAAACAAACAGTTAAGACAGACAACGATTGCGATAATGAAATAACGATTAATTTGACGGTGTTAGACGGACCAGTTGACACAATTCAAGCTACTATTTTTAAAGGACAGACCTATCGTAATGAAGGCAATTCGTTTACAATGGAAGGCGAGCATCTTATTGCTTTGAGTTCAAGCAGAGGATGTGATAGTTTGGTTGTATTGGTATTAGAATATTATCAGCTCTTTATACCGAATATCTTTTCACCTAACGATGATGATACAAACGAAGATTTTACAATCTACAGTGCGGATGGATTGATTGATTCTATTGAAATCTCAATTTATAGTAGATGGGGAGATTTGGTCTATCAGGGTACATCGTGGGATGGAACTAAGGATGGATCTAGAGTCGATCCTGGATTGTATATCTATCATGCGATGGTTCGCATGCAAGATGGGAATCAGCAACTGCTCTCAGGCCAAGTCACTGTAGTCTTATAAATGGCATTGTATTTAAGGATTAGTGTATTATAAAAAAAGGGAACTGAACGATAAAGCCCACTTCCCTATTATATTGCAGATAAGAATGTTATCGTTTTAACTGCCGCACATCAGGCATCCATCTTCCATGGTGCACACTTCTCCATCTGGCACTTCCTCTTCGACGGCTACTGTTTCTCCTTCCCCAAATTTGGTTTGATGCTTTTGGCTTAGTGTAAATTTGATCGGATCTACAGCGGCTTTTGATCGCAAGTAATACATGCCTGTCTTAAGGCCTTTCTGCCAGCCATAGAAGTGCATAGATGATAACTTACCAAAGTTTGGATTTTCAACAAATAAATTAAGACTCTGGCTTTGGCAAATAAATGCGCCTCTATCGGCAGCCATATCGATAATAACTTTTTGGCTCAGCTCCCAAACTGTTTTGTACAAATCTTTAAGTTCTTGTGGTATCCCTTCTATATTTTGAACAGAGCCATTCGCTGCCATGAGCTGCTCCTTCATTTCTTCATTCCAAAGACCTAAACCTATCAGATCATGCAGTAAGTGCTTATTCAGAATAACGTATTCACCAGACAATGTTCGTCGAGTATAAATATTCGATGTGTATGGCTCGAAACACTCATTATTACCCAAAATCTGTGAAGTAGAGGCTGTTGGCATCGGTGCTAACATTAGACTATTTCTCAGACCAGTTTCTTTAATTTTTGCTTTTAGTGATTTCCAATCCCATCGATCGGAAGGTTTGACATTCCACATATCAAACTGTAGAATACCTTTACTAGAAGGTGAGCCTTCAAAACTTTGGTACGGCCCATCTTTTGCAGCTAATTCTGCAGATTCTGTACAGGCAGCAAAATACATCGTTTCAAAAATATCGATGTTGAGTTGTTTTGCTTCTGGGCTATCAAACGGGTAACGCATTTTTAAAAATGCATCTGCTAATCCTTGTACACCAATACCTATTGGTCGGTGTCTCATATTTGAATTTTCTGCTTCTTTAACAGGATAGTAATTAATGTCAATCACCTTATTCAAATTTCGGGTGACGACACGGCATACTTCATATAATTTGTCATGATCAAACACGCCTTCATCAGTGACAAACATGCCTAAAGAAACTGAAGCTAAATTACAGACTGCAACTTCATCAGGTGAAGTATATTCTAGAATTTCAGTGCACAGATTACTTGATCGAATCGTCCCGAGGTTCTTCTGATTTGATTTTTCATTACAAGCATCTTTGTACAAGATATATGGTGTACCAGTCTCGATCTGAGATTCTAATATAGCAAACCAAAGATCTTGAGCCTTGATTGTTTTACGAGCTAATCCGTCAGCCTCATACTTTTCATAAAGAGCTTTGAACTCATCACCATATGTATCAAATAAGCCTTTAGCTTCATTTGGACAGAATAAAGACCATTCACCATCTTGTTTTACACGCTCCATGAATAAATCAGAAATCCACATGGCATAAAACAAATCACGAGCTCTCATTTCCTCCTTTCCATGATTCTTTTTTAGATCAAGAAAATCAAAAATATCAGCATGCCATGGTTCTAGATAAATAGCAAATGCTCCTTTTCTTTTCCCTCCTCCTTGATCTACATATCTTGCTGTATCGTTATAAACCTTCAACATCGGGATGATTCCATTGGAAGTCCCGCCAGTGCCTTTGATATAGCTACCTTTGGCTCTAACGTTATGGATGCTTAGTCCAATACCTCCAGCAGATTGAGATATTTTAGCACATCGAGTTAAAGTCTCAAAGATTCCAGATATACTATCATCTGTTGCAGATAATAAGAAGCAAGATGATAATTGTGGTCTTGGTGTCCCGGCATTAAAGAGTGTCGGTGTCGCATGGATAAACCACTTTTCAGACATATAGTTATACGTCTCAAAAGCTGACTTAAGATCGTCGCCATGTATACCTACTGCTGCTCTCATTAAAAGATGCTGAGGTCTTTCGACAACCTCTCCGTCCATTCGTAACAGATATGATCTTTCTAAGGTCTTAAATCCGAAATAATCAAAATTGTAATCTCTGTCATAAATGATGGCTGAATCTATTTCGTCAGCATGTTTTCTAACAGTACTAATCATGCTATCACTGAGCAAGCCTGCTTTTTCACCGGTTTTTGGATCGATGTAATTATAGAGAGCCTCCATTGTAACAGAGAAAGACTTATCTGTGTTTTTATGCAGATTAGAGATGGCGATACGAGCTGCTAGCTGCGCAAAATCTGGATGTTTAGTCGAGAGAGATGCTGCAGTTTCTGCAGCGAGATTATCAAGATCAGTTGTCTTTACACCATCATAAAGTCCTTGAATAACCTTTTTAGATATTTCTATAGAATCGATGTAATTGGGATCTAATTCGTAGCAGAGTTTCTTTATTCTTCCTGTAATTTTATCGAAGCTTACGTCTTCTAGCTTGCCGCTACGTTTTAATACTTTCATTTGCAGTTCTGTTTTAAAATAATGTTTACTAATAAGGTTACCTGAGCCTTATTAAGAGACCTTGAGTTTTGAGCGTAGTGTTTCTTTGAGTGAGTTAAGGGTTAATAGCGACCCTGTTTAGAACTCCTCATCGAGACTAAAGACTTGTTTGTCCTTGTCCGCAAGAACTCCGGATTTCTGATAATCTCCGACTCGCTTCTCAAAAAAGTTGGTTTTACCTTGAAGTGATATCATTTCCATCCAAGGGAATGGGTTTTCGACATTATACACTTTTGGATTGCCCAATTGCGCTAATAGTCTGTCAGCCACGAATTCAATATATTGACACATCATTTCAGAATTCATTCCGATAAGGTTGACAGGTAGTGCATCAGATACAAATTCCTGTTCCATTTTAACAGCATCGATAATGATATCTTGAATTTTGTCTTTAGACAATTTATGTTGAATATGATCGCTGTAGAGCAAGCATGCAAAATCACAATGCATACCTTCATCTCTAGAGATCAATTCATTAGAGAATGACAAGCCTGGCATCAGTCCTCTTTTCTTTAACCAAAATATAGAACAAAACGAACCAGAAAAGAAAATCCCTTCAACAACAGCAAAAGCGATTAGTCGTTCAGCGAATGTTCCGTTATCTATCCATTTAAATGCCCAATCTGCTTTTTTCTTGACACAGTCTAATGTCTCAATCGCATTAAATAAATGATCTTTTTCTTTAGTATCCTTTATATATGTATCGATCAGTAGTGAGTATGTTTCAGAATGAATATTTTCCATCATGATCTGAAAACCATAGAAAAATTTAGCTTCTGTATACTGTACTTCACTGACCATATTTTCAGCAAGATTCTCATTCACAATACCATCACTGGCAGCGAAGAATGCAAGTACATGTTTTATAAAGTGCTTTTCGTCATCATTCAACTTGGTTTCCCAGTCAGTGATGTCTTGGTGTAAATCTATTTCTTCAGCTGTCCAAAAACTCGCTTCACATTTTTTATAAAAATTCCAAATGTCATCATGTTGTATGGGAAATAAGACAAATCTATTCGGATTATCAGTTAGGATTGGTTCTATGGCATCATTGCTTTGGCTCATTAAGACTATAACATTTTTATCAATTACGAAATGGTATCATATGCGAATAATCTCTAATATCAAACTTTTAATCTAATAACAAAAGACTTATTAGTATTATTTATATATATATAATATAAACATACATATACGTCTGAATAACAGATATTTACAGTTTAGTAAGCCTTTTTGATCTTTATATTAAATATAGACAGAAGGTGAACTAATTCGCTCTACAAATAAATGAAAAAAATATCTAATATGACCCCTCATGAATTCATTAGTTATCCACAGCCGATTATGAAAGCTGTTAGTAACATCAATAACATATTAGAAATCAAGCTTATATGAATTTAATGTTAATTTTTAAAAATAATACTTGCAAAAACCCTTCAAAATACAAGTCCAAAAATTGTCATATTTATTCATGATTTGAGCCATGCTTACTTATCATAACAACAGCTTGAGTTCGATCAAACATCTTAAAATCGGTAAATACGTATTATCGTGAGCTGTTGTACGATTCTCTTATGAAATCATCCCTAACTTTAAGAACACAAAATAGATTCTAATGCGTGTTCTTATAAGCACATCACAAATAACATTGTTACTATGCTGCCTATCTGCGACACTTGGCAAAGCACAATCTAGTAGTTCAGGTACACTATCAAACTATTCTATTACTTGTGGTAGCAATGTGAATTGTTCAGATTCGGGACAATCATCAGTTCGATTTTATTATGTCGCTCCACAAGACGGGCAATTATCTATCAGTGGATTTGCGGATCCAGGTATCATCACCTGTTGTAATACCAATTACCAAATGAACTGCACAGGTGGCTTTAGAAAGTTAAGAGCTCCAGCCAACGTTCATAATTTCTCCGATCAACCAACAACGGGCTATCTGGATTGCATCAGTGCAGGAGATTCTATTGAGATCAATTTTAATGGCACTTTTGGTACTTATGGTTTTAATGCTTCTGTCATTGCTGATCCTACGGCTGCGGATTCAGAACCTAATGAATGGTTTTCTGATGCTATCCCACTCACGTCCGGAAATAACTACAGTGGCCATTTGCGCTATGGTATTTACGCCTCTGACAATTATGATAGCTATTCGTTCGTCGCTCCAAGCGATGGACAATTGACATTACAGCTATCAGCGCAGGAGCAATTCAACATAGCTTATTATCGAAACGATAGTCTGTTTCGTGGATCAGAAATAATTAATACGAATCCCTATATCTACAATCGAGCCTGTCTTGCTGCAGGAGATGAGATTTTCCTTCGATTTAATGGAGCCTCGAGTTGTATTGGTTATCAATTTGATGTTGACTTTACCCCACCAGTGTTCGGAAATGACGTGGAGCCAAATAACGACAAAGTAAGTGCCATAACGACAAACGATATTTTTGGCTGCGTTGGACATGGTGTCTCTATCCCACTCCAGCCCGACGCCAGTGATTATTACGCATTGCCGTACCTCAATTCATCAGAGAATCTAGATTTTGAAGTCGAGCTAATTGGCGGCCCAGTCTTTTTTCGAATTAGGAGTCTCAGTTTCAGTGGATTCTCACAAACATTAGGAATGATAAGTAACACCTCGACAAGCTACATCTTTCAAGCTCCATTTGATGATCAGTTTTTTCTGCAAATCTTTGCCTCGACTGGAAGCTGTGGAGACTATCGAGTTACCTTAGGTGGTTGTGTAAAAGAGCTAGTTTTGACTGGTACAGAATCCAATATTGTCGCTATAGAAAGTGATAGTCTTATTCGTTCGAACCAGCATATACAATCGACTGCACTCGTTGATTATGATGCTAAATATGAGATTCGTATGGAGCCTCTTTTTGAAGTGGAACTTGGCGCAGTCTTGCATGCATATATCGATGGGTGTGATGATTAGAGACCGGTCAGCACGATTGCATCACGGTCTGAATCATGATTTACAGGATTAAATGATTTTCATGATTTGGCGATACAGTTAAAACCCATTAATCCTAAACCACTTACGTCTCATTACCCGCTGGCTAATTGTGGACATGTAGTAAAGGGCTTATCCATAGAATCAAGTCTTACTTAGGATGCGGACAATCTAGTTGCTAACCGAAATGAAATTTTCAAAGAAACCAAAATGTCCTAAACTGACATTTAGATGAACGGAACCGTCTACAGATGGGAAGCTCTCGTAAACTTATGCGTGCAATCTAGCTTGTCTCTCCAACAACACCTCCTCTGTCTCAACTCTATCCCTATCAGGCACACAGCAATCGACAGGACAAACAGCAGCACATTGTGGTTCTTCATGAAAGCCTTTACACTCTGTACATTTATCAGGTACAATGAAATAGATTTCTTCGTCCACTGGTGCCTGTGTATCATCAGGTAAGACAACATTCCCGCTTTCTAAAGTATATGAATCTGTGACTGTTGTTCCTTCGGAAATTGTCCATTCAACTCCACCTTCATATATTGCATTATTGGGGCATTCCGGTTCGCATGCTCCACAATTAATACATTCGTCTGTTATAAAAATTGCCATATGTCTGTAACGAATTTATACGTTTAACTACTCAAACGCTGATTATGCAAATGAAGTTTAAAAAATGCAAAGATAATGCCTTCTATTCGATTAATCTTGTGATGAGGGCTGTTGGAATGAATTTCTTTTAAAATAAGACATCAGCACATAGACCACTACAATTGCTGAACAGGCTATTCTAAAGTCAAAAATCAGCAAAAGCGTAAAGATTAAGATGGTATACAATGGTAACCTATTACTGGATATGCCTTGGTCAATTGATTTTAACGAGAACATTTTGATATTAGATAGCATCAAGACCATAAGTACAAACGGAATGAGAAAGTAAACCAACGGATTTGATATAGATTGTATATAGAAGGTTTTATCATATTGTATGCCTATAAACAAGCCTAATAAGAACAGTGTAGCAAAGGGGACAGGTAGTCCAATAAAGTAATGTAGGCTTGGTAATGTGTTAAACTTAGCTAATCTAAGGGCAGAACCGACTAAAAACATCATTGGAGCCAAATAATATATCCAGTTGTCTGAAGGTGCAATCAAAAGATATAGATATGCCGGCGCCATTCCAAAACTAATGACATCAGCTAAGGAGTCTAATTCCTTACCAACTTGAGAAACGGCATTGAGTTTTCGAGCTAAAAAGCCATCAATTGTGTCCAAAAGGATACCAACAAGCAAAATAACTGATCCTAGAAAAATATCTCCGATTGCAACTGCTGCGAATCCACAACAAATATTTGCGATGGTAAATATGGATGGTATGTAGTGTTTAGTGGCCATTTAGAGGTACTAATGTATAAATGTAAACGGTAACAATATGTATAAGTTTAAGTTTTCTACAAAAGATGTTTATGAAACGATAGAAAATGGTTGGAGATTTTTTTAATTCTACTATATTTGCACTTCCTAAAGAAAATGTTCTTTAGAAATACGCGAATGTAGCTCAGTTGGTAGAGCACGACCTTGCCAAGGTCGGGGCCGTGAGTTCGAGTCTCATCATTCGCTCTATGCTTGGTTGAATGGGTTATTTGGTCGAGAAGATGAGAGGCACAAGAGCATTTTATCTTTTGGGTTGAATAACCCTTTTTTCAATTATAGGCGTAAATCAAAATACCAGTTTCGATAACTCATCGGAATTGCCCGGGTGGTGGAATCTACCTACGGCAGACAGGCCATACCTAAGGCAGACAGGCTGGTAGACACGCAGGACTTAAAACCTGCCTGCCGGCAGGCAGGTCCTGTATATTCAGAGGTTTTTAAAATAATTAGAATGCTAATTATTATTTGACAACTTAAACTTAAAACCAGTTGCCCGGGTGGTGGAACTGGTAGACACGCAGGACTTAAAATCCTGTGCTCATTGCGAGCGTGCCGGTTCGATCCCGGCTCCGGGTACTTAAAGCCTCACCTTTGGTGGGGCTTTATTTTTGAACTAACACTTTACAATCATGTTTACTGTATTTGCTATAAGCAGCACACATAGGAAATACATCTATGTGGGAATGACCACAAATCTTGAACAACGATTTATGTTTCATAACGCGGATACAATAAAACAACCAAAGCCTACAAACCATTTTCCCTTATTTACACTGAACAGTTTGAAACTAGACTTCAAGCACGTAAAAGAGAAAAGTACCTCAAATCAGGTTGCGGAAAGGAATTCTTAAAGACATTTGAATAAAAAGGACTTAAAACCTACCTGCCGCTTAGGCAGCTCCTGCTGCTTTAATCCAATTGCTCATACATATAATCCACATCATCACATCAACATATGGAGAATCATGGACTTGGTGTCAGAATTGATTAAAGCATTTTCAAAAGAACATGGACATCCCATAGCTCAACATATGATTACAGTTGAAGAGATTAAGAAAAGAAAAGAAAAAAAAGATCCTTCCAAGGAAGTAACCTTAAAAAGAACTTTAAAGGAATTAATTAAATTCAGTGGGAAAATATTGACTGATCTAGAAATGAAGAAATAGCTAACAAATACATTATCAGCTACTTATGTTCTGTAAATGAACTAAATCGTGTATAAAACTAGTTTATAAACTATAGAAAACTTATTTTTAAACTGTGAAACACACGAAAAGAATACAAGTCAGAGGCAAAGCAGCCGAAAAGTTGCAAGAAATAGCAGCCGCCAAAGCAGCTAAGTTAAAGGCAATGCGTGAGAAGCCTAAGCAAGACTTATCTAAGATGCCTATCATTGGATAGTTTCCCATTCAGAAGTTTAGACGGGTTTGATTTTTACTTTACAGTCAGCGAAGGGTATGATTACAATGTCGAATTCAGTACAGCGAATTATCTGTTAGATTTAGATATGTCTGATTTCCCTCTTTACACATTTGCATTTAACAGGATCATTCATTCTGGCTTACGAAAAAAGGATATTCTTTCAAATTTAATTAGTTCGAGAATTCGATTTACCATCTGTGAAATCATTATTCATTTCATTAGCCAAAAGAAGTGTTCATTAGTCTTCATTTGTGATTCTACAGACAAACTTGATAAAGGCAGATTTCACATTTTTCAAGAATGGGAAAAAGACTATGAATCGAGATATGAGATCATTTGGAATATATTAGAAGCAGTTGATTCTGGACTAACATTTTATGTAGGTGCAATAGTCTTTGATGATAGCCATCGCGATCTTTTATCAAATGAAATGACAGCTCCTTTTATCCTGTCGATAGACAAAGAATAAAGCTGTATATTAAACTGAAAGAACAGGGCGCTACATGGCTATTTGAGTGTATTTTGTCCCTTATTTGTCCCCTCTTGTAGTATAAGTAATTGATAATCAATAATATATACGATACAGGCTCCGATACTTAAAGCCTCACCTTTGGTGGGGCTTTATTTTTACACGTAAAAAGAGAAAAGCATATCAATTCAGGTAGTGGAAAGGAATTCTTAAAGACATTTGAATAAAAAGGACTTAAAACCTACCTGCCGCTTAGGCAGGTCCTGTGCTCATTGCTACCTACCAAAGGTAGGCAAGGCGTGCCGGTTCGATCCTGAGCTGCCCGCTGGATAGCTGGCTCCGAGTAAAGAAAGCCTCACTTTAATAGAGCTTCTTTTATGAAATAACATTTTACAAAACGTATCTCAAGTCAGGCAAAGGAAACGATTTTGACAGTCTTTGAAATAAAGGAAATCTGTATCTTTTATAATACGCAAAACATTAGACAAGAACTATAGATACAGATTTGACCAAATCTTTTTCATCTAGTAAGAACAAAATAGAATGCAGTTCTTCTATACCAGCAGACCCTAAATCTAATTCAAGTAAGAAAGAATCCGTTTTTATTTCTTTAAAATTGAAATAGCGTAAATAATACTCCTTCAAATGTTCTTCTATATCTGAATCGGTTATTCGTTTTTCAATAAATCTCCATATTTTCTGGACAAGCGCATCTACTACAGTTAGGTCCTTTTGCTTTAATTTTATTTTTACCTCAAAGTGAGACTCTCCAAAAGTGTATAAATTTTCACGAATCTTATAATTTGTTTTTATATGCTTAAAATATTTCGCTTTATTTTTTTATACTCTTAACATAGTCAATAAAATCAGTTGGATCAAAATCTGGCACCTTAAAAACTAGTAACTTATCATCAAATGTGATATCACCAGGATATACATTTAAATCATTCCTGGTATTTTCCCATGTTAACATTAAAGGTGTTTTTGCCCCCTGTATTACGCAATCAATATACCCTTGATCATCATCACAAAACACACCTCTCAAAACAAGAATGAGATGTTCCTCTACAACAAAGTCATTTAAAGGAATTTTCTCTGAAATCCTCTTAAAGATATTTTGGGATTTTAAAAAGGAAATAAATTTCTCACTAACCGGTTGCATCTTACTCAACCAAGAGTAATTTTTAAAATGAAAAATATATTCAAAATTTTGAAAAGGGTCCGGTGATCTTTTAATTTCAGCTATTTCAAATAAATTTTCAGGGATTACTTTCTTATGATCATTTAAATAGAAATTAATTTGGTCCTGATCTTCAAAAGGGGATATTACTTGAATCTTTTGTAATACATCTTTTCCATTTTTGTATGCACATTCGATATCAAATATGGTTAATTCAGAGTTACATTGAGATTCAAAAGTATAGATAAATATTTCTTCAAAATTCATATCAGATAATTATAATAGACAGAGTCTTACACTAGCTTTAGTTTGGAAAAGAAAACAAAAGCCACCAAGTATTATTTACAGTTGCTAACCTGCTGCCTTTTAAATCAATAACATGTTCATTTATTGATAACAATTCTGTACAATTAGCATAGTCCCTTCATCACCTGACCCAAGATTTGACAAATTTCAAAAATTTGTTAAATCTACCCCGTCACCACCAAGCCACCCCTTCAACACCTCTTCCGTATCCTCCCCCGCAGCCCGCGCCCCATACCGCACCTCACTCACCGTCCGACTAAATCGCGGCGCAGGTGCCGGCTGAACCATCCCATCCACATCTATGTACGTCTGACGAGCAACGTTGTGTGGATGCTGCTGCGCTTCTATAAAATCTAAGACTGGCGCAAAACACACATCCGTCCCCTCCATCAGCGCGCACCACTCATCTCTCGTCTTTGCCAAAAACACCTTTGCAAGCGCTTCCTTCTGCTCAGGCCATTGCGTTGAATCCAAGTGGGACCCAAACAACTTGTGATCCAAGTCTGCTTTTTCGAGAAGCAGCGCGTAAAACTGTGGTTCGATTGACCCTATCGATATATACTTTTTGTCCTTTGTCTCATACGTATCATAGAAGTGCGCCCCTGAGTCTAGCAAATTCACCCCTCTTTTAGGAGACCACATGCCCATTGCATGTAGCGAATTAAACATCGCCATCAACACTGCAGAGCCATCCGTCATCGCTGCATCCACTACCTGACCTTTGCCCGAGCGCTCAGCCTCCAGCAGCGCTGCTAGAATCCCTGTCACCAAAAACATAGCCCCACCACCATAGTCGCCGACTAAATTTAAAGGCGGTACTGGATTTTCATCTGGCCTGCCCATAGCATGTAGAGCACCAGTCAAGGCAATATAATTGATGTCATGACCCGCAGCTTTTGACAAAGGTCCTGTCTGGCCCCATCCAGTCATCCTGCCGAAGACCAATTTCGGATTTCTCTCTAGACAAACCGCTGGCCCAATCCCTAAGCGCTCCATTACGCCTGGACGAAATCCCTCAAATAACACATCCGCTTTTTCGATGAGTTTCAGTAGGACTGCTATACCCTCCTCTGTTTTGAGGTTGAGGGCGATGGATTGCTTGCCGCGGCGGCTGCAGTCAGGCTGCCTTCTACCAGTAGCATCTTTTTTACGTTCTACACTGATGACTTCTGCTCCCATGTCTGCCAGCATCATCCCAGCGAATGGCCCAGGCCCTATGCCCGCCATTTCTATCACTTTAATCCCTTGTAATGGTCCCATCTTTACTGTTTATAGCTTTGTGAAATTTCTTTTATGTCTTGAATACTGTCACTGTTAAGCGCTCAATAAACGCAATTTTGGAGCTTCCCATTTAAAAAGGCCTTTATATTATCTGCCGCAATCGCTATGAGGCGCTGCCTGCTTTCTTTTGTCGCCCAAGCTTGATGTGGTGTAATTATACAATTGGGTACTTCTAAGAGTAAATGATCAAGCTCTGGTGGTTCATTCACCAAGACATCCAGCCCTGCACCTCCAATCAAGCCATTTTGCAAGGCCTTTTTTAGGTCAGCTTCATTGACCAAACCTCCTCTGCCTGTATTGATTAGATAAGCGCTTGGCTTCATTTGGCTTAAAGACTCCTTATTAATAAACTCTTGATTTGAGGCTGTCAGCGGAGCATGAAGTGTGAGTACATCACTCGTTTGTAGCAAGATCTCTTCAGTGACCAAGGTCACACCTGCGAGACTTGGCTTTGATATATTTTTGCGGGTAGCGATGACCTTCATGTCAAAGGCCAATGCAATCTTTGCCACTTGTGTACCGATGCTCCCTAAACCATAAATACCCATTGTTTTCCCCTTCAGCTCCATGAGTGGGTTTTTCCAGTAGCTCCAATCTTGCGCATTTGCCCATTCATTTTGATGCACACCTTGACTATGACTACCCACTTGATTGGTTAATTCTAAAAGTAAGGCGAATACATGCTGTGCGACTGATGCCGCACTATAACCTATTGCATTACAGACGACAACACCTTTTTCTTTGGCTGCTGTCACATCGATATTATTGTATCCTGTGGCTAACATCCCAATGTATTGCAACTCAGACAAGCCGCTAATTGTCGCCCGATCTAAAGGACATTTATTCACCAATAAAATAGTTGCATCTTTGGCTCTTTCAAGAATTAATTCTTTTGGTGTGCGATCATAAACAGTTAGATCACCAAGTGTACTGAGCTCGCCCCAATCGACATCCCCTGGATTAGCGACATGACCATCTAGAATTACGATCTTATGCATTCTTTTCCTTTTTTAGTATATCAATGTGTTTCAATACTTGCAAGTGACCTAACAATAATGATTTTTCCTGCTCATCGTTTGAAAAAATAGTTATCTGGTTAGGACTAGCTAAAACAGTATCAAGAGCCAAACGATACATCGGCACCAAAGCTTGACTTGCAGAAAGATAGATTGGTTCTCCTAAGCCTGTGAGATAGGATAGTTCATCCCCAATGAGCATTCCACTTAAAAGATAGTAATTATCTTCTTCGTTTTGATGTGCAAATAATTGATTGACTCGTATCGTAAATAGCTGACTCGTCATCGCGCCACTCTTCCCTATTTCCAAACCTTTGACAAATGCTTCATGCCTATCTTTTGAAAACGGTGATCGCCTCATTGAATTTGACAAAATGCTGTGCGCAGATAGCATACTGAAAAGCTCCCCTGTCATATAGGTTTTAAAATCCCTGTACATGCCGTCTCGAAATGTCAAATGTTTGCTATGTGTACCTGGCAATAGTAATAGACCACCTTTGTCTTGTGGCATCAATGCATGTAGTCCAACAGCCTCTACCTCTTCACCTCTCATCACATTTTCAGCAGTCTTAGCACCTGATACTAAAACGATCGTCAACTCTCCTTGCTCTAGATATTCCCAGGTCAACGAACTCCCATCTACTGCTAAGGGCATTTCTGAATACGCTAATTCTTTTAAGCCGATGCTCGACGAAGCCATGCCTGAAAGCACCATTAAGTCTCCCTGATTTTGGTTTGGAAAATAAGCAACTTGCTCCTTGAGATATTGGCAGAAAAAATCTGTTTGATTGATGCCCTGTTGCGAAACAAAGTCGTTATAGATTGCCTTGACCCCTCGATCTGTTGTATGCTCCTGGACAATTTCAAGTGATTCTGTTCTAACAAGTCTCAATCTAAAATTACTTGTCCCCCAATCACAACTAAAAAAAAAGTTAGGGATTTCCATCAATACATTATTTCGATATGGTAAGGTACTGAATTTCGCTGCGCTCGACATTTATTTCCAGAAGCTTCACGTTACTTAACTACGGCCTCGGTTTTCGCTCTACTCAACATTTACTTCCCGACGCTTCACTTCGTTACGACACGGGATTTCACTGCGCTCAACATTCACTTCCCGACGCTTCACTTCGTTACGGTCCGGGATTTCGCTACGCTCAACATTTATCCATTTTTTCATTTACTCATTTATTCATTCACTCATTTATTCATTTATTCATTTATTCATTTACTCATTTATTCATTTACTCATTTACTCATTCACTAATTCACTCATTCACTCATCTCTCCCCTCAAAACACCACATGCAAGGATAGATTCGGCGAAAACGGCCTTCCCTTCCGATCAAATCGTGCCGCTTCTATTGGATCTAATTTCCAATCAATACCATAGGTGGCTGACAAGACATTCTGTCGATCGTACACATTTTGAATACTTAAACCTAGAGTCGCATTCACTTTTTCATTTTGCAAAAATTGATAGTAACAACTCACGTCCATGCGATGGTAATCTGGCAACTGACTATTTAATGTCGCTGTATATTCTAAATTGACTTTACGCTCCCCATCCTCATTAAAAAAGTTTTGTATTTCTGTTGGCTCTGAATAATACCTGCCTTTAGCATAGTGCCAACTCAATGAAAATCTGACAGGCTGCATATTGATATCAAGATTAGCAAATGATCTGAATGGCTGGACATATGGATTTATAAATTGCTCAGAATTATCTTCAAATACCAAATTGTCTGACATCAATTCATATGTATTTGTAAAACTTAACCATTTGTAGTTATACTTCAAACTTAATTCCAGACCAGTAACATTAGAATTGAGATATACCCAAGGATTCACATCGTTTTCTAAATCAAAAGACTGTGACCAAATATTATTGACTCGCTTTTTATAGGCATCAAGTTCGATTGAAAAATGGGGCTGGACATATCTCATCCCAACACTATACTGGGTCTCATCTACGATCCACAGCCAGTAATCTTTATCTGTTTGGCCCTCATCTGATAAATACCAGAAGTCTGTCTCCACTTCTAGATTGGCATACTCAAAATGTCTGTTGAGGTTTTTATGATACTTGCCATAGTGTGCATGAATTGTCAAGTTCTTAATCGGCAATAATGACACATGGATTCTTGGCTCTAGAAATATTCGATTGTCGTGTGTCAAACTATAATCTGACCACCGTGTTCCATTTCTAAATTTCAAAATACCAGCTAATGTCACTGTATAGTCTAGGTAAACACTTCGTTCATTGGCTAGCCGACTGATATCATCATCAACAAATATTTCAGTATTATATTGACTAGAATCTAAATACGTGACGTCCCACTGCTCATAACTAACTCCTATTTTCCATTCATGTTCTTGGTGCCTAAATATTTGGCTCACATCAAAATTACTCTCACGAATGACGTTTTTTTGAACCCTAAAATCGTCACCTTCCCTTTCTATTTTATCTGTAAAAAAGTCATAATTACGCTGATAACTTGAATTAGAATACACAAGTTCTGTCTTCCAGAAAGGTGCTATTTGATAATTCACCTTACTACTTAGACCATCATTTTTAAATGACATGGCATAGGAGTCAAGGCCTTCATAAGTATCTATTTGTTCATAGGTAAAATCGTTGAATACATTGATATAATTCAAATCGATCATCAACCTATTTGATGGCTTGATCAAAACAGAAGCACTAAAATCACCAAATCTCAACTTTGGTTGATACTGTATCTCATTTTGAATCTCTAGATCATCTGGATTTTCATCTCTGTATTTTTGAGTCCAATATCGATCAGATTCGATTGGTCCAAATTGAAACACATTCTCATAAAGCTTATTGTAATAATCTGACTCGAAAAGATGTGTATTGGAATGTCGATATGCTACCTTCATTCTGACCTTATTGTCAAACAACTGATGCGTCACCGCTGCATTAGAATACAATAGATCTGTGTACAACTCGATCTGAGTACCTGATGGTCCATAGTGATCACTCTGCATGTGGATTGACCCTGCAGAATTACCAGGATCATCTGCTGACCCTCCATTTTTATTGACTCGAATCACATCAGTCATGAATGGATTCATACTTGCCACATTTCCCATAAAAAGGCTTGACTGATACAACTGAATATGATTCCACTTTAGCTCCGTCTGACCTGCGAGACCACCCCTTATTTGCATATCTGAAAAAGACTCTGATGTATTATACACGCCCGCTATCGTTTGACTCCGTTGCAATACATCGTTATCTAAGACTCCTCCAACGTTGACTTCGTCTGTGACAATATCTCCTGCAAATTCTTCATCACCAAAGATGAGATAGGAATCTCGAATCACAATCTCATCGAGCATATGCTCTTGTTCTTTTAGGACAACAATACTCAGTTTGCCTTCATCTAATTCTCCCAAGCTAATTGTCTTTGAGGTATAACCTAAATAGCTTATCGTGAGCTCCTGATCGTCGCTATAATAGCCTTCAAACGAAACAACCCCATCAATATCTGCCTCATAATGTTTATCCAATCCATCCAATATAATCATGCTGTATGCAAGATCTGTCTTAATCTCATCAATCAACTTGAGTTTGTAGTGCCGTTGTGGGACAATCTTTTCTTTATCTAAGGGGAATTCTTTTATCACATACAAGCCTTTTTCTAGTAAGCCATAGTCCTTGCCTAATTGAGTAAAACAAGCATTTAATATTTGTGTTTCAGATCCAGAAACAGAAAAAGAGGGGATGTGCGATTGATCAAATAGATCATAGTTGTAATTAAAATCCAAATCCAATTCTTCTTCAAGCAATTCAATGACCTCATGGGCATTCATATTAGCAAAACTCAAAGAGATATCTTGTGCTTTAGAAGAAAATGAAATACATAGGATTAAAGCTCCACTGAGCAACAGCTTGCTAATCATTAAAGAATTTAATGCCGGAAGACATTCTTTCATACTTCAAATTCAAGGTTTCAGCTATATAAGAGCTGGCTTTGTCTATATCATCAAGAATTAAAACACCTGAAAAATTGATATGAGAATCAATCTGGTCGAGCGTCACCTTAACATTATAGTATCTTTCTAGCTCTTCGGCTAAAGATACGATACTAATCTTCTCATAATTATATCTAGATGTCAGGAATTCTGCTTTTTGTAGTGTATGAGCACTTTTAGCATTCAATATGCCATCATTTATATAGACTGATTCATGTTTAGTGATGATTTCTGTCTGACCCGTTAGGTTCTTGACTTCTACTCTACCTTCGAGGCAATTGACTTTCATCGAGCCGTCCTTCTCCCATACTTCAAACTGAGTCCCTAATACTGCAATGCTTCCAGCTTGTGTCTTCACCGTAAATTTGGGACCTGTAGAGACGTCAAAATATGCATGTCCTACTAATTGAATATCTCGGGATAAGGACCAATTAGACTCATCAAAATCAATTGAAGAACCTGGCGATAATATGAACTCAGTATTATCTGCGATGACTTGTTTGACTGTTTGGGCTTTAGGTGATGTAATGACCTTGCCTTTGCTACCAAACCATTGGTTCAGCGCGAAGCCCAACATAAAGAGTCCTGCTCCAACAATCAAAATTCTAATCCAATAGTTTGCCTTAGTTGGTTTTGGTTCAATCGTACTGACCACATCAAACTCATCCAGCTGACTATTTATCTGTTGCCAAATCACTGAAGAATCACCAATAGTTAAATCAAATTTTTGTTGTTCCCGAAGGACACGGTCGAGCTCTTCAAGCTCATAGTCTTGTTGGAGAATGTCTAGTTCTTCAGTTGAGATGGTTTTATTTAACCATTTCGCAAGTAATATGTCTTTCGGACTTTCCATAGCTTACACTTGGTAAACGCTCCAGTTAGAGTTTACCCTACCTCTTTTTTAATATTTTTTGTCTATACAGATGACTCAATCCCTTATGCATTCGTTTTTCTACTGCTTTTACGCTGATTCCCAATACCTTAGCAATGTCTTTATAACTAAGGCTATCAAATCTATGCATTACAAAAACTTCCTTTGATAACTCAGGCATGCTTTCAATCGCTGCTTCCAATCTCTCTTTAAATTCTCCTTCTTCTAACTGAAATTGGCCGTCTTGTTTATCGACAGGCTCTTGTATTTGATTCTTATACTTAAGCCTGACTTGCTTTTTTCTAAACTGATCAATGGATAAATTCTTTGCTATTTTATAGAGAAATGGCCCAACTTGCTCGTAATTGACTTTGGCGCAATTATTCCACAACCTGACAAAACAATCCTGCACGATATCTGATGGATCTGTGATACCACGCACCAGTAAGTAGCGCTGGAGTGGCTTGTTCCAGTTATCGAAAACCTGCTTAAAAACTTGCTTCTCGCATACATTCATAATCACACCTTAATCTATTAAAAATATTAGGCATAAAGGAACTTAATACGGACAATTTCTCCGGATACAAGCGATCAATGGAATGTGAGCAGAGATTTTTCGGCAATAAAAAAGCTGAATGATTTTACAAATCATTCAGCTTTTCATTGACTAAAGAGTCAGTCATTTATTGTAGTGATGAGATTTTGTGAGCTGCATTCGCTTTATACTTCTCATCAGTAATCATTTTATAAGCTGCAACAGCATCTGCCTTTTTGCCTATTTTTTCTAGGCTTTGTGCTTTTGCATAGATCACTCTGTCCTTTTTAGATGGATTAGCGGCAAGCGAAGCATCAAAATAGCTCACTGCATCACTATGTGCATCCGTAGCCATCAAGCTCTTTCCTACATAATAATTCACATCTGGATTTTGGGCCTTTGCCAAATACGTTTTCCCTAGTGCTATGACTTTATCATAAGACTTCGAGTTGTAAAGGTCTGTTAATACTGACTTTCCTCTCTTAAGTGCTTCATCCGCTTTCTTAGCATTATCGTCAGCTTTTGCTTTATCTGCAGCATCTAAAAATGCATTCATAGCTCCTTCTTTATCGCCTTTTGCATCCAGTACTCTTGCTGCCCCGATATAATTCGATGGATAAGTCGGATTCAAAGCAATTCCTTTTTGATATAAAGCTGCTGCTTCATCATATGCCTTTGCACTTCTTTTAGCATTGCCCTCATTATACGCAGCCATGGCTCCGTTCTTTTTAGCAAGACCGATCACCTTTTCATCTCCATCAGCCTCAGCTTTGACTAGTGCTGCTTCTAAAGCAACCAGGCCTTCTCCATAATTTTTAGCTTTCAGTAAAGCAAGTCCTTCGTTATAAAGTCCAGCTGCTGTCTTTTCGGCATCTTGTCCTTGTACGTTTGAGAATAATATAAGACTTAGACAAAAGCAAAAAACAAGTTTAAGCTTTCCAATATTTAATCTTGACATGAATATATTTTAATGGTTTAAGTAAAAAATAGCTCAATCACAATATAGGGAAATGCATTACTTAACATCAAATTGAAAGAGACATTTAAGGGTAGTTTAAGAATTAAAGTCCTTTTAATCATAACTAACACCTAAAAAGCTAAGGTGAGAGCAGTATTATAAAGATTACTGTCGGAAATAAAGATTAGACATTATCTAGCTCTAGTGCTCTGACAAGTATATATTAACTTGTTGAATTTGAGTGTAGTTTGTGCATGAGCTAGGCGCAGGTTCGGTCTGATAGCCTAGTGTCTCAAGCACTAAATAAATGGCTGTATGAAAGCAGTTATTTTTCGTCTTCTCAAGGCACAGGTTCGCTTTGATAGCCTTAGCTATCAAGGCCGGTTCTGTAACGCAGAGCAGGCAGAAAAGAACAATTTAATATGGCTGTATATTTAGTTCTTGAGGCACTAACTATCAAGGCCCGGTTCTGTAACGACGTACATGTGCAAAATACACCAAAAGCACGAGTCTGTTATATCTTGACAGAGCACTAGTCAATAAGAAATAATAGTGAAGATTTTTGGCAAAAGTATGTTGTCAAACGCGAGACGCTATATGCAAAGGGAGGGACAGACTTGCGAAAGTGTTGTATTCATCCATGGGAGGACGGGCTATATGCCCAACCAACCATCGTATTCTTCATCACTACCAAACACTGCTTGTTCAGGCGTTTGATTTTTCTTGAAGATACTTATGAATGAGTTAATCAACTCCATCAATTTGTTCATAGGATTATTTAGCTTTATATATATTGAGACGAACGAAAAAGTGAAAACGTCTACTCTGAAATGTTAAATTTTTGAATTAACAAAAATTATTTTTCAACAGTTAAACATATCTTCTCAAAAGTAATGTAAAATAGCCCTATAATCAAGCCTTTGTAGTCAAATTGTCATATAAACGTAGTGTTGAAATAATTTAATTAAGATTTTTTCTCCAAGAAGACTTCTGCGATCATACAGCGCACACTTCCTCCACCATATTTTTCAATTGTTGGTATCGCTGTATACATAAAATCTCCCTTCGATTTGATTTGATTTATTTGTTCTGGCTCAAGTGATTGGAAGGCTTGCTCAGACATGACAACAAGACTCGATCCATCTGGCTTTTTTAACTCTAACATATTCCCTGCAAATGCCCGTACTTGTTCAAAAGTAATATCAATAATCTCCTTATTATCAGCTTCAAGTGACTTAATAAGTGCCTTTTTTTCATCTAAGTCTCTTACACATTCAAGGCAGATGACTGCAAACTCTGTCCCTAAGGTCATGATTACATTCGTATGATAGATTGGCAATCCCTCTGGATCTGTGGCATGAAAGATCATTTTAGAGTAATTACTCAACACGGCAAACTTCTCCAACACCTTGATATTTGTTCGTTCGCTTAAGCATGCATAGATCTTATTCTGCTCGCGATCTAAGATCATACTACCTGTGCCTTCTAAAAATTGATTCTTTTCTTCATAATAATCAAATGAATATCGCTTGGAAACGACAAATGACTGCGCCATTTCATCTATAATTTCTTCACGCCGTTCTTGTCGCCTAATCGGAGAAAACAATGGATAAGTAACAACATAACCACCTTCATGGGATGTCAACCAGTTATTTGGAAATATAGCATCCGTTTTAATCGGCGTTTTCGTATCCTCGACAACCATCACTTCGATGTCATAGTGACCTAGTTTTTCAACCATATTGTCAAATTCGATCAAAGCTTGCTTTTGAATTTCTTCTTTCGATAAAGATTCGTCATCAGATTGGAATGCATTATTTACTGCTGTCTCTGCGTTAAAGCCGAAATTAGATGGCCTAAGCATTAAGACTGTATTAGTCGTTTGACTCGTATTTTTTGGAAACATGATGTATAATTAAGTAGCAAGAGCACTGGTTTTCAGCTTATCAGCTACATCGTGACCCAAGTAGGAGTCTATCAGATAATGTGCTAGATAAATTAAAGGCGTCAACAAAATGGCCATCGAAAATTTATATGTATATCCGACCAAACCAATTACTAAGACACGAACCAAATCCCAGTCAGCTCCTATATAAAAAGCTATAAATAAAACCACGAAGCTATCAATAAATTGAGAAACCAAGGTAGATCCAGTTGCTCTTAGCCATACCTTTCGCTCTCCAGTCCATGATTTGATTTTTTGAAAGACAGCAACATCTACAATTTGCCCAACTAAGAATGCCACTAAACTCCCCACAATGATCCACAATCCTTGCCCAAAAATCTTGTTAAATGCCAAATCCATATTTGTCAGACTTAATGTATCATCCGCTTCATTTATACCACTAATGGTCTGCCACCACGATTCTGGTGCTAGATGAATGGCTGCAAACACCATCACAAAGGCATATAGAATGATAATTACGGTAAAATAAGACAGAAGCTTCACGCCCCGCTTGCCAAAATACTCATTGATCACATCTGTCATCACAAATACGATTGGCCACAATATAGAACCTGCCGTCATATTCAACCCCAAACCCTCTATGCCCAATAGTGTCACATTCAACGGTTCAATTCCAAGTGTCCGCTCAACAGAAAAAATTTTCACACCGACAAACTCGGCCACTAAAGCATTTGCAATAAAAAATCCTCCCAACGCGTAAAATAACCGAGTCGTTCGGTTATCAAATATTGAATTGATCATAGCTTGACTCGATTTTGATCAAAAAAGGATTAGGATTTACGGCACTGTTATCCAGCGGGTTTTGCGCTTTAGCAAAGCTTGAAATGACAATGGGTCTTGACACATTGGAGATTAACATGATACTCACTACACTAAACAACATTGCTTTTTAATCAGTTGATGTAAAAGCTAAAATAGCTAATCATTCGCTTTTTAAACCTACAAATACAGAAAGCTGCTTAATATTGTAGTAGAATTAAAATCTATTTGTGGTCTTGTGGGTTATATAGACTTGACATCACAAACAAAATTCATTCACACGAGGGATACATGGCTAAAATTTCGATAAATCTTAAGGATGGGACCGTTAACAAAGCAGAAAAGCAGGTCACAACTATAGTTGGTATTGACTTAGGGACTACCAATAGCTTAATTGCATTCATAAAAGATGGTGAGCCGTATGCTATAAAGGACCAACATGGAAAGCATACGCTTGTCCCTTCTATCATCCACTTTGATCCAAAAGGGGACGTTATCGTTGGAGAAGCTGCCAAAGATCATTTGGTCAGTAATCCAGAACGGACGATCTATTCTATCAAACGCTTGATGGGTAAATCGTTTGGGGATGTAGACCAATTCGATTCATTTTTGGGTTATGAGATCATAGATGAAGATACTGAGAGCCTTGTCAAAATTAAAGTCGATGAGACGTTCTATACACCTACTGAGTTATCTTCAAAAATATTACAAAAACTCAAACGGAATGCTGAAAAAGAACTAAAGCTAGAGATACAGAAAGCAGTCATTACAGTCCCCGCTTATTTTAATGATGCTCAGCGTCAAGCCACACGTGATGCTGGCAAATTAGCTGGACTGGATGTCTTACGCATCATCAACGAACCAACCGCAGCTAGTCTGGCTTATGGCATTGGTATCAATCGTGAACAATCATCAGTCGTAGCCGTGTATGATTTAGGTGGCGGCACTTTTGACGTGTCAATTCTTGAAATTCAAAGTGGTATTTTCGAAGTCCTCGCCACTAATGGAGATACCTTTTTGGGAGGTGACGATTTTGACAAAGTCATTGTTCAACATTGGATGGCGGCATTAGACCTCACAGAACAACAAATAGATGCTGATAAATCACTCGGCCAAGAATTGCGAACTCAGGCAGAAGAAGCTAAAAAGCAATTAAGCTCCAAGTCAGTATTCGAAACGACCATCAGCGGTAAGTCTGTCTCTATCACAAAAGAAACATTCCAATCACTCATAAAACCTTTAGTCCAAAAATCTATTACATCCTGTGAGCGAGCCCTTGCTGACTCTACATTAAGTATATCAGACATTCAAGAAGTGATACTCGTCGGTGGCTCTACTCGCGTCCCTTATGTCATCGAACAAGTGTCAGCATTTTTTAATCGCCCAGCTAAGCATCAGATCAATCCAGATGAGGTTGTCGCCCTTGGCGCAGCTATTCAAGCCGACATCCTAGCTGGCAATCGCAAAGACATGCTGCTCCTCGACATCACACCACTCTCACTAGGCATAGAGACAATCGGTGGCTTAATGGATGTCTTAATCCCGCGCAACAGCAAAATTCCATCAGCCCTCGGCAGACAATACACAACCTCAGTCGATGGTCAAACAAAACTTAAGGTAGCAGTCTATCAAGGTGAGCGAAATCTGGTAAGCGATAATCGAAAACTGGGCGAGTTTGTCTTAAGCGGCATCCCACCTATGGCTGCCGGCATGCCTAAAATAGAAATCCAATTCTTGATTGATGCAGATGGTATCCTCAGAGTCAAAGCCAAAGAATTGCGTTCTGAAGTCAACACCGAAGTAGAGATTAAATCAACCTACGGGATTAGTGAAGAAGATATGGCGCGCATGCTCATCGACTCCCTCCAACATGCAGAAGCTGACATGCAGATTAAAGTCTTACAAGAAGCTAAAAACGAAGCCAATGGAATCCTTCTGGCATCCAATAAGTTTTTGACACAACACCGTGACATTTTAACTGATGATGAATTTGAGCAAACAACAAGTCTCATTCAGTCACTTGCAACTCATGTAGACTCAGGCACCAAAGATGAGATCAATGCTGCCATGCAAACCCTCAATACATACACTGCTCCGTTTGCTGAAAAAGCCATGGACAAAACAATCAAAGCCGCACTAAGCGGAAAGAAAATTTGACAACAGCCGAAATATATTTTCACAAGAATGAGACTTTAAACATATGGACTCATGCTGCGGGATGTCTAGCCTTCCTGTTACTATCAATCATGATGGTCAATAGAGCAATTAATTCATCCACTGCGTATGCTACGTTTTCAACGATCGTTTTTGGACTCAGTCTGGTGGTGCTCTATGCTGCCTCCACGAGGTATCATTGGGCAAAGCGAATTCACGATCCGCGCACAGAGAAGTTCCGTTTGTATGATCACATCGGTATCTATTATTTAATTGCAGGATCTTATACACCATACGTATTAATTAATATGGCGAGCGGTAGTGGCTGGAGAGTCTTTTACTCCGTCTGGTTTATCGCCTTCTTAGGAACAATATATAAATTATGGTTTCGCACAAAATTCAGAAAGCTATCCTTGTATTTATATATAGCCATGGCTTGGCTTATCATTTTTGATGTCCAAGAATTAATACAAAGTTGTTCGTCTGAGACACTTTGGTATGCTGCTGCTGGCGGGATTTCTTATATGCTGGGGACTATCTTTTATGCCAATGAGCGCATCCCATATGGTCATCCGATCTGGCACCTCTTTGTTCTTGGAGGTAGCGGATTTCATTTGATGGGTGTATTAGCTTCTTTAAAGTGATCTATGGCAAGAATGAGTATGATTTTCAAATTGCACATTCTTGAAAATTACTATTACATTTTCTGGCTTAGAAAGTAATCCATTCGATGAAAGTGATTTAAGTCAAGAAAATATCAATGCTGACTCCAGTTTATCTTCGATCGATTGTTTACTTTAGTTCACTAAATTATTCAACTATGAGTTCTGCGTATTCAAAGCTATTAAGTCCATTAGATTTAGGTTTTACAAGCTTAAAAAATAGGGTCCTGATGGGATCGATGCATACTGGTTTAGAAGAAATCCCAGGTGGCATCGAGCGAATGGCTGCTTTCTATGCTGAGCGCGCAAGAGGTCAGGTCGGCTTAATCGTAACAGGAGGTATTGCACCAAATGCACAGGGAAATGCCCTGCCTATTGGCCATCCGTTTACTACACAAGAAGTTGCCGACGAGCATAAAGTTATCACTAAAGCGGTCCATGATGAAGATGGCAAAATCTGTTTGCAACTTCTACACGTTGGTCGATATGGATATACTGAAAACAATGTGTCAGCCAGTGACACCAAAGCACCGATTTCACCATTTCCAGCAAGAGCATTGACAGTTGAAGAGATAGAACAAACAATAGAGGATTATGCACATGCTTCTCAATTAGCTCAAAGCGTGGGCTATGACGGTGTAGAAGTCATGGGATCTGAAGGATACCTCATCAATCAATTTATCGTCAACAAAACGAACAGACGAACTGACGAATGGGGAGGCTCTTATGAGAATCGAATTAAATTTCCCATTGCCATTATTAAAAAAATTAGAGACCGAGTTGGTGAAAACTTTATTATCATTTACCGACTCTCGATGCTTGATTTAGTGAAGGATGGCAGCTCGTGGGAGGAAGTCGTCCAATTAGCTAAAGAAATAGAAAAAGCAGGTGCTACTATTATCAATACAGGTATTGGATGGCATGAGGCGAGAGTACCGACGATTGGAACAATGGTGCCACGTGGTGGATTTGCCTGGGTAACAAAGCGGATGATGGGTGAAGTCAATATCCCACTGATAGCCACGAATCGGATTAACTCTCCAGAAGTTGGTGAACAGATATTACAGGATGGTTGTGCAGATATGGTCTCTATGGCGAGGCCGTTTTTAGCAGATAGCGAATTAGTCTTGAAAGCCATCGAAGGAAGATCTGATGAAATCAATACTTGCATCGCTTGTAATCAAGCCTGCTTAGATCACACATTTTCACTAAAGGTATGTTCTTGCTTAGTCAATCCTCGCGCTTGTCATGAGACAGAATTAAATTTCACTCAAACAACACATGCTCGAAAATTTGCTGTAGTAGGTGCAGGACCTGCAGGCATGGCAGCTGCTACCCTACTTGCCCAGCGCGGACACTCAGTCGACCTCTATGAAGCTGAGGCCGAAATTGGTGGACAATTTAATATGGCCAAAGTCATCCCTGGTAAAGAAGAATATGCAGAGACCATTAGATACTATGCAAAACAAATCGAATTAACTGGTGTCCGACTACATCTAAATACACGCGTCGATGTCTCTGCGCTACTTGCAGGTGAGTTTGATGAGGTTATTCTAGCCTCAGGCGTGGTACCTAGACAATTGGATATAGAAGGCATAAGCCACCCAAAAGTATTAGACTATGTGGATGTTTTATATAAAAATAAGCCTGTCGGTAAATCAGTAGCTATCGTGGGTGCAGGAGGAATTGGCTTTGACATGGCTGAATTTCTCGCACATGAGGGGCAATCACCTTCTCTAAATATTTCTGAATACATGAAAGAATGGGGTGTTGATATGAAGCATAGTCAGCCTGGATCATTAGCTGATCAACCACTACCAGCTCCATCACCTCGGGAGATTTACCTTTTAAAAAGGTCAACGGGCAAACATGGTAAAAACCTAGGCAAGACAACAGGTTGGATTCATAGAGCTAGCTTAGCAATGAAACAAGTAAAAATGCTCGCCAATGTTGAGTATATCAAAATTGACGATCTAGGATTACATATCAAATACAATGAAGAACAGATGATTTTAGCTGTCGATAATATCGTGATTTGTGCAGGTCAAGAGCCTTTGCGAGCAATGGCAGATGAACTAAAAACTAAGGGTTTACCCGTACATATTATAGGCGGAGCGGATGTCGCGGCTGAGCTTGATGCAAAAAAAGCTATAAAACAGGCTAGTTATTTAGCTGCGGAGTTGTAACTTAGAGCCAAAGCAACAATCTGGATTGCGATCAATACCAGATCTATACACATAATCAATCGAGAATTTAGTCTTTTAAATGACAATATTTAAAGCTAACTGACTGTAAGAGTCTTTATCTTAAATATTGGAGAATTTGAAGGCAACCATTTATTGAATCATTTCATAATCTAAATGAAAGCGAATACGCTTTTTCGATAATGCTTGATAGAACTATCATATTACGCTGCTGCAAAAACGATACAAAGGCTCAACGCCATTTGTATGATTTGCATAAAAATAAGTGGTATGCGATATGTCTTAGGTATCTGAGTGATCGTGAAACCGCTAATGATGTTCTACAAAATAGCTTAATTAAGATTTTTAGTCACATAAAAACCTATGATGAGAACAAAGGATCATTTTCAGCATGGTCCAATCGAATCATCATCAATGAATGTTTGAGTTATTTACGAAGCGCTTTCCACAAAAGAAGTTTGTTGCAGGTAGATCCCGACAACGAAGCGATATATAAAGGATTAACACCCATTGATAATTTGACAGCCGAAGAACTGACTCAAATTATTCAACAATTACCAAACGGGTATAGAGCAGTATTTAACATGCATGCTATTGAAGGCTATACACACAAAGAGATTGCAGAAAAGCTTGCCATTACTGAGGGCACATCTAAATCTCAATACTTTAAAGCAAGAAAAATACTCCAGCAAAAAGTAGAGTATTTAATTAACTACAGAGCATATGAGCGAATTTGAAAAAAAAGGAATTGAAAAATTCTTTAGATCTAGATTGAAAAATATTAATAGTGAGTCAGGTGACTGGAGTACACCACCAGATTTCGTTTTCACTAACGCCATTGATTCTATTCAACAGACTACACAATCAAAAAGAAAGCGATTATTTCTAGCTTTTCTGTTTTTTACAATCATTGGATTACTTTCTTTGATCATTATCACTCAAAATCGCCAAATCAATGATGTCCAAGAATCATTGAAAGAAATAGAAGATAAATTAATCGCAAATCAAACGAATAAACCGAATTCTAATCAACAAGCATCATTGCCGAGTGTTGGTCAAAACCATTCCACTGCTATTGAATCGAGTACGGCATCTGCTAGTGAAGACCAAACGCGTGTAAAACAATCATCGATTTCAAGAGCTCAGACAGTTAAAGAAAACTCGGCTTCAAATAACGCTAAGCCCAACCCATTGGTCCGTTCTGAAAATCAAAACATAGTAAACGTTTTTACAAAAAATTATAATCAAACGCATCAATCTTCTGCACCACCTAATCCATTGGATTCTAGTCGTTCAGCTGCTAATAGCTCCGATTTTACTTCAAGACACGCAGGTACAAATAATACAATTGAAAATCAACAAAAAAGCATACATCTGCTAAGCAATTCCCCTTTGTTCGATAGAGTAGATGAGACAGAAGACCTTCTTTTAACCTTCCCAAGGTTAAACCGAATAGTGGCAAGTGGACTGATAATTCCTCAAGAACTCTTATCAAAATATCCCACAGTCGCTTCTTTTGATCGGCAGAACAGTATTAACAAAGGTTTTTACTTCGTGGCGAGTTCTGGTATTAATCTATCCTCATTCTATATGAATAATATAATTGATCAAACCAATCAAAACCTAGTGAACTATGATAAATCTTGCTTTGGTCATTATTTTGAATCAGGATTACATTATCAACTCAATAGCAAATGGTCTGGTGGTCTAACATTTCATTACAATAAGATCAACAATAACAGCCAATACAATGAAAGTTCTCCAGTTGACCAGAGCAATATGTCTATTGTTAATAATCAAATGGAATATGATATGCCTATGAAAATCATTACACCTCTGGGCTCTCATATCATGAATAGTAAGGTCTTATTCAATGAAAATGAAGTCGTGCCCAATGTTATTTCAACGAGTTCTGATATTACCCAACATCTCATTGCTTACGGTATTGGCATTTCAGCTAGGTACTCGGCTTTTCGCAGTAGCAAGCTTCACACTTACTTTGGCCTTAATTTGAGCCGCCATTTTTTAAATCAAGTAAACAGCGATTTCCAAACAAAAATCATGATGGATGGAGAAATTAAAAAGGAATTCAATATGAGCTCTGTATCTATCAATAAAGCGTACCAAGACTATACGTCTTTATCTGCGCAGTTAGGACTAGAGTATGCATTAAGTCAAAGATTCCATATCACATTCAATAGTTCATTAGGTCGCTCATTGAATTCATTAGCCATAACTGAAACTGATACTGATCCCAAAACATATCTGCGAAATATCAACGCAGGTCTCGGTGTTAAATATAATCTCACTTCTAAAAACTGAAAATTCTCAATTACCGATTATGAAACAATTTACTACAGCACTTTCCCTCAGCTTGCTAGTATTCTCCCAGACAATGTTTGGGCAAGAAGACCAAGCATTTATTCATTTCACCATCGATGCTTGTATGGCTGATGTTGGTGGTTCTAACGCAGACTTCTCAGAATTTACAAGTAGCTCAACGACTTGTTCTACGCTCTCTGTAGTCGGTAATAACCTCTATAGAACGACGCCACAAGAAAATGGGCATTCTTGTACGCCAGGCGTTAATGGTAGTATTGCTATGTGCGTTGGTGCAGATTTATCTTGTGACTACAGACCCAACAGTGAACAAGCAATCCGGTTTGATATCCAGGTAGATCCTAATGAAACAGGTACAGGTCAATTAACAGGATTCGAGTTTTATCAAAAATCTCCTGTCTTTTTTAGTTGGATTAACGGAAGAGCTGGAATTAATAATACCCCAACAAAATATGCAGTCAATGTACTTGTTAACGGTCAGAGTGTTTTTGCAGATACAGATATTAACGCTACAACGACTTGGACAAAAGCCAGTTTTGATTTTTCTGGAGATGCAAATTTCTCAGTAACTCAGTCGACTGTCTTTTCATTTCAGTTGACTCCATATTGTCCTAATCCAGCAGGAGGACAAATTTCAGTTTGGGATATTGATGAATTAAAAGTATTTGGAAGTGCTACTGGAAGCGCCAATGGTGGAACTATCTCAGGAGGACCATACACATTCTGCGTTGGAGATAACATCCCCGATAATATTCCAACAAATGCAATCAGCTTGAGTGGAAATGTGGGAACTACCAATCAATGGATCATAACAGATGCAACGGGTATGACAATTCTTGATCTTCCCAATTCACCAAGCGATGTTGATTTTGATGTTACTGGACAAGGTATTTGTTTATTATGGAATTTAAGTTATAGTGGACCATTAGAAGGACTTGAAGTCAACCAGCCAGTCTCAGGAATTGACGGCTGTTTTAGCCTCTCAAATAGTATCTCTATCACAAGACTAACAGATGGAGCAGCTTGCCAAAACGCCTGTATGGTTGATGGCGGCGTATTGACAGGTGGTCCATTTACGTTTTGCAGTGGTGACAGTAATGTAGATTTTATTGATTCGACTGCTATCACCATATCTGGCAATAGTGGACCAAATTCGCAATGGGTAGTTACCGATGGAACTGGTGCTACAATACTTGATTTGCCTGCACAACCAAGTGACGTTAACTTTGAAGACTTGGGCTCAGGCACCTGCCGTATCTGGCATCTAAGTTACGAAGGTCAATTAAATGGCGCTGTTATTAACGGTCCCGTTTCAGGATTAAGTGGATGTTTTAGTCTATCGAATAGTATAGTGGTTAATAGATCTCATCCTATCGGTGGTGTTTTGTCTGGAGGTTCATTTACGTTTTGTGTCGGAGATGGCATTGCAGACAACTTGGCACCTGATGCGATCACAGTCGCTAATATAAGCGGTGAAGGTTCGCAATGGGTTGTTACAAATGCTGCTGGTGATTCCATTTTAGGCTTACCTAACTCACCAACAGATGTGAACTTTGATAATCAGGGTGCAGGTGTATGTTTAATTTGGCATATCAGTTTTAATAATCAATTGACAGGAGCTATTGTTGGCGGACGTGTATCTGAGATAACAGGATGCTTTGATGTCTCAAACAGTATACAAATCAATCGTCTTCAACCTGAAGGAGGCAGCATATCTGGAGGCCCTTTTACCTTTTGCGTCGGAGACGGAATTCCAGATACAATTGCTGTTGAAGACGTTACTCTATCTGGACAATCTGGTGCAAATGGCCAATGGATTGTTACTGATGCGGACACGAATGTCATACTAGGTCTCCCCTCTTCACCTTCTGCTGTTAATTTTGATGAGGCTGATGCTGATACGTGCTTACTCTGGCATTTATCTTATGATGGTGAGCTTACAGGGGCGACACGAGATTCACTTGTCTCTGGACTGAGAGGCTGTTTTAACTTATCAAATAGTATAACCGTCGTTCGAGAAGAAGATGGATTAACATGTGATACAATTTGCAATGTAAATGGTGGTACTCTAGCAGGAGGGCCTTTTAACTTTTGTGTAGGGGATGGTGTCATTGATACAATTGCAGCTAATCAGATATCACTTTCTGGAAATACAGGATTAAATAGTCAATGGGTCATCACTGATGATCAAGGCATTATATTAGGTTTACCTCCATCATTTACCGTTGTCAATTTTGAAAGTGTAGGAGCTGGCACTTGCTTAGTATGGCATTTAAGCTTTACAGATAGTTTAGTAGGTGCTGAATTAGGTATGAATGCAAATGACATACAAGGCTGCCTAAGCCTTTCGAATAGTATTACTGTCAATCGTGTTTTAGAAGGTGAAAATTGTGCTCCGCCATGTGAAGCAGCTGGTGGAACTTTAGTAGGAGGCCCCTTTACATTTTGTGTTGGCGATGGTGAAATAGATACAATTGGCGCCGATGGAATCACATTAAGCGGTAATTCTGGTAGTCATAGTCAATGGGTCGTCACTGATGATCAAGGCATTATATTAGGACTTCCTCCGACTTATGAATCAGTCGATTTTGATTCGGCTGGTTTTGGTACCTGCTTGATCTGGCATATGAGTTTTGAGGATACACTAGTTGGCGCAGAGATCGGATTAAATGCCAATGACATCGAGGGATGTTTTAATTTATCGAATAGCATTTCAGTAAATCGTAACCAACCAAATGGCGGCCGTTTAATAGGAGGACCATTTACTTTCTGTGTTGGAGATGGAATTATTGATACCATTCCAAGTGATTCCATCAGATTAATCAGAACAACAGGGGCAAATTCTCAATGGATTGTAACGAATAATGCCGGTACAATTATCATAGATTTTTCAGATTCATTAAGTACGCTCAACTTTGATGGATATCCTAATGGCACAAGTCGCTTATGGAATGTAAATTACGACGGAGAAATATCAGGAATTACCGTCGACTCACTAGTCTCGGGGATTAGTGGTTGTTTTGATTTATCAAATAGTTTGGCTGTCAGACACAACAAGCCAGAAGGTGGAACCATTACTGGAGGTCCCTTCATGTTTTGTGTCGGAGATGGTGTTGCGGATACTATCCCAAGTAATCAAATAACCTTGACAGACAATGTTGGATCAAACTCTCAATGGGTCCTCACAAACGCTGATACAACTACAATTCTTGGATTACCAACCACTCCCTTTGCTGTTGACTTTGACGGAGCTGGTCCAGGCACATTTCTCCTCTGGCACTTAGCATTTGATGGTGAATTAATAGGTGCTAGACTGAGTCAGCCTGTATCTGGATTAAGTGGGTGTTTTTCTCTATCAAACAGCTTACAGGTTATCAGAGACGATAGCGCTATGTGCACCGATACATGCGAGATCACGGCTAGTCAGATTACTGGTGGACCGTTTACATTCTGCGTTGGTGATAGTATTGCTGATTCAATTGCAGATAGCTTAATTACAATAACAGGAAACACAGCATCTAACTTTCAATGGCTAGTTACAGATGCCGACACCTCAATAATCTTAGGCACACCGGACTCAATATCGATGGTTGACTTTGAAGAGACTGGTGCTGGTACATGCTTGATTTGGTATTTGAGCTATGAAGGTGAGCTTGAAGGAGCTGCCGTTGATTCTATGGTGTCAGGTCTAAGTGCTGATTGTCTTGCATTATCAAACAGCTTAGAAGTGATTCGAGATATTGATGGCGCTGCTTGTACCGATACATGCGAGGTCACGGCTAGTGTAATTACTGGTGGGCCGTTTACATTTTGCGTTGGTGATAGTATTGCTGATTCAATTGCAAATGACTTAATTAAAGTAACAGAAAATACAGCAACAAACTCACAATGGCTAGTTACAAATGCTGACACCTCAATAATCTTAGGTACACCTGACTCAATATCGATGGTTGACTTTGAAGAGACTGGTGCTGGGACATGCTTGATCTGGTATTTGAGCTATGAAGGTGAGCTTGTAGGAGCTGACGTTGATTCTATGGTCTCA
Source organism: uncultured Saprospiraceae bacterium (assembly GCA_937959275.1). Classification (GTDB taxonomy): domain Bacteria; phylum Bacteroidota; class Bacteroidia; order Chitinophagales; family Saprospiraceae; genus CALFUK01. The sequence continues at coordinate 30 of CALGLU010000067.1, read as the reverse complement.
GGTCTAAGTGCTGATTGTCTTGCATTATCA